>CAYNEM010000004.1:0-151508 GCA_964396265.1 uncultured Methanomassiliicoccales archaeon
TGCCCTTACACCATGCCCCGTTTCCCGGGACCGCAGAACACGGAGAGCATCCGCTCTCAATACGCTGGGAAGCCCGCCACGGGCCGATTCGGTTTCTTCAGTGTCGTGGCGACGCGGGTCATGGTATGCGGACTCTAGGATACGCCTCTATTTCTAAGTGTCGGTCTCGATCTCTACGACGGCCGTCGGCCTTATCGTGCTCCGTCTCATCCCGCACCGGAGGGGATTCCGCGCCCGTCGACGTCGAGGTGCGCCGACATCCGTGCGAGGACTGCGCGGCCACTGGCCGATGTCAGACGTGCAAAGGTTCTGGCAAGCTCGGCGACGACTCGGCGTGCCCCGAGTGCGACGAAGGGAAGTGCCTCGTGTGCATGGGGACCGGCGTCGATCGGGACTACTACATCGACAGACGCCTCTACTCGTTTTCGAGAGTGTTCGGATGGCGGGATGGAATCATCGTCGGGCTGTTCTTGGCGGGGTTCGGCGTGTACGCCGGACTCTTCGCGGACTGGGCTCCCGGAGCGGAGGGTCGTGCGCTGCCGTTCATGGCGTTCTTCGTCAGTGCGGGAGCCGTTTCGATCGTGTGGGGGTTGCGCCTGCTGTCGCACGATCGCGCCGTGACGGGTGCGATGGATCGGGAGTTCCCCGCGGAGGACTAGCCCGGTCTGATGGCACGAACAAGGGTGGATATCGGTCTCGGGAATCGCGCTGAAGGCTTTATTATCGGCGAGCCGGACGACCGGACAGCTGCCTTTGCGTCGTGACACGACATGATGTCCCGTTTCATGAATCCGAGTCCGGTCCGCAGGAGCCCGGCCGCGCTCCCCTTCGGCTGGGAGGCGATGACCGTCGTCCTCGTTGGGGCGGTGCTCACGATCATCGGCATCGTCCTCATCCTCTACGGGATGTTCCAGTTCTTCACCGGCACGATCGGCGCCGCGATCGGTGGCGAGTTCAGCATTAGCTCCTTCTTCGGCGGCTTCTTCGGCGCGATGGTCCTCTTCGTGGTCGGCGGCGTCCTCGCAGGGGTCGGCGGCTGGTTCGTCCGCCTGTGGTGGATCTTCCTCCTCGTCGGGGCCGTGAGCGGGGCCGCCTCCTCGGGCCACACCCACGACCAGGGGATACCGGAATTGGCGATCCGCGTCCGTTGCCGAGGCTGCGGACATCTGAACCTGGACAGAGCGACGGTCTGCATGAAGTGCCTCCAATCCATGTGACGCTTCTTCCACGGGGAGGTGCCTGTCTCCACGCCTGGGCGGTACCCTGTCCCGAAGGAACATCATACACCGTAGGCTTCGGAACGTAAGTTTCATTATCCGCCGCTTCGATAAGGAAGGGGGCAGCCGGGAGGGGTACCGTTGGGAACAAAGTACGCAGACATTGCGGTGAAGATGAGCACAGAGAGTGTCCAGAACCTCGTGCAGCACGCGTTCGTGGCGAACGGGTTCGAGGTCCAGTGGGAGAACGCGACGAAGGGGAAGGCCGAAAAGGGCAGCAAAGGGGCGAACATCCTCTTGGGCGCGCTCGCCCAGTACTATGGCATCGACTTCGAGATTTACCCCGCCGAGAACGCGTCCACCCTGCGCCTTCACAAGGCGAACTCAGGATGGGCAGGAGGAATGTGGGGGGCGAGCAAGGTCGAGAAACAGTTCAAGGAGCTGTCGGATCAAATCGCAACATGGTTCCGGGGTCAGGGAGTCCTTCTCGGCGTGCAGAAGAAGTGACCGGGCTCAGGGCCTCGGGGGACCCGGCGGAGCCCACGTGAGCGGCGGCGGAAACGGGTAGGCGGCTGGCCTTGGCCAGGATGCAGCCCCTCCTGCTATGGAGAGGAAGCCCCCAATTGCGCCGACGAAACCGCCGTAGACGGCGAATGAGAAGACGACCGCGACGATGCCCATGACCGCCATCGGTATGGCGGCCGCAGCGAACTGGCGGGACAGAAGCAATGCGCCAACGATCGCGACGACCGCGAATGCTATCTGCGCAAGAATTCCCGCGAGGATCAGGGGCATCCCGCCCGTCACAGAGAACGCGTCGAACAGTTCGCTCCACGTGACGGTGCGGCCCACGCTGAGCTCGACGAACACCTTGAGGAGGAAGAGAGCGACGGGAATCGTGATGAAGTGGACGGTCGCCGCACCGAGGAGCCAGTTCCCCCCGGCACGATTGCGTCGTCTCGTATGCACCGCAGCGTAACCCGCCATCTGCTCCGGAGTCGGCGGCGCCACGTGCGCTCCGACCTCCGGCCAAGATCCCAGGAATTCCCCTCGGACCTGATGTGGCAAGGTGCTCTTGATATTATTGGCGCGTAGGTTCTTAGCACCGATTTGCGCTCGGGCCGTCGATGGCCCTGAGGGGGAGAGCCGCCATCGTCACAGGCGGTGCCCGTGGGATCGGCCGCGCGATCTGCGTCGAGCTCGCCCGCGCAGGCGCGGACGTGTGCGTCAACTACCTCGGGAGCGAGGCCGCCGCCAACCGTCTCGTGCGCGAGCTGGTCGGCCTGAAGTCCGATGCGTTCGCGGTCCGCGCGGACGTGACCAAGTCGCGAGAGGCGAAGCGCCTCGTCGACACCGCCGCCAAACGGTACGGGCACCTCGACATCCTCGTGAACAACGTCGGCGACTTCCTCGTGAAGGCGATCACGGAGACGTCCGACGCGGACTGGCGGCACATCCTCGGGTCGAACCTGGACTCCATGTTCCTGTGCACGAAGGCGGCGATCCCTCACCTACGAAAACGGAAGTGGGGCCGCGTCGTGAACCTCGCATGTGCGGGCGCGTATCGCGCGCACGGGACCGCCGAGATGTCCGCGTACTACGCCGCCAAAGCGGGCGTCGTCGCATTCACGAAGGCCCTCGCGCGTGAGGAGGGTCCCCACAACATCACCGCCAACGCGGTCGCGCCGGGGATCATCGACGACTACGACCTCACGGTGGACGCCGCTTGGAAAAAGCCGCGGAAGGAATTCTCGATCCCCCGCGCGAATACGGCGACGGACGTCGCACACGCGGTCGTTTATCTCTGCTCGGAAGAGGCTGGCTTCGTGACCGGCGACGTGCTGAACGTGACGGGCGGATGGCTCCTCTGAGTGCCCCCCGCTGATAGTCGTCGGGAAAGGCTCAAGGCCCGTCTGCATCTGTGGGGACATCATGGTCCAGGCGGTCCGCACACCACCGCCGACGCGCGAGAGACCGCTCCTGGTCTACCATCCGGATTTCCTGAAGTACGACTTCCGCTCGGACCATGCGCTGCGCGAGGAGCGCGTGAAGCTGGCACGCGACCTGATCGAGGCCCTCGGCCTTCTCCAAGCGGCTGAGGAACGGGAACCCGCGCCCGCGACGGACGACGACGTCCTGGCGGTGCACGAGCCCGCGTACGTCAAGGTCGTGAAACGGCTCAGCGAATGGCCGGGGGTCTCGGAGCCGGACTTCGGCCTGGTGCCCGGGGACAACCCGCCGTTCCGGGGGATGTACGAGGCGGCGCTTCTCCAGGCGGGCGGCACGCTCCTCGCATGCGACCTCGTGTCGCAGGGCAAGGCCACGCGCGCGTACAACCTCGGCGGCGGATTCCACCATGCGATGCCGGGCCGCGCGTCCGGATTCTGCATCCTCAACGACATCGCGATCGGCATCCACCACCTGCTCGAGGGAGGCGTCCGCCGCGTCCTGTACGTGGACATCGACGGGCACCACGGGGACGGCGTGCAAGCGATCTTCTATCGCGACCCGCGCGTCCTCACGATCTCCCTGCACGAGGACGGCCGGTTCCTGTTCCCGGGCACGGGCTCCGTGGACGAGATCGGCGAGGGGGAAGGCCGCGGGTACGCGGCCAACGTGCCGATCCCTCCGCATACGGGAGACGCGTCCTGGACCAAGGCCTTCGATTCCGTGGTGATGCCCCTTGCCGAGGCCTTCCACCCCGAGGTCCTGTTCACGCAGACCGGGGCCGACGCGCACACGACGGACCCGCTGACCCACCTCGACCTGACGACGGAATCGTACGAGCACGCGGGTGGGCGGTTCGACGAGATCGCGCGGAGGTGGTGCGCCGATCGGTGGATCGCCGTCGGCGGCGGAGGATACGACGTGACGACCGTGCCGCGCGTGTGGACGCTCCTCTTCGGTTCTCTGGTCCGTCGGCGACCTGTGAACGCGCTCCCGGAGGAATGGCTCCAGGAGTGCCGCCAGATCGCGAGACACGAGCCGAAGGGAGGGACGCTTCGCGACGCCTCGGGCGTCCCCGAGGAGCCCCACGTTTCGCGCGCCGTGGAGAAGGTCGTCGACGATGTGCGCGCGAAGGTCTTCTCGATCCACGGTCTCCGATAACCGGATGTATTCTCCGCGACAAACCAGGATTCCGGTGCGAAAATACGGCGCGTGCCGAAGCGCGCCCGCGGCGCGTTTTTCGCGATGCTGCGAATTGGGTAAAAGGTTTAAAGCGGCCGCCCGGCTCAGTCCGGAGGGATGGGACCGAGGGCGGCCACTTCCACTACCCCTGTATTCCCAGGGCGCCCTCCGGCCCCATCCCGCGAGCGGTGACGCGATGGCCGACGAAGGCGACGACAAGAGCGCGGAGGATGTCCGCGACGAGTTCGAGGAGAAGATGGACCGCCTCCGCCGCCAGTACGAGCGCGACCTCCACTCCTTCCGATACGAGATCGAGGAGAGGGAGTACCGCCTGAAGGCGTACGAGGATAAGTTCAACAAGATCAAGCAGCCCCCGCTCCTGTACGCGTTCGTCGTCCGCAAGGAGGGCCCGGACCTCGACGGGAACCAGGTCGTCGTGGCGCGGGCCACCGAGCTCCTGAAGGTGAGCACGGGCCTCGTGGACAAGTCGCAGCTCAACATCGGTCAGTACGTGTGGGTCCACCCGCAGACGTACGCGATCGTCGAGGGCAGCAACACGCGCCACGAGGGCATCATCGCGAAAGTCGTGGACATCCTCGACGGCAAGCTCGTGATCAGCGTCGAGGGGGACATGGAGAAGCGGATCGTGGAGGCAGACAAGAAGGTCCTGGGGAAGCTGAAGCCCGGGTTCCAGATCAGCGTCCTGCCGCCGACGATGGAGATCCTCGAGATCCTGCCGAACCTCGAGGTCAAGTCCCTGCTCCTCGGCGAGAAGCCGAACGTGCGGTACACGGGGATCGGGGGGCTCGCGCCGGAGATCGACCGGATCCGCGACGTGATCGTGCTGCCCTTCAAGGAGTCCAAGCTGTTCGAGCAGATCCAGCTCGAGCCGCCACGCGGCATCCTCCTCTACGGACCGCCCGGGTGCGGGAAGACGCTCCTCGTGAAGGCGGTCGCGGCGGAGAACGACATGACGTTCTTCAACGTCAGCATCGCGGACGTCCTGAGCAAGTGGGTCGGGGAGTCGGAGCGGATCATCAAGGAGATCTTCCGCCAGGCGCACGAGCGCCGCCCCTCCATCATCTTCTTCGACGAGATCGAGGCGCTGTTCACGGTCCGCGGGTTCATGGACACGTCGGGCGTCCACAAGAACATCATTGCGCAGATCCTGAGCGAGATGGACGGCCTCATCAACCTGAAGGACGTGTTCGTGATCGGCGCGACGAACCGCGCGGACCTCGTGGATCCCGCGCTGCTCCGCCCCGGGAGGTTCGACGAGATCATCGAGATCCCGCGCCCGGACCGGGCCCAGGCGGAGGAGGTCGTGAAGATCTACCTGACGGACTCGCTGCCCGTGCACGAAGAGCTCGAGAAGAAGCACGGGGGCCATGCGGAGGCGATGAAGTTCCTGCGCGCGCACGTGGTCGAGGAACTCTACGGCGAGGAACGCTGGGTCAGGATCAAGCTTGACGCGGACGCGAAGGAAGCGATCAAGACGGTCAAACGCAAGGACATCGTGAGCGGCGCGATCATCGCCGCCATCATCAAGACGGCGAAGAAGAACTACGTGAAGCGCGTGATCGAGTTGAAGAAGGGGGACCGCAAGAAGGAAGGCCTCACCGCCGAGGACCTGGCGAAAGCCGCTGAGGAAGAGTGCAAGGAGCACGCGATCACGGAGCTGACCACGTACGAGAAGCGTCAGCGGGAGATCTTCCGGACCGGCGCCGACCCCATGGTCGGGTAGGTATGCGGAAGCTCGTCCAGGGCACGGAACACGAATACACGCTGTATTGTCGCAAGATGACCTCGTCCCGGGACCCCCACATCCTCGGCCTCGAGCTCCTGCGCGACAGCGACCTGCACCTCGCCGGCGAGTTCATTCGGAACGGGTCGCGGTGCTACTACGACGTGGGCCACTTCGAGGTCAGCACGCCGGAGACGACGAACTTCCGCGACCTTGTCGTGTGGGAGAAGGCGGGGGAGAAGATCCTCGACTGGCTCCGCAAGGTCATGGAGGAGAAGTTCCTCGGGGACGGCACGAAGATCCACGCCTTCAAGAACAACACCTCCCCGGACGGGACCTCGTACGGGAGCCACGAGAACTACTGCGTGAGCCGCCGCCTGGCGTTCCCGGCGCAGTACGTGCGCGAGCTCGTCCCGCACTTCACCACGCGCATCATCTACACGGGCGCAGGGGACCTCATCGACGGGAAGTACGTCCTGTCGCCCTCCGCGTACCTCACGAGCCAGGTCGTGAGCGGGGAGACGATGCACGACACGGGCGTGATCAACACGCGCGACGAGCCGCACGCGGACGGGAAGAAGTGGCGTCGCCTCCACGTGATCGTCGGGGACGCGCTCATGAACGAGACCGCGATCATGCTGCGGCACTTCACGACGACCGCCGTGCTCCTGCTCATGGAGGCAGACAAGCTGCAGGACGTGCCTAAACTCGCGACGCCCCTGGAGGACATGTGGCACAACTGCGAGACGCGGAACCCAGAGAAGTGGGAGGTCCACCTCGACGGCGGCAAGGTCGTGTCCCCGATCGACGTGCAGCGATACTACCTCGCGAAGGCGGAGCCCCTCGTGGAGACGGACCGCGAGAGGCTCGCGTTCAAGACGTGGGAGCAGGTGCTCGACGGCCTCGAGCGAAAGCGGTCGAAGGACCTCTCGCGGAAGATCGAATGGCTCGACCGGTTCTACGCGATCCAGGAGGCGAAGCAAGAGAAGGGAGGCTCCGACGTCGAGATGATGGCGTGCAAGCAGTACTCGGAGATCGCGGCGGAACGTTCGCTGTTCTACCGCCGCCAGAGGGCCGGGTTGATCGACCGCGTCGTGAGCGACGAGGAGATCATGCGCGCGATCCGCGAACCCCCGGACGACACGCGGGCGGTCCTGCGGCGAAATCTATGCGACATGTATAATATCGAGAAGATCGATTGGAGTCTCGTGGTCGTCGACGACGGCGGCGCGCGGAGGCGCATCGAGCTCCCCGATCCGTACGCGACCGAGCTGGAGGCGTCCTGATGGCCGGACAAGAGGTACAGAAGCCCCAGAAGAAAAAGAAGAAGGAGGAGCAGAAGAAGCTCGAGTTCGAGGCCGGGAAGGTGTTCAGCCCCGGCGAGGCGAAGGAAGAGGACTTCGAACTCGATCTTGAGTCGAGCCATTACCATGCTCAAAAAGGCGAGGGAGGGGACCGACGCACTTAGGCATTTTCACCCATCCTCACCTCGATCTTAAGTCGCCCTCGTGCCTCTTCATTCTGATGGTTTCGCCTGAATACCTAGCTGGCTTCATGGACGGCGAAGGCCATCTCTCTCTTGGCAAGATCCCCCGTAGCGGATCGACGGAGTATCCGGTGAGGGCGGTCGTGTACAACACCAATCGCGAAATCATGGTCGATATCAGGAGAGTCTGGGGCGGAACGTTGTCAGCAACCACTCGCTGGAATCCCCGTTGGAAGGCTCAGTATGCTCTGATTTGGACCAATGCCGAAGCCGCCGAAGTCATAACGAAAGTGGCCCCCTTTCTTCGAGTCAAGTCGCATCAAGCCGGAGCTCTCCTCAGGTTTTATAGGCACATCCGAAAGACCAAAAGAGCCCGGGATTCTGGGGGTCGTCTTCTACCGCTGTCGAGATTGGAGTCGAGATTCCGTGAGATATTTCACGAATATGTTAAGTCCATGAACGCGCGAGGCCCTCCGACGCGGACTCATGCACTCCGGGCCGGATTGCAGCGACCCGCGCATCAATCAAAGGAATCTCCCTCCTTGGAATACCTCGCGGGCTTTTTCGATGCCGAGGGCAGCCTCATGATCATCAGGTCCAAAGGGATTGGAAGCAGGAAGCCGCGATATGGGGCGAGGATGGCTCTCGCAAACACGAATCGGGATGTCCTAGAGGACATTCAGCGCGCGTATGGAGGACTCCTCTTCAGCTATCTTCCGCGAAAGGTGGGGTGGAAGCCCTCAAACTACCTGATCTGGACTGGTAAGCGAGTACACCGCGTTTTTCCATTGATTGTTTCGCACCTTCGCTTGAAGCGACCGCAAGCGCGGATCTTGATGGAATTCCTGCAACGCGACAGGAGAGCGACCGAGGGTGAGAACGGGCGCTCTTTCGGCCCGGACGCCGACCGGGAGGCGGAATTCTGTGAGAATCTCTGGACAAGCATCAGGGCGTTGAATGCGAGGGGCTCGTCCACCGTCGCGGGGGAAACCACTGAAGTGACGAGCCGGGATAGTGGGAATCCCGGCGATAGCTCCCCGCTCACCCCAGCGCGAACTTGAACCCGTAGCGCGCGACGCCCTCCTGCGCGTAGAGCCGGCGGAACACCATCCGGACGCGCATTCCGATCTTCACGCTCGCGGGCTCGACGTCCGCGAGCATCGCGGTGATCCGGAGCCCATCGTCTAGCTCTACGACCGCGGTCGCATAGTCTCCGGTCGCGAGCTGCTGCTCCAGGAATTCGGAGGGCGCTGCGCCCTTGCCGATGATCGTGTATGCGTACACCGCCCCCGTCCGCTTCAGCGGCCGCTCCTTCCACGCGCGCGCGCCGCACGCGAGGCACGACTCCCGCGGCGGGAAGTGAAGGCGCCCGCACTTCGCGCACTCCTCGCCGACGAGGCGGTATCGCGCCTTCGCCTCCCCAATGTACGCTGGCATGCTGACGTATGCGCCCTGGCTGTACTCCGTCCCCGCGGGTGCAGGCTTGTAGCGCCGGAGGCCCAGGTACTGTTCGTACGATACGGGGATGCGACCATCGAAGGCCTTCGCGGCCTGCGCGGCCCCAGCCACCTTCGAGCGGGCGATCGACTCGAGGAAGGAGACGAAGACGGAGGCGGCACCTACGTTCCCGATGCGCGGCAGCATCGCGGACTTCGCACCGCGAGTCCAGGCCTGCGTCGCCTTCCCCGTGACGAGGAGTGCGACGGCGGCGGCGCCCCCGGCATGCTCCTCCACGGAGCCTGGGTCCGCACGCGGCGCTTCGGAGATGATGACGAGCGTGGACGTGCCTTCCTTCGATCCGACGTCGATCGCGCCCGCAAGGACTGTCTCACCCACGTCGAGGCTTCCGAGGACGTCGCGTGCCTCCTCTGGTTTCAGGCCGAGTGCCTCTGCCACGATTCGCCCCCCCGCGAGAGTCCCGGAGCTCGCGAACACGAGTCGGTCGATCCCAGGGGAATTGGCGGCATCGATCGCGCGCCCCCCTGCGGCAACGGCCATCGTGATCTCGTCCTCGTCAAACCCTGGGACGGCCTTCTCCTGGATACCCTTCGCCGCGAACTTGCCGATGGCCTTGCGATACTCTTCGGAAGTGATCGTGTAGCGCGGGACGTAGAACCCGACGGCGGCGATACCGGCCACATGCGCGAATGCAGGGATTCCCTCTTGAGGCTTCCCGCGGGGCTACGGCCCGAACACGTGGACTGCGCACGTTGCGCCAGAACCCCCGACGTTGTGCGTCAAGCCGACGCGTGGGTCCGCGACTTGCCGGTCGCCCGCCTCGCCGCGTAGCTGAAGGAAGATCTCGTGCACCTGCGCGGCACCGGTCGCTCCGAGTGGATGCCCCTTCGCTTTTAGCCCGCCGGACGGATTCACCGGCATCGCGCCGTCCCTCGCGGTCACGCCCTCCTCCGCCAATCGCCCGCCCTGTCCCTTCTTCGCGAATCCGAGGTCCTCCACTGCCAGGATTTCGGCGATCGTGAAGCAATCGTGAACCTCCGCGATGTTGATTCCTTTCGCTGAGACGTTCGCCTCCCGCATTGCCGCACGTCCGGCTTTGGCAGTAGCGTCGAGCCGCGTCATGCTCTCCCGGTCGTGCACCGCCAAGTGGTCGCTGGCGGCGCCGGACCCCAGGACCCACACGGGCGCATCCGTGAACTTCCGCGCGATGTCCTTGGCGGCGAGGATCACGCACGCGGCGCCGTCCGTCGTCCCGCAGCAGTCGTACAGCCGGAGCGGATGCGCGACCATCGGAGCGGAGAGGGCCTTCGCGAGCGTGATCTCCTTCCGGAACTGCGCCTTCGGATTCCGCGCGCCGTTCGCATGGTTCTTCACCGCGACCGCCGCCAGCTGCTCCTGCGTCGTGGCGTACTCGTGCATGTGGCGCATCGCCATCATCGCGTACACGCCGGGGAAGGTGAGGCCTGCGAGCCGCTCCCACTCCGTGTCCCCGGAGACGCCGAGCCAGAAGCGCTTCCGCACGTCGGACACGTCGTTCATGACCTCGACTCCGCCCGCGAGCGCGACGTCCACCGCGCCGGACTTCACCGCCAGATACGCGTCGCGGAACGCGAACCCGGACGAGGCGCAGGCGTTCTCGACCTTGCGCGTGGGGACGTGGAGCATGCGCGCGTGCTCCGTGAGCAAGGCGGCGAGGTTGCCGATCTGTGCGCCGCCAAAGCCCATGTTCCCGATGTACGCCTCCCGGATCCGCGTCGGGTCGAGGCCGCGGTCCACGGAGTCGAGCGCCTCGAAGAACGCCTCTGCGAACAGGCTCTTGGCGGTGCGCTGCAGGTCACCGAACGGGGACATCCCTGCACCGATGACCGCGACATCCCGCGACACGCGTCGCGAATCTTTGGCGGCGTATTAGAACGTTCGCGGTCAGCGCGCGGCCTTCACGGCGTCCTCGATCTGGCGGCCCGTGGCGAACCCGCGGACGATGGATTCCTTCTTACCTCGCACCACGTGCAGGGAAGGCGAGGCGAGACCTTGCCTCTCCGCGTTTCCGATATCTTCCGCGAGGGCCGTCCAGGAGCGCAGCATCTTCCGACGGCCGAACCATCCGACACACTCCGAGACCGCGCGGCCCGGTTCGACGGCGTTCACCACCTCGTCCTTCGTGAACCGTCCGACCCCGAGGTCGTTGCGGAACAGATCGACCTTAAGGCGGGTGTCTCCCGCAAGTGCGAGGAGCACGTCAGTCGATGTCGGATCCTGCGCCCGGTCGAACACCGCGTGCCGCGCCGCCAAAAGATATTCCTCGCCTTTCGCCGCGCCTTGGAACTCGGCGGCCTTCACGGCGGCACACGCGATCAGCGACGTGGCGGGAGCGACTCGATCCCAATACGCCGCGTCCATGCGGGCCCCGGTCTTCGCGGCTCCCGCCCACTCCGCCTTCGCATCGCCCGCCGGCTTCACCGCCAGAGTTGGGAGCCATCCCGCCATCACGGATTGAAAGTGGACGTCGGTCGTCCCCCGAAGAGAGGCGAGGTCGGGTTCCATCGCCCACGACCACGGACACAACGGGTCCGTCAGGAAGTACACCTCGACGGGCTCGGCCGCACGCTTCCGCACGGCGCGGGAGATGACGCGGGAGGCACTTAACCGCTCACGCGTGCAGCCCCGGAGAGGCTTAAGACGCCCGGGCCCCTTCCCTCCCCCATGGACGTCCCGGCGAGGCTCAAGGAGATGGGCCTCCAGCTCCCTCCGCCGCCAAAGCCCGTGGCCTCCTACGTCCCCGTCGTCGTCTCCGGAGACCTCGCGTTCGTGAGCGGGCAGATCGCCCGGAAGGACGGCCAGGTCCTCTTTCCCGGCCGTCTCGGGGAGACCGTGACCGTGGAGCAGGGGTACGCCGCGGCCCGGGAGTGCGCATTGGCCGCGCTGGCGGCGATGGACGGCGCGGGGCTGCTCGACCGCATCGCGCGCGTGATCAAGGTCAACGGGTACGTGGCGTGCGCCCCCTCGTTCAAGGACCAGCCCAAGGTCGTGAACGGGGCGTCGGACTTGCTCGTGCATGTGTTCGGCGAGGGCGGGAAGCATGCGCGTGCCGCGATCGGTGCGGCCGCGCTGCCTCTTGGCTCTAGCGTCGAGGTCGAATTCGTGTTCGAATTGCGGTGACGAACGTCGCCAGGCGCGCTCGAGGACCCGAACTCGGTGAGGGAGAGGTCCCCTCGTCCTTCTCCTCCTCCTTCCTTCGCCTCGCCAGGAAGAACAGGATCAGGAAGGCCACGACGGCGAGAGGGAGGAAGAACCACCACCAGTCCGACGGCTCCTCCCACACTGCGGTGACGACCCTTGGGCCGTCCATGAGGACGCTCGCGGATGCGGCGTGGCTGGCCACGTCCCCGGTCCATCGGCTGAAGTGGAATCGCCTGCCCCCGGAGACGACATCCTTCGGGGACACGGAGAACGTTGCGATCGTGCCCTCGGGGTACCACCCTTCCCCCATCGCCGTCCCAAAGTCGGAATCGACGCGGAGGAAGAACTCCGTGCGCCAGAGCGCGGCGGCGTACTTGGGACCGTCCATGACGATGCTTCCGTTCGTCACCCTCTGAGACACGTCGCCGCTCCATCCATCGAACGCGTACCGGGTCCCGGCCGACCCGTTGATGATCCCCTCGATGTCGAACGAGGCCGTGTCCCCGGGCGCGTACCAGCAATCGATGACATCGCACGTCGGCGTCCCGCGGGGACTGGAGAGCGCGAGCCGGTACTGGGTGAGGAACGAGGCCGTGAGCGCTACGGGTCCGTCCGTCTGTACTTGACGGAACTGGGCGCCGCCGTCGTCCCACGCGTCGTAGACGTTGCGGATCCCGGGTGCGCCGATCTGAGGGGAGGGCGCGGAGACCGTGTGCAGGCTGCCGTTCAGCCACCACGCGCTGAAAGGCGTCGCGACACGGACCCCGTCGATGAGGAGCTCGAGCCCCGGCGGGTCCGTGACGAGCGTGACGGCGTACTCCACATCGAACCGCGCGACGTAACGCGCGGGCATCGTGACGACGATCGTGCGCCCGCGACCCGGGCCGTCCAACCACGTCGCGAACGTGTAGCGCGTGCTACTCCCGAACTGGGGGGTCGGCACGTCCAGGTCATGGGACGAGCCTTCGAGCCACCAGAAGCCCGCGGACGCGCTCGTCGTGCCCCCGTCCACGGTCACGAGGAGTCCCGTCGGATTCGTGTCGACATCGATCCAGTGCTCCGTGTCGAAGGTCGCCTGGTAGGTGGCGGGAGCCGTGCACGTGACAGAGTGGAGGCGGGGGAGGCCGTCGGACCAGGAGGCGAAGACGTACCGCGTTAATCCGGTGCCCTGGGGGGTGGCCGCGTTGATCGTGTGCGTCGAGTTGGCGGGGCACCAGAACGTCCAGGGGGCGGTGGACGGGAGGCCGTCGACGATGACCTGGAGGAGGAGCGGCAACGTGTCCACGATCACCTCGTACTCCGTGTCGAAGAAGGCGGTGAAGGTGGCGGGCGTGGAGCACAGGAACGTATGGTTCTGCGCGCCGCCGTCCGACCACAACCGGAACAGGCGGCGCGTCGGGCCGGAGACCTGCGGAGACGTCGCGTTGATCGTGTGCGTCGTCCCCTCGAGACACCAGAACGAGAACGGCGTGATCACCGAGGCCGCGTCGACCTCGATTCGCGTGCCGATGGGGTCCGCCGACACGGTAACGCTGTGCTCCGTGAGGAAGCTCGCGACGTATGTCAGCGGCGCAGCGACGGAAATGACGTGGGCCCTTGCGCCCCCGTCCGACCACACGAAGAAAGTCTCGCGCGTTCCGCCGGACCCTTGGGGCGACACCGCATCGAGCACGTGGGACGATCCGTCGAGCCACCAGTAGGTGCCTGGGGCGGTGATGGGCGTAACGTCGACGACGATGGTGAGGCCCGGCGGGGACGTCGCAACGACGACCTCGTGCTCCGTGAGGAACAGGGCGGCGATCGCTGCGTCCGCGACGCAGTCGATCACGTGGTTCTGCGTGCCTGCGTCCGACCAACCGTCGAAGAGGTACCGGGTGCTCCCCGCCACTTGGGGCGAGGGCGCGTCCAGAGTGTGCAGCGTGCCGAGGACGCACGCGAAGATGTGCGGCGCGGTGTAGGGAAGACCGTCGATCTGTACCTGGAGAGTCGAGGGGATGGTGAGGATCGTGATATTCCGGGTGACGGGACTCGTGACCTTGACCTTCGCGAGGAACCCGTCGGAGTACGACTGGATGCCGTCGAAGTCGCACATGCCGTCCGTCCCGCACGCTCGGTCGAACGCCCCCGCTGTGGTCGGGAGGTCCGTGGAAAGGGTCAGGCCTCCGAGGTACGCGTGGCCGAAGAGGTCGATGGCGAGCGCGTAGAGGTCGTCGTTGCCGCTCCCGCCGAAGAACGTCCCGAAGCGCAGCGTGTCGAGGGACGCGTTCAGGTACACGACGAACGCATCACGACCGCCGTTGTGTGTCCCGTTGGGGGCGTCGGGGGTGACGGGGAAGTCGGTGGAGGTCGTGGAGCCCGCGACGAACGGACGGTCGAGGGCGTCGAGCTGGACCGCGAAGGCCTGGTCCACCGACGTGCCGCCGAGGAACGTCGAGAGCGCGAGCGCATCCCCCGCCGGCGAGAGGGCCGAGACGAAGGCATCGCCCCCGCCGAGGTACGTGACGTTCATCGCGCCCGCGGTCGTCGGGAAGTTCGGTGACTCAGTGTACCCCACGACATAGGCGCGCCCGGTCCCGTCGACCCGCACGCCCCACGCGGAGTCCGCGACCGCGCCACCAACGAAGGTGGAGTACACGTAGCCGGTTCCCAGGGCGTTGACTTTCGTGAGGAAGGCGTCACCGGCCGGGATGGGGCCGAGGTCGTTGTACTGCCGGTCGTACGCGCCCGGCGTCGTGAGGAAGTCGGTGGAAAGGGTCCCCCCGGTCACATATGCCGCTCCCGCACTATCGATCGCGATGGCAACCGCGGTTTCGAGTTGGGTTCCTCCGAGGTACGTCGCGTACGTAAGGGACGTGCCCGCGGGATTGAGTTTCGCGACAAACGCGTCGGTGAATCCGCCGTTGTGCGTGCGGTTCGGCGCGCCGACGGTCGTGGGGAAATCCAGGGACGTCGTGATCCCGACAAGGAAGGCGCTCCCATCCGGTCCGATCGTGATGGCCTCCCCGGCATCCTCGCCCGTGCCGCCGAGGAACGTGGAATAGACGAGTGTGTCCCCGGACGGCGAAAGCTTCGCGACGAACGCGTCCGTCCCGTTCCAATCGGGATCAAGGGCGGCCTGGGTCGGGAAGTCCGACGAGGTCGTGTACCCGGTGACGTACGCGGACCCGCTGCCGTCGATGTCGATCGAAAGGGCGTACTCCTCCGCGAGCCCGCCAAGGTACGTGGCCCACACGAGCTGGTCCCCGCCCGGTTGGAACTTCGCCACGAACACATCGTAGAATCCGCCGCCGTAGGTCGTGTTGAACGCGCCGGGTGTCATGGGGAAGTCTGTCGACCCGGTGTGGCCGGTCACGTACACGAATCCTGCGTCGTCCACCGCTACGGAACGAAGGTCGTCCCGGCCGCTCGCGCCCACGTAGGTGACCCAGACGAGGGGATCGATCACGCCCGGTCTCGCGGGGTCCCAGCCGGGGCACTCGAGGCCCACGATCGAGGCGGCGATCATGCGGAAGGCGCACGCGACAGGGCGCCCGCCTTGTTCCGCGGTTGGAGGCGAGTCCCGCAATTCCCCCGCGGCGGTCACGACGACGAGGCTGCCGTCCGCGATCCCCATCTCGTCCGCCCCATCGTATTCAAGTGCGATGGAGTCAGGACTTGCCCCAGCGCGGAGCTCATAAGAGTACTTCACGCCCTCCGGCGCGGCGCGGTAGACGACGGAGATCCCAGGCCAAACATCCGCGTACACAACCTCCGCGTACGTCGGAACCCCGATCCTCCAGCGAGAGGGATCGTCGCCGAGGATGTAGTTCGCCTTTGCTGAATGTTCCCCGCGCCCTGCGGGTACGGCTGCATCGCCGCCTCGGAACGCGGTGCGCACGACCACGCCCGACAAAGAGTCCACGCCGAATTCCGCTCGGCCTTGGATGGTCGTTATTGGCGGTGGGAGGACGCGGTAGAGGACCGCCCCATCTGCGAATCCCACCTGCATGGCGGCGGACGGGCGGTACAGGCGTACGGCATCGTTCGAGAGCTGTCCGACGTTCGCAAGGAAACCCGTCGAAGGCGATGGACCCACGGCGCTCTCCTCGGGGACGCTCGAGGGGAGATAGGTTGCCGCCAGAAGGATCATCAACACCGCAACCACCGAGTGAGACCTGCCGGGCACCGCGCGGCCATCCCTCTCTCGCGGTTTGAACGTTTTCCCGGTCCAGGCCCGGGGTAGGGGACAGGGCAGGGCGCGGCCCCGGTCGGGATGGCCAGCGCCCATCGACCAGACCCCTCCCGCGATCTCGGAAAGCTTAAGGGGACTCTGTCATTCGCGCGGACGATGGTCGACGTTCCGCTGTGCATGGTCGACGATCTCGAGGACGGCGGGATGCGCCACTTCGAGCACATCGGCTACGACCTTCTGCTCGCGCGGATCGGTGAATCGTTCTTCTGCGTCGATGCCGCATGCACGTACTCCTGGGCCGACCTGTCCCAAGGGGCGATCGACCGCGAACGGAAGGGCGTCGTTTGCCCCGGGTGCGCAGGGGTGTTCAGCCTGGAGACCGGGCAACCCCTCGACGGCCCGCCGCAGTTCCCCCTGGAGGTCTACGAGGTCCATGTCGTCGGCGACGAGGTCGTCGCGACCTTCGTCTACTGAGCACTCCCCTTCATATACCCATAAAACGCCGCACCGAACTTACCTTGGCCCGGGAGGGCATCTCCCCTCCGAGGAAGACCTATGGAGGGATGCTTGCCCGAAACCGCGGAGGTGCGCGCGTGAAGGTGCAGTTGATCCGGATCCACGAGGACGGGACGTGCGCCCGGTGGCGGACGGAGCCCAACGACCTGCGGCTCGTCCTCGTGATCCCTGCGAAGCCACACCGCCCCCGCGACTCCTGACGACCCTCTCCTCCCAACCCCGAGGCCCCCGATCGGGCCTCATATTTTTCTTTCGGACCCTGGACCGAATCCTTATCTATCCGTCGGAGGTGCGGCTGCGCGATGGACGCGACGGACTCCAAGAAGGGGCAGTTCGACCGGCTCTGGAATACGGACCATCCGACGAAGCGGACCCGGTTCCGGAACCTGATGCGCCAGAAGCTCGCACAGATCAAGATGCCGTACACGGAGGAGAACGCTCGCTCCTTCTATCTCGGCATCCTCAAGGCCGCCCCGGTGAAGGAGGCGTACGAAGACGACCGTCCGCCCTTCCAGGAGCGCCGCGGGCCACGCCGCGGGGGCCCGCGGCGCGGCCGGTGACGACACGGCCACAAGTATTTAGCGGCACCCGGTCCTCCCATGACGGCATGCTCGTCGACGCGTTCGGCCGCGAGGTCACAGACCTGCGCGTCAGCGTGACGAAGCGGTGCAACTTCGGGTGCATCTACTGCCACGACGAGGGCCTCGGCCCCATCTTGCGACCCCGCGCCCCGCACGACGAGGAGATGACGCCGGACGAAATCGATCGACTCGTGAAGATCGCGCGCGAATTCGGCATCCGCTCGATCAAGTACACAGGCGGGGAGCCGCTCGTGCGGATGGACATGGAGGAGGTCGTGGCGCGCACGGTGCGCCACATCCAGGACGTGAGCATGACGACGAACGGCTCCATGCTCGCGAAGCGCGCGGAAGCCCTGCGGAACGCAGGTCTGAAACGGGTGAACGTGTCGATTGACTCAATCGACCCGAAGGCGTTCCGGGACATCCGGAAGGGCGACCTGCACCCCGTCCTCGAAGGCGTGCGCGAGGCGATCCGCGTCGGGCTAGTGCCCGTGAAGCTCAACATGGTCGTCTTCCGGCAGACGGTCGAGCACATCCCGCGGATGCTCGACTTCGTCGGCGACTCCGGAGGGCAGCTCAAGCTCCAGCTCATCCAGTTCATGCCCGAGCTCGTCGACCACCAGGAGTGGGGCGTGGACATCGACGGGGTCAAGAAGTTTCTCGAGCAGCTCGCGGAGCGGGTCCTCGTGCGCGAGATGCACCACCGCCGTGTCTACCTGTACAACGGGACGGAGGTCGAGGTCGTCGACCCCGTGAACAACCCGGAGTTCTGCTTCAACTGCCACAGGATCCGCGTGACACACACGGGCGAGTTGAAGGGATGCCTGAACCGGAGCGACGACCTCGTCCCGACCCGCGGCCTGACGGATGAGGGCGTGCGCGACGCGTTCCGAAAGGTCGTCGCCCAGCGCGTTCCGTACTACGGCGTGCATGTCAAGGAATTCCCCCGACGGCACCCGGAGGCGGCGGAGCCAATCGCGTTCCCCGCCGCCTGAGCCTCACAGTCGATCCAGCGGGCTCGAGAAACGCGCTCTGGACCGTTCCGTGAGTCGCTGGCTGAACTGCTCCAGGAGCTTCGTGCGGAACTCCGTCTTCACGGAATCCGTCGCGCCCTCCATGGCGCGCAGGAGGACGTGGACCTTCCGGTCCTCGAGTTCCGCGGCATCGCCGCCAACCTCGAGCAGATGCCCGGCGAACCGAAGCGCGGCCTCCACGTTCTGCGAGCGCAGCGCGTTCTCGATCGGCTTGAGGAGCATCTGGAACTGGTGGCCGGGGTCGCCCTCCGGCATCGGATGCGGGAACGCCTCCATTCGGGTTAAGATGCCGGTCGCCCTTCGAACGCCGCCAACGTTCGGGGCAGCGCGGCGAAGTGTGCGATCTCCGCGTCGGGCTCCGAGGCGCGTAGTGCGGTCAATTCCCCGTACCCGTACGTCGCCGCGATGGTGCGCATCCCCGCCGCCCGGCCAGCCTGCACGTCCACCGGGCTGTCGCCGACGACGACGCACTCCGCGGGGGCCGCGCCGACCGCCCTCGCCGCATACAGCGGGAGGTCCGGCGCAGGCTTCTGGCGCGCGACCTCGTCGCCCCCTACGATCGCCCGGAAGTAGCGATCGATTCCCGCGACACGGAGGAGCAATCGGGCCACCGACGCCCTTCGCGTGGTCATCGTTCCAAGGGGCCGGGTCGAAAGTGCCGCCAGGGTCTCCTGCACCCCCGGATACAGCTGTACGCCGCGATCGACGCGCGCGACGAAGTGGCCATAGTACGCGTCGGCGATTCGCTCCGCCTTGGCCCCTGTGATCCCCCGCAGCATCCCGAGCTGGGCAACGGCATGAATTCCTACGAGGGGCCGGAGCTCCCCCGCCCGAAACGGCGCCTCGCCTGCCTCCGTCATCGCCGCGTTCATGGTCTCGAGGATCGTGTCGAAAGTGTCCATCAGTGTGCCATCAAGGTCGAGCAGCACCGCGAGGGTCACAGCCGCCCGGATTCTCACCCGGACCATGAAGCCTCGGTCCGCCTCACCGGAACGCGAGCGATGCGTAGCCGAACTGCACGGAGAACGGGACGCACCAGATAATGACATACGCGTACGCACGCGGGTCGATCCCCACCGGGATGTCGTAGTTCGAGGATCCCTGCGTGGCCTTAACCGATCCAAGGTCCAGATCCCCTGCGGCGTAGCGCGGCCCCCTCGCGAGGAAGACATGGATGTCCGGGCCGTTCGTGACGGAGAAGTTCTCGAACCGTAGCACGTAGCGCGAACCGTCCGTCAGTAGGATCGCGTCGCCGGAGTTCCGATGGCCGGGCTCCCCGTCGACGAACGTGCCGGCCGCGACGACGGCGGTCGCCCCCTCAGGCGGCGCCTCGCTTCCGCGCGTCGCCAGGAAGAGCGGGGAGCCGAGCCACCAGGCCGGGACCGCGAGGATCCCGAGGACGAGCAGGACTGCGAGCCACTTCTGGCGTCGAGAGAGGTTGCGGGTCAAACGTCTCACGCGAGATGGGAGGACGCCGGGAGGGTTGGCGTTTGCGCACAATCCCGCCCGAATCTCTCCCTACCCTTGGCGGCGAAGCCGGGTGCGCACCAGAACCGGGGAATCGCTCGCATTCTCCCACATGAGGTAGAACTTCCCATCCCACGGAGCGACGAACGTCCCCTCGGCGCGAGCATCCCTTCGTTTCGCGTGGTATGTGACCTCGCGCCCCTCGTGGGAGTGGATGTTAAACTCGACAGATCCGCCGCTTCCGTGGCCGTCGCTCTCCGACTCGTACGCGATCGCGTCGCCGTGCTGCAGGGCGACTTCGACCTCGTGGACCCATCCCTTGTACTTGCGCGCGGGGAGACGCCACTCCTTTGCGTATTCCCGCGACTCGGGGGCGAAGATGTCCATCCAACAGCCGCAGAAAGCGGTGCATCATAAACCCGCCGACGCACGGTTCAAATAGGTAGGGGGTTTCGCGGCCGACGTATGGCAGGGGAGACCCGGACGGTTGAGCAGATCCTCCGGGAGGGGGGGTTCACGCCCTTCCACCGCCGCCTCGTCGTGGTCACCGGGCTCGCATGGACGTTCGTCGCGTTCGAAATCATCCTCATTGGCTTCGTCCTCCCGGCGATCTTTTCCACCTTCGGGGTCGACAAGGATGCGGAGCCGGTACTCTACTTCCTTATCACCTCCGCCACCTTGATGGGCTCCTTCATCGGGAGTCTGATCCTCGGGCGCGTCGCAGACGCCCGCGGGCGTCGCACGGTGTTCCTCGTCAGCATTTTGTGGTACTCCGTCTTCACGGCCCTCACCGCGGCGTCGTGGAATCCGGGGAGCGTCTTTGCGTTCCGGTTCCTCGCCGGGTTGGGCCTTGGCGGCATGCTTGTCGTCGATCCCGCGATCCTTTCCGAGTTCCTTCCCCCGCAATCTCGCGGCCGCTACATGGTCCTCCTCGACTTCTTCTGGCCGATTGGGTTCCTTCTTGCCATCGCGTTCTGGTGGATCCTCATCGTCCCGGACACTCCCATCTTCGGGATCGACAACTGGCGTGTGCTGTTCGTGGCCGCGGCGTTCCCGGCATTCATCGCGGCACTCGTGCGCACCACGGTTCCGGAGAGCCCCTTCTACTATGCGCGTCACGGAAGGCTCGAGGAGGCCGCGAACGTCCTATCGCGAGTGCAGGGGCGCCACGTCGATCCGGCGAGCCTCTCGAGCGAACAGACGGTCCCGCGTGCACCGATCAAGGCTCTCTTTCAAGGCACTCTGCTTCGTCGATCTGTCGTCACGATGGTCGTCTGGATCGCCCTGAACTTCAGCTATTACGGCCTCTTCCTATCCCTTCCGTTCGCCCTCCCGATCTTCAGCGTCGTGGGTTCGGACGTCGCATTGCTCGCCTGGTTCTTCGTCGTGTCCGCGTTCGCGCAGTTCCCCGGATACGGTGTGTCGATGTACCTCGTCGAGCGTTGGGGCCGCAAGCGGACCTTGGCGCTGTTTCTCGTCCTTGGCGGCGTGAGCGGATACGCGTTCGCCACTGCCAGCGGGCTGCTGCCCCTTTTCGTCAGCCTCGCGTTCGTCAGCTTCTTCAACCTCGGTGCGTGGGGGGCGGTCTACCCCTACACCAGCGAATTGTTTCCCACACAGTACCGCGCGACGGGATTCGGACTTGCGGAAGGTGTCGGCAAGATCACCGCCATCATGGGCCCGGTCGTCTTCGGCGCCCTCTACGCCTCTTCAGGCGGGGACGTCGTGGCGCCCCTGACGACCATTGCGGTCGCCATGGTCGTTGGCGGCGTTGTCTTGGCGGCTATAGGGCCGGAAACCAAGGGCCAATCGTTCGTCTGACTCGAAACTCTTATCTTTGGCGGTGAGTACGTGCCGCTGAGGAGAGCCGATGGCGGACGCGCTGCTCATCGTGGACATGGTGAACGATTTTGTGACCGGCGTGCTCAAGTGCGAGCGGGCCCAGCGGATCATCCCTGGGATCCGGCGGCTCGCAGACCGGGCGCACGAGACGGGCGTGCCGGTCATCTACGTGAACGACGCGCACATCGACTCGGACTTCGAGCTCAAGATCTGGGGTCCACACAGCATGAAGGGTACGAAGGGGGCGGACATCATCCCCGAGCTCAAGGCGCACGAGGGCGACACTATCTTGGGGAAGCAGACGTACAGCGCCTTCTACGAAACGTCCCTCGATTCCGTGCTCCGCGCGCACGACGTGGACAACCTCGTGATCACGGGCCTGCACTCGAACATCTGCTGCCGTCACACGAGCGCCGACGCGTTCTTCCGCGGGATCAAGCCGATCCTCCCGGAGGACGGCGTCGACTCGCTCACGAAAGAGGCTCACGAGTCCGGCCTCGAATATATCCGGACGATGTACCAGGGCGAGGTCGTGAACGCCGAGAAGGTCCTCAAGCGCTGGCGGTGAGCGACGGTGGAGGAACGCCGAGACGCCGCATCTCGAGAGGGAGTGTCTCGCGCATGCCTTCCTGCAATGGCCTTGCGGTCCAAGAGAGCTCGCGCTTCGCCTTGGCCGGGTTCCCCAGGTACGTCGCGGGGGCCGCGCGAAGCATCTCCGAACGCGTGATCGCCGCCAAAAAGCGGAGGGCGCGCCGGGAGACCAGAGTGCGCGGGGCCGGAATGCCCGTGATTTTCTCCGCGATCGCGAAGGCCTCCGGGAGCGTGTGGCGAGGGCCCGCGAGATGGTACGCCTCCCCGATCCGTCCCTTCTCCATTGCGAGCAGGTGACCACGGGACACATCCTCGATGTAGCCCCAGCAGTATGCTGCATCGCGGGGAATCGAGCGCACCTTTCCGTGGAGATAGCGATGGAAGAGGGCCCCGAGCTGGCTCGTATCACCCGGCCCGTAGACGACGCCCGGCTGGACGACGACGAGCGGCAGGCCCGCCTTCATCATCGGATCGGCGACCTCGTAGTGTGCCCGCCACTTGGTGTCATCATAGACGGAGACCCAGGGGCCGTGGGGAACGACCGTCTCGTCGACCACGCGGCCCCGGGTGTCGGAGTACACCGCCAACGAGCTCGTATACACGCCCTTCGCGATTCCGAGTTTGCGCATGAGCTCGAGGACGTTCCTCGTGCCCTCGACGTTGATCGCATAGGCCCGGTCGCGTCCCTTCCTTCCGACCTTGTACCATCCCGCGATGTGAAACACGCCGTCCACGCCGCGCATCGGCCCCCTCATGCTCGCGCGGTCCGTCACGTCCCCCCTACGAACGTCGACGCCGAGGTCACCAAGGTCCGTCGCTTTGGCGGGGTCGCGCACGATTGCGACGACGTCGTGCCCCGCACCGCGGAGCCGTCGAGCGACCGCGCCCCCGACAAACCCCGTCGCTCCGGTGACGAAGTACCGCATGCTGCGGCGCATCGGCCCGCGCGGTTAAGACGTTCGCGGCCAACCCTTAACTACGTTCCTCCCATTCCGCGCGCGAATGCGGGCCGTCGGGTTTCGCGAGCACGGCGGGTTGGACAAGCTCGAGTCCCTTGACATGCCCACCCCCGAGATCGGCAACGACGATGTCCTCGTCCGGGTAAAGGCGTGCGCCCTCAACCATCTGGACCTGTTCGTCCGCGCGGGCCTTCCCGGCCTCAAGCTCGCGCTGCCGCACATCCCGGGCTGCGATGTCTCGGGCGAGGTGGCGGCGGTCGGTCCCGACGTCTCGTATCCAGAACCCGGGGTCCGCGTGGCGGTGAACCCGACCCTTAGCTGCGGGGAGTGCGAGTGGTGTGTCCAGGGCGAGGACCCGCTGTGCGTCGAGTTCAAGATCCTGGGGGAGCACGTCCCTGGCGGCTATGCGGAGTACGTGAAGGTCCCCGCGAGGAACGTCGTGGAGCTCCCGACGGACTTCGACTTCGTGGAGGCCGCCGCGGCGCCGCTCGTCTACCAGACGGCCTGGCGGATGCTGGTCACGCGCGCGAAAGTCCGCCCAGGAGAAGACGTGCTCATCCTCGGCGCGGGAAGCGGCGTCAGCACCGCGGCGATCCAGATCGCGAAGCACGCGGGGTGCACGGTCTTCGTCACGAGCTCGAGCGACGACAAGCTTCGGCGGGCGAAGGAGCTCGGTGCGGATGTGCTGATCAACTACCGCGCGATGGAGTTCGACAAGGCGGTGTGGGAGCTCACGGGGAAGCGTGGGGTGGACGTGATCGTGGACCACGTCGGTCAGGCGACGTTCGGTAAGAGTCTGCGCGCCCTCGCCCGTGGTGGGCGGCTCGTGTTCTGCGGCTCGACGTCCGGCCCGGAGGCGACGTTCGACCTTCGGCGCTCGTACTACCGCGGTCACTCGATCCTGGGGTCGACGATGGCCTCGCGGAAGGAGTTCGAGGACGTCATGAAGCTGGTCTTCCGGCGTAAGCTCAAGCCCGTCGTGGACCGCACGTATCCTTTGGAGAATGCGCGCGACGCGCAGGAGCGGCTAGAGAAGGGCGAGCAGTTCGGGAAAATCGTCCTCACGGTCGCCTGATCAGCCCGCAGGATTTGGCGGCGGGGTCGCCGGTTTTGCGCCCGTGATCGGCGGCGCCGTCTCCATCTTTCCCTTGACCTCGCCGCGCACAAGGCAGCTGGGCCCGATGAAGATGCGGCCGCCCTCGTTCTCGACGCTCCCGATGACCATGCCGTGGATCTCGATATCGCCGCCGACGGACTTCACGTCCTTGGCGACGAGCCCCTTCAGGATCACCTTCCCCGTCCTCTCGGCCACGAGGTTGCCCGTGACCATGCCGATGACCTCGCACGTCGAGTTGTCCCGCACGAAAAGGTCGCCCTTGACGAGCCCCGTCATCTGCGTCGCCTTGGGCCCGATGACGACAACGCTGCCCTCGAACCGTTCGTCGAG
Organism: uncultured Methanomassiliicoccales archaeon; assembly: GCA_964396265.1. Taxonomy (GTDB): domain Archaea; phylum Thermoplasmatota; class Thermoplasmata; order RBG-16-68-12; family EA-27; genus EA-27. The sequence goes on from CAYNEM010000004.1 coordinate 24,823, forward strand.
AACCCCGCCGCGAAAGATCCGGACCATGGAAACTCCAGGGACTGCGCGATGCGGCGCGCTCTATTTCAGACTTTCCGGTATTCACTTAGGCGGCAGTCATGCGGCGCGCGGGGCGATAATCCAGGCTCCTGCTAGGACGAGTAGACGAGGATCGCCGCGATGATCAGGAGTACGCTGGCCACGAGCCCCAATAGCGTCCCCAGGAGGAACACGGACGCGACCAGCGCACCCAGACCCAGGACGAGCAGCATGGATCCGCTCGCCAAGAGAAACTTCAGTCCCCGGTAAGCTCCCCAGAATGCCCCGAACGCGAGGAAGAAGTGGACGCCTAGGCTGCAAGCCAGGTATGGACCGAGAACTGTAGGCGGCATCTCCGGTCCTAGGAATTCCCTGATGAGCGAGAACGTCAGGGGCACTGCCAGGAGGAGCAGGATTCCCGAGGTGAGGGCGAGACCGCCCGCCATCTTTTGGAACAGCTCGCCATGGCCCGGCCCCTTTGCGGGGACGGGCTGGGACCATGCCCGGACAATCGGCGGACCCGGTGCGAGCTGCGCCCCGCAACGGGGACACCAGATTGCCAGCTGGACCTCGGAGAGGATCCACCCGCAATAGGGGCAGTTTGCCACCGAATCCGGGCGGAACCGGCGCGCTGGGGTTGAGTTTTCCCTCATTCACTCTCTACTTCTGATACGCGAGCCAGTGTTCCGCCTCGATCGCCGCCATGCAACCGAACCCTGCGGCGGTCACCGCCTGGCGGTAGTGGGAGTCGTGCACATCCCCCGCCGCGAACACGCCCGGCACGTTCGTCCAGACGTGGCGTTCCACCGCGATGTACCCCTTCGGATCGAGCTTGATGACGCCCTCGAACTCCTTCGTGTCCGGCTCGTGACCGATCGCGACGAACACGCCCTGCGTCGGTAGTTCCCACACATTGAGATGCGGGTCGGAAGGGTTCGACTCGAATTTCGCCTTCGGGTTCCCCGTCGGGTGGGTCACCAGTCGGACCGCGGCCACCTTGTCGCCACCCAAGACCTCGAGGACCTCGGTGTTCCAGATCACCTCGATGTTCGGGGTCTTCAACACGCGGTCTTGCATGACCTTCGACGCGCGGAACTCCCCGCGGCGGTGCAGGATCTTCACGGACTTGCACAGCTTCGAAAGGAACAGCGAATCCTCCATCGCCGTGTCGCCGCCCCCGACGACCACGACATCCATGCCTTTGAAGAAGTAGCCATCACAGTTGTGGACCGTGGCCCCGGCCGTTACATAGCTGTTGCCATCCGCCACCGCAAGATTGTGTACGTTGCCCGAGTACGGCACCCGCGTGAGGTCGAAGATCGGCAACATGGCGTAGCCATCGCGAATCCAGGCGTGGTTGTTCGAGCGGGTTCGTTGCGCGATGCGCGGGTGCTCAACTCCGAGGACGTCACTCGCCCTCCTCAGCCACGCGCCTCCGATTTCGAACTCGTACCGGTCGTGTTTGAAGGAGATTGTTCGCCCATTGAGGACGTTCTTCGTGCGGTTCAGATCCTCGACGGTCCGTCGACTGACCCTCGGGATGATTCCGAGTCGAAGCAGGACTATTTTGAACTGGGCGACCAGCTTGGGCGAGTTGGTCGTCATGAGGAAGCCGAGCGGGCGAGATCCCCCATCCCCCCGCCAATAGCCCTTCACCAACTCCGCCTGTTTGTCCCTGGGAAGGTAGAGGAACCAATGAGGAAGGGATTTCCCGTAGGAGTATTTGCCGAACAGCTTCAGGAATAGCTCCCGAAGTATTCCCGCGTAGCAATCCACAAGGTGGACGCTCCCGGACCTTCGCAAAGCGGGTCGGTAACCGAACAGTCGTTCGATAATCCGAGCGGTGTCCAAGACGTAAGCCTGGTCCTTGGGGCCGAAGTAGAAGGTAATGCCTCGCGGAGTGATCGTCCCGTCCGCAAGGAAGTATCCCGCAAGGCGCATGAAGTCCCCATTGAGCTGCAACACATCCGTCAGACGCCTCGAGGTCGCCGTCTCTCTCTCGAAGTGCACGCGCCCGGATAGGTCCTTAGGGAGGCCGAGGAATTCGGAGATTCGCAGGCTGGGAACGTCCCTTGTCTTGGAGGAGATGGGGTACAAGAGAATGTGCTGGGGGGTTAGGTCGCCTGCGGGCACCCACTCCGGCGCATGCCAGGTCCAATTCCAATAGTGCGCCCCCACGCCTTTCTCGAGAGTCGTCGCGAGGACAGGGTGTTCCGGCGTGAGGAGTGTGGGCTCCTCGTGAAAGTACCGAGGCACGATTCGAATGAGGTTTCCCCGATAGCGCCGGCTGCCCACCCCGGTCACGGGCTGGAAGGTGCCATCGTGGGTGAGAACCCTCTGGCCGACTTTGACCTCTTCGATGGCGACGGGAGCCGCGTTACCCACAACTCTGGATCCGCTGGGCAGGCACACCGCGCACGCGGTCACTCCCCGGTTCATGAACTCCCGTTCGCTCGGGATGCCGAGCCACTTCGCGCTTGCGCCCGTGGCGATGATCACCGCGCGCCCCTCGTACTCCGACTCTTCCGTCTTCACGCGGAACGGTCCGCGGCCGACATCGATGGACGTCGCGTTCGTGTCGACGATCTCCGCCCCGAACCGCTCCGCCTGGCGGCGCATGTTGTCCATCAGGTCGGGGCCCTGCACCCCGTCCGGAAAGCCGGGATAGTTCTCGACCGCGGTGGTGACCATGAGCTGCCCGCCGGGGATTCGCGTGGCGTCTCCCCCCTTGGGGCTGCCGCCGAGGACGAGCGTCTTCAGCCCGGCGCGCGTCGTATAGATGGCGGCGGTGAGGCCGGCGGGCCCCGAACCGATGATGACCACGTCGTGCGTCATCGTGGGCCGCGGAACGGGAGGGTTTCGTATGAGGTTTTGCTCGGCGGCGCTAGCGCCGGTCCGCCAACGCCGTCCTCAGATGCACGAGAGACCGACGCCGCTCCGACCATAAAGGGCCGCCGCCAACTGAACTCGACGCGACCGCAAACGATACGAGGAACCGCCGCCTACGCGCGCGCGCATGGAGCGCGACCTCGGGAGATTCCTGCAGCTCCTCTACACGTTCGAACACGAGAAGGCGATGGCGCTCTTCGACCGCCTCGTGAAGGACGAGGAGAACTTCTGGCGGATCGCGGACGCCCTCGTCCTCGTCTGCGCGAACCACCAGGACGCGAAGCTCACGGTGCCGCACGGACTGCAGACCCTCGAGGCCGCGCGGGAGATGTTCGCGGTCGCTGGGCCCGAGGCGTCGATGGGCCTCCTTCGGTTCGTGACGCGGTACAACTTCAGCTTGATCAAGAGGGACTGGACGGCGACGTACCTCGAGAAGCAGGCCGCGGCGACGCCGCACGAGTCGGAATCCCCGTTCTGGGACGCGGTCCTCCATCAGCAGCCGGACCGCGCGGCGGTCCTCCTCTGCGGCGTGGCCGTGCGGGACGGGTTCGACGCGGCCGCGCACGCGCTCGTCCGGGCGAGCCTCGCGGACCTGGGGCGCCTCGCGCACAACTTCACGCTCGCGGTCTCGTACGCGGAGGCTGCGCGTGCGCTAGGGATGCCGATGGCCCTCGTCCCGCTCGCGAACGGCGCGCACTTTCTCGCGACGGCGATCCAGGCCGGGCGGCCCGTTCAATCGAAAGCCTGGGTGGATGCTCCGGAGGGCACGGATGCGAGCGTCGAGTCGTTGCAGCATGTCCTCTCCGAAGGGGAGTACGAGACCGTCCACCACATCCTCAGGGCGACTGCGACATCGGCGGACCGGGAACGCGCATTCGAACCGCTCCTGATCGGTGTGGCGAAAGACCCCGGGTTCCTAGGCCACAGCATGATCCTCGCCCACAGCGCCCGGCTCGCTTCAAGATACCTGACGAAGGAGGAGTTCGTCCACGTGGCCTGGAAGTTCTACCGGACGCTGGGGAAGAGCTACGAGTATCCCGCGGACCTGGCGATTCGCGAACGTGCCGGCCTGGATCCGCAGGCGGCGATCACCGGGCTGAAAGGGACCTTGCAGCACCGGACGCCTCCGCCCCTCGTCACGATCAGCCAGTGCTTGGAGTCCGGCGTCCCCCTCGAGGGCATCCTGAAGCAGATCGTGGCTGGACATTCCGGCTGGCGGGTCGGGGAGAAGGAGCACACGGTCATCTACCTGAACGCCGCGATCCAGACCGCCGTGTTCCTCGGCGAGAAGAAGGCCCTGCTACCCCTTGTCGTCGCCCTCCAGCAGCTTCCGTTCTAGTCCCTCCCTCACCTTTTTCACCCGGGTCCGCGTAATCCCTCTCGATGAAGGCGTATCTCCTCTACGACGCGGACTGTGGAGTGTGCACCTTCGCGAAGCGAATCGTCACGGCGTTCGACTGGCGGAGACGGATCGAGGCGGTGGCCCTCCAAGACCCGCGGACCGACCGCCTCCTGGCGGGAATGGACGAAGATACGCGGTGGGCCACCTTCCACGTCGTTCGCGAAGGGAAGACAGCGAGCGGCGGAGACGGACTTCTCGAGCTCGGAGGACTGCTCCTGAACGACCGAGTCCCCACCTTGGCGGCGGAAGTTCCCACCCTGCGGCGGGCGAGTGACCGCCTCTACACGTTCATCGCAAGCCTGCGTGGCGCGATCCAATGCGAGGTCTGAGGATGGTTACACGGCCGAGACGAGCGAACGGAGCACCTTCAGATTGCGTCTGAAGTCCGAGTCTTCCCCGGGGGTCTCCAGGAGCCCGGGGCGATCCGCGAACCGCGTGTCGTTCACGAGGAACTTGAACGCGTCCTTCTTCAGCTTCCCCTTCCCGATGTGCTCGTGGCGGTCCATGTGGGAGCGCACGTCGCCCTTCGAGTCGTTCAGGTGGAACGCTCGCAGCCTCTCCAAACCGAGGACCTCGTCGATGTGCGCCATCACGTTCTCGTAGCCCGCCCGGGTCCGGATGTCGTATCCGGCGGCGAACGTGTGGCACGTGTCCAGGCACACACCCAGACGTTCCGGATGGCGGCTCCCGTCGATGATCTTCCGCATGTGTTCGAACTTGTGGCCGACGGCGGTCCCTGCCCCGGCGGTATTCTCGATGCAGAGCAGGACGTCCGGCGCGTCCGCCCGCTCGATGCACGCGTCGAGGGACTCCGCGACGAGCTTCAGCCCCTTCGCCTCTCCCTTCCCCATGTGCGCGCCAGGGTGGAAGATGAGGTGCTTCACGTCGAGGACTTGTGCGCGCTCCATCTCCTCGACGAACGCATCCCGGGCCACGCGCAGCAGCCGCTTCTGGGGCGAGCAGAGGTTGATCAGGTAGTTGGAGTGGATCGTCGCGAGCTGGATCCGGTGCTCCTCCATGGATTGCCGCCAGAGCCGGACGTCTTCCTCCGTGATGGGCTTCGTGTCCCTGAGCATTCGTGGGCTGCGGGAAAAGATCTGGATCGCGTCGCAGCCGATCCACCGCCCTGCCGTGGCGGCCTCGTGGAATCCGCCCGCGATCGAGCAATGCGCGCCGAGGATCATCGTCGAGGCGAGGGAACCCCCGCCGACGGAAAAAGCCGTGCGTTGAGCCCTACCTCTCGTTGGGAGACCTTAGGGAGTTCCTTGGGTGTCACTGGGGAAAACGGGGATAGTCCGGCACCGGGTTGGACGATCAGGCGAAGGCCGCGAACCCATGAACCTGCGGAACCTGCGAGAGGTGGAGACGACGCTCGTCGGCATGGTCTATCTCATGCGCAAGGCCGTGACCACGCGGGATGACGGCTCCTACGCCTATGCCGGGCGTTCCGGGTTCGCGCTCCTGACGCGGAGCGCACGCGAGGACCTCTCACGCGGGTGATGCCACTCGAGACCGTCGCCTGTACCGTGAAGTGACCCCCTCTTCCCACTGTCTTCTTTCAGCGCTGACTCTTCGACGAGACGGCAACGTTAATTCTGTATCGCCAATCCCCGCGCGATGTCGGGGGTCCTCATCCGTGGCGCCACAGTGGTCGACGCGAGAGGCGAGCGGTCGGGGGATGTCCTCGTTCGCGACGGGCGGATCGTCGAGGTCGGCGACGTCCTCGCTGCGACGGACGAGCGCGTTCTGGCGGCGAACGGATGGTACCTGACGCCTGGGCTGATCGACTGCCACATCCACCTGTGCCACCAGGCGGGTCCGGACCCCCGCGTGATCACGGGGAAGACGGACGCACAGGTCGCGACAGAGGCGGCCGAGGCCGCGCGGCGCACCCTCTTGGCGGGCGTGACCACCGCCAGGGATTGCGGGGGACGCGGGTTCGTCGAGACTGGCCTTCGGGACGCGATCCGCGCGGGGGCCGTCGAGGGTCCTCGCCTGCTCACGTCCGGCCATCCGATCGTGCGGCGCGGCGGACACATGAGTTACTATGCTCGCCAGATCGACGGGCCTGAGGACGCGCGCTCCGCGGCTCGCGAGCAGATCGCGGGAGGCGTGGACTGGCTGAAGGTCGCCGCCACCGGAGGCGTGACGACGCCGAACGTGGACCCGCGGAAGGCCGAGCTCACGGAGGAGGAGATCCGTGCGGTCGTGGACGAGGGACGCAAGGCCGGCCGTCCCGCTGCAGCACACGCGCACGGTGGCGACGGCATACGGAATTCGCTCGAGGCCGGCGTTCGCTCCATCGAGCATGGGACCTACGCCGACGACGACATGATCCGCTTCATGGTTGAGCATGGTGTCTTCCTGGTGCCGACCTTGGTCGCCACGCGCGCGATGATCGACGCGGGCACCGCAAAGGGCGTCCCCGAGTACGCCGTGAAGAAGGCGGCAGAGATCGATGGGGAGCGGCGCAAGGCGTTTTCTGCGTGCGTGGCTCGCGGCGTGAAGATCGCGATGGGGACGGACGCGGGAACGCCCTTTAATCCCCACGGGGAGAACGCGCGCGAGCTGGCGCTGATGGTGGACGCCGGGATGACGCCGGCACAAGCCCTCGAGGCCTCCACAGTCACCGCCGCCAAACTGCTCGGTCTCGAAGGCGAGGTCGGCCTCGTCAAGGAACGTTTCGCCGCGGACCTCCTCCTGCTCTCGAGGAACCCTCTTGACGATCCCATCGCGTTCCGTCGGGACTTGCAAGCCGTCATCCGTTCCGGGCGCGTGGTCCGAGGGTGACCGTCACGGTTTGGCGGCGACGCCGACGAGCGTGGACCACGTGAGCTGGACCGGCCCGCCGCCAAAGCGGTCCACGAGCGCCGCCCATCGGCCATCCGCACGGAACTTGTGCTCGAGCGCCTCGTGAGCGGTCGCCAGCTCGTCCAAGTTCGCGTATCCGACGATCCGCCGTTCGTTGCCGAGGAATTCAAGCGAGAGGCCCGCCGCACTCAGCAGTTCGCGCATGCGATCCTCCCCAAAGGAGAACCGCCCCGCGCGGCCGGACTCCATCCATTGGTCGCGATGGTGGCACGCGAACAGGAATCGCCCCCGGGAGCGAAGACCCACCGAAGCTGCGCGGACCGCCCCCTCGGACATGAAGTGGTTCGAGACGACGTAGTCCAAGGGGCTCCGGACTAGAAGGCGGTAGTTCGCGGTGTTCGCGTCCGCCGGCACGAAAGTGATGTTCGATAGCCGCAGGGCGCGGGCCCGGTCTCGGGCGGCGGCGAGGGCGTCCTCGTCCATGTCGATTCCCACGACGCGTCCGGCGCGCGGCGCGAGGTGCAGCGCGAGCCGCCCGTTCCCCGTGCCCAGGTCGAGCACCGTCGCGTCCGTGAAGTCCTCCCTTGCGAGCCGCTCGAGGAACATCGGTTCGAAATCGGACCACTCGAACGTCCCCCATACGGCGCGCGATTCGCGGACCTCCGTCTCCACGAACATCCGAGATGCGGGTAGCCTTAAGTCCTTGGGGGCCTTCCGCGGCGCGCATGGAGCTCACCCGCCACCGGCTGTACATTGGCGGCAAGTGGGTCGAACCGTCCACGGGCGAGTACGTCCACGATTTGGACCCCGCGACGAACCAGCCAATCGCGGAGATCGCGAGCGCCAGCGTAGAGGACGCGAGGGCGGCGGTGGAAGCCGCGCGAGCCGCCTTCGAGCATCCGGATTGGCGGGGGATGGACCCGAGCAAGCGAGGGCGTCTCCTGTACCAGCTGGGTCAGGGCGTGCGGGATGCGTTCGAAGAGCTCGCGAGGCTCGAGTCGCTCGACGTCGGCAAGCCGATCCGCGAGGCGAAGGGCGACGCGGCGTTCGTGTACAAGACGCTCGAGTACTGGGCGGGGCTGGCGGACAAGATCCAGGGCGAGACGATCCCCGTCCCCGGGAACCGGTTGAACTACACGGTGCGGCAGCCGGTCGGCGTGACGCTGCACATCGCCCCGTGGAACTATCCCCTGACGTTGGCGGTGCGGGGGATTGCCCCCGCGTTGGCGGCCGGGAACACGGTCGTGCTGAAGCCCGCGCAGATCACGCCCCTCACCGCGCTCAAGTTTGGGGAGCTCGCCGAGCGCGCCGGATTCCCCGCGGGCGTCGTGAACGTTGTGACGGGCCCGGGGTCTGTGGTCGGGAGGGCGCTCGCGGAGCACGCGGAGGTCGATTCGATCACGTTCACGGGGAGCCTCGAGACCGGCCGCCAGATCCTGCAGATGGCGTCGAAGCACGTCACGCCGGTCACGTTGGAACTCGGCGGGAAGAACCCGAACATCGTGTTCGCCGACGCCGACCTCGACAAGGCCCTCAAGAGCACCTTGTTCGGCGCGTTCCAGAACGCTGGCCAGATGTGTTGGGCGGGGTCGCGCCTCCTCGTGCATGAGTCGATTCACGCCGATTTCGTAAGGAAGGTCGCGGAGCGCGCAGCGAAGATGAAGCTAGGGCCCGGGTTGAAGGAGGACACCCAGATGGGCCCCGTCGTGTCGAGGGACCAGGAGAAGAGCGTCCTCGCGTACGTCGGGGTCGGTGTCGAGGAGGGTGCGAAGCTCCTCGTTGGCGGCAAGAAGGCCGAGGAACCCGATCTGGCGGCGGGGAACTTCGTGACGCCCGCGGTCTTCGACGGCGTCTCGCCGGACATGCGTATCGCGCGCGAGGAGATCTTCGGACCCGTCCTCACTGCGGCGTCGTTCCGGACCATCGACGACCTGATCGACGCCGCCAACGCGGTCGAATACGGACTGGCGGCGGGTGTGTGGACGAAGGACCTGAAGACCGCGCACGCGGTCGCCGCCCGCCTCGAGGCCGGCATGGTGTCGATCAACGAGTTCCCCGTGACGTTCCCGCAAACGCCGTTCGTCGGATGGAAGCACAGCGGAATCGGGCAGGAGCAAGGGATCGACGCAATCCGGTTTTACACGCGCACGAAGAACGTGAGCGTGAACCTGGAGTGACGGGTCACTTCTTCGGCGGCTGTCCCGGCGGCGGGACCGCTCCGAGCTGTTGCAGCATGCCGAGGTTGTCAATGACGCCCCAGTGCTCCGCGACCTTGCCGCCCGAGAACCGGAGGATGTCGATCAGCTCGAAGGAGACTTTCTTGTTCGTAGGCGGGATGTTCAGGAAGGTCCCCTTGTGCGTGCCCGTGATCGTGGCGCGCGCCCAGACCTTGTCTCCCTGGTTGGCGACGTCGTTCACGGCGACCTGCAGGTCCGGGAACCCGGTCCGGAGCGCAGTGAAGAGCTGCTTCACGCCCTCGACCCCGGGCTTGAATCCGGGGGGAAGCGGCTCGTGTTCGACGAAGTTCCGGTCGAAAGACTCGTCCACGACGCTGTAGTTCCCCTTCACGATCCCTTGCTCGTACACCCGTCGCAATACCGCTTCATTGCTGTAGGCCGGCACGGACACTCCCCGCCCGGCCATCCTGGGAATCCTATTTACGCCTTTGCGTCACGGCGAGGCCTCTCGGGTCGGCTCCGGGGACGGGCCGCCAGATCTTGCAGATGGCGGCGAACCACGTGACGCCCCTCGCGCTCGAACTTGACGGCAAGAACCCGAACGTCGTCTTCCCCGACGCGGACCTCGGCAAGGCCCTGAAGAGCGCGCTGTTCGCCGCGTTCCAGAACGCGCGGATCAAGAACGTGAACATTACCTTGGATGATCTCGCGGGCGCGTCGCGGTCTCACTAACGCCGGTCATGGCCCACCGGGGCCACCATCCAGTCCGGCACCTTCGAGGTCGGACGTTGTTCCTTGGGCGCCGCGGGCGGGACCATCTGCATGTGCGGATAGGCGAGCGCGACCCGCGGGTCCTCGCTGAACCGCCGCCAGAGCTTTTCCACGAGCCGGGTCTTCAGCGTTCCCCGCTTCTCGACCGGGACGAAGTACACGACGGACAGCTTGACGCCGGACTCCGCGAGGGCCATGCGGACCTCGGGCGTCCGGAGCAGGCTGTCCTCGAGGTCCCGGATCGCCAGCCTCGACTTGTACTTCTCGAAGTTGTCGTACATGATCCCGCCGACGACCTCGTTCGCGGTCGACACCGCGATCTCCTTCGCCACGTCGATGTTGCTCTCGTAGGTCACGAGCACCTCGACATGGTCCCACACGAACGGGAAGTCTCGCGTATAGTTCTTGGTCGGACCGTCGAAGACGACGCCGTTCGGGATCGCGACGATCCGCCCCGTGAACTCGTCGCCCGGCATCCAAGCCCCGAACTCCTGGAGCTCCGTGGTCTGGAGGCCGATGTCCACAACGTACCCCTTGACCCCGCCCACCTCCACGCGGTCGCCGATCCGGTAGAGCTGGCGGTAGGTGATGACGACCCAGGCCGCGGTGTTGAGCAGGGGCTTCTGCATGGTGTAGGTGAGCGCCGCGCCCACGATGCCGATGCCGAGGGCCGTCGACGCCAAGTTGCCGAGGAAGACGAAGACGAGGAGGACCAGGATGAGGAACCACGAGACGTAGCTGAGGACTTTCCACGCGGACCGGGCGTGCGCCAGGCTCTTGTCTCTCGGCCAGAGCCACTCGAGAGTGCGCCCCAGCACGCCGATGACCGCCCAGGAGACGGCTAAGATGAACATGGAGAGAAGTGCGGTGCGGAGGAACCCGTCCGGGTCCGGGATCGGGAGGTACGGGAAGAGCACGAGGAGGACGAACGTCGCGGCCGCGACCACGGCGGCGGCCCGTAGCCCCCGTCCAGCGAACCGCTCCCCCTTTCCGGATCCCGATTCCACGGGCCCGTTCAAGGACGGCTTCGGGTTATGACCCTTCCCGTCTGGTTCGAACTGCTGGTTCTCATTCTCGGGAGCGTCGGATGCACCCGCGGAAGTGGATGCTACGTCGGAAGTTCTACGAGCTTCGTCTGGAACATCTTGCGCAGCTCCCTCTGGAGCTTGAGGCTCTCGTTGAACTCCACGTCGGTCATGGCCAGCATCTTCGCGAAGTGGGCGAGGGATTGCCGCGTGAGGAAGTCGATGTCCTCGAGGCCAGCGATCTTGTCGGTGAGCTCCGCCTTCATGCCGAGTTGCTCCCCGCGACGCTCAATCTCCACGACCCTCGCGACCGCCTCTGGGTCCGTACGGACCTTGAGACCGATCCGCCCGAGGCTCTCGAGGGCCTCCCGCGTCCGCTTCTCCGCGACCTCCTTGGCCTCGCCCTCGCCGTGCTCGAGGTAGAAGATCTCCGCGCTCGCTCGGTAGTACGTCTCGATGAAATGGTCGACGCGCTCCTCCCGGGCGACCTCCACCATGCCCGTGTCCTTCAGTTTCCGGATGTGATGGTAGATCGCCTGCGGCGTCAGACCGAGTTCGCCGGCGATCTGGCTCACGGTCATCTCCTTCGCCCGCAGTAGGTAGATGACCCGCCGCCGCGTCTCGTCGCCGAGCACCTGGAAGATCTCCGCGCCGCCCTTGATCACCTTGAACGCCCGCATCGTCGCTTCACCTATGCATACGAATGCTTGTGCGGCTATAAATATATTTTGAATATTGAAACGAAGACTTTAATAACCACCGTCGCTATTAGTCAAACCGACGTTAGGACGGTGAAAACGTGAACCTTAACGACCCCATGCTCCGGATGACGAGGTCGCAATCGCGGACCTCTGCGGACCTCGCGCGCTACCTGCGAACCGAATACGGTACCGATGACCGGACCTGGCTCCTCTCCAACCTCCGCGCCCCCTCAAACGGAGCCAGGTCCCTTTCCCGCTCCACGATGCCCCGATTCCCCCTCCTTCGCCGGGCGGCTCGCGCGCTCGCTTCCATGCTTCTGTGACCCGCGCGGCAAGCGCCTGGTTAGCCACCCCGAATCGGCGGCGGGGACCTTGCCCGAGGCCGCAGAGATGCCCGGGGATCCGTCGAGCGTGAGGTGAATGCGTGTGGAAGACGATCTCGATGGGATCTACCTCTCGCGGACCGAGGCGACGAGCACCAGCCCGAGGATCGCGGTCGCGGCGATCATGAGGAACGCAGGCTGGAACGAACCCGTCGCGTCCCGAAGGTAGCCCGCGAGTGCGGGCGAGATCGCCCCGCCGATGATGCTGATCGCGTTCATGAACGCGAATGCCGTGCCCGCGAACCGCGGGGACAGGATCTGCGACGAGAACAGGTAGTGCACGCTGAACGAGAATTGCGCGAGGAAGCCTCCCGCGACGAGGAGCGGGATGCCCAGGCCGCCCAGGGGAACGACCGCCGTGCTCACGACCGCCAAGGAGACGAAGGCGATGACATTGACCCAGCGCTTGTCCCGTCGGAACACGGTCTCCGCAAGATGGCCCCCCAGGGGTCTCGAAAGGATTCCGGCCGCGGGGACGAGCATGGCGACGACGGCAGCGCCCGCGAGGGGGAGCAGGCCCTCCTCCTCGAGATACGTTCTGCTCCACCCCGCGTAGAAGATGTACGCAGCGTAGCTGCACGCGAAGACAAGTCCGACCTTCCAGAGCTCGCGGCTCCGGAACGCGCGCACGTAGTCGAGGAGGGCGAACCGCTCGTGAACCCGCGGCGGGATCTTGGCGGCAAACACGTGGAACAGAGGCAGCAGTGCGAGGAGGGGCAGGTTGAACGCGACGAACGTGAACGGCCATCCCGTCGGACCTGCGAGGAGGGGCGCGACGAGGTTGCCGAGGGCGACGCCGGCGGGAGGCGCGGAGAGGAACAAACCTACCGCTCGGCCCGGTCGGTCGGCAAATGCGCGGGAGACGAGGAACGCGGAGGGGGCGAAGATGAACGCGACCGGGATTCCCGCCAGGAATCGAAGCGCGAGGAGAACATCGTAGCGCGGGACCGCCGCCATGACCGCGGTCAGCCCGAGAAGAGCGAGGGATGCGATGACGATCGTCTTCCGCGGATCGACCCGGTCGCTCGCATAGCCGCCGGGAATCTGGAACAGCATGATTGCGATGAGGTAGATGGAAATCAGAGAGCCGCCCTGCGCCTTCGTGATGCCAAGATCGGCGGATATCTCGGGAAAGACGGCCGTGGGCACGATGTAGAACGCGTTGATGCACACATTCACGGCCCACGCGGCCGCTAGGAACGCGTACGGTCGGGGTCGCGCCGCCGGCTCCATCCGGGGGTTTCGCATCCGGACGTTCGATATAAGGGCGCGTGCGAAAGAACCCTTAAGGGCGCCCCGTGATTGCCCGTGCGATGTCGTTCAGCGTGGAGGTCCCCGTCCGGTTCCGCGACATCGACGGCATGGGTCACGTGAACAACGCCGTGTTCTTCACGTACATGGAGCAGGCCCGGTCGGAATGGTACCGCCACCTCATGGGCATCAAGTCCGTCGCGGAGTTCGACTTCATCCTCGCGCACGCGTCGTGTGACTTCAAGGAGGCGATCGGGTTCGGGGAGACGGTCGTCGTCACCTTGACACTCACGGAGATCGGCCGCTCGAGCTTCCGGTTCGCGTACGAGATTCGGTCGAAGGAGAAGGACACCCTGTTCGCGACGGGTGAGAGCGTGCAAGTGTGCTACGACTACCGGAAAAAGAAGCCCATTCCGATCCCGCCCGCGTTTCGCAAGAAGCTCAAGGCAGAACTCGCCCATCCCTAGCGCGCGAGGGGCGCGTACTCCGTGATGCGCCGCTGCTCCGCGAGATACTTCAAGATCACGCTCTTCGCGCGGTAGTTCTCAAGCCGCAGGCGGAGCCTCCCACGCAGCGCGGACAACGCCTCCTCAAGCGTTGGGAGTGTCAACGGCGGCGCCGCGAGGGCCGCTCGCGCGAGCTCGCGGAACCGCCAGACTCCGAGAGGGATCCAATCCGGGTACACTTCGAGGAATGCGACGACGCCTGCTTGGCGGCGCTCCCGCGCAAGATACTCGAGGACCGGGAGGCGCACCGCGTGATACGCTCCCTCGAGCTGCCGAGGATAGTCCGAACGCCCGTGGAAGAATTCGTGGTCCTGCGCTGGGGAACCGCGTGACGAGAAGTCCCACGCCTCCAGACCTTCGTACATCCACGCGGTCGGCGCGAGGAGGATCTGCACATTGTTCCCGAGGCCCGCGTGGCCGAACACGCGGTATGCGTCGATCCACGGAAAGTCGCGGACCTGGTGGCGGAGCCGCTTCCCCAGGATGTCGTCGACGGCGGTGATGCTCCACTCCGTCGGAACGAGCGTCCTGCGCTTGGCGGTGCCGAGGAGGCCCACGGAGAACAGCCGCGTGATGTGGCTCTGGGAGATGCCGTGCCCGAACAAATCCGTCACGCCCTCGACCGCGCGGAGGTCTGTGTCGTCCACGATTGCATCGACACGTCGCGGCACCTTCGGGTTCTCCGCGAGGACGAGCTTTCGGATGTCGGCGGACGGTCCCGTCGGGGAAGCGCGCGCGGAGAACGGAGCCTCGAGCACCGGCTTCTTCGTGAACCACAGCTCCGTGTCCACGGGACGGTCCGCCATTGCGCCCTCCTGCACGGTGCGGAGGAGCGGGTCGGGGTCCTGGGCGGCTGCGACCTTCCGCGGCGTCTTCCCCCGCACGAGGGAGAGTCGGAACCGCAGGATGTCCCAAAGGTCCTTGTCGATCCATTGCTCGGGGGCGTCCATCATCGACGTGTCCTCGATCACGGGAGGCACGAGCGGCCCCGCGAGGACGTTGGGCCAGCCCCACGATCCGACGAACGCGCTCGGGGGCGACGCGCCGAACAGGTTCGTCGAAGCCAGCGGCTCCTGCGCTTGGAACCACTTCCGCACGTCCGCCAGATAGGGGCACACCGCGAGACGGCAGTGCTTCCAGTCCCCAATGCAGACGGAACAGTTCAGCTCTCGCTGCACCTCGCGGAGGGTGCTCGCGACCCCGGGCTCCCCTTCCATCCGCGCCGCGTACCGCACGACGACCTATTACTCTGGCGGCGAGGGGTTCGAAAGTACCCTCCGGAGCTGCGCGGGGTCTCCCGTCGGCGGCGAGCAGGTCCTTCCGCTGCATACGAACGCGACGGGCCCGGCTCGGGCGAGAGGGGACTCCATCATCGCCTTCGCGACTTCTGGGACGTAATCCCCTTTCGCGAGCAGGACGGTGCGGCCGGGATGGAACGTCGCGAGCGCGGTGCTCCGGAGCTCCTTACCCCGCGGGTCTTCCGGTTCTCCGGTGATCACGACCTGGGCAGGATTGTTCAGGAAACCGTCGAGGGCGAGGAAGTATGTCCCGGCGAACAGGCCCCCGTACTTCTGGCACTCGGAGGCGAACGTCTTCAGGATCGCCTCCTGGATCTGGCGGTAGTGGTCCTTCCCCGTGATCGCGTGGAGCTTCCCGTACACGAGCGCCGCCACGGCGTTCGCCGCGGGTGTGGGCGCGTCCTGGATCGGCTTGTATGGGGCCTTCAGGGTCTCCACGCCTTCGTCCTCCCGCAGGGACGGGGCGAGGTCGAAGAAGCCGCCGAGCACGTCGTCCCACCACTGCGCCCGCAAGAGCGCCGCCAGATCCTCCGCGACCTTCAAGTACCGGACGTCCGCGGTGACATCGAACGCCGCCAAGAGAGCGCGAGCCATGAGCACCTGGTCGTCGAGCAGCCCTTTCACCCGCGGCTGACCGTCCGCGAGCTGATGGTGGAATCCTTCCCCCTCGACGTACATCGCGCTCAGCAGGTGGTCGAGCGTCCGCAGCGCGAAGTCGCGGCATGACTTCCGACCGATGGCCGCGTAGGCCTCGAGATACGAGACGATGAACATCCCGTTCCAGTTCGCGTAGATCGTGCGGTCGACGAACGGTGTGGGGCGGCGGTTCCGCACGTCGAGCATCGCTCGTCTTCCCTCGCGGAGGAGCTCTCGCACGCGGTCCGCGGGGATGCCCGAGACCTTCGCGACTTCGTCCGGGCCGTTGTCCACATGGAGTACGTTCCGTCCGGGGCGCTCCCGCATGTCGCCGACATCGTTCACGTCGAAGTGGGATTCGAGGGCCCGGACGGCATCCTTGTCCGCGACCGCATCGCGCATCTCCTCGCGGGTCCAGGTGAAGTAGTCGCCATCGTCGTCGGGGCCCACGTCCGCGTCCTGGCTCGCGAAGAAACCACCGCGGTCCTGGTCGGACAGGGTCGCGTCCACCCACCGGATGATTCCCTCCGCGGCCTCGCGGAAGAGGGGCTCGCCAGTAAGCATGAACGCGTGCGCGTAGTTCTCGAGGATCGCGGCATTGTCGTACGACATCTTCTCGAAGTGCGGCACGATCCAGCGCGCGTCGACGGAGTACCGGTGAAAGCCGCCGCCGATCTGGTCGTACACGCCGCCGAGGGCCATCTCCGCGAGCGTCTTCACCGCCATGTCACGGAGCGAGTCGTCCCGCGTCCGCCAGTACCGCGCGAGGAGGTACTCGACCGTCCCCGTGTGGGGAAACTTCGGCGAACTGCCGAATCCACCGTGGACGGAATCGAACGAGGCGCGGAGCTGCTCCTCGATCGTGACGAACAAGACCTCGTCGAGGGGCTCGCGGGCGACCATCGGCAGGCGGGCCGCGAGCGCGCGGTGGAGGGAGTCCGATTCCTTGATCGCCTCCGCCTTCTTGGTCGTGTAATGGTACGCGACGGATTGCAGCACGCCCTTGAACGACGGCCTCCCAAACGCTTCCACAGGCGGGAAGTACGTGCCGCCGTAGAAGACCTTGCCCTCCGGGGTGAGGAACGCCGTGAGCGGCCATCCGCCCTGTCCCGTGAGGGACTGCACCGCCCGCTGGTACCGCGCGTCGACGTCCGGCCGCTCGTCCCGGTCGACCTTGATTGCGACGTACTGCTCGTTGATGATCGCCGCGACCTCCGGGTCCTCGTATGACTCGCGGTCGATCACGTGGCACCAGTGGCACCACACCGCTCCGATGTCGAGCAAGATCGGCTTGTCCTCCGCCTTCGCCCTGCGGAACGCCTCCTCGCCCCATGGGTACCAGTCGACGGGCTGCGTGGCGGCGCTCTTCAGATAGGACGAGCGCTCCTTGACGAGACGGTTCTCCGCCATCTGCGGCGACGAAGCGCGGGGCGGCTATGTGCCTTTGGGTGAGGATGCCCAGGGACCGCCACCGTGATGCTCAAGAGCCGACCGTCATTGCGAGGAGGTGGTGCAACGATGAGCGACGTGGAGAACAAACCGGGCAGCAATGCGAAGCGTTCGCGCCGAGGGTCCACGAAGTACGGCCTGCTGTTTGTGGCGGCGCTGGTTCCTTCGATCCTATTCTCCACGTACGGGAGCACGGTCGTGGACTTCAACTACGATCGGGAGGTCGGCGGCCACGTCCTGAACGCGTACGAGGTCAACACGCCGGAGGCCATGATCGCGGAACTCAACCTGACGGTTTCCGGCATGCGCCGCCTCGGCCTGACGGAGGGGATGTACTCCGCGTTCTTCCCGTGGGAGCGGACGCCGGACCGCTCGATGGGGTTCCAATACCAGTTCCTGGACCAATTGATCAACCGGACCGAGGCTGTCATCCTGTGGAGGACTCTCGCCTACAGCGGGAACTCGACGCCGGAGACCCTCGGCGACGTGTACGAGCAGAAGATGGACAATCTGCGGAGCTTCATGACCGAGGGCTGCGGCGAGGCATCGGTCTGCACGGACTGGATTGCGCGGGACGTCTATTTCCTGCACGTCGCGACTCCCTACTACTTCGCGGGTCTCTTCTACACCGGGTCGACATACACCGTGATTATGTCCATCGTATTGTTCATCTACGTCCGTGCCGCGGAGCACGGGATTCGGAAAGACCGGACCGGTGGCGTGGCGCGCGTCTTCGGGATGGAGACGACCATCATCCGCCGATACATCATCATGCCCCTGTACGCGCTGGGATTCCTCGCGATGGCGCTGCCGTTCGTGCTGCCCGCGATCGCATGAGGGGAGCTCACGTTCTGAGCTTGGCGGCGAACTCCTTCCGGAATTTCGCGACCTTCGGCGCGATGATCGCGCGGCAATATCCCGCCCAGGGGTTCTTCGCGAAGTAGTCCTGATGGTACTCCTCCCCGCGGTAGAACGCGAGGATCGGAGTGACCTCCGTGACGATCGGGGCGTCCCAAAGCTTGGCGGCCTCGATTTCGCGCACCACGCTCTTCGCAGTCGCCTCTTGCTCGGGGGTCTGGAAGAGGATCACGGAACGGTACTGTGTGCCGTCGTCGTTCCCCTGGCGGTTGAGTGTCGTGGGGTCGTGGACAGAGAAGAACACCTTCAGGAGGTCTGCCAGGGAGATCTCCTTCGAGTCGAACGTGACTTGCACGACCTCCGCGTGCCCCGTCGTGTCCGTGCACACCTGCTTGTACGTGGGGTTCTTCACGCGGCCCCCCGCGTAGCCGACCTCCACCTTCGCGACACCGCGTAACTCTTGAAAGAGGGGCTGCAGGCACCAGAAGCAGCCGCCGCCGAGGGTCACCGTTTGCAATCCTATGTTCCCTTCCATGTCCATCCGCCACCCTCCTACCGGCGGAGGGGGTTAAGGCTTTCCGCAATCCCGCGGGAACCGGACCGCGCCCTAGGCGAACAACTTGGCGGCGTTGTCCCCGAGGATTCGGGCCTTGGCTCCCTCGGACAGTGGAAGCGCGCGGAACGCCGCCAGGTTCTCCGCGATTCCCGGCACGCCGGGCCCGGGCCAGTCCGAGCCGAAGAGGGTCTTCTCCGCGACTTCCTCGAGCCGCGGGAAGTATCGCAGCAGATGCTTCGGCGGGATGCTCGAGATGTCCAGGTACACGTTCTTGTGGCGGCGGACGAGGAAGAACGCCTCTTCGCACCAGAAGGGGCGGCCGCCATGCGCGAGGATGATGCGCAGGTCCGGAAAGTCCACCGCCACGTCGTCCGCGGCGAGCGGGTTCCCGAATCGGGCGCGGGCTCCTGGGAAGACCGAGGTTCCGGTGTGGATCATCACGGGGACCTTCGCGTCCTCCGCCACCTCGTACAGCGTGCGCAGCGCGGGCAGATTCCCGTGGAGGTAAGCGTTCGGCTCCAGGAGCTGGTGCGGGGGATGTATCTTGATGCCGCCGATGTGATCGTCCCGTACGAGCTTCCGAATCGCCTTCTCTGGTTCCGGCGTCAGGCGCGGGTGCACGGAACCGAAGGGGATGAGCCTCCTCCGATCCGCCTCGGCATACTTCACGACGTACGCATTGACCTTGTCCGTGTAGCCCATGACTTCGGGCGCAACGTAGTTGATGAGACAAGCGCGCTCAACGTCCACGGCATCGAGATGCGCGAGGAAGGCATTCGGGTCGCGAGCGATCCGGAGAAGCACATCGAAGTCTTGCCGCTCCCGTTTCATCTCCTCGAGGATCGCGGGCTTCAGCATCTCGAAGGGCTGAATGTGGACATGCGCGTCCGTGACGCCGGGCACGCGACGCGCAAAGGGTGGGCGTCTTAAGACGTTTCGCGGCGCCCCATGCGCAGCCACTCTCCAAGGATGGGGCCCTCACGTCGCTCTTCATCAGGCGCGAACGGTCGTCGTTCTGAGAGAGTCGTAACGGAATGTATAAACCCCGGGGCGCGGAGTGCGTGGACATGGCGGGCAGGGGCCTAACGCTCGCGGAGAAGATCCTCTCCGCCAAGGTCGGCCGCGAGGTCCGGGCGGGCGAGATCGTGGTCTCCCCGGTGGACCTCGCCTACGTGCAGGACGGCACGGGGCCGCTCACGTTTCGCCAGATGGAGAAGATGGGGATCCCGCGGGCCGCGGACCCGAGGCGCGCGATCGTGTTCATCGACCATGGATCCCCGCCGCCGCGAAAGGAATTGGCTCAGGACCACGTCTACCTTCGGGAGTTCGCCGCCAAGACCGGCATGGTCCTGCACGACATCGGCGACGGGGTGTGCCACCAGGTCGCGTTCGAGAAGTATGTCCGCCCGTGGGACGTCGTGATCGGGGCGGACTCCCACACGGTCATGGGCGGCGCGATGGGCGCCTTCGCGACGGGAATGGGGAGCACGGACGTCGGGGTGGCGCTCGGCCTCGGGAAGACGTGGCTCCGTGTGCCGGAGTCGTTCCGGTTCGAGGTGACGCGACAGCTCCCGGCGGGAGTGATGTCGAAGGACCTCATCCTCCGCGTCCTCGGCGACATCCGGTCGGACGGGGCCACCTACATGAGCATGGAGTGGGGCGGTTCCGGCATCGATCGGATGCCGATGCACGAGCGGATGACCCTCAGCAACATGGCGGTCGAGGCGGGGGGGAAGTGCGGCCCCATCGCCTCGGACCAGGAGACGCGCGCGTACCTGTCGGTCCACGACCGCGCACAGGACTGGAGGCCGATCGTGCCGGACGCAGACGCGCAGTACGCGAAGGTCTTCGACTACGACGCCTCCGGCCTCGAACCCGTCGTCGCGACTCCCGGGAGCGAAGACAACATCGTGCCCGTGACGGATCCATCCCTTCGAGACGTGCCCATCCACCAGGTCTACGTCGGCGCGTGCACGAACGGACGCTTCGAGGACATCGCCGCCTTCGCAAAGGTCGTCCAAGGCGAGACGCGGTCGCCGGGCACGCGCGTCATCGTGACCCCCGCCAGCAAGGAGGCGTACCTCCTGACGCTCCGGTCCGGCCACCTTCAGACCCTGCTTGACTTCGGGGCGATGGTCAACAGCCCCGGTTGTGCAGCCTGTCCGGGCGTGCACGGGGGCATCCCTGGGGACGGAGAGAACGTGCTGAGCACGCAGAACCGCAACTACAAGGGCCGCATGGGGAACCCCAGTGCGTTCGTGTACCTGGGCTCCCCGCTGACCGCGGCCGCCACCGCCATCTACGGCGTGATCACGGACCCGAGGACGGTGGTCTGATGGGCCGCGCGTGGAAGTTTGGGGACAACATCTCCACGGACCTGATCTCCGCCGGGCGGTTCTACCATCTTCGGTCGAATCTGCCGGAGCTCGCGAAGCACACACTGGAGGATGCCCGTGCGGAGTTCGCCGCCAACGTGAAGGCGGGCGATTTCGTCGTCGGCGGCCGCAACTTCGGGAAGGGGTCATCCCGGGAGCACGCGCCGATCGTGATCAAGATGTCCAGCGTTCGCGCGGTCCTCGCGAAGTCGTTCGCGCGCATCTTCTATCGGAACTGCGTCAACAGCGGCCTTCCCTCGATCGTCTGCGACACGGATGGGATCGAGGACGGGGACGATCTCGACGTCGACTTCGTCGCGGGCGTCGTCCACGACCGGACACGAGGCACGCAACTCGCGTTCGCCCCGCTCCCGGCCGTCATGGAGGCCATCATGGCGGAGGGCGGCCTCGCGGAGTACATCGTGAAGCACGGGGACCTGGTCATCCGGCCGTGACTACACCGGGTTGATCTTGATCGCCAGCGTCGGGCACGCGGTCTCGCACGCCATGCAGTCGATGCAGTCCGACTCACGGATCGGATCGCACTTGTCCGTCCGATACAGGTTCCATTCCTCGCCGCCCTTCTCCATGATCTTGTCGGTCCCGGTGCCCTTCGCCCCGGGGTTGAAGTTCCATTCGAACACGTCGACGGGGCACACGTCCATGCACGCCCCGTCCCCAACGCACGACTCCCAGTCCACGGCCACGTGCGTCCCGTGGATCCCGAGCTTCGTCGGGTACGGCTTCTCCTCTGCGTCCATCCGCTGAACGCCCTCGCCCAGGATCTTGTGTCCCAGGTGCTCCCCGGTCTCCGGGTACTCCGACGTCTTCGTCAGGAAGTCCGGGTCGATGGGCTTCGGCTTGTAGTCGACTTCGCGAGACATGTGGAATCCCAGATGGAGAAACCGCACCCCCTTTTAGACATTCTGTAGCGGGGAGGGCTGCGGACGCCAGGGCCCCGGGGACAGTCTCCGGAATGTTTTTCCGGGCCCGCAAACTCCCCGAACCATGTCCAGCGACCCGCCCCGGCGCTTTGGTCTTTCCTTGATCCTGTCGGCCGCCGTGATCAGCGGCGTTGCCACGTTCGTGAACACGTTCGCGGTCTCAGGGACGAACTCCGACGCGTTCATCACCGCCCGGAACGGCCTCGTCGCGCTCCTCCTCGCTCCCCTCTTTATTTGGACTTGGCGGGTCCAGAAGCAGTCCCTCAGTCGGTCCGGTTGGGTCCGCCTCGCCGCCATCGGCCTCGTGGGCGGCGCAATCCCATTCCTCATGTTCTTCCGCGGAATCCAGCTCGCGGTCCAGGTCGGAGGGCCCGAAGGCCGGGTCACCGCCTCGTTCCTCTTCCGCGCCCTGTTCCTGATGGCGACGGTCCTCTCGATCGTCGTCCTTCGCGAGCGCCCCTCATGGCGGCTCGGCACCGCCACGGTCGCCCTCCTCGCCGGAAACGTCCTCCTCGCCTCGCTCCGGGACCCCCTTTGGACGGATGGCGCTTCCCTGGTGCTGGTCGCCACCGCCCTCTGGGCTGTGGAATACACGATCTCCAAGCACACGATGCGCGACCTCCCCCCGATGACCGTCGCCTTCGGGCGCATGGCCTTCGGTGCCGCGTTCTTGTCTGCATATCTCCTCGCGAGCGGCCAACTTGCGGTCGTCGGCACCTTCAGCGGGGCGCAAGTGCAGTGGATCGTCCTCAGTGCCGTGCTTCTCCTTGGGTTCGTGACCTCGTGGTATACGGGACTGAAGCACGTGGATCTCTCCGTGGCCGCGTCGGTCCTCGTCCTCGGTTTCCCCGTGACCTGGGTCCTGAGCACTCTCGCGGGCCGCGCCCGTTTCGACATCGTGCAGGCGGCGGGCGCATCCGCCGTCGCCTTCGGCGTCGTGCTCGCCATCGGCCTGGCGGCACTGCGGGAATCATGGATCCCCGCTATTCGGTTCCTCGTCCGTCGAGGGGCCGCGCGATGACCGGCGTCCCCCTGTGTTCGCGCTTCAGCCTGCCGACGAACCGCCTGGGATTCTGCGGCACCCCGGAGGCGGGGCGGTGGCTCCGTCTTGCGATCTCGGAGGGGACGGAGATCGAACGTGCGGAGCAGGCGCTCCGGAGCTTCGAGGCGCTGTACCCGTATCTGGCGACGATTGGGGCTGCCGCAGGCCTGGACCCATTCGACGCGCGCGTCGTCGAGGCGTACTGGATCGGCAACGACCTGTTGGACCGCGATTGGCGGGAACCCTTCGGAGCCCTTTTGGAAACTCTGACGTCGCGGGGCCTCCCGCGTTCGTTGGCCACACGCCTTGCGACGATTCTCCCAAAGGGTGCGATTCCCCACCACACGTTCCATGTCCTGTTCGTGGGCGTCGGGGCGGTGACGGGCCATGTGCCCACGACCCTCCCGAACATAGAGCGTTGCCGGGTCTCGTGGGGGAACGTCCAGGAGGTTCGCGACCACGCCCTCCTGGTCGAGGGCCCCAGCCTGCTCTGGGATGGCCGCTTCTTTCGCCTCGGACCTCGCCGATCCTTCTCCGTCGAGACCGACACTGAGCTGCTGACCGACCCGAAGGAGGCCGATGCCGTGGCGACCCACTGGGAACACGCGGTATGCAAGCTCGATCCGGATCGTTTGGCGGCTCTGCAGCGGTATACGCAGCTTTCGGTCGATGCAGCCAGCGAGGCCGCACGTGGTTTGGCGGCGGAGTCCTGACCTACGAAGTGGGGCCGCCGATCGCGACGGTCCAACCCCTGCCGTCCAATCGAAGGCTGGCGTTCCCGCATCGCCTGCACGCTGAAGCGTCTCGTGCGTCTCGCATGGGTTCTGCGTTCCCGCACGCTTCGCAGACGAGGGTCGCAGGAATCGATTCGAGGACGAGCTCCGCCCCTTTGGCGGCGGTCCCGCGCGCTTGTTCGTCGAAGGCTGCTCGTAACGCTTCCCGGGAGATCGATTCGAGTTCGCCGATTCTTACGAAGAGCCGTTTCAAGGGCGCGCCACCCTGACGATCCCTCTGGTCGAGGGCCGCACGAAGGATCCGCTCCGCAAGGATCGTCTCATGCACCGGTCGCGGCCTCCACCTCGGCCCAGGCCCGCAACGCCGCCCGTGCATCCTCGGGATCGAGCACCTGCACGATGACGCCCGAAACCATGAGGACATAGTCCCCGACGGCGGGGGTGAGGAACGATGCATCAACTTGGCGCTGCCGGCCTCGGCTCTCGACGAGGGCATGCGTGCCCTCGACCGCCAACACCTTCGCAGGCACGGTGAGACACATCACCCTGGGAGGCCTCCGCGTGCCTCATAAGGCTGACGCTATGGCCACGGCGCCGCCGCGGCGACGGACCCCCGCAGTCTTGGGTCCTCACATCGCTTCTATGGGCGGAGTCCGCTCGTGCGGGAGGAGTGCCCGGGTGTCCTTCGCGGCCGCTCTCACCAGGTCGAAGTTGGAGACGATCCCGACGATCTCCTTCCCGTTGAAGACGGCGAGGTGGCGCAGGTTCAACCGCGTCATCATCTGCGCCGCGTCCTTCGCCCGGACGCCGGGCGTCACGAGGACGATCGGCGTCGTGCGGAAGCCGGCGACCGTCGTGTCCTCGAGATCCCTCCCGCTCGCGATCGCGTCGACGAGGTCGCTCGAGGTGAGGATGCCGTAGGGCTCCTCCTGCTCCACCGGCCAGACGATGAGGGAGTTGATCCCCTTGGAGGCCATCGCCCGGATTGCCGTCCCCAGCGACGATTCCTCGCTGATGCCGTGGACTTCGCTCGTCATCACATCCCGGACTTTCAGTTCTACCACGTCAACCACCCGGCCCAACATGCCGGCGGCCGGGAAGGCTCTTGAGACACTACTGTTCGGGCAAGTACATACGCCCCAATAATCGGAAACCCGCGTCAGGTTCTTCCCGTGACGTCCCTTCCCGCGAGAAGACCGACCATGGCCGCCCCCGAATGGACGGAGGACTGGGCTTCCAAGGTGACGACCGCGGAGGGCGCCGTGCGACACATCAAGAGCGGCGACCACGTGTTCGTGGGGAGCGGCGCCTCGACCCCCCAGCTCCTTGTCCAGGCGATGTGCTCGCCCTCGCTCGACGTCGCGGACGTCGAGGTCACTTCGATCATGACCTCGGGTCCAGCTCCCTATTGCGAGCCCGCGGCGTCGGGACGGTTCCGACACAACGCGATGTTCATCGGCGCGAACGCCCGCGGAGCCGTCCGGGAGGGGCTGGCCGACTACACGCCCATCCACCTCTCCGACGTGCCCCGCCTGTTCCGCTCCCGCCAGAAACCGATCGACGTCGCCTTGATCGTGGTGAGCGAGCCGCGCTACGGGACGACGACGCTGGGCGCCTCCGTCGACGTGGTCCGAGCCGCGGTCGATGTCGCGGGGACCGTCATCGCGGAGGTGAACCCACGGATGCCCCGGACGTCCGGGGATGCCGTCCTCAAGCTCGAGGAGATCGACTGGCTCATACCCCACACCTTCGAGCTGCCGGAATACGCGCCCGCGGTCTCCCAGGGGGCTGCCGAGAGGATCGGAGGCCACATCGCCCGGCTCGTCGAGGACGGGAGCACCATCCAGGCGGGGATCGGGTCCATCCCGGACGCGGCGCTGGCGGCGCTGAAGGGGAAGCGGGATCTGGGCGTTCATACCGAGATGCTTTCGGACGGGATGGTCGATCTCATGGAGCATGGGGTCGTCACGAACCGACTCAAGGCACTCGACCCGGGGCGGACCGTCACATCTTTCGTCCTCGGCACGCGGCGCGCGTACGATTTCGTGGACGACAACGCGGACGTGCTGTTCCGTTCGACGGAATACACGAACGATCCGAGCATCATCGCCCGCCAGCCCCGGATGGTCGCGATCAACGGTGCGATCGAGGTCGACCTCACCGGCCAGGTGTGCGCCGACTCCGTCGGCTCTCGTTTCTACAGCGGGTTCGGCGGGCAGGTCGACTTCATGCGCGGCGCATCCCGTTCGCCCGGCGGCAAGCCGATCATCGCCCTCCCCTCGACGGTCCAGGACGAACAGATCTCGCGGATCGTGCCGCGGCTCGCGCCGGGAGCGGGGGTCGTCACGAATCGGGCGGATGTCCATTTCGTGATCACGGAGTACGGGGTCGCGGACCTCCATGGGAAGTCGGCACGAGAACGGGCCCTCGCCCTCGTGCAGATCGCGCACCCGCGTTTCCGGCAGTGGCTGATGCGGGAAGCGAAGGCGCTGTGCCTCGTGTACGCGGACCAGCTCGAGCCGACGGCCGAAGGTCCCTTCTACCCCGAGCAATGGGAAGGGTGGTTTGCGGCCCGTGACGGCACCCGCGTGTTCCTCAGGCCCGTGCGGCCCACGGACGAGGACCTCCTCAAGGACTACTTCTACGGACTCTCCCCGGAGACGATCTACATGCGGTACGCGGGGGTACGCAAGTCGTTGCCCCATGCGGACCGGCTGCGCATCGCGAACGTCGACTACGAGTCGGAGATGACGATCGTTGCGGTCGCGATCGACGAGGACGGCCACGAACGGGTCGTCGGCCTCGGCACCTACGTCGTGGACCGTCAGAGGAACGAGGCCGAGACGGCTTTCATGGTCGGGGACGAATACCAAGGGCGTGGGATCGGGGCTGCGTTGTTCCGACGGCTTGCCGACGTCGCCCGCACGAAGGGGATCCGCGCGCTCGTCGCGGACGTGCTGCCGCAGAACGCCGCCATGTTCCGAGTCCTGACGAAATCGGGGCTCGCGGTGCAGATCGACGAGCGAACGGGTCGCGTCGTGGTCTCCTTGCGTTGAACGTGATCTCGGCTCCCGTACACTATATAACGAAGGTTTTTGCGGAGCGCTCCCCCCTCAATGAGACTGGGGAAACGTCGATGATGGAGATCCGATTCCATGGGCGCGGAGGCCAGGGCGCCGTCGTCGCCTCGGAAATCCTGGCCTTCGCAGCCTTCCACGAGGGGTTCCACATCCAGAGCTTCCCCTTCTTTGGCGTCGAGCGTCGCGGCGCGCCGGTCACGGCGCACACTCGCATCGATGATCGCCTCATCCGGATCCGATCCGACGTGTACGAACCCGATCACGTGGTCGTCCTCGACGCGAGCCTCCTCCGGGTCGTGGACGTCACGCAGGGGCTCCGGACGGGGGGCACGGTCTTGGTGAATGCGGACCGCGGCCCCGGGGTCCTCCGGCTCCCCCGGGGTCGCATCGCCACGGTCGACGCGACGGCGATCGCGTTACGCCACATGCTGGGAACGCGGACGGCCCCGGTCGTGAACACCGCGATGCTCGGCGCCTTCGTCCGGCTCGTCCGCATCGTCTCCCTCGAGTCGCTCCTCGACGCGATCCGTTCGCACGTGCCCGCGGAACCCGACGCCAACGTCGCGGCGGCCGGGGAGGCATACGAAGCCGTCCATGTCGTCCCGGAGGTGCTCGCATGACGCCCCGGCGGACCGTCCCGCAGTACACGGCCGCGTCCGAACTCCCTCCCGTGCCGCTCGGCACCGTGGCCACCGGGGCGAAGGCGTCGTGGCGGACGCTGACGCCCGTCGTTCATCTTGAGAAGTGCACGCAGTGCAACCAGTGCTGGAAGTTCTGCCCGGACGTCGCCATTGATCTCGATCCGGAGGGCTGGCCGGTGGTCCGGTACGACTGGTGCAAGGGTTGCGGCATCTGCGCGGAGGTCTGCGCCCCGGGGGCGATCACCCTCGAGAGGGAGGGATGAGATGGTCCTCGTCCCGATCTCCGGCAACGCGGCCCAGGCATATGCGGCCAAGCTCGCTCGGGTCGCGGTCGTCGCGGCGTACCCGATCACCCCGCAGACCTCGATCATCGAGAAGCTCGAGGAGTTCCTCGACTCCGGCGAGCTGAAGGCGCAATACCTGAGGGTGGAGAGCGAGCACAGCGCCATGGCGGCCTGCATCGCCGCCGCTGCGGCCGGCGCACGGACGTACACCGCGTCGTCGTCCCAGGGCGTCGCCCTCATGCACGAACTCCTCCACTGGGCGAGCGGAGCCCGGGCCCCGATCATCATGGGGGTCGTCAACCGCGCGATGGCGATGCCGTGGAGCGTCTGGACCGACCACACCGACACGGTCTCGCAGCGGGACACGGGTTGGATGCAGTTCTACGCCGCCAGCAATCAGGAGGTCCTGGACACCGTGCTCCTCGCCTACCGCCTCGCGGAGGAGCCCGAGGTCCTGCTCCCCGCGATGGTCATGGAGGACGCCTTCTACCTCAGCCACACCCTCGAGGCCGTCGAGGTGCCCGATCAGGACACGGTCGACGCCTTCGTCCCCCCGTTCGTGAACCCGTGGCGGCTCGACGTCGACCGGCCCGGACATCTCGGTGGCCTCATGGGGCCCGATCTCTACATGGAGCATCGCTACAACACGGCGCGCGCCATGGACCGGGCCCTCGCATTGCTCCCGGAGCTCGAGGAGGAGTTCCACCGCCGTTTCGGACGCGACCTCGGTGGCCCTCTGAGCCTGTACCGGACGGACGGTGCGGACGCGGTCCTCGTCGCGATGGGCACGATCGCCAGCACCGCCAAAGACGTCGTGGACCGAATGCGCGACGAGGGACACGCCGTGGGTCTCGCGCAGCTCCGCGTGTTCCGGCCGTTTCCCGTCGAAGACCTTCGGGAGCTCGCTCGGGACGCGACATGCATCGGGGTCGTGGACCGGTCCTACACGTACGGGGCTGCGGGAGCCGCGCACACGGAGGTGTGCGGCGCCCTGTACAACGCGCCCGTCCGGCCTTGGGTGAAGGGGTTCGTCGCGGGAATCGGAGGCCGGGACGTGACCCCGGCGACGATCGAGGGGATGTTCGGGGCCCTGCTCGAGGAGCGCGGGCCGGAGGTCGAATGGGTGGATCTGAAGAAGTACCCGCACGCGAAGGAGGTGAACATCCGTGGCTAGGCTCACGATCCCACGCGAGGAATGGATGAACCCTGGACACCTCGCCTGCCCGGGGTGCGCGGCGACGCTCGCGATGCGATACCTCCTCAAGGGCCTCGGGCCGCGGACGATCGTGGCGATCCCGGCGTGCTGCTGGGCGGTCATGTCCGGGCCCTTCCCAGGCTCCGCCCTCAAGGTCCCGATGATCGACTGCGCGTTCGAGACGACCGGGGCCACGATCTCCGGGCTGCGCGCCGCCCTCGACGCTCGTGGGGAGCAGGACGTGACGGTCGTCGGCTTCGCGGGGGACGGCGGCACGGTCGATATCGGGCTTCAGGCGCTCAGCGGCATGCTCGAGAGGGGGACGGATGCGCTCTACGTGATGTACGACAACGAGGCGTACATGAACACCGGGATCCAGCGGAGCGGGGCCACGCCGTACGGCGCATGGACGACGACGACGCTCCGGGGTAAGCAGGAGAAGAAGAAGGACATCATGGCCATCGTGCTCGCGCACGACATCCCGTACGCGGCGACGGTCTCCGTGGGGTTTCCCGAGGACTTCGTTCGCAAGGCGGAGCGGGCGCGCGCGATCCACGGGCCCCGGTTCCTCCATGTCTTCTCCCCCTGTCCTCCGGGCTGGCGGTACCCGTCCGAGCGCACGATCGAGCTCGCGCGTCTGGCGGTCGACACGAAGGTCTTCCCGTTGTACGAGGTCGACGGCGGATCATGGAAGATCACGCGCAAGCCGCCGAAGGATCGCCCCGTCCGGGAATACCTCGACGCGCAGGGTCGGTTCCGGCACCTGACCGACGCGGAGGCTGCCCGAATTCAGGAGGACGTCGATGCCCGTTGGCGGGACTTGCTCGCGCAGGCCGAGCGGCACACCTGACCCCTCACGCGGACGCCTGCGAGCCGGATGGGCGCCCTGGGTGCGGAGTCCGCTCAGTCACCACATCCCTCGGGTCGCTCGACGGAAGGCACGGCGGAGATCGTAGAGCCCGTCCATCACGGCCGTCGAGAGCCCGGCCTCGATGGGCGCGGTCGGCGGCGCCGCGTCAGGCTGGACGCCGATGAGGAGGACCATTGCGCCCAGTTCACCCTCGAGGTACTCGATCACGAGGCTGAGGGGCATCGCGTGCGTGCTGTACCGCTGTCCCCGCACGCGCTCCGGGTGGATGATGCCGAGCGATCCCGGCGGCAGCCCCATCTCCGCAGCGTCGATCAGGACGACGTGGGATGGCCTTAGCTTCCGGAGGGCTCCCGTATAGTTCTCAGGCATCGTTCCGGTGAGGAAGATGGTCACGTTGGGGACGCCGAGCTCGTGGACAAGGAGGGCCGCAATGATTCCCGGGCGGTCACGCGGATTCAGATCGTCTCCGATCCCGAGGATCGCGATCCGAGTCGCGCTCGCAAGGTGATGGGCGAGCGCGTCTTCGAGCGCCTCCGGTTTCGCGGCGTCCATCGACGTGAGGACATCGAGGACCCCCTACTTAGTGAGCGGGCACTTACCTCTACAGCGCGCTCAGGACGTCGTGGCGGGTGACGATGCCCACCAGCCGTTTCCCCTCGACGACGGGTACGCGGTTGATCTTCCGTTCCCTCATGAGTTCTGCGATGTCCACGACGGACGCATCGGGGCCGACCACGATGGGATCCGGGGTCATCCACTGATCGACGCGGTTCGTCTCAAGATGGTCGCGAAGCTTTTCCAGCCGCGCCTGAGCCCCTGCGCTTCCACCGAGGACGAGCTCGATGAGGCTCGCAGGGAGGCTGGAGGGCATCGGTTCCTCCAGGGACCGGAGGATGTCCTTCTCGCTCAGGATCCCGAGGATGCGGCCTCCCTTGTCGACGACGGGGAGACCGGACACGTGACGCTTCCGCATGAGCTTCGCGGCATCGGCGAGGCTGTCGGACTTCCGCACGGTCAGAACCTCCTTGGTCATGACCTGTCGGGCTTGGATGTCAGCCACGCGGACCGCAACGCACGCTCCCTTATGAAACCGACCGGGGTCACTCCACGACGACGTCCTTCTCCGAGTAGGCTCCGCTGAACGCCTCCGTGAGGTAGATGGCCTTCGGGTCCGTGGGGCACGCGTCCTCGCAGAGTCCACATCGGATGCAGCTCATGAGGTGGACGATCGGTTTCCGCTTGCGATGGACCGTGCGCTCCCCCATCGCGACCTCCCGTTCGTCCGCGACCATCTCGATGCAGTCCGTGGGGCACACAAGGGCGCACTTCGAGCAACCGATGCAGTGCTCGTCGGAGACTTCGATCAGGCCACGGAATCCCTTCGGGACGGGGATCCGCTCCTTCGGGTACCGCTGCGTGGCGGGCCGGCCGAAGAGGTGCCTGACCATCTCGGGGAGGAGGACGCCCGGGCGCTCGGCCCTGTCCTTCCGCTCCTCGGTCACGGGAATCCCACCCCCTTGAGCACGAGCGCGAGGGCGATCTGCACGAGCGCGAGCGGCGTCAGGAAGGCCCATCCCCACGTGACGAGCTGGTCGATTCGGATGCGTGCGACGCCCGCGCGGATCGCCGCCAGGGCGGCCAAGATGAGGAGCACCTTGAGGAGGAACGCGAGAAACCCTAACGCCATCCCCGCTAGGCCGGCCACGGAGACACCGGGGATCGCGGGCCCGCCGAGGAACAGGGCCGCGAGCAGGCCAGCCCCGGTCACGAGGGCGATGTCCCTCCCCAGGTTCCAGATGGCGAGCTTGCGACCGGTGATCTCCGTGAGGGGGCCCGCGACGAGTTCCGTCTCGGCCTCGGGGATGTCGAACGGGGTGCGCTCGAGCTTCGCCTGGAGCGCGACGATGGCGACGACGAATCCCAAGGGTTGCAGAAGGACCGTCCAGAGGCCCGCCGATTGGGCGGTGACGATGTCCCCCAGCGTCCACGTCCCCGCCGCCAACGCCGGGCCGAGGCATCCCAGGAAGAAGGGCACCTCGTAGACGAACAGCTGGGTCGCCGCGCGCACGGCACCGATTCGCGCGAACACGTTCCGGGATGTCCAGCCGAGGACGAACAGGAGCACGGTCGGCAACGTGAGCAAGTAGAGGACGAGGACGAGGTCCCCGGGAGCACCGAACGGCGAGGCGCCGACGACGGGCACATAGAGGAACGCGGTCGCGACGGCGGCGAAGGCCACGAGGGGCAACGCCGCTTGAAGTCGCGCGGACACGCCCTCGGTGACGATGTCCTCCTTCGCGAGCAGCTTGACGAAGTCAGCGAAGGGCTGAACGAGCGGTGGACCCACGCGGTCCTGGAACCGGGCGGTGAGCTTGCGGTCCCACCATTCTCCGAACCACGCAAGCCCGAGGAGGAAGAGAAACCCGGGGAAGACGACAAGGTATAGGGCTAACGAGACGCCGTTCACGGCAACCCCTCGCGGTCGCGATAGTAACGGATGCCGTATGCAACGAGGTCATCCCACTCCATCGCGGACCGGTTCCCCGTCCCCGTGTCGACGAACGTCGTGCGCGACGTGCAACTCAGGCATGGGTCGATTGCAGCGACGACCACGGGGAGGTCCGCGATGACGCGGCCCTGGATCGCCTCGACGACGGACAGCCAGTTCGCAAGGGTGGGCGTCCGGACCGAGACGCGATCGGCCTTGTCCGTGCCGTTCGTCCGGATGTAGTGGACGAGCTCACCCCGGGGGGCCTCGTACCGGGACACGTATTCGCCCGCGGGCGCGGTCCGTGGTGCTTTGGCGGCGATGTCCCCCGGGGGCATGTTCTCGAGCAGGTAGATCGCAATTCGTACGGATTCCTCGATCTCGTGGACGCGCACCTCCAGGCGGCCGAAGACATCGGCGGCGTCGGATGTGATCACCCGAAGCGGGACGTCGCCGTACGCGGCGTACGGGTCGTCCCGCCGGACGTCGAAATCGACACCACTGCCGCGTGCGGTCGGACCAACGGCCCCCAGCGCGATCGCCCGGTCCCTCGGGAGGCGGCCGACCCCGCGGGTGCGCAGGAGCAGCGTCTGCTCCTCTCGGATGAGCTGGGCGTAGAAGCGTGCTCGCTCCGCAAGGCCGTGGAGGCCCTCGATGCCGCGAGCCCGGAGCGCGTCGGAGAGGTCGCGTCGCACGCCGCCCAGGCGGTTCATCCCGTAGTTCACGCGGTTCCCGGAGATCTCCTCGAGGAGGTCCTGGACGGTCTCGCGGTCCCGCCACGTGTACATGAACATCGTGTTGTAGCCGATCTCGTGCGCGAGCACGCCGAGCCACAGGAGGTGGCTGTGGAGCCGTTCGAGTTCCGCGACCAGCGTGCGGATCCACTGTCCCCGGGGGGGAACCTCGACGCCCATCAGCGCCTCGAGCCCCTTCGCGAAGTTCGTCGCGTGGGCGTGGCTGCAGATGCCGCAGATCCGCTCGATGAGGTAGAGCGCCTTCGTGAACTCGCGCCCCTCCGCGCCCTTCTCGACCCCGCGATGATTGTAGCTCACGTCGAGATCGAGGCGGACGATCCGCTCCCCATCGACGAGGACGCGAAAGCTCACGGGCTCCTTGAGCGCCGGATGCTGCGGGCCGATCGGGAGCTCAACCTCGGGCATGTCGACCCTCCTCTCCCGAGGGCTTCCAATCCTTCCTCAGGGGGTATTCGCCCTCCGGCCAGCCCTCGTAGAGGAGCAGGGGGCGCGGGTCGGGGTGACCCTCGAACGTGATCCCGAGCACGTCGTGGATTTCCCGTTCGTAGAGATTGGCGGCGGGGAAGATGTCGGTGACCGAGGCGATGCGGGGGGCGTCTCGCGGCAGGGAGCATCGGATGGAGAGGACGGTTCCTCCGCGGGCTGCCAGGTGGTAGACGACGTCGAGGGTGGGCCCGGCGTCGAAGCCGCTCAACGCGCTCAGATGGCGGCATGCGAGCTCGTCTCGGAACGTCTGCAAGACACGTTTGACCCGGTCCGAAGGCAGACGCGCGGTGAGGCGCCGGGGTGCGGTGTGCCGCAGGTCCTGGAGGTCGCCGCCGAGGATCTCGGAGACCTCCTGGAGGACCTCGGGGGCTACGTCCTTCGGGCCATCGCGTACACGGGCTGTCCCCGCCGCCATTCCCTCCCTCCTCGCTTCGCGTCCTCCTCCATGAGCTGCTGGACCTTGATCACGCCGTCGACAATCTCATCGGGCCGCGGGGGGCAGCCCGCCACCCACACGTCGACCGGCACGACCTTGTCGACCCCGCCGACGACGTGGTACAGTCCCTCAAATACCCCGCCGGCCGCGCCGCACGCCCCCATGGCGACGACGTACTTCGGCTCCGGCATCTGGTCGTAGATCCGGCGGAGCCGTTCGGCCTGCTTCAGCGTCACAGGGCCCGTGACGACGAGGATGTCCGCGTGGCGCGGTGTGCCCTTCGCCAGTACGCCCAGGCGCTCGACGTCGAATCGAGGCGTGAGCAGGGAGAGGATCTCGATGTCGCACGCGTTGCATGCGCCGCTGTTGAACAGCAGGATCCACGGGGATTTCCGCCGGGCCCAGCGGACGAGTCGTTCGAACATGTGTGGCCGATGGACTGATCCGGTCGTATTTGAACCGGAGGTATTTTTCCCGGGGACGATCGCGTATGACAACGAAATCACCGCCGAACGAGCGCCGCCAAGGCGACGGCGAGGACTCCGAGGTACAGGAGCGCGAGCAACACGGAGGGCCCCCCGACCGCCGTCACCAGGAACAAGGCCGCCACGTGAAGGACGGTGAAGAAGAGGGCCGCGTGGAAGAACGCGTACGACGGCGTGACGTTCCCCCCGCGGGGCGCCTCCCCGCCCGTGTACATCTCCTGCTTGTGGCCGCCCGGGGCGCGGGGGGGCGCGAGGGCGCGGCCCCACAGGTAGAGGAGTCCCGCCACCGCAAGGGCGGAGGCAAAGACGACGAACGGCGCGAGGAGGATGTCCATCTCAGGGGTCTCCGAGGGCTCTGGCAGCGGGTACGAGGACGGCGAGCGCGGGGCCGGGCCAGACGCCGAAAACGATCACGAGGCACGCGAGGACGAGGATCGGGATCATCAGGGAGAAAGAGGGACGCTCGGACGGAGGAGATCCTCCGCCCGCGAGGAGCCCGGTCACGGCCGGCACGTAGTAGGCGAGGGAGAGCACGCTGTTCGCGATCAGGGCGAGGACGAGGAAGACGCCAATCACGCCCGCCTGGGCAACCCCGGTGGCGATGAGGAGCTTGCTCAGGAAGCCCGCGGTCGGCGGGACGCCGGCGAGGCCCAGGGCGAACAGAACGAACGTGAACCCCGCGACGGGGACCCTGCGCCCCGCGCCCCTCAGGGCCCCGAGATCGCGCGTTCCGTATGCGCGTTGGAGGACCCCGGCGCTCAGGAAGGCGCCGCCCTTGAGGAGGGCGTGGCTCATCACGTGGAACAGCGCGCCGACGACCGCCGCGGTCACCCCGAACTCGAGGCCGACGCCGATCCCGAGGAGGATGTATCCCATCTGGGCCACGCTCGAATACGCGAGGAGGCGCTTGAGGTCCCGCTGGTGCATCGCGACAAGGTTCCCCATGGTCATCGTGAGGACCGCGAAGAAGGCGAGCAGGAGGCCGTACGATGCGACCGCCGACACGCCGACACCGAAGATCGCGAGGGCCCGGACCATCGCGACGAGGGCCGTCTGGATGACGATCCCGCTCAGCATCGCGCTGATCCCGCTCGGTGCGGCCGCGTGCGCATCCGGGAGCCACGTGTGCAGGGGAACGATCGCCGCCTTCACGCCGAACCCCGCGATGAGGAGGCCCGCCGCGAGGACGGCGAGGTCCCTGGGGATCGCCGCGCGCGGGAGGGCCGCGAGGTCGAGGGTGCCCGCGCCGAGGTAGACGAGGCCGATCCCGAGGAGCGCGAGGAGGGAGCCCGCCCCGCTCATCACGATGTACTTCATCCCTGCCTCGATCGCGTCCGCCCGCTCCCGATGAAAGGCGACGAGCGCGAAGGAGGGGATCGCCATGAGCTCGAACATCACGTACAGGTTGAACAGGTCCCCCGCGAGCCCGATGCCCGAAATCCCTGCGACGAGGAGCAGGAGGAGGGCCGCATACGTTGGCCGATTCGACGCTTCACGCATGGACGCGAGCGAGTACGTGGCGACCGCGAGGCCGAGTCCCGTGCCGACGAGCCCAAGGAACACCGCGAGTCCATCCGCACGCAGTGTCGCCTCGCCCGCAGACTCAAACGGGACACCGGATTGGGCCGCCTGGAGGGCCACGAAGGATAGAAAGGCCAGGGCGAGGGAGGTGACGGCGGCAATCATCGAAGCGTCCCCGCCGCGCTTCGGAGAGACCTTCCCCACGGCAAAGGAAATGATCGCGCCGCCCGCAAGGATGATGATCGGCGTGGCGGCGGAGGGGGCGAAGGCCATCACAGGACCTCCAGGACGAGCCACAGGACCACGAGGGCGAGCCCGACGGCCAGGCCGAGGGCGTTCCAGTTCAAGTCACCCGTCTGTGATCTGCGCGACAATCTTCCGAGATTCGAGAGCGTGGTGACGATTCGATCGTACGCGGCACCGAATACGGAGCCGATGGAAAGGCAGGTGGCGAGGAACGCTCCGGCTCCGGGCACGACCCATCGCGTTCGAACGACGAGGAATACGGCGATCGCCGCGGCGAGCACCGGGGCCAGTTCCAAGGCGTGTGCGAGCGTCCAGGGATCGAACGCACGGGGAGCGACGCCGAAGATCTCCGAGGGCATGGATGCGGCGATTTCGAAAGGACCGTAGGGGAGGGCGAGCCAGACACCAAGGAGGAGTGCCCCGGCGGCGGCGGCCGCCACCGGCATCGTCAACGAAAACGGTTCGCGAACGCGTGGTCCCTGTGCAGGGCGGAGGAAGGCGCGGACGACGATGGGAAGAAAATAGGCGACGTTGAGCACGGAAGAGATGATCAGGATCACGACGGGCAGGAAGAGCCCCGCGTCCTCCGCGGCCGATGTGAGGTACCCTTTGCTCACAAAGGGGCCGAAGGGTGGCAGCGCCGCCAACGCGAACACGGCGAGCGCGAACGCTCCCATGGTGAGAGGCATGCGGCGACCGATGCCGTCGAGCTCCGATACGCGCGTAGCTCCTGTCGCGGTCGCGATGGCCCCCGCCACCAAGAACATGGACAGCTTCGCGAACCCGTGCGTCGCGATGTGAAACGAAGCCCCGGTGGCTGCCTCAGGTGTGAGAAGCGCGGCGCCGAGCACCACGTACCCGAGCTGAGCGATCGTCGAGTAGGCGAGGCGGAGCTTCAGGTTGTCCTGAGCGAGGGCGAGGAGGGAAGCGAACAGGATTGTCGCGACGGCGAACGCGAGGAGGACCGGCTGAATCCCAAGGGAACGGGAGAGGTCGGGGCCGAAGAGGAACAGCGTCACGCGCAGGATGCCGAACGCGCCCGCCTTGACGACGGCAACTGCGTGGAGGAGACCGCTGACGGGCGTCGGCGCGACCATCGCGGTCGGCAGCCAGCCGCTGAGGGGCACTAGGCAGGCCTTGACCCCGAAGCCCGCCAAGAGGAGGAACGCGACTGCACGGGCCGCATCCGAGGTTAGCACCTCGAGCGCGGGGTTTCCGCCGGGCACGAAGTCGGCATTGCCTCCGAGACCGACCGCGATGGCGAGCCCCGCGAGGACCATCGCACCACCTCCGAGCGTGTAGACGAGGTACTTCCGACCCGCCCGTTGGGCTTCCGCCGTACCCGCATGGGCGACGAGGGGAAACGTGGAAACCGAGAGGATCTCGTAGAACACGAGGAGCGTGAACAGGTTCGCGGAGAGGGCGACGCCCATCGTCGCGCCCAGGACCGACGCGAAGCACGCGTAGTATCGCGTCTGTCCCATCTCGCGGCGCGACCGCATGTATCCGATCGAGTAGATCGTGGTGAGGATCCAGAGGAACGAGGCCACAAGCGCAAACAGGAGGCCCAGGAGGTCCGCCCGAAAGGCGATCGAGAGGCCGGGGGCGAAGGTCGCAAGGTCCACCGCCAACGGGGTTCCGGAGAGAGCGGCGGGAAGCGCGCTCGCGACAAGGAGGAACGTGCCGATCGCGGCCACCATGCTCCCCAACTCCCGGGCGTTCGGCCGCCTGCGGAGCGCGAGGATTGCGGGGACGGCGAGGAAGGGCAGGGCCACGCTGAGCAAGATGGCGATCATCCACGCAGCCTCCTAATCTCGCGGACGCTAAGGGAGCCCGTCTGGCGGTACACGTTCACCATGAGCGAGAGCGCGAGGGCCGCCACGATCACCTCGATGACGACGATCGTGAACACCATCGCCTGCGCCCGGCCGAGGTCGTCCAGCAGGAAGCCCGCGAGGACGAACGTGACGGTCACCGCCTTTCCGAGGATCTCGAGGCCCAGCAGGACCTTCAGGAGGCTCTCCTTCGCGACGAGCGCATAGAGCCCCGTGACGAACAGCGCCGCGATCCCGGCGATGCCGGCGGACACCCACGCCTCCGTCATCGCGGGTCTCCCTCCGGCTCGAGGAGATGCAGGATCCCGAGGATACCCGCCAGGACGAGGAGCGATTGGACCGCGAGGTCCAGGCCCCGAACCTCCCACAGCCAGGGCCCAATCCACGGAGAGTCGACCTCTCCCGTCGGCCCGGACGGCACCGCGGACAGCAGGACGACGAGGAGGGCCCCGCCAAGGACGACGAAGGCGAGCGCCGCGGCGGCCTTCCGTTCAACCATCGTCGTCCTCCCGACCGGTGGTGAGCGTGATGGCCGTCAGGAACAGGACCGCGGTGAGCCCGGCCCCCACGGTGAGCTCGATCACCGCCGCATATGGGGCGGCGAGCATTGCGAAGGCGCCCGCGAGGATGGCGCTCCCCAGGGCGAACGCGAGCACGGAACGGACGAAGTCGCGAAGGCCGATGGCGGCGATGAACCCTGCAAGGGAGGCTGCCAAAAGGATGCCCAGGAGGATGGGATCAGGCGGCGCGGCCAACGTCCTCGCCTCCCTGCGTCACGGGTTCCGCCATCGTCCTTCCTTCCGAGGAGGCGCCATATAGCCGCCGCATCATTATTGTAAGGGACGACCCCCTCTGTATTGTGGGCGACCACGGCACCGGACGGACGCTCCCTCGGAGGCGTCCCGGGCCGGGAATACATACAAACCTTTCATCACCTTTCTGTCGTGGGAACGGAAGGGGGGCTTGATGGGAGACAGTACGCGACCGAGGATGCGCCGGTTCCTCGTCGCGGTCGACGGCTCGGAGGAGGCGGCGGATGCCGTGCGTTCCGCCATCCGGCTCGCCCGACCCCACCGCGGTCGCGTCGAGGCGCTGTGCATCATCCCGACGATCCCGGAGTTCGCCCGCCACCCGGAAGAGGCCCGCGCCCTCCTCGGGCGCATGCGGGAGGACGCACGGACGTACGTGGATCGCGCGCGGGCGGCGGTCACGGAGGCGGGGCTCGAGGCCGATGCGACGATCCTCGAGGGTCACCCCGCCGAGGAGATTTGTTCCTACGTGGGTCGCGTGGGACCCGACCTGACCCTGCTCGGAAGCCGCGGTCTCGGCGCTCAACGCATCCACCTGGTGGGGAGCGTCGGGTACGCGGCTGCTCACTTCGCGAAGTCGTCCGTGCTCATCGTACGGCGAGACGGCCCGATCCGGAAGATCTTGGCGGCCGTCGACGGCTCCGCCCCCGCGGAGCGGGCCGCGGAATGGGCCGCGGGTATCGCGGAGTCCCACAAGGCGTCGGTCACGCTCTTGTACGTCATCCCACAGGAAACCGAGGAGGTGAAGTTCACGGTTTCGCGGGGGGTCGGGGAGCCGTTCCTCGGACCGATCGCGAAATCGTTGGCGGAACGTGGCGTCGCGGTCGACCGTCGGGTCGAGTATGGGCGGCCCGCGGCGACGATCATCCACGTGGCGAAGGACGGGTACGACTTGGTCGTGCTCGGTCACCAGGGCCGCGGGGCTTTGCCGACGTTCGCGCTCGGCGGCGTGACGGACAAGGTGCTCCATTACGCACCCTCCTCCACGCTGGTGGTCCGGTGACGATCCAGAAGCTCGTCAAGGTCCTCGTGGTCGGGACCGCGGACGCGTATCGCGCCGCCGAGGACGGGCTGACCGCGCTCAAGTGCATGGACGTCACGGGGGTGGAGCGAGCCGAGTACCATTTCCTGATCGAGGGGTGGCTGCCGCAGGTGTGGTTCGAGGATCTGCGGTTCATCCTGGAGCAGGGCACGGGCGGGCGCGCCACCGTCCTGTGGGACGAGTCCGTCGACCCCGCGGTCACCCTTGCCCCCGTCTCCCTCGAGAACCCGCGGCTCGCGAAGCCCTTCGAAACGTTCGTCGAGCTGTTCTCGCTTCCCGGCCGGGAGGGATACG
This sequence comes from uncultured Methanomassiliicoccales archaeon, assembly GCA_964396265.1. Lineage (GTDB taxonomy): Archaea > Thermoplasmatota > Thermoplasmata > RBG-16-68-12 > EA-27 > EA-27. The sequence continues at coordinate 65,117 of CAYNEM010000004.1, forward strand.
ACCCGACGTTCCTGACGTTCCTCATCCTCCCCATCTTCTTCGGGTTCGTGATCGGCGACTTCGGGTACGGCATCGTCTTCGTGGTCGCGGGCTGGTACGTGCGCCGTCGGATTCGCACGCCCGTCGCGGAGCTCGCCTCCACCCTGACGATCGCCGGCGGGACATGGTCCATCATCTTCGGCGTGATCCTCTTCGCCGAGTTCTTTGCGTTTAATGTCGACGTCGGTCCTCTGTCCTTCCACCTCATCGACCGCCTAGAGGACGTGCCGCAGCTCCTCCTGCTCTCGATCGCCTTCGGCTTCGTCCACCTGACCCTCGGACTCGGGATCGGCTTCTTCTACGAGCGTCGGCGCGCGGGGCTCCGTGCCGCCGTCCTGCGGAAGGTCAGCTGGATCGTCCTCGAGGGCGGCCTCTTCTTGCTTGGCGTGGGTCTGTTGGGACTTGTGACGGCCCCCGTGTGGATTCCCGCATTCGCCATCATGGCGTTCGCGGTCACCCTGATCTCCTTCGGCGGCGGGATCGTCGACGTGGTCGAGGTGCCCGCGTTCATCGGCAACATCCTCTCGTACCTTCGCCTGGGCATCCTGGGGATTGCGGAATCCGTGCTGGGCTTGGCGCTGAACACGATCGTCACGGAAGGCCTCCTGCAGCAGGGCATCGTGGGCTGGGTGATCGGCGGCGCGGTCTTCGTCGTGGGCCACGGGTTCGTCATGGCCCTGCTCCTGCTCACGGTCAGCATCCATTCGCTCCGCCTGCATTACGTCGAGTTCTATACCAAGTTCTACGCGCTCGACGAGTTCGGGGAGTCCCGTCCGTTCAGGCCGACGACGCGTGCGCAGGCGGAGCCGCGGGAGGCGTGAAACAGTCGCGCAGCTCCGCGCCCGTCGGGATTGGAGGGTATGTATTGTCATGGCGGAACGGACATGGCCTCCCTGACCTCACCGCCATCCGTGGTTACATGAACGGCCCGAGCGACTTGCTCCGCTCGGAGCACGTGGCGATCGAGGACCTGCTGCGCGTCCTCGACGAGATGGCGAAGCGACTTGCGGCGAACCAGCCGGTGCCTCGCGAGGATCTGCTCGACGCGATGACGGTCGTCGTCGAGTTTGGGGACCGATGCCATCAGATCAAGGAGGAGGACCACGTCTTCCCCGCGTTGTCGGCCGCCTCCCCCAAGGCGGGGGCGAACTTGGCCCGTCAGATGTCGAGAGACCACCGCGAACTCCGGCAACTCGCCTTGTCCATGCGTCAGCTGCTCCCGCGGGTCGGCGACTCGAAGTCCCTGCGAGTGGAACTGGAGAAGGACCTCAGGAAGTACACGAAACTCCTCCGCGAGCACATTCGGATCGAGGAGGAAACCCTCTTCCCGGAATTCGACCGAGCCGTCGGAACGATAGAGCGGACGAAGATCGCCCGCGAGTTCGATCGCCTGGAGCGGGAGGATGTCGGTTGGGGGCTCCACGAAGCGTACCACGCGATCATCCATCGCCTGGGCGAGGCGTACGGAACGTGAGGGGGCCCGCCCCCCTCGGGGCGGACTACTCCGCGATCATCAGGGTGACCATGCCTGCGTCCGCGTGGAACACGAGGTGACAGTGGATGAGCCAGATCCCGGGATTCGCGAGCTTCATCTTGGCGGTGGCGACGGAGCCCGGGCCGAGCGCGATGACGTCCCCCTCCACGACCTGCCCGTTCACATAGACGGGATTGCCGCCGTGCATGTGCCATGAGTGGTACTCGTTCCCTATCCCGATGAGGTAGAGGGTGAGCTCCTGGTTGACCGGGACAACGGTAATCCCAGCTCCCTTGAGGGTCTGCAGTGCACCCGCGTATCCTTGCGTGTTGACCAGGTCCCAGAGGGCGTGCTCGGACGCCTGTGCCCCGTTGATCACGTACGACAGGCTCGGAAGCGTGGGCGCCTCCGCGAAGAATTGGACGAACTCATATCTCGTGTCCGGCGGCCATTCGTCCGCACTGTACACGATGATGGCCCCATAAAGCCCCTGTAGTATGTGTTGGCTGATTGTCCCACGGTCGCTCGAGTGGCAGTGGTAGTAGAAGAGCCCCGGTCGGGTCGCCTCGAAAGTGTAGGTGTACGTCTCCCCTGGTCCCGGCATCGAGTCGGGATAGGCCTGCGATCCGTCGTTCTCGATCGTGTAACGCAACCCGTGCGCGTGGATGCTGTGGATGCGGTCCAGGTTGTTCGTGAAGTGAATCCGGACGGTGTCGCCGACGCGCACTCGCAAAGTGGGCCCGGGAACCGTCCCGTTGTACGTCCAGGCGTTCCAGACGACGCCCCCTGTGAGGTTAATCTGCGCGGCCTGCGCGGTCAACCAGAATTCTTGGGCACCTTGCGCGCCGACACGGGGCGCGCCAGGGAGGACGATGGCCCCGAGGAGGAGCGCCGCGATGACCAGGGCGACCGCAATGACCGGCCAGTTTGTTCGGACTCTCGAAGTATCCATGGAGTCACCTTGCGGTGAGGGCTCTCGAGAATCCCCATGAACCTATCGTAAGTACGGAGCCCTACGGTGTTGCGGAGTCGCGGGCCCTTGGCCGGTCGATGCTGGCCGAATCACGGCTTGAAGATCGTCCAGTCCTCGGGCCCGCTGACGGTCAAGATGCCGACGGAGCCCTTGTCAATCGAGCGGACGAGGGCGTGGTCCACAAGGATGAAATTGCCCGGCACCTCGAGCCGGATGTCCACGATGGCGGCGCCGCCTGGGGGCACAAGGATCGTCTGGACCATCTGCATGGGCGGAGACAGCACGTCGCCGAGCGAGTACACCCGGTCGAACATCTCGCCGATCACGTGGAACGACGAGACGAGGTTCGGCCCGCCAACCCCGAAGTAGATGCGGATCGTCTCGTTCACGTTCGCGAGAAGGGCGCCGCTCCCCGTGAGGGCCTGGAACTTCCCGTTGAACACGACGTACGTCGGGTCCTCCGCGAGGAGTCTCGTGTCGTCGTGCAACTGGTGGCCCTTCGTCCCCGCCGCCCACTTGGTGTACACGTCCCCCTGCACGACGTAGAACTCGCGGTCGACCGGCGGGAGTCCGCCATCGGGTTCGACGAGGATGAGACCGTACATCCCCATCGCGATGTGAGACGGGATGTGCGGGCTCGCGCAATGATAGACGTACAGCCCGGGCGTGATCGCCTTGAACGTGAAGTCCGTCTCCTGCCCGGGGGGCGTCTGGGTCGCGACGGCGCCGCCGCCAGGCCCGGTCACCGCGTGGAAGTCCACGGAGTGGTTCTGGGTGCTCGTTGCGGCGTTGCTGAAGTGGACGGTCACCGTGTCGTTCACGAGGACGCGGTAGAACGGGCCGGGCACGGTCCCGTTGAAGGTCCAGTAGGTGAACGTCGTCCCTGGCTCGATCTCCGCAACGACCTCCCGGGCGAGCATGTACAGGTCGACCGTCGTGGGCGTGGTCCGTCCCAGGGAACCAGGGACGCTCGTAGGGTTGCGCGCGATGTTCGACACGTCCACCGCCTGCGCGGGGCCGGGTCCCGGGGTGCCGGACCCGACCACAAGGCTCCCTTCCATCCCACTGGCCCTGTGGCCCGGGATCGTGCAGAAGTACGCGAACGTCCCCTCGTCGTTCGCATCGAACGTGGCGCTGCTCTGGGCGTTGAGCGCCGTCAGCCCCGTGATGTGCACGGTGTACCCTTCGAGGAAGAGATCGTGCTCGAAGCTCTGTCCGTTCCTCACCGTGATCGTCACGCGATCGCCACGCGTCACGAGGAGGGTTGGGTTCTCGAGCCCGTCGATGGTCCCGCCGCTCCCGACGAATCCGGTGATGAACGCAATCAGGGTGAACGACACCTCGTTGCCCGGAGGCTCGGGCTGTGTCACCGAAGATCGCGTCCCTAGCCAGTAGGTCGTCACCCCCACGCCAGCGCCGAGGAGGATGCCCACAGCGAAGAGGGCGATCACCGTCGAACCGCCAATCCCCGGCGCACTCGCCCTTGGCGGCGGAAAGTCCGCCGATGTCTTCAGTCTTCGGCCGCTCGGGAATTCGATGCCAACCTGGTCCGGGTCTCGCGGTTCGCGCGCCATGTGGACTCACCTGCTGATGCCCCCAACACGGTGGCCGCTTTAAGATTCGGTATGTCTCGGGAATCGAATCGCCGAACTTTCTGCCGTCCCAACCCTCTCCTCGAAGCAAGACTTATAACGGGATTATGGGTAGGGTCTCGGGGACGCACCACGGTCGCCATCGACCCGGACTTCCAGCAGAAGCGACAGGTCGTGGACAAGCACATCGAGCACGATGTCTGGGGCCCCGTCGACCCTCCGGAGATCACCGGCATCCACGGTACCCATGTCGCCGTCGATTTCGACATCTGCATCGGCGACGGATCGTGCATCGAGGTGTGCCCGGTCGATGTCTTCGAGTGGTTCGACACCCCGGGCACGAACCCGCACAAGGTCCACCCCGAGCTGCCGCCGATGATCAAGGAGGCGAAGGCCGACCCGATCCGCGAGACCGATTGCATCGACTGCATGGCGTGCGAGACCGCCTGCCCGGTGCTCGCGATCAAGATCACGACGGGCTGAACGCCTCGTCACCGCCTCGCGTGCGGTCTCACCGGAATCGGTCGGAGAAGTCGACGGCCTTGGCGGTGCACGAATAGCCCTCCGCGTACCAGAGGCGATTGTGCCGCCAGCCCGCATCGTCGAGCGCGAGGATCGTCTGGGACCGCGTTCCCGTCTTGTCCCCATGATGGCAGATCGCCCGTCCGCCCGCGTCCGCGTGATCGGCGAGGGCTGCACGCATAGCCGCCAGCGCACCATCGAGGGAATCGAACGACGCGTGCTCGAGTAGGTGGAGCACGCGTTGCGCGCGAGGGTCGCCCGCGTTCAGTCCCGCGTTCGTGAGGACGTTGAGCCCTCTCATCCCGTGCATGGTCCATGTGCCCTGCTCGTGCCCCGTGCAGGCGATGCGCAACCGATCCGCGTGGAGGAGGTTGAACGGATTGTACGACGCCGCCTCCGTGGCCTCCGATGCGAATATCGCGGCCTCCGTCACGTCGCGGTGGGCGAGGCTCTCCAGGCAGAGAAGACCTCGGGATCGCGCCATCGGGTCCTGCGGGCCCGCGAACCGGTTGGACACGGCCGCCACGAGACCCTCGGCGTTCACGCCGATCCAGGTCCCGTCGGCCCGTTCGTCCCGGGGACACACGAGCCTCGTCGGGCCCTCTCGGAGTTCTGGCGGGAGGGACGGGCGGTCGTAGAACTCATCCCGATTCATGGCGACGACGAGAGGGTATCCGGGGACGCGGCCGAGCAGTGCGATCAGGGTGCACATTCAGAGGCCGCCGAGCTTCTGGGGTTTCGGCCCGCCGCGGAGCGCGGTCGCCCGGAGCGCGGCAACGCGAGCGACGTCGGCACGCCCCGCCTTCGTCGCCGCCTCCTCCGCGAGATCGTAAGACTCGAGGGCCGCGTGCTTCAGCGCGCCGTCGCCGGACTCCACGGCCTGCTCGTTCATCGCCTCCGCGGTGTCGAAGAGATACTTGGCGGCGGTGATCCAGTCTCCTCGGGCGCGGAAGAACAAGCCGCCGAACAGTCCCTCGTGCGTCAGCCCCTCGGGGCCGGCTTTCCAGTTCTCCGCGAGGATGTGGCGGTACTCCTCGGTCACATCCTTCAAGTCCTCCGGGCGACCCGCCAAGTCCTGCACGGCGTTTCGTGCTTCCACGAGGGCGTAGTACCGCCGTTCGTCCTTCGGCATGATGTCGTCCGCCAGCGCCATGTAGCCCTGCGCGGCCTTTCGCCGCCAAGGAGCCGCGTCGGCGAGATGCCCCATCTTCTCGTGGCAGCGAGCCAGCGCTTGGTAGATGCCGATGCGGTCGAGGGACGAACCGTGTTCCGCCAGGGCCGCGTACGAGGTCGCCGCCTTCGCAAAGTCTCCTCGAACCTCCGCATCGACCGCCTCGAGGAGCCCTGACATCGGATGGCGAACGCACCGCCGCCAAAAAACCCTTCGTTGGTCAATGATCCCGGTCGTCGCTGTGCGAGAACGTTCCGATCCCTCTGAGGGCTCCGAAGTAGCTTCGCCGTCGCTTCTTCCGTCTGGCCCGTTTGATTGTCGTCACAGCTCCGCCCAATTCCCGTGCCCCTCCCAGACCCGCACATGGAACGAGTGCGCCAGTCTCTCCTTCAGCTTCGCGTGGACCAGCTCGCAGATGTTCTCCACGGTGGGGTATTCCAGGAACGCGTTCCAGTCCTTGTGATCGTACTCGAAGAGGACCGCGCGCACGGCCTTCTTCAGGTCCGCGAAGTCGATGATCATGCCCCCCTTGTGGTCGCCCTCCACGGTGACGTCGATCTGGTACGTGTGTCCGTGCAGGCTCCCGCACTTCGGATGCCCGGGCAGGTGGTGCGCGCAGTCGATGTATTCCGTGATACCAACGCGCATCGTCGCGCCGAACGCGGCCGCGCGATAAATCCTTTCCCTAAAGCGGGGTGACCACGAGAAACCGGAGCGGCTCCTTCCCCGTCTGGACGAACCGGTGGTCCTCGCCCGCGCCCACGAGGACGGCGTCCCCGGGCGCGAGGCCGATGCGCCCGTCGATGGCCTCGAGGCGCCCGCGTCCGCTCTCGACGAACAGCTGGTGTTCCCATTCGTGGCGGTGCATCGCCGTCGAGCCGCCCTTCCCGACGATGATCTCGTGCAGGGACGTCGTGAGCGCGCCGTCCTCGCCGCCGATCAACGTACGGATCTTCGTGTTCACCGCGCCGATCTCGTTGAACCGTTCGACGCGGACCTTGTTGACCTTCGTCTTGTGCACGGCGGCCGCGACGATGGGGGTTCCCGCTAAAAACCTATCCTTGGCGGCAGGATGTCTCGAGTCGTCGAGGACTCAGTGGGCGATGATCCCGCGTTCTCCTCCATGTCCGTTTCGGGCAAGCCTACTCTATCCAGTCAAGTTATTCCTGACTGGGGAGAATCATGGAAGAACTCAGCCGCGAAAGAGTGAGAGTCTAATCCTCGCCTCACTGTTGGAGCGTCGGAGGACGAGGTTATAGAGGTCGCCGCCGAAGAGGGGAGTGCATCCGTCATTCCTCCCCGCGACTCGGATATGAGCATTCGGTCGCCCGAATGCCGCCCGGAAACGCGGTGTTTATGAGCCCGTAGAAGCGCCTACCAATGAGATGAAGATGTCAGGCGATGTTGACAACGCCGGCGGTTGCGATGATCCCAACCCGTGCGTCTCTTAGAGCATTGGCGGCGATTGCGGTCGCGATGTTGCTCGTGGCATCCCTCGCGGTCCTCATCGATGCGCTCGTCCGGTCCGGGGTCAGGTCGCAACCAGGTACGGAACCGACGGGGACCGAACCGCCTGTCGTTTCCGTATTCCAACCTGCGGGCGGCGAGCGGTGGACGGGAGGGAGCCGCCATTGGGTCATCTGGCAGATGCGCGACGAGGACGCCTCGCTGTTCGCACACCTGTACTACCGGACGGACCCGAACGGCTCCTGGGCATGGTTCCATTCTGGGGAATATCCGAACTCCAACGCCTCGTGGTACGAATGGACCGTGCCCCCCGTCGACACGGAGTCCGCGGCAGTACGCGCGTGCGCGACGGACAGCGACAACATGACCGGATGCGGCGAGAGCAACCGGTTAGCGATCGACTCCACACGGCCGACCATCCTATCCGTCAGCCCCGCGAACGGGGCGATAGGGGTGTCCCTGGACGCGGTCTTGGTGACCGCCTTCAGCGAGCCCATGGAGCGAACGCCGACAGGGTCCTCGTTCTCCATCGCCCCCTCCGTGGGCGGGATCGGCCTCGTCTGGTCTCCGGACGCGGCCATCCTGACCGTGACGCACTCGGTTCCGTTTCAGGCGAACACGACGTATGTGTGGGGATTCTCCTGCGCGGCCAGAGACCGAAGCGATCCCGGGAATGCGTTGGCGGGTTGTCCCCGGTCCTTCGCCTTCACGACGGGCGCAGGCGGCGGGGGGAACGAGACGCGGCCCGACCTGACCCTGACCGCAAGCGACATCTGGTCTGACCCGCCGAACCCGCGATGGGGGGACCTGGTCACCCTGCATGCGCGGATTCACAACGTCGGGGATGCCCCCGCCTCCGGCTTCGTCGTGAGCTTCCGCGACAATGCAATCTGCTTGCTCGCGGTCGAGTACTACATCGGCGACGCCATCGTCCCTTACCTGCCGGCCGGCAACTCCGTCGTCGTGTCCGTGGAGTGGAACACGACCGCAAGCGCGGATGGCCAGGACATAATCCTCGTGGAGGCCGATGCCTTGCGGACCGTGACCGAGTGGAACGAGGATAACAACCTGGCCTGGCGGCACATCTACGTCTCCGGCACGCCGTGCGAAGGGAATGTTACGGGGGTAGATCTGACGTTGTCCGCCGCCGACATCATCCTCTCCGACGACACGCCGGACGAGGGCCAGACCGTGTACATGTGGGCGTACGTCCACAACGTCGGCAGCGAGGACGCATGGAACGTCACGGTGCGCTTCGCGGACTGCCTGCCCTTCGACCCGTGCACCGACATCGGGTACGAAGTGATCCCTCACATCCCCGCCGGTTCGTTCGGGAACGCGTCGGCCGTTTGGACCGCCGGCCCGGTGGGCCGGCACGACATCGTCGTCACCGCCGACCCGCTCGACACGATCCGCGAGCGCGACGAGACGAACAACGTCGCGGTCCGCTCGGTCTTCGTCGGCGGCTCGCCGACGTTGGGCATCTTCGTGCAGGCGACGACGTTCGACAACGACAACGACGGTCGATACGACGACGTGGTGATCCTCGTGTACGACTCGATGGGGCGCGCGGTCGAAGGGGCGGCCGTGTACATCGACGGTGTCTTCCACGGGTTGACCGCGGACACGGGCCTCCTCGTGCTGTACAACTTCGCGGCCGGCGATCACTCCGTCCTCGCCACCTGGGGGCCCGAGTCGGCGAGCACGACGTTCCGTTCGGACGGATGAGCCCCGGAACCCGGGGGTTCAAGAGCTTTTCGAGGGTCCTGCCACAGTCTATTTACCCTCAGGCTCGATGAACGGGGGAACCGAGGACGAGGGGTGAGAGGCCTGGCAGGACCCGCAGTCTCGCGGGAGAACGACGCGCCGCGTCAGGCCCTGATACTGTCCTTCGTGCTCTTGCTCGGTCTGGGCGCCATGCTCGGTTCCCCGCGAGCGTCGGCCTCTGGCTCCGACCTCTCGGTCGATGCCGCGGAGATATCTTCGACACCGCCGGAGCCATTCGCGGGTGCGCCGTTCGAGCTGCATGCCCTCGTCCGGAACCTCGGGGACGCCGAGGGAACCTCGACGGTTCGCTTCGCCGTCGGGGACCTGCCGGCGGACGCGGGGTGGTCCTGGGAGCGAGACGCGACCGTGGCCGCGGGCGACGCGACTCTCGTCTCTGTCCAGGCCGTCGTGCCCGTCGAGGGCACGTACCTGCTCACGGTGACCCTTCTGAACGAAACGTTCACCAGCGGGAACGCAACGAACGACGTTGCGTTCACGACCCTCCGCGTCCTGCCCCCTTCGCCGCCCGAGCCGCCAGCGCTTCTCCTGCAGGATGCGAATGCGACCGTTTCGGAAGGCGTGGAGCATGTCCTCGCGATCAATGTGACGGCCACCGGGGGATTTGTTCCCGACGTCCGCCTGACGGTCCTCGACTCGGCGGGTTTGGCGGCGGTTCCCGAGGGCGAGCCGATCGACCTTGCGGACGGGCAGACCGAGCCCCTGGCCCTGCGGCTTCTCACCCCGGAGTTGCGGCCGGGAGCAGGGCCCGAAGTCTACACGCTCCTCGTCACGGCGACCGGAGAAAACGCGACCTCGAGTGCCGCCCGCGTCACGGTCCTCGTCCTGCCCGAGCCGGCGTTCCCCCCGGCGCGACCGGGTGCGCCCCCCGACCTCATGCTCCTTGCCTCCTTGATCGCGACGGTCGTGCTCGGTACGGTCGTCGGCGGCGTCCACTCCTTCGACCGCGCGCGCTACCGATTCTTCGGACTCTTGCTACCTCTGTACACCCGGGTGAAGAGGGAGGCGGTGCTGGACCAGTACACCCGTGGGAAGATCCACGGGTACCTGCTCGCGAACCCCGGCGACTACTTCACGGCGATCGCGAAGGCGCTCGACGTCCCGGCGGGCACGCTCGCGTACCACCTCGCGGTTCTCAAACGCGAGGGCCACATCACGTCCCGGAAGGACGGCGTCCACCGGAGGTTCTACCCGGAGGGGGTCCGTATCGTCCTCGATGCGGGAAGCGAACTGTCCTCGGTGGAGCGGGCTCTCGTCGAGGCGGTCCGGCGAACGCCCGGCATCAAGCAGAAGGACCTGGCCGCCCTCCTCGGCCTGCGTCCGCCGACGGTGAGCTACCACCTGCAGAAGCTCATTAGGTCCGGGCTCATCGCCAGCCGTCGTCTCGGGATGTCCGTTCGGTATACCGCCAAGGAGATTGGCGACGCGGATGCGAGACCGCGGCGGGAAGAGGATGCCGCTAACGGTTGATCCTCCACGACTTCTTCGGACATCGGTCTATCCTCCACGCCGGCCGGCGGAATGGGGCATTGCGTGCGGCCCATCTCCGGAGGAGATGAGCCCGCGTCCTCCTCCGCCAGTTTCCGCCGTCGAGGATGTGCTCGAGCTGCTCTACAGGAAGAACCCGGCGAACGGAGGAAGGCATATTTCGCAGCGTGGGCCTTGGTCTGGGACCTCACGGAGGACGAGGTCATCGGCATCGTCACGGAAGAGTGGACGGGACCGAGGAAGAAGAGGACGTTCCGGTTCAGATCGGGGAACGGCGAGGCAAAAACCGTATAAAGTCCGCCGCCAATCCCAAAGCACAAGCATCCCTCCACAACGAGGCCGTTCCTGATTTTTCTCTCGAACGGCCTCCTTTTTCTCATCGAGACCGCGGCGGTTGCACAACTTCGTCACCGAGGAGATGGAGAAGGAGGCTCGGGCTTCCCGCCGCCTTCCATCCTGAGTCCATCAGTGGGACCAGAATCGCTCCCCCGAATCCGCGGGGGCTCCGTCGGATGAGATCGCGAGACAGGAGTGTATGGTCAGACCTCGATCACACGCGCTGCGCCCGAGCGACACGACCCGACAGATCTCCCGGGCGTCCATCGGTCGTTTCGCAGCCTCGAGGGCGGTCAAGAGCAGGACGATGGGTCTCAGCTCGTTGGTCGCCGGCCGCCGCATCGAGCCGTTCAGGTAGTCGCAGACCCTAAGAGGCACGGAAGACATGTTCCTCTTTGAGTGAAGTCAGGTGCGAGGGGATTTGTGCCGTTCGTCCCCGCCACAATCATGATGGCATGTCAATCCTCCGCCGTCGCGATGATCGTGTTGGGGTCCCGAGGGTCTCGGTTAGGTAACTGGTTCCCGGAGATAGGGATGGTGACTTGGTTTGCGAGCCTGTTCATCGGGCTCATTCCCTTGATCAAGGTCGCGAACAAGCCCGGAGATGGGTCATGGCGATTGTCACTCTGGTTCTCCCTGGGATCAACGATAATCTCGTTCGTCGGTGTGTACCTCTTCTTTCCAGCGAGCTAGTCAACTCAATGACCCCGGATATATGATGGGCACAGCTTCCTGCAGTCTTGGGCGGCCCAAGGCTCGTTCATAGGCTCTACGGGAATCGTGCCGACGACCTTCTCCCGCATCCCGTCCACCATCCCGCGGCATGCCCCGCAAGCGGACTTCTCCTCCAAAGGGTGAAAGACGTTCCGACGGACATGTCCCTCACGCCGATGACCGGTTCCTGCTACAGGTACGCGGAAAGACCGTATGGTTACCGCCACCTCGGGCCCCGATGAGATGGCGCGTGGACTCCCATGACGCTGACGGACGAGGAATGGCGAGCGTTTATCAACGAGTACGACGGTGCGATGACTGATGTCGAAACGGACCTCGCCGCCGCCCTTGAAGGAAATCGACTTCTTATCGAAGGTCTCGCACTCCGAGGCGCGATTCCGAGCCTTGATGCGGAAGCTCTCTACGACACGGTCAGAGAGTCCCTCGTCCGAGTTCAAGACCGCCTGAACGTACATGCGCGCCAGCTTCGCCGGATGCGCAAGGCGGGCGAACTCTGAGGACCCCGAGCGGCGGGCTTCTCACCTCTGGCGGCAAACCCCGAGCCCAAGTACGCCGGCGCGCGTTCGTTGCAATCGTCTCGCCCCGCCGTGGCTACTCCCTGCTCCTCGGCTTGAGGTGGGACTCTCCGGTCCGCGAAGGGGACCATTCTAGCTCGGAGCGAATGTGTGAGGGCAGTAAGCCTCAAGTCCGTGCTGGTCTTCTCGACCTCGTGTTCGTCCTCCCGTTCGTGGACCCGGGTCTCGGGAACACAGCGCACATGTTCGGCTCGAAGGATTCGAAGGTCGCGGCGATCATGGACCCGCTCCGCGACGTGGACCAATACCTGGCGGCGGCGGAGCACTACGGCTTACGGATTGAGTACGCGATGGACACGCACCTGCACAACGACTTCGTGTCCGGGGCGCGAGAGCTCGCCGCCAAGACCGGAGCGAAGGTGATCGCGAGCGCGGACGCGGGCCTCGGGTTCGAACACACGCCCATTCGCGGCGGCGAGTCCGTCGATCTCGCGGAGCTGAAGATCACCGCCATCGCGACGCCGGGGCACACGCCGGAGCATGTCGCCTACGCGGTTTCCCTGGACGGCAAACCATCCGCACTGTTCAGCGGAGGCGCGTTGATCGTCGGCGGCGCGGCGCGGACGGACCTCCTCGGGGCGGAGAACAGCGTCCCCCTCGCGAAGCAGCTCTACCACTCCCTGCGTGATCAGATCATGAAACTGCCCGATGCGGTGAGCGTCTTCCCGACGCATGGGGCGGGATCCTTCTGCGCGGGACCGACGACCTCGGAGCGGCAGACGACGATCGGGCGGGAGCGGGCCACAAACCCCCTCGTCCGGGCCTCGTCGGAGGAAGAGTTCGTCCGGCGTGCGCTCGAGGGCCTCCCCTCCTACCCGGTGTACTTCGGAACGCTGCGAGCCGTGAACCAGGCGGGGCCAAAGGTCCTCGGCGGGCTCCCGAACCTCGAGCCACTGCCGCCAAAGCGGGTGCAGGAGCTGGCGGCGGACGGGGTGTCCGTCCTCGACGTCCGACCGCCGCCACTGTTCCTCCGGGGCCACGTCCCCCGGGCGTACGGGATCTGGGCGAACGCGCCCCTGACCACGTGGGCCGGCTGGCTCATCCCGATCGGGACCCCGCTCGTCCTCGTGACCCATGGCGCACGCGATCTCGAGCTCGCGGTCCGCCAGCTCGTCCGGATCGGGTTCGACGACCTTCGCGGATCCTTGGATGGCGGCATGGCGGCATGGGAGGCCGCGGGTCTCCCCGTGCAGCGCGTGCCGCTCGTCGCACCATGGGACCTCGCGCCGAGACTGCGAAAGCCCGATGCGCCCGTCGTCCTCGACGTCCGCCAGGACGACGAGTGGGCGGACGGCCACATCCCCGGGGCCGTGCACGTCGAGAACGGGCGGCTGCCATGGGACGACCTCCCGATGCCGAAGGACCGGCCGATCGTCGTGCATTGTCACACGGGGAACCGGTCGAGCTCGGGGGCCTCGGTCCTCCTCCGGCGCGGATACAAGGACGTCGCCCTCCTCGACGGAGGATACGCCGGTTGGTCATCGCAGGGGTTCCCGGTCGAGTGATCACGCGGGTATCGCGCCAAACTCTGTCAGCTTCCGACGGACGTGGTCCACGTGGCCCCGCGGGGCGATCTCCGACCGGTGGACGTCGCGGACCTTCCCTTCTCCGTCGATGAGGTACGTGACCCTCTTCGCGTACCCGAGGAGGCCAAGCGTTCCGTACTGTCGCGCGATGTCCTTGCCGGGGTCCGCGACGAGGCGGAAGTTCAACCCGCGGTGCTCGGCGAAGCGGCGATGGGACTCCCGGTCCTGGGTGGAGACGCCGACGACCTCGGCGCCGAGCTCGCGCAGCGCCTCCAGGTTGTCCCGGAATGCGCATGCCTCCGCGGTGCAGCCCGCCGTCTCGTCCTTCGGGTAGAAGTAGAGGATCGTCCAGCGGCCCCGGAGCAGAGACAGCCGGAACGCGCGGCCGTCCTGGTCCTCGCCCTCGAAGTCCGGGGCCACGCTCCCTACGTCGAGCATGTCCTCATCCGGGCTCGAACTCCAGGACCGCGAGGCCCACGGAGCCGAACACCTGCTCGTTCGACACCAGCCGCGGCTTGAACCTCGGCCCCAGGGCGCCCACCATCGTGAAGAGCGGGGCCAAGTCCCCCTCCGGCGCGACCGTCGCCCACTTCAGCGGGTCGAAGCTCGCGAGCTCCAGATATCTCCGTGCGAGGATCGTGTCGATGATCTCCCCTCCGATCTTCTCGCCCTCGGGCCAGGGCTTCGGCGACGTCATGTCGATCAGGTCGAGGCGGTGCGTGATCGAGCCGGTGCTCACGAACGCGGCGCTCTTCCCCGAACGCTCGACCGCGGAAGCGATGGCCTGGCCCCACGCCATGTGGTCCTCGGGAGGGAGGGGCGCGATGGAGAGGGGCACCACGGGGATCTTCGCGCTCGGCGCCAGGTGCAGGAGGGCCGCCCACGCGCCGTGGTCGAGGCCCCATTGCTCCGTCGTGGCGACCTCCAGATGGCGGCGTCTCCCCTCTTCCATGAGGAAGCGTGCCAGCTCGGGATCGCCGGGCGCATCGTACGTCACCTGGTAGAGACTTCGCGGGAGTCCCTGGAAGTCGTGGAGGCACTTGGGGCGCGCGCTCGCCTGCACGAGGAACCCGTCCGGAGACATCCAGTGCGGGGACGACACGATGATCACGTCCGGCTCGATCCGCCGCTCGACCTCGAGCGTGTGCATGACGCCGACCGTCGCCTTCCCCATGCCGCCGAACAGTCCGGGCTCAATCAGGTTCGGCGCGTTCGGCGCGTACACACCGTAGACGATCATCTCAATCGACCGCGTACGCGACCGGGTCGCGAACGCCCAGGCCCCGGAACGCGTCCCTTCGTTCGAGGCACGAGGCGCACCGCCCGCAGTGTTTCACGCCATCCCAATAGCAGGACCACGTGTGTTCGAACGGGACACCGAGCTTGAGGCCCATGGTCACGACCTCCTCCTTCGGCTTCCCTGCGAGGGGGAGTTTGATCGCGACGTGCGACTTCGGGTACGACCAGAGGCCGAGGCGGTAGAGGGAGTTCACGTGGACGAAGAAGTCGGGGCTCGAGTCCGGGAACGTCTCCGGGTCGATCCCGTTGTGGCCGCCGACGATGAGCGGCGTGCCCAGGGTCTCCGCGTAGTAGCCGGCGATTGAATAGAAGATCAGGTTCCTGGCAGGGATGTAGGGATCGGGCGCTTTCGCGAGGAGTAGGTTCTGCAGGCCCTCCTTCTTGAGGTCGTCGATCTCTTTGAGGAAGGGGAGGGGGACGGTGATCAGCTCAGGGGTTTTGGCGGCGGTGAGGAGAGCCCGGATCGAGCGCACCTCCGCAGAGGGGCGGGCGTGGTAGTCGATGGTCAAGGCGAGCGGGTTCCATCCCTGCTGGCGCGTCCACCACAAGCATACCGCGGAGTCGATTCCCCCACTCAGGAGGACGAGAGCCTTCAGATTCTCTCGGGAAGGGTCGCCAGTCTGCGTTCCCGACCCCATGGCGGCGCTTCGAACGAAAGCCTTTCACTTAACCCTTTGGCCAACGGAAGTGGAGAGGGCTCGAATCCTCAGGATCTCCAAGGCCGGGCCTCGGAGTACAGCTCATACCGTAGGTCGCGCTATAAGCGGGCAAACGGCCAGCGACACCGGCCCTAAAGATGCGACCCGAATTGGCGGCAAGGGGCTCAGGCCTCGCAAAAGTGGATGCCAGGGATACTTCTCATACCGTGCGTAATAAATTGGATAGCGGTCGAGGGAATTCGCGTCGATCGCATACGGGGTGTCTCCGATACCGTCGTTTCCGACTTGGTCCTGATTCGGCCCGCTCATGACATCGACGCCCCCGTAGTCTGACCAGTAGTTCCCTCCATTGGGGTATCCGTCGTCCCAGCGGTTCTCGGTCCCCAGGTCGTCGTAGGCGGGGAAGAGCGGGTCGCGGAACTCATTGTGGTGCACGGTCGCATTCCGGGTGGATGCGAGGTGCACTCCTCCGCAGACCGCGCCGAAAACGTTCCGCACGACGAGAAGGTCCGCGGAATCTTTGGCGGCAATCCCGAACCCCACCCATTTTCCCCAAAAGGGAGGTAGGAAGGCGCTCCCCTCGACCGTCACGTTGATCGCGAGTTGGAGGGTGAGACCGGATCCACTGTTGATGATCGTGTTCCTCGTGAGGAAAACATCGCGAGCCGCGAGAAGCTGGATACCCAGACATGAATGAAACTGGAGTCTTCGATGCGCACGTGGGAGGAGGCGACGCTTAGGACCCCCATCGAACCCCCGACAACTGCCCGGCGGATGGTCACCCCATGAGAGACGTTGAACGTGATCGCATAGCTGCTCAATTCGAAGTTCGAATCCTCAATGCGGACGTCCCAGGCCCTCAGCAGGGAGACGCCCACCGCCAGCATCCCGTTCCACCGGGTATCGACCCGGCTGATGTTCACGAACTGCGAGTCCTCCACGTGAATTCCCGTGATCGTTGGCGTGGCACGATGGTAGCCGCCCCAATCCCCGTTGAAGCCGACTTGGTCGACTTCGATGTTCCGTGAGTTGATGAGGCGAATGTGCACGCCGTTGTAGATCGAATAGAACGACTCTACGCGGGCGTTCGTGACGTTTTCAAGGCGTATTCCGTCGTACGGGTATGGGCGTTCATAGAACCCGCACGCAAGGACATTCCGAATCATGAAATGCGAGCTCGTGTCCTTGACTTGAATCCCATGGCCGGCCCCGGTCAGGATGTGCCAAAGCTCGACGCGGTAGGGATCGAGAGGCGTGCCGGTGCCTCCCCTCACCCCGTTTGCGGCGGTGAAATTGGCGTCGCCGACAATCAGAATCGGATCGTGGGCTGGCTGACTTCCGGACGGCAAACATCTGGCGGTCAGGGGATTCGGCGCAGGAGTCGGGTCACCGGTCATCGACAGCAACGCAAACGTTACGGCGAGCAACGCAACGGCCAAGCGAATCCCTTTCTTCGGTCCGAGGTGCGAGCGCCCTAATAACGATTGTATCCGTCAGAGGTTTTGGTCTATGCGATTCATGCTCGACGAATCGCACGGAACGTTGTATTGTTATCCTTCGTCGGTGTCCAAACGAGGGCTCTCCAAGTCGAGGGGAAGCGGTGCGTTCGCGTAGATGGGCGTCAAGCGGTTGCGGTACTTGAGGAGCTTTCCGTGCACCGCCAGATCGTATTGCTCCATGATCTGCTTCGCGATCGGTCCGATGTCGCCCTGCCCGACGCGCCGCCCGTCGACCTCTCCCACGGCCACGATGCCGGCGCCCGTGCCGCACAGGAACACCTCGTCCGCGTGGTAGAGCTCGGACCGGGGGACGCGGCGCTCCTCCACCGCCAACCCGAGGTCGCGTCCGATCTCCATCACGTTCGCGCGCGTGATCCCCTCCAGGATGTCCTCGGACACGGAAGGAGTGATCAGGGTCTTGCGCCGAACCAGGAACAGGTTCTCCACGGACCCCTCGCTCACGTTCCCCTCCTTCGTCAGGAAGATCGCCTCATCGTACCCCGCGCGTGCGGCCTCCATCGCCGCCAACATGGAGTTCACGTACGCACCGCAGATCTTGGCGGCGGGCGGGATCATCGTGTTCGAGACGCGCGTCCACGACGATACCATGCAGGAGATGACCTTCTTCCCGAGGTACGAGCCCAGGGGCGTGTTGAGGAGGACCCAACGGGTGCGTTGCGTCTGCGGCCGGACGCGGATCGTCCCCTCGCCCAGGAAGACGAGGGGCCGGATGTACGTGTCCTCGCGGAACCCGTTCGCCCGAAGGAGTTTCATCGTCATGTCCCACATCTGGTCCTTCGAGGGACCCTCCCGCAGCTCGAGGATACTCATGTTGCGCACAAGACGCTCGAGGTGCGCATCGAGCTCCCAGACGTACAGCTCGTGCTCGTCAGGCGCATAGTACGCGCGGATGCCCTCGAAAACACCCGTGCCGTAGTGCAGCGCATGGGTCGAAACGTGCACCGTCGCCTTGTCCCATCGGACGATCACGCCGTCCAGGACCGCGTAACGGGGCAGCGCCATGGTCTCAGGGACTGTATGGCTCCAACCGATATGAGGCCTTCGTCGTCATTACCATACGAATGTCAATGTCACGACGACAACGATGGACGTTCGATTCAGAAATCCCTTCCGCTTACGAACAAACGCACGATTTCTCATCGTTGGCGAATCAGCGTCCCGTCCACTTCGGCGGTCGCTTCTCGAGGAAAGCCCGAACCCCCTCTTCCTTGTCCTGCGTCGAGAACACGATCGAGAAGAGGCTCTGCTCGAAGCGCAGGCCCTGGTCGATCGGCAGGCGGGCGGAGGCCTTCACTGCTTCCTTCGCGAGGCGAACGGCCGCCGGGGACTTCTCCGCGATCTTGTTGGCGAGCTCCATCGTCCGGGACTCAAGCTGCTCGTGGGGCACGACCTCGTCGACGAGCCCGATCCGCAGGGCCTCCGCGGCGGGGATGCGGTCGCCCGTGAGGATGAGCTCCATCGCCTTGCCCAGGCCGACGAGGCGGGGCAACCTCTGGCTCCCGCCGCCGCCGGGGATGATGCCGATGTTGATCTCCGGTTGCCCGAGGCTCGCCCGGTCGCTGGCGATCCGGATGTCGCACGCCATCGCGAGCTCGCATCCGCCGCCGAGGCAGTAGCCGTTGATCATTGCGATGATCGGCTTGTGGAACCGGTCGACGACGTTGTACAGGGACGCGTGGCCGTACCCCGTCCATTGGTCGACCGGCGTCTTGCCCGCAAATTCCGTGATGTCCGCGCCCGCGACGAACGCCTTGTCCCCGGCTCCCGTGACGATGACCACGCGAACGGTCTCGTCCGCCTCAAGTTCCGCCAGGGATGCGGCGATCTCTTCCTTCATCTTCGAGTTCATCGCGTTGAGCTTGTCGGGTCGGTTGAGGCGGAGGATTGCGACCGCCCCCGCCCGCGCGACCAAGACCGTGTCGAACGCCATGCGTTCCCCCGGTGGAATCGAACGATGGTATAAGAGCGTCACCCGGGGCCGTCTTGGAGTACAGACGATGGCATCGCAGGGGGTGATTCCCCGGCGAGAGATCGCGAAGGGGGAACCCGGCTAGTTGGCGGCGATCGCTTCGGAGCCTACGGCCGCCGAGAGGAGAGTCTTCGCCTCGCGGACTCCACGGCTCGCGAGGTACGAAGCCGGGCGCCTTACTTGCGGTGCAGGTAGGGGCTCGCCGCGGCGACGCCGGCACCGATGAGACCGACAAACCCACCGATCGTGCCCTCTTGGCCGCCCTTGACGATCAGGACGACGGAAACGACGACGGCCACGATTGCGCCGTTCCAGATGCTCCTTCTCGCGATCGCCCCGGCCACGACGAGGACGCCGCCGAGGACGAGGGTGAGGACATAGGGCACCATGGCCGCGTTCATCTGGCCCGCGGCGATACCCTCTGTCCACTTGATGTAGAACGCCACGGAGGACAAGAGGATCGCCAGGACGCCTCCCAAGATGATCAGTAGCTCGTGTGGCGGTTTCGTCGCTAGCACGGTTGCCGATATCGGCCGGCTCCCCGTATCGTAACTTTGGGCCATGATTCGGGCCACAGGGAAGGAGGTCTTTGATTCTTGCGTTCTAAGTGCGCCCCGTGAGAATCAGGAACCGACAATAGAACCAGCGAGGCGGGCCTGGAATGATGATCCAGCATCGCCTGCCCGTAGAGGCGGTAGGAATCAATCATCGCGCTACTTGCCTTTGAAGACCGCCTTCCGCTTCTCGATGAACGAGCCGAACCCTTCCTTCGCGTCGTCCATCGCGAACAGCCGGTTCTGCAGCTCCCGTTCGAGGGAAAGGGCCTCCTTGATCGACATCTCCATCCCCTCCTGCACGGACCGTTTGATGTACCCGACCGCCCGCGCCGCGTGGTTCGGATAGCACAATCCCGAGGCGTAGTTCAGCGTCTCCCGCCAGAAGTCCGGCTGCGGCCAGACGCGGTTCACGAGGCCGATCTGCAGCGCCTCCTGCGGCGTGAGCAGCTGGCCCGTCACCATGAGGTCGATCGCCTTCGACTTCCCGATCGTCCGCGGCAGGCGCTGCGTGCCGCCCGTCCCCGGCAGGACCCCGAGGGTGACCTCCGGCAGACCGATCTTGTACGGGCCGTCCATCATGAACCGGAGGTCGCACGCGAGGGAGATCTCGAGCCCGCCGCCGACCGTGTGGCCGTTCAGCGCGGCGATGAACAACTTGGGCGTGGACTCCATCTTGTTGAGCGTCTCCTGGCAGCCAAGGCAGAACGTCGCCTTGTGGTCCGGCGTGCTCGAGCGCAGGAAGTTAATGTCCGCGCCCGCGGAAAACATGCCTTCGGAGCTGCTCGTGAGGACCGCGACGTCGACCTCCTCGTCGTTCCGGACCTCGTCGATCCAGGAGTTCAGGTCCCGCATCAGCTCCGGGTCGTACGTGTTCGCCCTCGGCTTGTTCAGGTACCCGACCGCGACGCGCCCCTCCCTCTTGGACTGGATGTAGCGGAGTTCCATCGGCTGGCCCCCGCGTCCGAAGGTCGGCGCTGTAATAAAGGCTTGCGACCGGGGGCGAACCGCCGCCTTCGCGGTAGGCTCCGATTGGCGGGTCTTCGGTGCGTGGCCTCAGAATGCGGCCGCGGGGCGATGGGAAGCCCGCATCTAGCGGCCCGCGAGCCTGATCGCACGCTGCGCGTGCTCCCACGCTTCCTCGAACTGCCGGATCGCGTCCCCGTACGCGTGGCGGTCCCACGCCTCCTTCCCCCTCGCGAGGGCTCGCTCCGCCTTCCCGATTTCCCGGTCGACCCTCCCTTGGTTCCGCGGGTCTTTGACCGCCGTCCCCTCTGCGTCCTTGAGCGCGGTGCGGGCGAGGCCGTCGTCCGCCGCTACGAGAAGGTTCGCGATCGCCGCGCATGCCGCGTCGAGCTCCGCGCGCTCCGCGTCCGTCCACAGGCGGGGAGTCAGGCGGCAGCGCGGAGTGCGGGCGTCCCGGGACCGCCGTTCGTCCTCGTCCCCTTCGTCATGATCGGCGTCTTCGTCGTCGCGGTCGCGGTGGCGGCAACCGCCGCGTCCTTCGCGGTCGTCGTCCCCGTGGAGAACGCCGACGCCGCCATCCCGGTCCCCATCGTCGTCACTGTCGTCGTCGCCGCCATTCCGTGCACCGGAGGTGATGAGGCACTCCACCGCCCTTCGCTCGAGATCGAACACCTTGAGAGATTGCTTCGGGTCGAGATGCGATCCGTCGATCCACCATGGGCGGACGTTGTAGGTGAAGGAAAGGGTCGCGACGGGGTCAGCGTCGAGGGAGAGGGCGAAGCCGAGGCTCGCGTCGCGCGCGCGGACGGTGAGTGTCGCCTGCCCCGTCCTCCAGTCCCGGTTCGAGGAGATGGAGAGGTCCTGCTCCCAGGCATCGACCCACACCTCGTCGTGGTACCGCAACGGGCGGCGGGGCCACCCGTTCGGCAGGTCCACGGTCGTGACCTCCGTGTTCGCCCACGTGACATGAATCGCGTCGTACCCGTTCAACCGAGGCGTCCAAGACGGGCCGAGGACGAGGTCGACGCGGTCGTGACCGTTCCCCGCGATGGAGACGCCCGCGCTCGCGGTGGCGGTGACTCCGATTGGCTTGAACGGGTTCGCGTAGCCGAGGCTCTTCCAGACGGATCGCTCCGCAGCGTCGAGGCTTTCGGCGAACCGCATATCCGGGCGATCGAGCGCCCGCTCCTTGAGCGACTTGATTCGCTGGATCGCCTCCTGCTTCATTTGGAAGGGCTCGTCCGACGCCGGATCGCACGGCTGACCTTTCGAGGCGTAATAGACGCCGGAACGAGAGCCATCCAACCCCTCCCACCATGAAATGTAGAAAGCGAGGTGAGGGTTCCCGCAAGCGTCCGCGACAAGCGCGGGGAACTGCGGGAGCTGACCCCGCGGAATCGTGTTGTCCCAGAATCCATCGAACACGGTCTCCTCTGACCACCCGCCCCCGAGCCGGGTTGCGTACACTTGATCGAGTTCGTATATGATGTTGGGACGGTCGATCCACACGAGGCGCTGGAACGCGACTTTTGGCGTGTCGTCGGGTCCGAGGGCAAGGGAGGGCGCGAAGCTCTGGACCGCCGATACCACTTCTCGGGTCCAACCCGAGGATGTCCGGTTGCCATACCGGACTTCCCCGTATGGGTCGTCTGTGCGCACGAAGTACGCGACGTGAGGAGTCCCTCGGGAGTCGAGCGCCATAGAGCCTTGGCGACCGGCTGTGCCGATGAACCCGATGTGCTCGACGATTTCAACGTGCCACCCCGCGGCGTCGCGGAACGCGTAACGGACGTCGCCTCGCGGAGAATCGTAATACAGCAAGTGCGGTCGGTCCAGGGCGTCCAGCGCGAGCGATCCCCACGAAGGACCGAGGAAGGGATCTCCGTGGACGAAGGTTTCGACGTCCTCTTGCAGCCACTGGCCATTGAGGAGGGACGAGGACCGGACGGACCAATTGGTCGAGGAGGTGCGCACCGCGAACACGAGGTGCGCCGAGCCCGAGGCGTCCACAACCATGTCCGCACCTTCTCGAGGCCGTTCGAGGAACTTCCACGCGGCCCCGCCACCGATAGCGAGGTAGAAGCGAGAGGGATCCCACGTCGGCGGGATGGAGAACGCAATGTACGGCACATCCCCCCCGTCGAGGGCGAGGTTTCCACAGATGCCCCCTCCAATCGTCGTGGTGACCAAGTCACCGCTCCAACCCATGGCGTCCCGTACAGCGTACCACACTTCCCCCGGCGGACAGGCAAGGATGTGGGGCCGACTCTTGGAGTCGACGGCCACCTCGGGGGCGGCACTGCCGCCGTGCGCGACGACGAGTTCCGTGTTCCAGACCGCGGTCGGCGCCGCAGAAAGCGAGGGGGATCGATCCGGGAGGGTCGATGGCACCGAGTCGGCCGACGCGAGCGGAGCGAGCATCAGGAGAACAAGGAGCGAGAGAATCCTCATAGAAGCCTCACAGAGCACACGACGTGTCTTGGGCTGCTCCTGAGTTCAGCCACCAATACTGCCCGCCAAGACCATCGGCCTTGTAGTGGAAATAGTCGGAAACGGGCTGGCCGCCGGGGTTCGGGTTCGTGTCCGGATTCCCGGGCAGGGGATCATTTGGTCCTTGAGCGTCGTTCCACCAGTTGCACTCCGCGTGGAACCACTCAGGTCCCGGAGGGTCGCCTGTGACGTGGATCCCTTGGTTCGCGTTGTCCTTGACATCGTTCCACCATGCGCGGAACTTCGTCAGGTCCACGGTGCCCGCGTCAATCCACACTCCGTACGCGTTCCCCGGGACGCCGCCGAAGCTCCCGACCGTGTTGTTGTCGTGCAGGTCCGCCCACACGGAGTATGTGGCGCTGCTCCCTTGGAGGTGGACCCCGTGGGAGTTGTTCGCGATCCGATTCCGGGTCGCATTCACCCACGGCTGATCGAGGGGCAGAGTCGAGTTCGTCACATAGGAGCGCACACGGATTCCGTCCTGAGTGTGGTTCCCAATCCAGTTCCCACCCAGTACGACGCGGCCGACATGGAGGGCGACGGCGGGGTAGGTCCCCTGTGTGTCCGAGCACGTGACCGTCTCGTGCCACGCGCTCGCGTTCACGCCGACGTCGTTGTCCTCGATGACGTTGTCGCGGAACGTGGCCTCGACGAGGTTCAGGGAGTACGGCTCCGACCGGGGCGGGCACCCCGGGGTGTCTCCGTATCCGACGCGGACGCCGTCAGTGTTCCCCCGGAGGATGTTGCGGGAGAAGTCGTGGTTCGCGTCCATGGGCGTGCTCTTGACCCACACGCCCCCCAGCAGGAAGCCCGCGACCGTGTTGTTCTCCAGGCGAAGATTGTTTCCGGACGCCGCGTGGACGGTGATGCCCGCGTCGGGTCCCCCGCCCGGCAGCCGGTCGTCGACCACGGTGTTGTTGTGAGCGTAGACGCTATTAAGGTAAGCGGCGCGGCACATGCGGAGCCCGGTGCCGTTCGTCCTCAGGACTTCGTTCCAGGAGACCGTGACGTCCCCGAGCGTGGGCGCCCCGCTCTCGCTAGCGAGCAGGATTGTGGAGCCATTGCAACCCTCCGAGCCGGCAAAGCCGTACGTGTCGTTCAAGCGGTTCCGCTCGACCCGGTTCCCGGCGAACGCGGACTCCACGAAGACGGCCCATCCGCTGCTCCCGTTGATCCAGTTGTCCCGGATGTCCGCACGCGAGGTCGTGTCCACGCCAACCGCGACGTACCCCGTGAGGTCGATGCCATTGCGCTCCACGAGGGCGTAGTTGTTCCGCCAGTGGAGGACCGGGACCCCGTCGATAGTCTCCCGGTCGTCGAGTGAGACGCCCCACGCCCCGCCCGACATGTCGTTGTCGCGGATCGTGGCGGACGAGTTCAGGTACACGCACACCAGACACCGATCTGCGGTCGCGTTGGGGTCGTCTGCGTTCCACGCAAAGCCCGGCGGGTAGTAAGGCGCCCGTAGCACATTCCACTCCACCAAGTTCCCCGCGCTCGACGCGTTCTGGAACGTCACGTGGAACTTGTAGTTCTCGATGGTATTGTTCAGGACAATCGTGGGGAGGTTGGAGTCCTCGATCCGTATCCCCTCGCCCGAATTGCCCCCCTGCGAGTACGTGGGGGCGCGCCACATCCGGTTGTACGCAACGAGGCCCGCGGAGCCGCCCTCGAACAGGATCGGATTCGCGGTCTCGTTGAACGTCGCGTTCTCCACGCGGATCGAGGATCCCTGCTGGGCGATCAGGCCCCGGCCCAGCCGCGCGGCTGCCCGCTCAAATGCATCCCCGGACACGGTCGTCGTCGAAGCAATGGAACGCACCGCATGGATGCCGAAGCCACCGCCCGGGTTGAAGTGATTCGCGAAGAGCTCCGACGAGGCCCGCCAATCGATGAAGAAGTCGCACACGTTCACCTCCCCGCACCCGGGGCCCCCCGCGTCTCGCCACGTATTGTTCCGCACGACCACGGAAGGGGATTCCATGATCCACGTGCCCCTCCTCGTGGTCGCGAACAGATTGTTGCTCACGTTCCCTCCTGCGGTCTTCCGGATCACGAGGAAGTAGTCATGGTAGGAGCCCACGGTGTTGTCGACGATTCGCGGGACGACCCCCGGCGAGGTGTACGTGAGGAAGTCCACGACGACGCCGACGCCACCCCCTTGGGGTAGGACAGCGATGTCCGTGAAGACGGTGCTGTCGCTCAGGGTCAGATTGGAGAGCAGGCTGTAAATCCCGAACCGTGTGGTGTTCAGCACGTCCACGTTCGCAAACGTCGGGACCGGGCGGTTCCATCCGTTCGACAGCCAGATGCCGTTCTCGTTCCGCTGGATCTCGTTGCCGGAGAGTGTGGCGGAGGACCGGTAGTAGAAGAAGAGACCATAGAAGTTCAAGCGGATCGTGTTCCCGCCGATCGTGGGGGATGCGTCGTTCACATATAGGCCAAACCGGTTGCTCGACAAGGTGTTCGACTGGATTGTTGCGACGGCGCCCGGCGACACGACGATGCCCGCGCCCTTGTTGCCGTCGAGGAGATTGCCGCTGACGACGCCCGCGTTGACGTTGGGGGCGACGTAGAGCCCGTGACCTTGGCCGGCAATCACGGTGCTCCCCTGGACGAGGACGTTCGACGAATACAGCTGCAGCCCGCCTGGGACGGGCGGGTCGGAGCTCCCGTAGAGCCACCTCGCGTAGGATCCCATCTGGAAGATGAATTGGCTGCCGGAGAGCGCACGCGCGCTGATCCCGTAGGAGGACCGGAACGGCGTGAGGACGGAGCCCGCGAAGGACGACACGCCCCCGGACCGAACGTCGAACCGATACTGGTTGTTCGAGAACGCGAACAAGAGGAGGGTACTGTCCTCGAACGTCAACGTGCCTTCCACGAACACGTTGCCGAACACCCAGAGACTGCAGGACACGAGCGCCAGAGTGCGTCCCGGCGGGATCGTCAGGTCTCCGAGGACGCGATACCAACACGGGTTCGGCGGTGGAGGGGCCGCGGGACAGATGCCGTCGTTCGTGCAATCCTGGAACGTGCCCGCGGGGCGCACGAAGAAGCCCTCGATCGCGGTGTTGTCCGACTCGTTGTGCTCCGCGATGGCCCCGTAGGGATCGACCCTCACTTCTAGGTGGCGGGACCCCACGCCGTCCGGCGTCCACGAGATCGCATGGGTGTCGGGGGCACCTGCGGATGCGGAGCCGATCGTGTAGTTCGCGACCTTGAGGTCCCGCTCCTGCTCCCATACCTCGACGACGACGTTCGCCGCCGCCGCGTTCCCGATGTTCCTCACGGTCACGTTGACGGACGCGCTGACGTTCGCGATCGGGTCGGACGTCGGATTGATGTCGATCGACTGAACGCGGAGGTCCGGCCTGCCGATCGGGGGACCCGGCGTGACCAGGACGGCCACGTTGCGCTCGTTGTCCGTCTCGTTGGTCTCCTCATGGTCACCCCAAGGATCCGCCACGGCGCGGATCGTGTGACTCCCGAGACCTGACGCAATCCAAGAGAACCCGGCGCTTCCCCGGAAGTCTTCGAGGACCACGTTCGTCTCCCCGATGAGCACCGCAGGGTTCACGCCGTCGAACAGCGCCACCGTGGTGTCGTTCGCATATCGGAACCCGAAATTCTCCACCACGACGAAGAAGCCGAGCGAGAAACCGACTTGGACTGCGTCCCGGTCGGGATGGAGGAGGGTCACGACGAGGTTCGCGAACGGCGGCGTCGGCGGGAGGACTTTCACCTCCGGCGGGGCGGGGTGCGCGGGGCCGCCCCCGTTCGGTTCGCCCTGCGAGTCGATCCGAAGGACGTCGAGGTGCATCGTCCCCTGAACGGTGTCATCGGGCGTGTCCGCCTGGTTGTCCCACAGGCGGACGAGAGGCGCCCCTCCGTTCCGTTCGGCCAAGCCAAGGGAATACGTGGCGAAGGGCTGATCCGAGTCCGACGAACAGGTGTAGGCCGTATTCCAGCTTGACGGGGGATTCCCGCCCTGGCCCACCTGGACGAGCACGTTCTCCGCCCCGGGGTTGAGTCGTTGGCACTCCACCGACAAGATCAGCGGGTCGCCCGAGACAGGGACCCCCGACCACGCGAAACGGACCTCGAGCGCGTGTTCCGCGTTATAGAAGGCGTCGACCTTCGCCTGCACCTGGGTCGCCTGGTTGTTCGGGGAGCAGTCCACGCATCGCGTCGCGATCTTTAGATCGTTGATGTTCGTCGATGTCCATTCGGCCGCGGAGATGGGGTTCGTGAGGTCGGTTCGGCTGTACCGGACGTAAGAGGTCGTCGTCGTTTGCGTGGCGCCGTTGTTGTAGGACGGGGAGCCTACCTTCACGTCGATCGCGATTGAGGCCGAGGAGGAGCTGACCTTCTTGACCACCGCGGAAGAAACCACAGTGAAGTCGTCCACGTCCGAGGCGTCCGTCCACGTTGGGTTGACGAGGGTCACGCCGACGCGGTTCCCGTTCGTATTCCCCTGCCGGCAGGTAGTGTCGCCGTCGTTCCAGTCCGCCGGGTCGTCGAGCTCATCGTGGGGGGTGCCGTCCTGCGAACATCCGCTGACGGCCCACCCGTTCACGTCCGTCCCGTCCGGCAGAATCACTACGCCAATCTGGTCCGGCGCGCTACGGTCGACCTCTCGGTAGGAGCATCGTATGTCGTCCGACAGCTCAAGGTTCGTCCACGTCGACCCGCAGTTTCCTCCGGTCTGCGTACCGTTCACGAGAGTCTGCGAGGACGGGAGATAAGACATTGGACCGCCTGAGAAGGGTCCCTCGGAACCGCCGCCACCGGATTCGATGGGGCCAGGAGGGGAGGGGGGCGGATCGCCCGCGGAAGGTGGGTCCGCGGAACTCATTGGGGCGATCGACGACACGAGAATTCCCAGCATTGCGAAGACGGGCAAACACGCGATATCCAACGGGCCTCAGGACGACCCCCTCCTCGACGCGAGAACCCAAAAGGCTTCACTCTTCAAGAAACTATCGGACTCCGGGATAGGACAGACTCCGTAGACGAGGGTCGTCGAACCGGGACCGACATGGCGAACTGTTTTGAGCTACCCTGGGTTCCCCTGCCGGGGAGCGACGTGAAGAAGCTGAAGATGTACATCCAGTTCCAGTTCAGCAGCGAGGGAGCGAGCCCGCTCGCGGTCATCAAGGTCGTCACCGACCTCGGGCTCAGGCCGATGATGGGCGAGTACGACTTCTCCTACGAGGTCGGAGAGGAGTTCGAGAGCTACCGCGACATGCTCAAGAAGCTCCACGAGGCGCTTCGCGGACTCAAGGTCCACTACACGGTGACGACGAGGAAGGAGTAGGCGTCCGGCAGATACATAACCCGCCGCTCCCGTTCTCGAGTCGTGGCGGACGTCGGCGCATGTTCGCATTGCGGGAGTCCCCGCGTGTACCCGAGGATCTGGGTGCAGGGCTTCCTCCCGACGGTCAACGACGATCGCCAGACGCACGTCTGCAGGGACTGCGGGAAGGAAGGCATGCTCCTCCGGTTCGATTCGGAGGACGAGAGGGCGAGGTATGCGGCGGAGCGGCGGGGAAGCGGGGTCGCTGCGCCGGAACCTCATCCGTCCGCGGAGGCGATCCCCATCCTTCCGATCGACGCCGTGCCCCTCCTCGAGATCCGGGGCGTGGACGCGATTCCGATCTATCGATCGAAGGTCGTCGACGTGGCGTGGACGGACGGGAGGCTGCACCGCGGCAGCTATCGGGTGGACGTCGACGTGTACTGGTCGATCGTGGGGGGTCCGAGGTACAACGCGGAGCGGATCTTCGTGCTCGACCTCGGCGGCATCAACCACGCGAACCCGAGCTTCGACGCCCTGCGCCTCGTCGCGAAACACGCCACGGTCCTGCTCGACCTCGGCGCGCGCCATCCCGAGGAAATGATGGACGGCTTCATGGTCGACGTGGAGTCCGTCGTCGTGGGGACGAAGAACCTCGACTCCCTCGAGCAGTTCGAGGAGATCCACGGCCTGAGCGATGGCGTCATTCCTTGCATCGACGTCGCGGACGGCGTCGTGTGGAGCGTGCGGTCCCGCGAGGACCGGGACCTGCGGACCGTCGCGAGCGGCCTGCGGAGGATCGGATTCTCGACGTTGGCGGTGATGGACCTCAGCCGCCTCGGGACGTTCGCGGGGCCCGACCCGCATCTCCTTCCGGTCGTCGCGGGGATTGGCGGCGATCTCCTTCTCGGCGGGGGCGTGCGCGAGGAGGACGTCGCTGCGCTCCGTGAGGGCGGCATCCGCTGCGCGCTCGTGGACCCCTTCACCCCCGTCATCCGCGGATTGCTGCCGACAGACGACCGACCCGCGGCAGCCGACGCAGTCCGGGTGGAGCGGCCCGCACGGGACGCTCGGAGCACCCCTGCCCCATCCTAGGAATTCCGGGGCGGCACTAGAGCGCCCAACGGAGCCACGGGTCGGGCGTCTTGCCACCGGAGAATCCGATATCACGCAGCGACTTGGCGGCATGTGGCGGCGCGTACGCACGGAACGTCTTCGTCCCGAGCCTGCGCGCGATTTCCACGCCGATCTGGAACGCCTCGCGGATCTTCGTCCGCTCTTTCACGTTCGCAGGATCGATCCAGACATCGACCTCGGCGAGTCCGGGCTCGAGCCACTCCCGTCGCGCCGCCAGAACGGAGAATCGCTGCCTCTCCGTCTCCACCGCCATCGTGGCGACCTTCGTCGCGTCTTGGAGGCCCGCGATCCGCGCGGCGGCCCAGAGCCCCGTGAGGGTCTCGAATCGCAAACGCGCCGGCTCCCGGTGGTCCAGGGCGGATAGGAGCGCGATCTCCTGATAGTCTCCCGCAAGAAACCTCGCGGTGAACTCTCCCTCCGGCTTCGGCACCGCCTTGATTTCCGCATCGAACGTTCGCGTGTCCCACAGAGCTTCGAAGCCCAGGTCCGTGACGCGGTCGCTCCCCCCGTGGCCCGGGGACATGTCGAGGGCATGGATCCCGAGCTTGCGCACGCGGTCCGCCGCTTTCGTCACGAGTTCCCGTTCCGCCTCCGGCTTGGGCGGGGATCCCGTCTGAAGCGTTTCGATCGCGGCGTACCGGCCGAACGGCTCGGGTTCCTCGTCGATCCACACCTCGCACTCTCCGACGATCCTCCCCCCGTCTTCCGCGACGATCACGGGGAACCCCCGTGTCTGGTGCTCGTGGAGATGGCGGCGGAAAAGGGAGAGGTCCATCCCGAACCCGCCGTGGAAATAGCGTTCCATGGGGGTGAGGTCCTCGTACGCCACGCGTCCGAGCTTCTGAAACGGGTCCCTGTACCAGTCCCGGAACGGGTTCGCGGACCGGTGGAGGCCCACGATCCCCGCGGCATCCTGCGCGGTGGCGCTCCGAACGATCATGACGGCGCCTGCACCCTCATGGACCTTTGGCGGCAAGAAGGCATCGCCGCCGGGCCGGCCGGGTCCTCAGCGGTCCTCAACCACGGTCCCGTCTGAGCCGGATGTCGACCTCCCGTTCGACGAACTCCCACTCCTCCGTCTCGCGCAGATTGGAGACGAGCTCGTCGAAGGCCCGCTCGGCGGAAGGGGCAAACTCGAACCAAGTGAGGAAGTCGAAGGACTCGCCGAGGTCGCGGCTGTGATACAGCCGCTGCGCGACCGCAGGAAGGTATCTAAGGCCTGTCCGGATGTGGTGGGATTGCGTTTCAAAGATGCCGCGCCGTTCGTCCTGTGCGAGGTCCCACCACGAGGCGGACTTCGCGATCGGGATCAAGGCGGCGCACGTCGACTCCGGCCTTCCAAGGCCAGGCTGTCGGGTCTCGAGCCTGTCGTGTTCATGCTGAGTGGCGAAGCGCTCCTCGCTTGTGACACCCCGGAGGAGCCAGCGTCCCCGAGGGGGCCGGCTGTGGAGACGGCCTTCGTACACGGCGAGGCGCGGGGCTTTGGGCAACGGCGCTCCCGCGATTGTGTCCATCCTTACGATTCTCCATTGCCCCGTAGCCCCCCGAGGAACATAACGGCCTAGGTTTTGGAAACCCGACGCTTCAACGAAACCGCTTCCCGCCAAGGGGGGGAAACATCCGCGCCGAAAGGGGCTTCGCACTTTGGCGAACGCGGTCCAAGGGAAGGTTTCTTATCGTGAGGCGAGTCCCCCTTGCTGCATGACGGACGCGAGGACCTTTGTCGAAGGCAAGGCGACCTTCGTGGATGATATCGTCTTCCCGGAAACCCTCCATCTCCGGGTCGTCCGCAGCCTGTACGCGCGCGCAAGACTTCTTCGGGTCCGCGGCGGCATCACGAGCGCGGATTTGCCGGCGACCCTTCCCGCCGTTGGGGAGGGGGCCGCGGATGTTTCGAACCTCGTGCCTTATCCGGTCCTCGCCCACGATTCTGTGAACTTCGTCGGCCAACCCGTGGCGGGCGTCCTGGGGAGAGACCGGTACCATGCGGAGGACCTGGCCGCATCCGTCGAGGTCGACTACGAGCCTCGCAAGGCGGTCGTCGATCCGGAGGGGGCGATGCGCGCGGAGCCCATTCATTCGGGCACGCAATCGAACTTGATGTTTCGCGAGGTCCTCGGTTCCCGCTTCGAGTCCTCCGACGCGCCCGTGGTGGTCGAGGAGACGTTCGCAAACGGACGCGTGTCTCCGAACCCGATGGAACCCCGGGGCCTCGTTGCGCGATTCGACGGCTCACGCCTCACCGTGTGGGCCTCGACCCAGTCCGTCCACAGTTGGAAAGAGGGATTCTCGAAGTCCCTCGCGCTGCCGCCGGAATCCGTTCGCGTCATCGCGGCGGACACAGGCGGCGCCTTCGGCTCGAAGGGCGGCCTGTACCCGGAATACGTGATCGCAGCCTACGCGGCCATGAAGACGGGGAAACCCGTGAAGTGGATCGAGACCCGCACGGAGCACCTGATGGCAACGCACCAGGGCCGCGGGGTCCGTGCGCGCATGAAGCTTTTTGCGGACCGCACGGGGCTCGTGCGAGGTCTCGAGGCGGACGTGCTCGTTGACGGCGGGGCGTACCCGTCGGGGAGCGCTATCTACGCACCGGGCTGGATTGGGTACCAGATTACGGGACCCTATGCGATCCGGAATGTGGCCGTCGACGCAAAAACCGTGTATACGAACAAGGTGCCACCCGGGCCGTATCGCGGCGCGGGCCGCCCCGAGGCCGCCTTCTTCATCGAACGGGGGATGGACGTTCTCGCGGACGAGCTCAAGATGGATCCCGTGGACGTTCGGTTGCGGAATGCGAGCACCGAGCCTTTCACCTCGCCTCTTGAGTTGAGCATCCCGCCCTTCCGTCCGTTCCTTGAGGCCGCGATTCGAGAGCTCGGGTACCGCGCGCCGTCAGCCACCGAGGGCGTCGGCCTTTCCTGCTTTGTCCTCATCCCGGGGGCGGAACCCGGGGAGAGCGCGCGCATCGCCTCGGCCGGCGGTCGGCTGAAGGTGTGGGTCGGCGCCCACGGCCATGGGCAGGGCCACGAGGTCTTCATTCGCGACATCATACGGAAAGAGCTCGGCGTTCCGCCGAAACTCGTGGACGTGGAGAAAGGCGACACGGACGTCCTCAAGAAGGGCGTCGGAACTTGGGGCAGCCGATCCGCGATGGTCGTGGGCGCGGCCGTCATCAAGGCGGCGAGCGAGATTCGCGACCAGGTCGTGGGAAAGTTCCACCGTTTCTCGCCCGAGCTGTTGTTGCAAGATACTTTCGACGTAGAAGCGTGGTTCGAGCTGGAAGCGTCCGTCAATTCGTTCGGTGCAAACCTTGTGACCGCCGATGTGGAAGAGACAGGACAGGTTCGTGTGAAGGAGTGCCGATCGTACTACGACGTGGGACGCGTCCTCAACCTGTCGATGGTCGAAAGCCAAGTGATCGGCGGCGCGATGCAAGGGATCGGGCAGGTGCTCTCCGAGGAGGTCGTGTACAACGAGGACGGTCAGCTGCTCACCGCCAACCTCGCGGACACCGGCCTTCTCAACGCAGTCGGCGTGCCTTCGTTTGTCCTGCGCTTCGCAAACGATCCCTCGGGCCTGCCACACGGCGCCAAAGGCGTCGGAGAGAGCCCGACGATCGGCGTCCCGCCGGCCCTTGTGCGTGCGATCGAGATGCGCGTGCGGAAACGACTGACGCGGACGCCCGTCCGGCCCGAGGAACTCTCGCGCGTTCCTGAGCGAAGGCAACGGACGTCGGACTCACGCTAAGCCCCAGGCGTCCCGCGGCGATGCAGGACCTTCGTGGCGGGCTTCACCTCCGTTCCCGCAGGGTTAATTACGAAAGCCACGGTGTCCGGCGCGGTGCGCAAGGTCGCGATCGTCGGCACGGGTCTCACGAAGTGGGGCGTCCGCAGTGCTACGTACAAGGAGCTCGTCCAAGAGGCGGGGAAAGCGCTCTTCGACGACGTGCCCGGCGTGGACAAGAAGGACATCGACTCACTCTTCGTCGGCTCCGCCCTCGTCGACCGCCTCGCGTTTCAGGCGTACCCCGCGCCCATCGTCGCCGAACAGCTCGGCCTCACGCCCACGCGCGTCGTGATGCGGACGGAGATGGCGTGCGTCTCCGGCCAGAGCGCGATCCGGGCCGCGTACGCGAGCATCGCCTCAGGGCTCAGCGACACTGCCCTCGTCATGGGCGCGGAGAAGATGAACGTCCCGAACCTCGCGGAGACGCAGGTCAGCATGGCGTCCGTCCTCGACCGGGAGTGGGACGGCGTGAACGGGCTCAACGCGCCACCGTACTTCGCCCTCGTCGCCCAGCGCCACATGCACGAATACGGGACGACGGAGGAGCAGATGGCGGAGGTGAGCGTGAAGAACCATGACTACTCCGCGACGAATCCCTTCGCGCACTTCCCGAAGAGGGTCACGCGCGAGAAGGTCCTCGGGAGCCCTAGGATTGCCCCGCCGCTGAAGCTGCTGGACTGCAGCGGGATCACGGACGGGGCCGCCGCGGTGCTCATGACGCACGGGGATGCCGCCAAACGCTACACGGACACCCCCGTGTTCGTCGAGGGCCTCGGCCAGGCGCAGTCGGGGTCGCTCGTGGGCAACCTCGAGAGCCTCACGACGTGGTTCCCGCTCAAGCGCGCGGCGGCGGACGCATTCAAGATGGCGGGCGTCACGATCCACGACATGGACCTCGCGGAGACCCACGACTGCTTCACGATCAGCGAGATCATGGAGTACGAGGACCTCGGGCTCTGCGCGAAAGGCGATGGTGGCAAGTTCGCGATGGAGGGACAATCGCGGATCGGCGGCACGCTTCCGATCAACCTCCGCGGCGGCCTCCTCGGGTGCGGCCACCCCCTCGGAGCCACCGGCGTCGCGCAGGCGATCGAGGTCGTGCAGCAGTTCAAGGCCCAGGTCCCGAAGGAGCGATACGTTGGCGGCGAGTGGGGCGTGTGCCACAACCTGAGCGGGAACGCGAACAACCACGCGGTCATGGTCCTCCACCGGGGTGGCTGAATTGCAGGAGAGAGAATCTCACTTCGCATTCGACTTCTACCCCCTCCAGTCTCCGGAGCAGACGAGGATCGCCCCGTTCTTTCAGAACCTGAAGGAGGGGAGGCTCACGACGACGAAATGCACGAAGTGCGGCGCGCTGCACTGGCAGCCGCGCATCGTGTGTCCCTCCTGCAATGCGGACCAGCTTGGATGGGTCGACCTCCCCACGGAGGGCAGGCTGTTCGCGTTCACCGGCGTCTACGCGGGCGCACCCCTCGGGATGGAGAAGGACGTCCCGTTCGTCGTCGGGCTCGTCGAGTTCGCCGGCATCCCCTTCAAGATCGTCTCGCGGATCGACGACGCCCGGTACGAGGATCTGAGGATTGGCGACGCGGTCCGCCTCAAGGTCCTGCCCTTGGACGACGGTCGCGTGTGGTTCCGGTTCGTCCGCGCGATCTGACCCGGCCGGACGAATCGAACATCGTTCCACAATATGGATAACCCTTGAAAACCGGGTACCACAATGCCCATGGTGCCTCGCGCCCTGAGCGGTCTGCATGGCGTTCGAGTACGCGTCGCTGAAGGTCCTTGAAGTCCTCGTCCGGAGGCAGCGCACGGTCAGCGTGGAGGAACTCCGCACGGACCTCGTGCGACACGGGTTCCGGTTCCCCGTCGGACGCCTCGAGGAGACCCTCGGGCGCTTGCGGGGGGAGGGATTCGTCGAGACGCTCGTGCTGGCGGCTGGCGGGCTGGAGGCTCTGGCGAGCGTGGCGATCACCGCCAAGGGCGAGCGAAAGGTGCGCGGGATCGTCCGCCTTTGAGCCCAGCGGGGACACCTTTATCCGGGCGCCGAGGATGATTTCTTCCGATGGAGGCCCCGTCGACTCCGTCAGCCGAGGCGGAATCGGAGTTCCGGTGCGACATCTGCGACGGGCTCGCTTTCGAAACCCACTGCAAGATCGTCTGCCGGCGCTGCGGATACACGCGAGATTGCGGCGACCCCTAGGGTCGAGGTGGGCCGGTCCTACGACTCTTCGTCGGATTCTTCCGGCATCTTCGCTAGTTGGATGGGCGACCAGCTCTGGAGGTACTTCGAATCGTACTTCGGGATCCCGGTCCAATGGCACTCCCGGCACTGGGGCGCACCGTCGACTCTCAGGTAGACCTCCGCGCTGCCGCACTGCGGGCACGGGCCCGAGCGTTTCCCGACGAGGGGCGACGCCATCGGGACCCTGACATCAGTTCGTCCTTTAGCGCTTTCGCCCCCGTTCTCTCGCGACCTGACACTCAGGTGACGCGGACGGCGTCGCCGCGGCGGACGGTCCCTCCCCGGACGATGGAGGCGTATACGCCGACGTTGGCGGCGTTGTGCTTCACGGCGGTCTTGAGGATTCCGTAGTCCTGGGGCAGGTCGCCCTGGGGTATCGTCGTCATCACGCACCGCCCGCACGGCTTGTCGACCCGCAGCACGACGTCATCGCCGAGGCGGAGGGTGCGACCGACCCATCCGTTCTCCACGAACCCGCGTTCCGTCGTCCCGACGATTACGTTCGGGCGGAACCGACGGGGCTCGAAGCGTCCCTGGGGATACGCCTCCCGGAGGGCGTCGATCGTCGCCGTCGTCAGGATGAGCAGGGGGCTCGCGTCGAAGAACGTCTCGCTCGGCATCGGCTCGTCCGTCACGGTCTCCCGATAGGCGAGCCCTTCGATGTCCGGCCAGTACTCCTCCAGGCTCGGCTTGGCGGGGGCGGACCTGACGAACTTGAGGTGGTGCCCGAGGACGTGCGACGCCGCCATCGCGACGTCGTCCCGGTCCGAGGTCACGCTGCTTCCGTCGGGGAGCGTGACCCGGACGGGAGGCAGCTCCGCTCCGGGTTGCGGCGGGGACACGAACGAGGCGTGGAAGTCAAACATCCGACCCCATCGCCGCGGGTTCTTCGCGCTCACGACCTTCCCCGTGGCAGGGTCAAGGAGCGCGTACGCGCGATCCCCGAGGACGCCCCGCTCCGTGAGAGCGGATGCGTTGAGCTCCTCGCCCATCATCGACTTCACGGGATACCGCCAGAGGGACACGACCGTTCCGATCGAGCCGGGGGACGCCACGCCTCCACCTCGGGTCCGCAGGGCGTTGCGACGGCTAATAGCTGACGTACAGGTCAAGCCAGGGATCTGAAGGCGCTCTGCAGGGCCTTGAGGATGAACAAGAAGCTGCACGCCCTCATGAGGAGTCTCTTCGGTTAGACGCGCTCGATCTCGATGCCCGCCTTCTTGAACAGTTCGAGGCCCTCGTCGGATCGGTACGCGGAGCGGTAGTAGATCTTGGACGCTCCGCTGTTGATGATCGCCTTCGCGCAGGTGACGCAGGGCTGCCCAGTGACGAACACGACCTTTCGCGAATCGTTCACGCGGACTTTGATCAGCGCATTAATTTCGGCATGCAGGCACTCACACGCCCCTGGTCGGTCGAACTTGCAATCGTCGTGGGGGAAACCTTTGGCGGTGCCGTTGTACCCGAACCCGTAGATCTGCGTCATGTCTTCGGACGTGATCACGCAGGAGAACTGTGCCCGCTTGCAGGTCGCGCGGCGTGTCAACGACATCGCGAAGTCCATGATGAGGGACTCCACGCTCGGCCGTTCAATCTTCCCCATCGAAACGCTCTCGACTCGCGCACCTCGCGGGCGTTAGTTAAACCTTCGTTTCGTGCCTCGCGTCGTGAGTCCGTAAGAAGGCTTTTGAAGGGTTACGCACTCCCCGCGAGGGGGAACTCCGACGGCCGAACCCTGTCCCAAGTGCGGCGCAACGAACGAGCTCAGCTGGCGGTTCTGCGCCACCTGCGGCGCGCCGAATCCCGTGGCAGCTGCGTCCATACCTCTGACCACTCCGGTCGCCTTTCCCCCCGCCTACAACTGGCCTTCCCCCACGGGGTGGCGAGACACGAGGCCGAGAGAGGTCGAGCGGACGAGGACCGGCGTCCTGCTCCTTATGGGAGGTGCGCTCCTCGGCTGGATCCCTATCGTCTCCCTGGTTGGCGGCATCCTCACCCTGGTCGGCGTCATCTTGGTGATCCTCGGCCGGAAGGCGTTCGGGAAGGCTCACGCGCGGAACATTGTAGTCTCGATCGTATTGTTCGCCGTGGGCATCGTTGTCATCATAATCCTAGCTGTAGGTTTCGCCTTCGCCATCGTGTCCGTGCCTGGCGGAGGCACCCCGACGCCTGGAGCCGTGCTCGCAGCGTTCAACGCGTTACTGTGGGGCACCTTCCTCGTCGCCGCCGTGACGGGGGTCGCCTCGGTCCTGTTCACGTATGCCCTGCAGAAGACCCCGGGCAAGATCCTCCTGTGGGCAGGCTACGCCGCGTCGGTCGTCATCCAGTTCGCGATCATCTTCCTGGTCGGCCCCTTGATCAGCGAGGCTGTGTCCCAGTCCTTCCAAGGCGGACAGTACGATCCGGCTCCCATCCTCGCGGCGTCGTCGAGGATTGATGTTTGGGCGGTCTTGCACGTCGTCCCCTCGATGATGTTCGCGGCGGCGAACTATTTGGCGTGGACGCGCATCAAGCGGGGCGAGATTCCCGAACCGGCGAAGCCTGCGGCCCCGATGCCCCCTCCGGCAGCCTGATCCTCATGTCCCTTTCACCTTCGCCAGGTCCTCCTCGCGGAGCGTGCGTCGCAGCACCTTGCCGACGAGGGACTTCGGCAGCTCGGACCGGAACTCGACCTGCTTCGGGACCTTGAACGGTGCAAGGCGCTCCTTGCAGAATGCGACGATCTCCTCCGCTTTGGCGGTGGCCCCGGGCTTCAGCACGACGAAGGCCCGGACCGTCTCCCCGCGGTACGCGTCCGGGAGTCCGACCACCGCCGCCTCCGCGACTGCCGGATGCTCGAACAGGACCTCCTCGACCTCGCGCGGATACACGTTGTACCCGGAGGCGATGATCATGTCCTTCTTCCGATCGACGATCGTGAAGTATCCGTCCCCGTCCATCCTCGCGACATCGCCCGTGTACAGCCAGCCGCCACGGAGGACGTTCGCGGTCTCCTCGGGTTTGTTCCAATACCCCTTCATGACCTGAGGGCCCCGGACCACGAGCTCCCCGGACTCGCCGGCACGCATCTCGCGCGTCCCCGTCTCCACATCGACGAGCTTCACCTCCGTGTCCGGCAGCGGGATGCCGATGCCCTCTTTGACCAGACCATCGGCCGTGAGCGGATTCGCGTGCGTGATCGGCGACGCCTCGCTGAGTCCGTACCCCTCGACGAGCTTGCCCCCCGTTACGCGCTCGAAGTTGCGGCGGACCTCGAGCGGGAGCGGGGCCGCCCCGGACAGGCACAGCCGGATGCTCCGCATGTCCGTCTTCGCCAGCCTCGGATGGTTGAGCATCGCCACGTACATCGTCGGCACCCCCGGGAAGAGCGTCGGCCTGTGCTTGTTCACGAGCTTCAGGACGTTCTTGATCTCGCGCGGGTTCGGGTGGAGGATCATCATCGCCCCGAGCCTCACGGAGACGAGCATCGCGACCGTGAGTCCGAACACGTGGAACATGGGGAGCGCCGCCATCATGCGTTCCCGACCCGGCTTCGCATCCGCAAGCCACGCGCACCCCTGCAGGACGTTCGCGACGAGGTTCTGATGCGTGAGCATTGCGCCCTTCGGCGTGCCGGTCGTCCCGCCGGTGTACTGGAGCACCGCCACGTCGCTCGCGGGATTGACCTCGGGCTCTCCGCCGAGGTTTGGCGGCGATTCGAGAAGCTCCTCGAACCGGTGGATCCAGGGTTCCCGCGGGATGTTCAGCGGCCAGTGGCCCTCTTTCTTGAGGTCCTTCTTCTTCTTGATCGGGTACAGCTTCGACAGCAGCCAGGGCAGCCAGTCCGCGGCGTCGGCCACGACTACGTGCTCGATCGGCGTCTGGGGCTTTGCCTTCAGCAGGTTCGGGAGGAAGATGTCGAGGGAGACGACGATCGTCGCCCCCGCGTCCGAATACAGCTCGCCGAGCTCGCGGGGTGTGTACAGCGGGTTGGTCTGCACCACGACGCCGCCCGCACGCAGGATGCCGAAGAACGCGATGATGTAACCCGGCGTGTTCGGGAGGAGGAGGCCGATGCGGTCGCCCTTCTTCGCCCCGATCTTCCGGAGCCCGGAGGCGAACCGGTCCGCGGCCTCGTCGAGGTCCCTGTACGTCATCGACGCGCCGTAGAACTTCGTGGCGGTGACGTCCCCGAACGCCTTCGCCGCGTCGCGCAGGAGTCTGTGGAGCGGAATCCGCGGGTATTCGATGGACTTCGGTACGCCCGACGGCCAGTGCTGGTGCCACGGCCTGTCCATCGTCCGGCCCCCGTTGTGCCGATGGGGGGAGGGCTACATAAGGGGTCGGATGGGGTCCGAGGTCATGGTTAAATCCGCGCGGGGCCATCCGCGCGCGTGGCGGAGTCCGGCTCGATGGACGTGACCCGCGAAGGGCGCGTGGCGGTGATCACGATGAACCGCGCACCGGTGAACGCGCTGTCCCTCGCGCAGGCCGGGAGACTCGGGAAGGTGTTGCTCGACCTCAACGGCGATCCCGACCTCCGGGCGATCGTCCTCACCGGTGCAGGCGGCAGAACCTTCTGTGCAGGCGGGGACATCGAGGAGTTCTCGAGGCTCGATCGGACGGCAATGATGGGTGCGGTCCGCACGGGACAACGCCTCCTCTGGGATCTCGAGCACGCTACAAAGCCGACGATCGCGGCGGTGAATGGCCCCTGCCTCGGTGCGGGCATGGGCCTCGCGATGTCGTGCGATCTGCGCGTCGCGAGCGATTCGGCGGTGTTCGGCCATCCGGAGACGTCGCTCGGCCTCACCCTCGCCTATGCGAATTCCGTTCGCCTTGCGCGTCTCGTGGGCCTCGCGCGGGCGAAGGAGATGATGCTCACGGCGAGGCGCGTCGCTGCAAAGGAGGCGCTTGGCTGGGGTCTCCTGAACGAGGTCGTGGCGGCCGGGGAGGTGGTGCCCCGTTCCCTTGCGATCGCACGTGACATCGCCGCCAACTCTCCGGTTGCGGTGCAGGCTGCGAAGAAGGCGCTCACGGAGGGCCTCGAGAAACACTACCCGAACACGATCGTCGCAGAGGCCCGGTATCTCGCCCAGGTCCTCGAGTCGCCGGAGATCGCGGAAGGACTCAAGGCGTACCTGGAGAAGCGGCCACCGCGGTGGAGGGACTAGCGCTTCCCGCGTCCCGACGGGAATCGACGGCGAAGGCCACCGACGATTTCGTCCTTCGGCCCGAACCGTTTCACTTCGATGTCGACGTCCGCGTCCGTCTCCACGTAGGTACCGGTCTTCACACGCTCGCCCTTCAACACCTTCTTCATCTGCTCCGGGTTCTCGAACGCGAGGTTCGCCTGGAAGACGCCAAAGTCGACCTCGACGTGCGTCTCGTCGGTCTGTCGCGCGCGGCCAATCAGACGCGTTCCGTCCATGAGGATGTTCCCTTGCATCTCGACTCGGTTCGCCCACACCTTGCGGAGGTAGCCGAAGCACACGACGTCGCACTCGACCCAGTCCCCGGGCCGGACCTTCAGGTAGAACCCCTTCGCGTCGAATCCGTGGACGTCGAAGAACGTGTCCTTCTTCTTCGCATCGTAGTCCCAACTCTCGGAGGGATCGCGCGTCACGCGGAGGCGGATGTCGCCCTCCTCTTCGCAGTCGCACATCACCGCCTGGAGCACCTTTCCGCGCACGGGGAACGAGACCTCGAACGAGAGGCTCGACACCCGGGGCTTCTCCGCCATCCCGACTCCCATCCCGCGGGGGGGCATAACCCTCACGGCCGACCGGCGAAGCCCCTGCTGCGACACGGTTTTAAGTGCACGCCGCGCTCCCCCGGTGGAATCGGGGGGGCAGGACTCATCGAGGAGAGGCTGGTTCACAACTACATCGTCGAGCAGGGCTTCGCGCGCCGCCTGCCCAAGAAGGTCCTCTTCTGGGACGAGACGATGCGGGACGGCGAGCAGACGCCCGGCGTGTTCTTCTCCCCCGAGGAGAAGCTCCAGATCGCGACGACGCTCTCGGAGATGGGCGTCCCCATCATGGACGTGGGCATCCCCGTCGTGAGCGCGGAGGAGCACCGCGGCGTGAAGCTCCTGGCGAACGCGGGGCTCGAGGCCTCGATCCTCGCCGCCGCGCGTGCCGTGCGGAAGGATGTGGAGGCGTGCATCGAGTGTGGCGTGGACGAGGTCTCCATCTTCATCGCATGCTCGGATCTGCACCTGAAGTACAAGCTCAAGATGACGCGCGAGCAGGTCCTCGAGGCGGCCGTCCGCGAGGTCGAGTTCGCGAAGGCGCACGGCGTCAAGGTCACGTTCGTCACGGAGGACACGTTCCGTGCGGACCTCGACTACGTGACAACACTGTACAACGCGTGCATCGACGCGGGGGCGGAGCGCGTCGTGCTCTCCGACACGATCGGCATCATGACGCCCGCGGGCATCCGGT
Source organism: uncultured Methanomassiliicoccales archaeon (assembly GCA_964396265.1). Classification (GTDB taxonomy): domain Archaea; phylum Thermoplasmatota; class Thermoplasmata; order RBG-16-68-12; family EA-27; genus EA-27. The sequence continues at coordinate 107,155 of CAYNEM010000004.1, forward strand.
GGTACCTCGAGGAGGTCAAGCGGCGGTTCAAGCCCGCGCAGCTGTCCGTGCACCTGCACGACGACTTCGGCCTCGCGACGGCGAACAACCTGGCGGCGCTCGAGATGGGCGTCGAGGTGCCCCACACGTGCGTGAACGGGATCGGGGAGCGGGCGGGCAACGCGCCTTTCGAGGAGCTCGTCATGGCCCTCGAGTCCGTCTACGCGTACGACACGGGCATTGACGTCTCGCGCATGTACGAGGTCTCGCGCCTCGTCGAGACGCTGAGCGGCATCCCGATCCCCGTGAACAAGGCGGTCGTCGGCTACAACGCGTTCTCCCACGAGTCGGGCATCCACGCGGACGGCGTGATCAAGCACACTGGTACCTACGAGCCGATGCAGCCTGAGATCATCGGGCGCGAGCGGCGGTTCATCTTCGGGAAGCACACGGGGAGCACGGCGGTCCTCGACCGGCTCCGGAAGAACGGGATCGAGCCGACGAAGGAGCAGCTCCACGAAGTCGTGGAGGGCATCAAGCAGGTCGCGGAGTCCCGCCTGAAAGGGGAACAGATCGCGTTCATAGAGATGTACAGGGATCGCGAAGAGCGTCGGCGGGGCGTGAGCGATCCGGAGTTCTGGGGGATCGTTCGAAGGGCGGGCCTCACGCCGCCGACCGGCGCCTAGCCACAGTGCCCCGACGGCGTCGGCTCGCGAGCGGGCGATGCCCGCGACCACCGCCAAGAAGAACTGCGGGAATTCGCGGACCGTGGCGACGACGACGCGCCCCTGATGGACGCCACCGCGAAAGTGTTCATCACCCGACTTGAGACAGAACCGCCCCGGGGGAATGTTCATCCGCGCCCGGTGGTTGCGAGGCCGTGGACATCGTCCCCATCGGCTGCGTCGCCCTCGACCAGCTCCTCGGGGGCGGCGTCGAGACCGGTTCCTTGACCCTGTTGTACGGTGTCGCGGGCTCCGGGAAGACGAACGTCTGTCTTCAGGTCGCCCGGAACGTGGCGCGCCTGGGGAAGCGCGTCGTCTTCGTCGACACGGAGGGGGTGTCCCTCGAGCGCCTGCGCCAGATGTGCGGGGACGACTTCGACGAGGTCCTCCGGCGGATCCTGATCTCCGAGCCGTACACGAATGAGGAGCAAGAGAAGCTGATCGAGGGGGCGGTGAGATTGGTCGAGGCGTCCGAGGACGTCGGCCTCATCAGCGTGGACAGCATGACGATGCACTACCGTCTCACGCTCAGGCAGGAGGACCCCGAGGAGCGCCGGTCGCTCACCCGACAGGTCGCGCGCCTCCTGCGGGTCGCCCGCAAGACGGAGATTCCGGTCCTGTTGACCTCCCAGGTGTACACGGACATCGACCGCGAGACGATCGAGCCGCTCGGGGGGCACATGTTCACACACAACTGCAAGACGCTCGTGCGTCTCGAGAAGATCGGTCCGTCCCTGCGACGCGCGGTCCGCGTGAAGCACCGGCACCTCGCGGAGGGGGAGAGCGTGAAGTTCCGACTCACGGAGCGCGGCGTCGAGGACGTCTAGTCACTTCTGGCGCGTGAGTTGGGCGAGGGCGAGTGACTCGAGGACGCTCGCGGGCGGCTTCGCGAGGTTCGCGCGCCCGAGCGCGGCGATCGCCCGATACACGTTCTCGCTGATCCGGTCCATCGTGGCACCGAGGGAGTATTCTCGGATCAAGTCCCGGACGAGCCGCACGTCTTTGGCGGCGGTGTGAGTGCCCTTGCCATACGACATGAGGAACGCCTTCCTCTTGGCGGGGGGAAGCTGCGCAAGGGTAAGGGCGAACAGTCGCGTGCGTTTCCCTCGGCGGATGTCGCCTTCCGTCGAGCCGCCGACCTGCGAGGGCACGATGCCCGCGCCGAGGAGGTCGTCCCGGTCTTGGAACGCGACCGAGAACCGCAGCGCATACTCCTCGAGCGCATCCGCACGCTGTCGGGGCGCCCCCGCTAGGATCGCGGCCGTCGTCGCAGCGGCGGCGTAGAGGACGCCGGTCTTCAGGTGGCTCATGCGCTCGTACTCCGCTTCGGTGATCGATGGCCGGGACTCGAAGTCGATGTCGAGCCCCTGCCCGTCGCTGAGCTTGAGGTCCGTCTCGGTCAGGACCCCGAGGAGACTCTCGCGGTGGGAGAGGGGGACGTCTGTGGCCTCTTCGATGGCGCGCTCCGCAAGGGAGCGTATCCGAAGGGCATCGAGGATCGCCATGCTCACGCCGTACCGGTGGCGCACCGTGCGGAACGCAACCGTGGCTCGCTTCGCGTCCGCCCCGCGGTACAGCTTCAGGTTGGAGGCCCACGCGGAGGGGAACGACCGCCGCCGGGCGTCCTCGTCCATGATGTCATCGAGGAACAGCGTGTACAGGTGGTAGAATTCAAGCCACGCCGCGGGCCTGGCGGGCGTCTCGAAATCCTCTCGGTCCGTGAGAGCCTGATACCCGAGGCACGCGATCGCGTACCGGTATCGCTTCCCCGCCCCGAAGAGCTTGCGACTGAGGCCCAGGGTCTGCAGCGACGGCTGGTCCGCGGGGCCCCGGGAGACCTCGTACTCCCCTACGATCCCCAGAATCTCGCGGTTCGACCGCGCACGGTACGGCGCAAGGGAGGCATCGAGGCCCGGGTCCCTCACTTCGCGCCCTCCAACCAGTCCGCCGTCGGCCGCGCGACGATCGCGGTCCGGTCCCGGAGCTCCTGCGCGTTCCGGGAACCCGTGAGGAACATCGCCGCCTTCAGCTCCTCGATACTTGCGCGCAGCTCCCGCACGACCGCGTCCGCGCCCTCCTTGGCCGCCTCGAGCATCGGCTTCGCCATCCCCGCCGCGGAGGCCCCGAGGACAATCGCCTTCGCGACGTGGAGCCCATTGCGCACGCCCCCTGTCGCGATCAACGGCAAGCCGACGTTCGCGAGCTGGACGGACGCAGGGGTCGGGATCCCCCAGTTCCAAAACGTCGCGCCGAGCCTCTCCTTCAGCACCGCGGCGTCCTTCTTCGCGCGGTAGTACTCGACGGCGGAGAAACTCGTCCCCCCGAGGCCCCCGACGTCGATGCCTGCCACCCCCGCCTTCTTGAGCCGAACCGCGACGTCCCGGGAGATCCCCGCCCCCGTCTCCTTCGCAACGACGGGAAAACGCGAGGCTAGCTTGCGGATCGCGTCGAGGACGCCGCGGGCGTTGTGGTCGCCCTCCGGTTGGACGATCTCCTGGAGGAAGTTCAAGTGACAGATCAGGACGTGCCCGTCGACCATCTCCATCGCGCGCTTTGCGTCCTCCGCGGTGTACGGGCGCTTGTTCCCTTGGGGGACCAGCTGCGGACCGCCGAGGTTCGCGAACCGGAGCGGGACGTCGTGGTCCTTCACCACCGCATACGTATCCGCGAGCGCCGGCTTTTCGAGCGCTGCGCGCTGAGAGCCCACGCCCATCGCGACGCCGACCTCCGCGGCCGCCTTCGCGAGGTTCGCGTTGATCTCCCGTCCGCCGCCAAACCCGCCGGTCATCGAGGAGATGACGAGCGGCGCGGCCAACTTGCGACCAAACAGGGTCGTGGAGGTGTCGATCTCGTCGAAGTCGATTTCGGGGAGCGCGTCGTGGACGAGGTGGACGTCGTTCCAGAAGTCGTACTCCGCGGAGACGTTCTCGTTCAGGATGACGTTGACGTGCTCCGCCTTCCGCTGTTCCGTCCTGCTGGGCTCCGGCGCACTCATGGTTTCACGTGGGTCCCCACGACCCGCTCATCGCGCAGCGCCGCAAGGAGACGTCCCTTCTTAAGGCCATTCACGAGGACGCAGCGAGGCACCGATTTCGAGAGTTCCACCATCCGTTGGAGCTTCCCCGCGAGACCGCCGGTCACGTCGGAGTTCTGCGCCGAGGTGTCGACCTGCGACAGGTTCGATGGGCCGATCTCCCGCAGGAGCTTCGCGGACCGGTTGTGCTTCGGGTCCGCCGTGTAGACGCCATCCACGTCCGCGACGAAGATCGCGGACTCCGGCCGGAACGCCTGTGCGAGCGCGAGCATCAGCAGGTCTCCAGAGCAGATCGCGAACCAACGGCGAGAGTCGAGGACGACGTCGCCGAAGGTGACCGGCGTGAACCCGAGGTCCATGTAACGGCGGAAGACGTCGAGGTCAAGCTGCCGAAGGGCCCCGTCGTCCAGTCGCGCGATCGCGCTCGGAGGAAGGGAAATCGGTTTGAGGCCCGCCCCCCGCAACGCGTCCACCACCGCCAGGTTGAGGTGTCGCACGTCGCGCTGGACCTCGGACACTGCCGAAAGCTGCTCGCCCTCAAGATACCCGTCCTGCAGACGATGTTTCGCCGCCTTGATGTGACCGAACGACCCGGCGCCGTGGACGACGATCGTCTCCCGCCCGGACTTCGCAAGTTCTGCGGCGAGGCGACGGAGGTGACCCGGCCGGAGGGTCGTGACCTTCGACTTGTCCGTGATGACGCTGCCCCCGAGCTTCACGAGGTGCATCTGCGGATGGTCGTCACCGGCCCAAGCACGTAAAGCCTTTCGGGTCGGCCTGAGCGCATCTTCATATCGTCCCCATCCTTCGGCCGAGACCCGTGACGAACGAAACGGTCCGAGCTCCGGACCTGCTCCGCCAACTAACCGCGCCGGTCGCCGTCCTGGTCGCGGTCGCGGTTGCCGTGGCCTGGTACGTGACCTGGTCCTCGTCCGAACTGATGATGGGGCTCATGATGCCCGGGATGACCGCCGCTGATCCGATCTCGTTGACAGTCTCCCTCTTCCTACTGACCGTGATGATGGTCGCGATGATGCTCCCGTCCGCCCTTCCCATGATCCTCGCGTACCGCGGCCTGACACGTCTCGAGGGCGGTAGACCAGTGAGGCCCGCGGACGGTGTCGCGACGGCGCTATTCGTGGTCCCGTACTTCCTCGTCTGGGGCGCATTCTCCGTGATCGCGCTCTTCGGCCTCATGGCCCTCGGGCTGATCGGCCCCTTCACGGGCGCCCTCGCCTACGCGCCCGCGGTGATCTTCGTGGCGGCGGGGGCGTATCAGTTCACGCGTCCGAAGGAGGTCTGCCTTAGCCATTGTGAGTCCCCGATGGGCTTCGTCATGCACCATTGGCGGTCCGGCCGCACGGGGGCTCTCCGGATGGGCGCGCGCCACGCAATGTACTGCATCGGATGCTGCTGGCTGTTCATGCTCGTCCTCTTCGTCGTCGGCGCAATGAGCCTCGCGTGGATGGGCATCGTGTCCATCTTCATCTTTGCTGAGAAGGTGGGTTCTGAACGGTTCCCGGTCAAGCGGCTCATCGGGGTCGCCCTCTTCGTCCTCGGAGGGATCGTCGCTCTCCGCGCTGCGCTGCCCGGATGATTGCGACGCTGAATGTTCTGGTTGCGGTCGCGATCCCGGACGCGATCAGCTGCCCGAGCGACCGACGCGAGTGACGCACGGGAGCCTAGCCCACGACGCCCTTCTCGTTGAACTTCAGGATTGTGACGAACCCGCCAGCGTTCTGATGGCGCATGTCCCACCCGGCTTCCCGGTCCTTCAGCGACCAGTCGACGGCGGTGACGTCCGCCTTCTTCCAGTTGATCCCGCCCGGCAGGACGATCTGCCCCTCGAACGGCTCGCCGGTCACGGGGTTCTTGATGTGCGAGCTTCGAACTTCTCCGATCCCCTCGACGGCGAACGCGCTGTCGTGCCCTGAGAACTTCCATGTGATCTTCGCGCTCTTTGGCGGGTGGACCCTGGACCACGTCCTAGGAAAGATCTCCCACACGGCGCCTCCGTGCTGCCCCGACCAGATCGCCTCAAGAGCCTTCCGCTGCGCCCCCGTCGCGCTCGGGTCGATGTAGAGCCGCCCGGCCCCGTCCCCCTCGTGGATCGCCTTGGGCCACCACATACCCTGGGCGAACTTCACGCCGGCGAGCTTCGTGTTCCCGAACGAGCCCTTCGTCACGCGGTAGCCGTTGAACGCCTCGCAACTGCCATGGCTCGGCCGCCCATTGAAAGTGCACGGGCAGCCATAATCGCAGTTGCAACTCTGAACGTATTCCATCTCAAGATTCCACTTCGTCTTTGCGGCCATGATAGTCCTCGGAGGGAAGACGGGAGGTCGGCTTGATAAGGATATTCCTTACGTGGGCCGGGGGCGCGAAGGAACCGTTATATAAGTCGCCGTCTCTCGAAGGAGTTCTGATTCGATGACGCGCAAGCCCGCTCGCATGTTCCGCCAGCAGATGCGAGGGTCGTACACTCGCAAGGAGTACATGGGGGGCATCCCAGGCATCCGGATATCCCAGTTCGATATCGGCGACCTGCGCACGAAGTTCCCCGTGGCAGTTCACCTCGTAGCGACCGAGCCCTGTCTGATTCGGGACCAGGCGCTCGAGGCTGCTAGGATCAGCGGGAATCGACACATCGGGAAGATGGCCGGCAACGCGTACATGTTCAAAGTCCGGCTGTATCCCCATCAGGTGCTACGGGAGCACAAGATCGCCGTGGGCGCGGGCGCCGACCGCATCTCGAGCGGGATGCGCGCCGCATATGGCTCTCCGGTGGGGAGGGCGGCGCGGGTCGAGCCCGGGACGAAGGTCCTCACGATCTGGACGACGCAGGCGAACGTGGAGCACGCGAAGGAAGCAATGCGGAAGAGCGGTTCGAAACTCCCCACGCCTTGGCGGCTCGTGATCGAGAAGCGGAAGGCGAAGTAAGCCGCTCAACGCGGACGGACGACGACGGTCCCCACGATTTCACATCCCAAGGCATCATAATCAGGTCTGACGGCCACCTCAAGTTGCTCTGCCAAGATGTGCCCGGGGAGCAAAGGATCCCGACCTAGGATGCGACGCGCGCGTGCCTCAAGAACCGTGGCAGCGATAACGCGGATCTCTTCGAGCGATTTGTTGAGCAGGTTTCTTGCTGCACGCCGAAGCGCCTGAGGTTCACGAGAGAGTTTGGCGGTCGTGAGGACCTTCCACGCAGCCTGGCCATCGTCGTCGATGTCGACCTCGACCACGAACGGTTCGAGAGGGAGGAAGGCGAACGTCTCTATGATGGGGGTGATGAACCTGCCGCCGCCAACGAAGACGCGAAATCCATCGTCGTCCTTACTGGGCCGACTCTTCCTTCCATACACCACGAGCGCCATGGTTGGGGGCACTCGCTTGTAGCGGGACGCGTAGATCGCGAATATGAGGACCTGGGAGAGTACTATCACAAGCGACAGGACGATTGGCGTCCCCCCGTCGGCCATCCTCTTCTCCGCCCCGAAGAGTAGGGGCGCCTAGTAAGCCTTCCCCTCGAAAGCGTCATATGCGGCAAGCGGGTAATAGCTGAGGATGTCGGAGATGGAGCGCCTCGTCGAGATCATCCGTCGGCGCGAGGCGAAGACGGTCGGCCTGCAATTCCCCGTGGGCCTTCGGCCGAGGGCGGTCGAATTGGCGGCGGACCTGGAAAAGCGAGCCGGCGTGACATGCCTCATCTCCGCAGACCCGAGCTTCGGGGCGTGCGACGTCTCGAACATGCCCGTCGACCTCATTGTGCACCTCGCCCACGCGCCGATGCCTCATCTGCGCTACTCGAACGTGTTCTTCTACGACATGCCGACGCCCCTGCCGGAATCGTGGGCGTTCCTCGACGCCGCGCTCCCTCTGGTCACCAAGCGTGTGGGGCTCCTCACGACGACCCAGCACCGCCAATGGATCCCGCACATCGTGACGTACCTGCAAGGGAAGGGACTCGAACCCGCCGTGAGCGAACCCGACCGTCGCGTCGCGTACGCCGCGCAGCTCCTCGGCTGCGACTACTTCACCGCCACAAACCTGTCGGACCGCGTCGACTCGTATCTCTACGTCGGGACCGGGGACTTCCACCCGCTCGGCGTCGCGATCATCCTCGACAAGCCGGTCGTCATCGCCGACCCGAGCACCGGGGAGGCGAGGACCCTCGAGGAGGTGAAGGACCGGATCCTCCGTCAGCGGTGGGGCGCGATCGTGCGCGCCCAGGACGCGACGACGTTCGGGATCCTCGTCTCGAGCAAGGTCGGGCAGGACCGGAGCGGGCTGGCGGCGGAGTTGAAGGAGAAACTCGAGGCGAAGGGCCGCCAGGCGCACATCTTCCACATGGACCTCGTGGGACCGGAACTCCTTGAGGGATACAAGGTCGACGCATGGGTGTCCACCGCGTGCCCGCGGATCGCGATCGAGGACTACCTCCGGTACAAGCAGCCGATCCTCACGCCGCAGGAACTCGAGATCGTGCTCGGCGAGCGGACGTGGGAGGACTACGTGTTCGACGAGATCCGGGCGTGACGCTCACCCTTTAAGCCGTCCCCGCGTTGGAGCCCGGGAACGTGACGCGCGCGGTGGTCCTCCTCTCCGGCGGCCTCGACTCGAGCACGTGCCTTGCCGTCGCCCTCTCGAAGGGCCGCGAGGTCTGCGCGCTCACGGTCGACTACGGGCAGCGGCATCGCAAGGAGGTCGAAGCCGCCAAGCGGATTGCGAAACGCTTCGGCGTCAAGATTCACAAGATCCTCGACATCGACCTGACGCAGATCGGCGGTTCCGCCCTCACCGACCGGAAGACGGCGGTCCCTGAGAGACGTTCGATGAAGGAGATTGGGCGAGGCATCCCATCGACGTACGTCCCGGCTCGGAACACGATCCTTCTTGGCCTCGCGCTGGCGTACGCGGAGACGATTGACGCAGACGAGATCTACATCGCCGCCAACGCCCTCGACAGCTCGGGCTACCCGGACTGCCGCCCGGAGTTCTATGACGCGTTTCGCGAGGTCGCCCGGCTCGGCACGAAGCGCGGCGTCGAAGGCCGCCCGATTCACATCCACACGCCCCTGATCCGGATGACGAAGGCGGACATCGTACGCACGGGCGCGCGCCTCGGAGTGCCGTTCGAGCTCACCTGGTCGTGCTACCTTGGCGGTGCGAAGGCGTGCGGGACATGCGACTCGTGCAAGCTCCGGTTGAAGGGGTTCCGCGCGGCGGCGCGGAAGGACCCGCTTGTCTACGCGTCTCCAAAGGCCTAAGGCGCGGGTCGCACTGGCTGCGTCGATGGCGGAGCCTGTGCCACCCGAGGGTCGACTCCTCGTCTCGGAGATCTACAAGACGATCCAAGGTGAGAGCTCCCTCGTCGGGTACCCGACGGTCTTCGTGCGCCTGTACTCGTGCAATCTCCGGTGCGTGTGGTGCGACTCGATGCACGCCGTCGAGGGCGGGCGGTACGAGGAGACGTCGGTCGCGGACACCGTCCGCCGCGTTGGCGAGTTGGCGGGGGCGGGAATCGATCACGTCTGCTGGACGGGCGGTGAGCCCCTCCTCCAGTGGCGGTCGATGGCGCAGGCAATCGAACGACTACCGCCAAAACTCGTACATTCCGTCGAGACGGACGGGGAGGTCCCGATCGAGCCGCTCAGCGACGCGCTGCCGAGGAGGCGCGAGGGCGGGCACGTCCGGTTCATCATGGACGTCAAGTGCCCCGGCTCCGGCATGAAGGCGAAGCTCGCCTTCGAGAACCTCAAGCTCCTGCGTCCCGAGGACGAGGTGAAATTCGTCATTGCCGACCGCGCCGATTACGAATTCGCGCGCGAGGTCGCCCGAAGTCATGCGATTCCGGCCGGGACGGTGCTGTTCTCTCCCGTGGTCCCCGCGCACAGGGCCAGCCAGGGTCTCGATGCCGCCACTCTGGCGGCATGGATCTTGGAGGACTCCCTTCCCGTGCGACTCCAGATCCAGGTCCACAAGGTCATCTGGCCAGGCGTGGATCGCGGCACGTGACCGAACGTTCATCTACCGCCGCCCGCTCCGCGCCCCGTGAAGCGGTTCGAGGAGCTGGAGCACACCGCGGACTGCGGGATCCGCGCGTACGGCTCGACCCTCTCCGAGCTGTTCTCGAACGCCGCCGCGGGCATGTTCAGCCTCATCACGGACCTCGATGCGGTGAAACCCGTCGGGGAGTACGAGGTGCGCGTCCGGTCCAAGGACACGGAGGCCCTCCTGTTCGACTTCCTCTCGGAACTCCTCTTCGTCCACGAGACGCAGAAGCTCCTCCTCTCCGAGTTCGAGGTGCGGATGGCGGACCTCTCGGTCGACGCGCGCGCCCGGGGGGAGAAGATCGAGAGGGGACGCCACCCGCTCCATCTGAACATCAAGGCGGTCACGTACCACGGTATGATCGTCGATGAGGAGGGCGGGGTCGTCCAGGTCATCTTCGACATCTGAGGGATCCGATGATACGTGGAGTGACCGTGGACTGGTGGCACACGATGGTCGAGCCACACGGGGAGGACTGGGAGCAGGTCGCGAAGCGCATGCGCTGCGAGGCGATCCAACGCGTCCTGCTCGAGCACGGGGTGACCTGCACGTACGAGCGGATCGACCTCGCGTACGACCTGTGGACCGATCACCTGAAGCGCTCATGGAAGAAGAACGTGGACTGGTCGGCGGAGCGGCAGGTGTCCGACCTGCTGGAGACCGCCGGATACGACGGCGCGGCCGACCCGTCGCTGCTCGACGACATGCGGGCCCCCATCGGCGCGCCGCTGATCCAACACCCGCCCCGGTTGCACGAGGGCGTCGCTGAGACGCTGCGCGCGCTGAAGGAACAGGGGCTCAAGCTCGCCATCATCTCGAACACAGGGCGCACGTGGGGCTACTTCCTTCGCCAGGTGCAAGACCGGCTCGGCCTGTCGGAGTTCTTCGATCATCGGACGTTCTCGGACGAGGCGCGCACGCGGAAGCCGTCGCGTTCGATCTTCGAACGGACGCTCCAGGCATTGAACCTCGGGCCCCAGGAGGTCGTCCACATGGGCGACGACCTCGACGCGGACGTCGCGGGTGCGAAGGGTGCTGGTATGCGCGCGGTCTGGTACGACCCGGGCCGCCGGGCGGAGGCGTCGGCAGAGAAGGCGGATGCGGTGATCCATGCCTGGTCCGAGCTGCCCGACGTCATCCGGAGGTGGTGACCGCGAAGGCGACGGCGACCGCCCATCCGATTCAGGGCCTCATCAAGTACCACGGCCTCGTCGACGACCGGCTGCGCCTCCCGTTCCACGACTCCATCTCCGTGTGCACGGCCCCGCTCACGACGAAGACGACGATCGAGTTCGGCGACTTCCCCGAGGACACCGCCACGATCAACGGTCGCCCGATCAATGGGCGAGAGCTCGAGCGCGTCTTGGCGGTGGTCGACGTCGTCCGCATCCGGGCGAAGCTGCGCGCCGACTTCCGCATGGCCTCCGTGAACGACTTCCCCTCGAATGTCGGCCTCGGGGCGAGCGCCTCGGGGTTCGCCGCCCTTGCGTGGGCGGCCTGCGCCGCCGCGGGCCTTCCCCTGACCGTCAAGGACGTCTCCCGCATCGCCCGACGGGGCGCGGGTTCCGCCGCGCGTTCAGTTGCCGGCGGCTACGCGCGCTGGCAGACCGGCACCTCGGACGAGGACTCCTTCGCCTACCAGCTCCGCGAGGACCTCCCCATGGGCATCGTCATCGCCCTCGTCCCGGCGTACAAGACCACGGACTCCGCGCATCGGGAGGCGCCGTCGTCGCCGTTCTTCCAGGCGCGGCTCGCGGAGATGCCGAAGATGCTCGCGGAGATGGAGCTCGCGATTCGCGGGGGCGACCTGGGGAAGGTCATGATGCTCGCGGAGAGGGACACGATGATGCTCCACGGGATCACGATGACGGGGACCAGCGAGATGCTGCTCTGGCGGCCGGAGACGGTGAAGGTCATCCTGGCGGTGAAGCGGATGCGAGAGGAGGGCATCCCCGCCTTCTTCTCAATCGACACCGGGGCGACCGTCTACGTGAACACGCTCCTGGAGAAGGTCGATGAGGTGGAGTCCCAGATCCGCGGGCTGGGGATCGAGACGCTCCGGTGCGGGGTTGGCGGCGGCGCCCGGACCGCCGAGGGCCACCTGTTCTGAGGAAAAAGTAAAGACCCATCTCTCCCATGCCGGCGCCGTGAAGTTGGTTCTGCTCGGCCCCCCGGGGGCGGGCAAGGGCACGCAGGCCGTGCGCCTCGGGGAGGAATTCGGCGTTCCGCACGTGTCGACCGGTGACATCCTCCGCCGCCACGTCGGGGACAAGTCGGAACTCGGGAAGAAGGCGGAGAAGTACATCCGCGCGGGGAAGCTCGTCCCGGACGGCCTCGTCATCGAGATGGTCCGGAAGCGGCTGAAGCAGAAGGACGCGACGAAGGGGTTCATCCTGGACGGATTCCCTCGGACGCGGAACCAGGCGGAGGCTCTCGACACGATGACGGAGCTCGATGTCGCCCTCTTGCTCTTCCTGGACCCCGAGGACCTGATCAAGCGGTCCACGGGGAGGCGCGTGTGCGCGGACTGCGAGTCCGTCTACCACCTCCTCATGAACGCGCCCAAGAAGCCGGGGTTCTGCGACCGCTGCGGGGGTAAGCTCATCGTGCGGGACGATGACCGGGAGGAGACGGTCCGCAGGCGGATCGAGGTGTACGAGGATCAGACGCACCCGCTCGTCCAGCACTACAAGAAACGGGGGATCCTCGTGCAGGTGTACGGTAGCGGGCTCATCCATGAGGTCGAGGATCGGATCAAGGACTCGCTATCCGGTCTGAGAGGACGAGGCTAAGGGTTATCCGGCGCCCGAGGATGTATCAGCAGGCCGCATGGGCGTGGACGACCTCGACTGGAAAGTCTTGAGCCTGACCGCAAAGCGCGGGCTGATCGGGGCGACCCGGGAGGACCTCTTTCGCGAGATCCGGGGCATGCGGTACGAGGATCTCGAGGCCGCGGTCGGCCGCCTCGAGGCGGAGGGGCATCTTCAGGTCGAATGGACCGGCCCGAACAGGTTCATCTTGACAGTCTCGGAGTCCGGGAGCAAGCTCGCCGCAAATGAGTACGAGAAGCGCCTCAAGGCCTACCAGGACCGGATCGACGCGCAGAGGAAGGCGGTTGGCGGCGTGGAGAAGATCTGAGCGCGCGGCCCGCGAGCCGGAGCCGAACGCTTAAATACGACCGCCCGGTATGCCCCGACGTCGGGTTTTTCCCGCGTTTTCGAGGAGGCGTATAGCTATGGAACTCCATGAAGTCGAGACCGGAACTACAACCTTGGGTCTGTCCTGCAAGGACGGCGTCGTGTTGGCGGCGGACCGCCGCGCGACCGCCGGAACCATGATCGCGCACAAGCGGACCAAGAAGGTGTACCGGATTGACGACAACATCGGCCTGACGACAGCCGGGCTCGTTGGGGACCTCCAGATCCTTGCCCGCTACATCACCGCTGAGGCGGAGCTGTACCGCCTGAAGCGGAGCCTGCCCATGTCCGTGGAGGCCGCGGCCACCCTGACCGCGAACATCCTCTCCGGCCGGCGGTACTTCCCATACTGGGTCCAGCTCGTGATCGGCGGGGTGGACCCGCGGGGGAGCCACGTATTCTCCCTGGACATGGCCGGCGGGAGCCTTGAGGACAAATACGTGAGCACGGGGTCGGGCAGCCCCTACGTCTACGGCGTGCTCGAGGACCACTGGACGGACGATATCGACGTGCGCGGGGGCACGGACCTCGCAATCCGAGCGGTCAACGTCGCGATGCGACGCGACGCCGCCTCGGGCGAGGGGATCGATGTTGCGGTCATTACCCGCCAGGCCTTCCGGGAACTCGAGGAGGCCGACATCCAGCAGCGCAAGGCGGCCATGAAGCTCCCCTGATTCACGTAACGTTCGCCCACCAGACAAGGGATTGGAATGAGTCTAGAGGACATCCTCAGCGAGGCTAAAGACATTGTCCGCAAGGTCGTACCTAGCGGAGTCGAGATCACGAACATCGAGTTCGAAGGCCCGGTCCTCGCGATCTACACGAAGAACATGGACGTGTTCGCGGAGAACAACGACCTCGTCCGCCAGCTCGCGCAGAGCCTCCGCAAACGCGTGACGATCCGACCGGACCCCTCTCTCCTCTCGCCTCAAGACGAGGCGGAAGCCGTGATCAAGGAGATCATCCCTGTGGAGGCTCAGATCACGAGCGTGTACTTCGAGGCGGACAGCGGCGAGGTCACGATCGAGGCGCTGTCTCCAGGCCTCGTCATCGGGCGGCACGGGTCCGTCCTGAACGAGATCAAGAAGCGCGTCGGCTGGGCGCCGAAGGTGGTCCGCACGCCGCCGATCCCATCCAAGACGGTTGAGGAGATCCGCCAGTACCTGCGGTCCGTGCGCGACGACCGGACGCAGTTCCTCAAGAAGGTCGGCCGGCGGCTCACGCGGGAGCTCGCGACCGGCGAGTCGTGGGTCCGCATCACGAGCCTCGGGGGCTACCGCCAGGTCGGGCGTTCCGCGACGCTGATCAACACGCGCGAATCCAAGGTCCTCGTCGACTGCGGCGTCCTCATCTCGGAGGAGAATGGATCACCCTATCTGAGCGCGCCGGAGGTGATGCCCCTCGAGTCAATCGACGCGGTCGTCATCACGCACGCGCATCTCGATCACTGCGGCCTCGTTCCCGCCCTGTTCAAGTACGGATACGACGGGCCCGTGTACTCCACGCCGCCGACGCGCGACCTGTCCGCCCTCCTCCAGCTCGACTTCATCAAGGTCGCGTACGGAGAGGCGCGGAAGTCGCCCTTCGACTCCTCGCACGTCCGGAAGGCCGTGCTGAACACAATCCCCCTCCAGTATGGAGAGACGACGGACATCGCCCCGGACGTGCGGCTCACCCTGCAGAACGCCGGCCACATCCTGGGCTCGTCCGTGTGTCACTTCCACATCGGCGACGGGCTCTACAACATCGCGATCACGGGGGACATCAAGTTCGAGAAGACGTGGCTCTTCAATCCGGCGGTGAACAAGTTCCCTCGCCTCGAGACGCTGGTCATGGAGGCGACGTACGGTGGGTATCACGACGTGCAGCCGAGCCGTCACGAGGCGAGCACCGAGTTGCGCGAGGTCCTTGAGACCGTGCTCCGTCGGGGCGGCAAGGCACTCATCCCCGTGTTCGCGGTCGGCCGGTCGCAGGAGGTCATGCTCGTCATCGAGGACCTCATCCGAAGCGGACGGATTCCGGAGGCTCCCATCTATCTCGACGGTATGATCTGGGAGGCCACGGCGATCCATACCGCCTATCCGGAGTACCTGAACTCCCAGCTGCGGACGCAGATTTTCCAGACGGGCGAGAATCCCTTCCTCTCGCCGGTGTTCAAGCGCGTGGAGACGAGCGACATGCGCGCGACGATCATCGACGACCCGGAACCGTGCATCGTCCTCGCCACGTCCGGCATGATGTCCGGGGGCCCTGTGCTCGAGTACTTCAAGCACTGGGCGGACAACCCGAACCACGCGCTCGTGTTCGTGGGCTTCCAGTCCGAGGGCTCCCTCGGCCGGAGGATCCAGCGCGAGGGGCGCAGCATCACCCTCAGCGACCGGGGGAACCCGATCAACCTACAGATCAAGATGGAGATGATCACGATCGACGGGTTCAGCGGCCACAGCGACCGTCTCCAGCTCATGGCCTATGTGGGGACGATGGAGCCCCGGCCGGAGCGCGTGATCGTCGGCCATGGGGAGGAGCACAAGTGCTCCGACCTCGCGATGAGCCTGTACAAGAAATACGGGATGGAAACGCGGGCTCCGATGAACCTTGAGACGATCCGGCTGAAGTAACGTTTTATCGGACCGCGCATTGTCTTGGAGGCGATGCGGGCCGCATTGTATGATCGGGCGAAGGATATGCTCGTTAAGGAAGAGTTCGAATCCCGCGTCCGCTCGAAGATCGAAGAGTGGGGGGCGCTCCTCGACGACGACTCCGCCGCGCGACTCGTCCTCGACGAGCTTGGGCGGGGGACCGCCAACTTCCAGACCTTGAAGGAGCTACGCGAAGGCATGGAGGTGACCCTTCGCGTCCGGGTCGATGGGTTCTCCCCCGTGCGCGAGTTCCGCCGCCAAGACGGTTCACCCGGTCGTGTCATCAACGCGGACATCTCGGACGACACGGGACGCTCTCGCCTCGTCCTTTGGGACGACGACGTCGCGCTCGTTGAACAGGGGCGCTACCGCCAAGGGATGACGCTTCGCCTCCTCGATTGTTTCGTGCGGGCGTCGCGCTTTGGAATGGAAGTGTCCCGGGGGAAGTTCGGGGCGATCCTGCCGGAGGCGTGACTACATCATTCCGCCCATGCCGCCCATGCCGGGCGGCATGCCGCCGTGACCTTCCTCGCCGCCGCCCTTCGGGGCTTCCGTCCGCCTCGAGGCGATGACATCGTCGATCCGGAGGATCATCGTCGCTGCCTCCGTCGCGGACTCGATCGCCTGCGTCTTTACCCGGAGGGGCTCGATCACGTTCGCCTTTCGCATGTCGGAAGGCTTCCCGGTGAAGACGTCGATCCCCATATGCATCCCCTTTTTGCCCTCGTGTGCGGACTTGAGCGCGATGATCGTGTCGATCATGTTGAATCCCGCGTTCTCTGCAAGGGTCCACGGGACGATCTCGAGCGCCTTGGAGAACGCCTCGATCGCGAGCTGCTCCCGCCCGCCCTGGCTCGCGGCGTAGTCCCGGAGCCGCATGGAGGCTTCCAGGTCGGAGGCGCCGCCACCCGCGAGCACCGTGCCGTCCTCGACCGCAGCGCTTGTGACGCGCAGCGCATCGTGCATGATCCGCTCGACTTCCTCGACGACATGTTCCGTGCCGCCACGGATCAGGATCGATACTGCCTTCGGATTCTTGCAGCCCGTGACGAACGTCATGTCATCGTCCGCGACCTTCTCCTCGTAGACGAGCTTCGCATGGCCCAGGTCCTTCGCGGAGAGGTCCTCGAGCGCGCTCACGACGCGCCCTCCCGTGGCCCGCGAGAGCGCCTCCATGTCGCTTTCCTTCGCCCGGCGAATCGCGTAGATGCCTTCCTTCGCGAGGTAGTGCTGGACGAGATCGTCAATCCCCTTCTGGCAGATCACGACGGTCGCCCCAGACTTCTTGATCGTGTCGACGTACGCCTTGAGGGTTCGTTCCTCCTCCGCGAGGAACTCGCTGAGCTTCGCGGGGTCTCGGATGCGGATTTCCTCGCTGACCTCTGTCTTCTTGACCTCAAGTGCCCGGTTGATGAGCGCGATTTTCGCATCCTGGACCCGCTCCGGCATTCGCGGGTGGACGCGCTCCTTGTCGAGGACGACGCCGTCGATGAGCTTCGTGCCTTGGATCGTGCCTCCGTGCTTCTTCTCGACCTTGACGTTGTCGATGTCCGCGCGACGTTCGCCTGCGACCTCTTCGGCCACCGCCAGGACTGCGCGCACGGCGAGGTCTGCGAGGAAGTCCTTCGCGTCGCCGATCATTCGGCCGCCCATTGCGGTCCGCGCAACGGCCTTCAGGAGGTCCTTGTCCTCTTTCTTCACCGCGAACGCGTTCTCCTTGAGGACCTGGATTGCGTGATCGGCGGCGAGCTTGTACCCGCGTGCGATGACGGTCGGGTGCACGTCCGCCTCGAGGAGGGATTCCGCCTGCTTGAGCAGCTCGCCCGCCAGGATGACGGCGGTCGTCGTCCCATCGCCCGCCTCCTGGTCCTGGGTCTTTGCGACCTCGACGATCATCCGCGCGGCGGGATGCTCCACTTCGATTTCCTTGAGGATCGTCACGCCATCGTTCGTGATCGTCACGTCGCCCAGCGAGTCCACGAGCATCTTGTCCATACCCCGTGGCCCGAGGACGGAGCGCACGGCGTCCGCCACCGCGCGCGCAGCCGCGATGTTGCTGAACTGTGCTCCCTTGCCTCGGTCGCGGGACGTCCCTTCCTTCAGGATGATAATCTGTTGGCCCTGCATCATGCTCTGTTCCCCCGGGGGACTAGAGGAGGGCTTCTATATGAAGGCTTTGCACGGCGCAGAGGGATGGGCATCCGATGTCGGGGCGCGGTCTCCCCGGCTCGGGGTTGCCGCCAAATCTATATCCTCCGTCGACTGTCCCAGGCTCGAGGATGTGCGAAGGATTCTGGGACGCGCGCACCCGGCGCTGGGTGAGCCTTGAGGAGCTCGAGGAGCGAGATCACGAGACCTCTCTTCTCGAAGGGGTGGCGATTCCGACCATTCTACCGGCGGAGCCGAGGCGCAGGCCCACAATGCTACTTCGCTAGTTCTTGTCAGGCTCGCCGAGGTCGCCGTTCGAAAGGTACAAATAGCCAGCCCCGTCTGGCCACGCTCCGCCACGCGACCAGACGCTCCGGGATACGCACTCGTGCGTCCCACAACGCGGCCCCCGACACTTCTGGGGCTGTCGGCGGCGTCACGGTCTCGTGCGCGAACGGAGGACCCTTCGGTGTCCCCTGCAGAGGGGATGCCTTTGAGGTACGACGATGCCCAAGGAAGGAAGACCGCGCCATGGGTCCATGGCGTACTGGCACCGGAGCCGCGCGGCCAGCGAAGTCCCTCACTTCACCTCGTGGCCTGACACGGACGGGGGCGGCCCGAGGCTCCAGGGTTTCGCTGGGTACAAGGCCGGGATGACCCACGCGTTTGTTGTGGACTATCGTCCAACGAGCACGACCGCGGGCCAGGAGGTCCAGGTCCCTGTGACGGTCATCGAGTGTCCCCCGATGAAGATCGCAGCAATTCGCCTCTACGAGCGAACCTACGAGGGCCTCCGTTCGAGCGGCGAGGTATGGGCCGAGAAAGTCGATGCAGAGCTCTCGCGAAGGATACCGCTCGCGAAGAAGGCCAGGCCCGCGGAACCGTGGGGCAAGATCGACATGACCAGGGTAGAAGACGTGCGCGCGCTCACGTACACCCAGCCCTCGCTTGTGACAGGGGTGCCGAAGAAAGCTCCGGAGCTCATGGAGACCCGAATCGGCGGCGGGACGCTCGAACAGCGGATCGCCTATGCGAAGTCAATCCTCGGGAAGGAGATACGGGTTTCCGACTTCGCCAAGGAGGGCGCGATCGTCGACGTGGCGGCGGTCACGAAGGGCAAGGGGTTCCAGGGTGCGACGAAGCGGTTCGGCATCAAACTCCTCTCGCACAAGAACAGCAAGCATCGTCGAAACGTCGGAACGCTCGGCTCCTTCCAGCCCGGGTACGTGCGGGGCACGGTCCCGAACGCGGGGCAGATGGGCTACCATCAGCGGACGGAGTACAACAAGCGGGTGCTGAAGATCGGGGACGACGGGGAGGATGTCACGCCCGACGGAGGCTTCCTGCACTATGGCGTCGTCCGGAATCCGTATGTCCTTCTCCACGGGTCCGTTCCCGGACCGACGAAGCGTCTCGTCCGTCTGCGCGATGCCGCCCGGCCGCAGGTGTACCTGAAGTTGGAGAAGGCGCCGGAGATACCCTTCATCTCGAAACAGTCCAAGCAGGGGGCGTGAGGTGGCGAAGAAAGTAGCGGCGAAGGACGCCCCAAAGAAGGCGCGGACGCGGGCGGAACCGGAGACGCTCGCCCCCCTCCAGGTCCACCTCTACGACATGTCCGGCTCCGCCGTCGGGACCGTCGAGCTCCCGCCCGTGTTCGCGGGAGATGTCCGCGTCGATCTCATCCGGCGCGCGGTCGTCGCGTTCCAGGCCAACCGCCGCCAGCCATATGCGGCGAAGTTCCGCGCCGGGATGCGCCACTCCGTGCGGTGGCCGGGCAAAGGGGTCGGGGCGGCGCGCACACCGCGGATCCGCGGCACGATGATCGGGGCCCAGGCCCCCAACACCGTCGGCGGCCGTGCGGCGTTCCCGCCGACGACGCAGCGGATCTGGGCGAAGAAGGTGAACGTGAAGGAGCGCCGTCTCGCGCGGAACGCCGCGTTGGCGGCGATCCACGATAAGGGCATGGTCACCTCCCGCGGGCATCGGTTCTCAGGAACGATTAGCGTGCCCATTGTCGTCCAGGACGCGTTGGAGGAGATCGAAAGCACCTCGGAGGCGGTCGAATTCTTCGAGGCCCTCGGCGTGGGCGATGATCTGCATCGGGCGAAGGACGGGACCCACATCCGTGCGGGACGCGGGAAGATGCGCGGGCGGCGGTACCGCGTGCCCAAGGGACCTCTGCTCGTGGTCCGTGACGCTGCGCGGGTGAGGCAGGGTTTCGGAAACCTGCCCGGGGTGGACGTCGCGACGCCGTCCGGCCTGAACGCCGAGGTGCTCGCTCCGGGCGGGAATCCCGGGCGACTCACGATTTTCAGCGCCAGCGCTCTCGAGGCGCTTCGGGGGTGGTGACGTGGATCTGGGCGCGGTCCTCCTGTATCCGTATGTGACGGAGAAGACGCTCAACATGCTGAGCGGGACCGCGGCCCAGGATTCGAAGGACGGGAACCGGATCGAATTCGTCGTCCTCAGACAAGCCTCCAAGACCCAGATCCGGAAGGCGTTCGAGTTGCAGTTCGAGGTGAAGGTCGAGAAGGTGTACACGTTCATCCGGAAGGACGGGAAGCACGCGATCATCAAGCTGAAGCCGGGCTTCTCCGCGGAGGAGATCGGCATGCGGATTGGGGTGTTCTGATGGGAAAGAACTTGCCGACCCAGCGCCGGGGACGGGGGACCTCTCCGACCTACCGCTCGCCGAGCCACCGCCACATCAGCGATGCAAAGATGCCGCGGATGACCGGCGAGGGCACGGTCCTGGACATCCGCCACGCTCCCGGCCGCTCCGCGCCCTTGGCGAGGGTCGGGATCGGAGACCTCGAGTTCTTCATGATCGCCCCCGATGGCCTGCGGGTCGGCCAGACCGTCGCGTTCGGACGGCACATCGTCGAGCGCGGGTCGGTCCTCCCGCTCGGACAGCTGCCCGAGGGAACCCTCGTGTGCAACATCGAACTCCAGCCCGGCGACGGCGGACGCCTCGTGCGAGCAGCCGGGACGACGGCGGTCATCGTGAGCCAAGGAGACCGCACGATCGTGCGGCTTCCGTCCGGGGGCTTCAAAGAGATCAACCCCCTGTGCCGCGCGATCGTCGGCGTGGTCGCAGGAGGAGGTCGAAAGGACAAGCCGTTCTACAAAGCGGGCAAACGGGTCAATGCGTATCGGAGCAAGGCGAAGTCCGCGATCACCGTTCGCGGTGTCGCCAAGAACCCCGTGGACCACCCGCACGGTGGCGGTGCCCATCAGCACGTCGGCCGGCCGAGCACGGTGTCCGCGGGTGCTCCCCCCGGGCGCAAGGTCGGTCGGCTCTCGCCCAAGCGGAAGCGGAGGAGGTAGGCATGCCACAGAAGGAAGGGGGCACGGCGAAGGCCGCACGGCGGCGGCTGCGAAAGAAGGCGGCGGGTATGGAGGTCCGCCGCAAGAAGGAGTTCACTTACCGAGGGTTCACGCTCGACGAACTGAGGGCGATGTCGATGGACGAGGTGTTGTCCCTCCTGCCGTCACGCGCGCGCCGCACATACGTTCGCGGGATCGACGACGAGCGGTCGGCCTTCCTCGAGAAGATCAAGACGGAAGGGACGACCGAGGCGGTGAAGACGCACGCAAGGGATCTCCCCATCCTGCCCTGGTTCGTGGGGAAGAAGGTCGCCGTCCACAACGGGAAGGCGTTCGTGGCGGTGGACATCAAGCCGGAGATGATCGGCCACTACCTCGGGGAATTCGCGATGACGAGGGGCTCCGTGAAGCACTCTGGCCCGGGCGTCGGCGCGACGCGTTCCTCGAAGTTCCTTCCGCTCAAGTGAGGGTTCGATGACGAAGCTCGGGTATTCGGCACAGGGGGTCGACGATGACACGACGGCCCGCGCCTACGGGCGTGAGATGCCAATCAGCCCGAAGATGGCCATGGAGGTGGCGCGCGAAATCCGAGGGAAGCGCCTGGAAGACGCGAAGTCGTACCTCGAGCGGGTGATCGAGATGGTTCAACCGGTCGCGATGCACCGGCACAAGATGATGGTCGCTCACAAGCGCGGGACCGGTCCGGGGCGGTACCCGGTGAAGGTCGCCGAGCACGTCTTGAAGGTGCTCGAAAGCGCCGAGGAGAACGCCGGGTACAAGGGATTCACGGACGTCGAGTCCATGCGCCTCAAGGTCGTCGTCGCGCACAAAGGCTCGACCCAGAAGGGAATGATGCAGCGCGCACACGGCCGCTCCAGCCCTTGGAACCAGGAGACCGTGAACCTCGAAATCGTGCTCGAGGAGGTGGAGTGATGGCCGGCGAGCGCAAGATCGTCGCGGAAAACCTGCGCCGCGTCCTGCTCCGCGAGTTCCTCATGAGCGAGACGAAGCGCGCGGGATTTGGCGGCCTGGACATCCAGCGTACTCCGATGGGCACTCGGATCACCCTGATCGCGGAACGCCCCGGGCTCGTCATCGGCCGTAAGGGCAGTTCGATCAAGTCCCTTACCGACTCCGTCGCACGGGACTTCAGCTTCGACAACCCGCAGATCGAGGTGCAGGAGGTCGAGAACCCGTCGCTGAACGCGCAGATCATGGCGGAGAAGCTCGCGAACGCCCTCGAGCGGGGTTGGCACTTCCGGCGTGCGGGGCATAGTACCCTCCGGCGGATCATGGAGTCGGGCGCGAAAGGTTGCCTGATCGTGATTGCGGGCAAGCTCACGGGCGCGCGGCACCGCAGGGTCAAGTTCAAGTCGGGCCACATCAAGTACTGCGGCGAGCCGCGGAACCAGTGGATGCGGCGAGGGTTCGCGGTCGCGAAGCTCAAGCCGGGCGTTCTCGGCGTGACCGTCGAGGTGATGGACCCCGTGGCTCGGCTCCCCGACGAGATTACCATCAACCCGCCGGCTCCTGCGGGGGGAGTCCCCGCGGAGTTGCCGCCACCGCCACCGGTGGCTGCTCCGAGCGAAGCGCCCGCCATCGAAGAGCCCGGGATTCCCGCGGCCGCCGTCAAGGGCAAGACCGCGGTGCGGAAGCTGAAGAAGGCGACGCAGAAACTCCGGGAGATTGGAGCGGATGCGGTGGTGCCCGTCGACGAGGTCGAGTCGGACAAGCCGCAAGAGCCGCCGGAGGATGAGTCCTGATGGCACTCCTCCGGACGAAGGAGATCCGGGAGATGACCGCCGAGCAGCGGGCGGCCAAGCTCAAGGAAATGCGGACTGAGCTGATGCACGAGCGCGGCGTGGCCGCGATGGGCGGAGCCCCCCACAGCCCCGGCCAGCTCGGGGCGTTGCGCAAGAACGTCGCACGGCTCTTGACGATCATGCACGAGGACCGGACGAAGTCAATACGGGTGGCGAGGCGATGAGCGCAGCCCTGCGGAAGCACGAACTCATCGGCCTGTCGATCGTGATCCGACGGGCCACCGATCCCTCGCTCGTGGGGCTTCGGGGTCGCGTGGTGGACGAGACGCGAAACACGATCCTCGTCGAGACCGCAAAGGGGGAGAAGCGCGTGCCGAAGAAGGGCGCGGAATTCGCGTTCGGATCGGACGAGGTGCGCCTCGAGGGCGACGACCTCCTCTTCCGCCCCGAGGACCGCATCAAGAAGGTGAGGTGAACACGCTGGCGACCGGAGTGGCAAGGGATATCGGGATTGACGTGCCCAGGCCCTCGAAGGCCTGCGAGGACCGGCATTGCCCCTTCCACGGGACGCTCCCCGTGCACGGCCAGACGTTCGAAGGGAAGGTCGTGTCCGCGCAGATGCAGCGCACGGTCGTCGTGGAGCGCCAGTACTTGCGGTACATCCAGAAGTTCGAACGATACGAGAAGCGCACGAAGAGGTTCATGGTCCACGGCCCTCCGTGCCTCGACCTGAAGGCGGGCGACCGCGTCGTGCTCATGGAGTGCCGCCCGATTTCCAAGACCGTCTCCTTCGTCGCGATCCACAACAAGAGGGTGGCCGCGTGAAGGGCTTGGCGGGGCGCCAGACACGAGGGCTGCCGAAGGGCGCACGCCTCGATTGCATCGACAACAGTGGCGCGAAGATTGTCGAGATCGTCGAGGTTCCGAAGTATCACGGAACGCACCGGAGATACTCCGCGGCGGGGGTTGGCGACCTCCTCCTGGTCAGCGTGAAGAAGGGGACCCCGGAGATGCGCAAGACCCTCGTCAATGCGGTCATCGTACGACAGCGCCGTCCATTCCGCCGCGCGGACGGCATCATGGTATCATTCGACGACAACGCGTGTGTCGTCGTCACGCCCGAGGGCGAGGTGAAGGGGTCGGACATCAAGGGGGCGGTAGCCCGCGAAGCCGCGGAACGGTGGCCGCGTATCGCCGCCACTGCCAGCATCATCGTGTGAGAACATGACGTCGAAACAACCGAGGAAACAGCGAAAGGCGCTCGCAGAAGCTCCTTGGCACCGCCGGCGTAAGCTCATGTCTGCGCACCTATCGGAGGATTACCTGGAAGAGCGGAAGCGGAAGCTGCCGCGCGCGCTTCCCGTTCGGAAGGGGGATGTTGTCAAGGTCATGCGCGGGGAATTTGGGGGCCGCGAGGGCAAGGTCGCCCGCGTGGACTACCGGAGCCTTCGGATCACAATCGAGGGACTCACGTACGGGAAGGCCGACAAGACACAGGTGGCGAAGCCGATCCACCCGTCGAACGTCATGATCACGAAGCTCGACGAGACGGACCCTCTCCGCCTGAAGCGGTTTGAGGGCGTGAAGAAGCGGCCGGAGGGGGAGAAGGCGTGAAGAAGCACCTGAAGCGCCTCCCGGCGCCGCGCAGTTGGAAGATCTCCCGGAAGGAGTACGTATGGGCCTACAAGCCGCGCCCGGGGCCGCACCGCGGGGACGCCGCCATGCCCCTCGCGATGGCTCTCCGGGACATGCTCCACGTCGCGGGCAACGCGCGGGAGGCGGAACGGCTTGTGTTCTCGCGCTCAGTGCAAGTGGACGGGCGGACCGTCACAGACCCCAAGTTCCCGGTCGGCCTGATGGACGTCGTCACGCTCGCCGCGACCAAGGAGAGCTTCCGCATGATCATCGATCGCCGGGGGAAACTCACGCTCCTGCCGATCGAGTCCGGTGAGGCCGCGTGGAAGTTGTGCCGCGTGCGCGGAAAGAGCACGGTACGGGGAGGGAAGTTCCAGGTCCAACTCCACGACGGTCGGACGATCCTCCTTCCGAAGTCGGAGTACGCGACGGGGACGACGCTGAAGGTCGCCCTGCCTGTGCAGAAAGTGATCGCAGCCCTCCCGCTCTCGGAGGGGAACATCGCCATCCTGACCGGCGGGCAGCACGTAGGCGAGCTCGTCCACGTCGCGCGCGTCGAGAAGACGCGAAATCCTCGGGCCAATGTGGTGCACTTCCAGGAAGGTTTCTCCACGGTTTTCGATTATGTGTTCGTGGTCGGTGCGCAGACGCCGGAGATTCGGGTGCCCGAAGGCCAGGCGGTGTGATGATGGGGATGCGGGACATTCGTATCGGGAAGATCGTCGTGAACATCGGCGTCGGGGAGGGTGGCGACAAGCTCGCGAAGGCACAGAAGGTGCTCCAGATGGTCGCGCGGCAGAAGCCCGTCCAGACGCTCGCCCACGGTTCCGTCCGGGACTGGGGCGTGCGGGAGAACTCGCCGATCGGCGCCAAGGTGACCCTGCGGGGCGATGCGGCGGCCGACTTCCTTCGACGAGCGCTGGCGGTGAGGAACCAACGCCTCCCGAACTATGTGTTCGACGCCTTCGGCAACTTCTCCTTCGGGATCGCCGACTACACGGACTTCGAGGGCATGAAGTACGATCCGGAGATCGGTGTGTTCGGCATGGACGTCAATGTCTCCCTCGTCCGCCCGGGGTATCGCGTGAAGGAGCGCCGCGTGGCGCGTGCGCGGCTGCCGCGGAAGCATCGCGTCACAAAGGCGGAGGGGATGGATTTCGCAAAGCAGTCGTTCAAGGTGGAGGTCGTCGAATGAAACCGACGAAGCAGTTCGGACGGAAGAAGGGCTGCGTCCGATGCGGCCGGAAGAGGGGCATCGTCCGCCGGTACGGACTGCACGTGTGCCGCCAGTGTTTCCGCGAGGTCGCTTTCGACATGGGGTTCCGGAAGTATTCGTGAGGTGAACCATGCTGCTCGATCCACTCAACGATGCGATGTCAACAATCCGCAACGCGGAAACAGCCGGCAAGGGCGAATGCCTCCTCCGCCCAGCATCGACCCTGATCGGCCACGTCCTTCAGGTCATGCAGGAGTCCGGCTACCTCATCGGATTCGAGCGGATCGAGGACGGCCGGGGAGGGATCTTCCTCGTGCGCCTCCGGGGGACAATCAACAAATGCGGGGTGATCAAGCCCAGGTTCAGCGTGAAGCGGACGGACCTCGACAAGTACGAAGCCCGGTACCTGCCTGCGCAGGACTTCGGCGTCCTGATCCTGACGACGACGGCCGGCGTGATCGGACACGCAAGGGCGAAGGAGCTCGGCGTGGGTGGCAAGTTGCTCGCGTACGTGTACTGAGGTGGAAGGATGCCGGTCGCTGGAGTGGTGGAAGAACGGGTCAAGATCCCAGACGGGATCAAGGTCGTCCTTGAGGGCGGGTCGGTCCGAGTGAGCGCGGGAAAGATCTCCCTCGTCCGCCGACTCTCGTACCCTCGCGTCAGTCTGTCGGTGGAGGGAAAGGAACTCCGCATCCGGTGCGAGCTCCCGAAGCGGCAGGAGAAAGCGATTGTCGGGACGTACGCGGCACACGCTCGAAACATGATCGAGGGCGTGTCCAAGGGTTGGCGGTACAGGATGAAAATTGTGTACTCTCACTTCCCCATGAAGGCGACCGTGAAAGGCAAGGAAGTCGTCCTCGAAAACTTCCTCGGCGAGCGCTACCCTCGTCGCGCCACGATCCACGGGGATGCCACGGACGTCAAGATCGAGGGCGACCAGGTCACCGTCGAGGGGCCCGACCTGGAAGCGGTCGCGCAGACCGCCGCGAACATCGAGCAGATGACGAAAATCCGGGGATTCGATCCGCGCGTCTTCCAGGACGGCATCTACATCGTCGCGAAGGCGGAGGCGGCCTCATGACAGTGCCGACACCTGCGGACGTCCACAAGGCGAAGAAGGCCCAGCTCGTGGCTTGGTGCGAGGAGTTTGGGCTCGACGCCGAGGGGAAGGTGGACGAGTTGAGCGTGCGGCTCCTGAAGTATCTGGAGAAGCCCGCCGCGGCGGAGGCCGAGGCGACCCCCAAGGCGGCCGAGGGCTTGGCCGCCGAGGAAGAGCCGGAGGACGCTGAGATCGAGGCAGAGAAAGCCGAGGTCGCGGCCGAGAAGGACGACGCTGAGGAAGAGGAGAGAGCACAGGGGGCGCACACCCCGAAGGCCAAGCCGAAGCTCCCCCCGAACGTCGTCGCGGCGCTGAAGCTCCGTCGGAAGATTGCGGCCAGGCGTCCGGCATTCCGGCACCAGGAGTGGTTCCGGTATCAGCGACTCGGGGAGCACTGGCGCAATCCCAAGGGCATGCATTCCAAGATCAAACGGCACTTCGGCTACCGTCCCAACGTGCCGTCCATCGGCTATCGAGGCCCCAAGGCCGCTCGGGGCCTCCATCCGTCCGGCTTCCGCGAGGTCCTCGTCCACAATGTGCGCGAGCTCGATAGGATCGACCCGAAGGTCGAGGCCGCGCGGGTCGCCGCCACCGTGGGCACCCGCAAGAGGCTCGAGATCCAAGCCGCGGCGGCCGAGAAAGGGATCCGCGTGCTGAACCGGAGGCAAGAGGAATGAACCTGCGCAACCAGCGCCGCATGGCCGCGTCGATCCTCAAGGTCGGGGTCAATCGCGTGTGGATCAGCCCCGACAAGTCCTCGGACGTGCAGGATCGGATCACGAGGGACGAGGTTCGCAGGGCGATCGAGGAGAACCTGATCCAGAAGAAACCCGTCGGGGGCCAGTCCCGCGCCCGCGTGCACCATCGCCAGCGCCAAAAGAAGAAAGGCCGCCAGCGAGGCGTGGGGAGCCGGAAGGGCGGGACGAACGCCCGCAATCCGCGGAAGCGGCGGTGGATCCGCGTGATCCGGCCGATCCGGTCCTACCTGAAGGAACTTCGGGACGAGGGGAAGATCGACACGCGCACGTATCGGAAGTACTACCTCCAGGCAAAGGGCGGAACGTTCAAGGGCAAGGCCCACCTGGACCAACACCTCCGGGCGGGCGGTTTGCTCAAGGGAGGATGAGATGGCACGAGGTCCGCGTACGAGGGTCCCCTTTCGCCGGCGGCGCGAGGGGCGCACCGACTATCGCCGGAGGCTCAAGCTCCTGCGCTCCGGGGCCCATCGGGCGGTCATCCGGAAGTCCCTGAACCAGATGCAGGTGCAGATCGTCGCCTACGACGAGCACGGCGACAAGGTCGTCGCCAGCGCGCTCAGCGGGGAACTCAAAGACTTGGGCTGGACGGCAGGGACCGGGAACTTACCGGCGGCGTACCTGACGGGCCTCCTCGCGGGGCGTCGGGCGGCGTCGAAGGGGGTGGCCCAGGTCGTCCTCGACCTCGGACGCCAGAACCCCACATACGGGGGCCGTCTCTTCGCAGCCGCGAGCGGACTGGTCGATGCCGGCGTCGCCCTGCCGCACGGGGAGGGCGTGCTTCCGAACCGAGAGCGGATCGAGGGGAAGCACCTGCGCGGTGACGTTGCACAGCAATTCACCGCGGTAAAGGCGAAGGTGGAGGCGGCCTGATGGTCGAGAGGCAGAGGGGCGAGGGGGTCGGGGAATGGGTCCCACGGACCACACTGGGAAAGCGCGTCCTCAGCGGCGAGCTCACGACGCTCGGCGAGGGTCTTGCGACGGGGCTGCCGCTCCGCGAGCCGGAGATTGTCGACATCCTCCTCCCGGAGCTCGAGGACGAGGTGCTGGACGTGAACATGGTCCAGCGGATGACGGACTCGGGCCGGCGGGTCAATTTCGCGATCACGTGTGTCGTCGGGAACCGCGACGGTTTCGTGGGCCTTGGTCGCGCCCGGGGGAAGGAAGTCGGTCCCGCGATTCGCCGCGCGATCGACGATGCGAAGCTCCACATCATCTCCGTGAACCGTGGGTGCGGCTCTTGGGAGTGCGGGTGCTACACGGCCCACTCCCTGCCCGTGCGCGTCATGGGTCGAAGCGGCTCCGTGCGGGTGACCCTGAAACCTGCGCCTCGGGGCGTCGGGCTCGCCCTGGGCGACATCGCGAAGTCCGTCCTTCGGCTTGCGGGGATCCGCGATGCATGGGGCTTTACGCAGGGCCACACGAAGACGACCGTCAATTACGCGCTCGCCACGTTCGACGCGATGAAGCAGACGGCGCTGATGAAGGCCACGACGGATCAGGCGGAGCGCCTGAAGATCCACCCGGGGCCGGAGAAGGTGTACGTGCGCGGCCAGTCGCCGCTGCCCCCGCCGTCGGAGGGCGGACCCGGCAGGGGGAGGGGTCGGAGATGACGTACGTGGTCGTGCGGATCCGCGGCCAGGTGAACCTGAACGGCCAGGTCCGAGACACGATGAGGTACCTTCGCCTGACGCGCGCCAATCACTGCGTCTTCCTCCCGGAGACCCCGTCGACGGACGGCATGCTCCAGAAAGCGAAGGACTACATCACGTGGGGCGAGGTCGACCCGACGGTCGCCGCCAGGGTGCTCATCAAGCGGGCGCGCCTCCTCGGGGACAAGGCGATCGACGATGCCTGGGTGAAGGCGAACACGAAGTTCTCGAGTGTGAACACTCTTGCAAAGGCGGTCACGGAGGGCAAGGCGAGCCTGAAGGACGTCCCCGGCCTCAAACCGGTCCTGAGGCTCCATCCACCTCGCGGCGGCTTCGGCGGCTCGAAGCGCGCGTTCCGGGCGGGCGGCTCCCTGGGGTACCGCGGCAAGGATATCAACGACCTGATTCTGCGGATGCTGGGACCGGAGGGATCCTGATGGTGAGCAGGACGCGCAAGTTCCGGGGGAGCCGCACGCACGGGCGGGGGAAGAAGCACGGTCGCGGGTACGGACACCGCGGCGGCCGAGGCAACGCAGGCCTCCACAAGCACAAGTTCAAGTGGATGCTCATTTACGATCCCGATCACTTCGGTGCCCACGGGTTCGTGCGCCACCACCACGGCCTTGGGGAAACGCTTAGCATCAACGTTGAGGATGTGGACCGTCAGCTGGAGGCGCTCGTGGAGAAGGGATTCGCGGCGAAGGCGGGCGACGTGTTCGAGGTCGACTTGGGGAAGGCCGGCTATGCGAAGCTCCTTGGCGGCGGTCGCGCGACGCGCGCCATGAAGATCGCCGTCGCGGTCGCGACGGAGGCGGCGAAGGCGAAGGTTCAGGCCGCGGGTGGGGAGGTCAAGGCGGCGGAGGCTGCGAAGTAGGATGGCGCAGGAAGGAGAGGACAAACAGAGCCTGCTCTACAAGCTCAAGCCGCTCACGGACCGGATGCCCGCCGTGCGACGCCCGGAGGGCCACGTCCACTTCCGCACGAAGATCATGTGGGTCATCGTCATCCTTCTCCTGTACTTCGCCCTCACGAACATCTGGCTGTACGGGCTGGACCGCGCGTCGGTCGTGGACTTCTTCTCCTCCCTCCGAGCGATCCTGGCGGGCCAGCAAGGCTCTCTCATGCACCTGGGGATCGGCCCCATCGTCACGGGCTCCATCATCATGCAACTGTTCGCCGGGGCGAAGATCATCCGCCTCGACCTCTCCAAGGACGAGGACAAGGCCGTCTACCAGGGAACGCAGAAGCTCGTCGTCGTCATCATGATCGTCGTCGAGTCCGTGCCGCAGGTCTACGGCTTCCTCACCCCGTCCAACGCGTTCGTCGGCAATCTCAACGGGGTGTGGGCAGGGAACGGGATGAACCTCGCCCTCTTCCTCATTGTCCTCCAGCTCGTCGCGGGCTCCTATCTCGTCTTCCTGATGGACGAGGTGGTGAGCAAGTGGGGGATCGGGAGCGGGATTTCCCTGTTCATCGCGGCCGGCGTCGCCCAGCAGATCTTCACGGGCACGTTCAACTGGGAGGTGGCGACCCCGGGCCAGCCCCTCAGCGAACAGAATCCGCCCGCCGGCGCGATTCCGAAGACATTCTATCTTCTCACGACGCTGCCGGCGAATCAGATCGCGGGCGGAGGTCTCGAACGGATCCTGATTCAGAACCCGAATCCCCTCGTCGCCCTCGTGGGCACGATCATCGTGTTCTTCATCGTGGCATACGTGGAGTCCACGCGGATCGAGCTCCCGCTGGCCCACGGACAGGCCAGAGGCGCGCGAGGCCGTTACCCGATCCGTCTGATTTACGCATCGAACATCCCGGTCATCCTCGTCGCGGCCGTGCTGGCGAACGTAAGCATGTTCTCCCTGCTCTTCTGGCAACATCCGGATTGGCCGCTCGTCGGGCGTCAATGGTGGATCGGGTCGTACCTTTCGCCGGGGGATCCGCTCGTGAACCAAGGGTTCTCGTTGTCGACGCCCATAGCGGGCGTCGCGTGGTACACGCAGACCTTCAACGGTCCTACGGATTGGCTCATGCCGCTCGTTTCGCCCGGCGGGTACTCAGGGCTCCTCTTGGGTCATACC
The DNA here is from genome assembly GCA_964396265.1 of uncultured Methanomassiliicoccales archaeon. Classification (GTDB taxonomy): domain Archaea; phylum Thermoplasmatota; class Thermoplasmata; order RBG-16-68-12; family EA-27; genus EA-27. Next base: position 138,456 of record CAYNEM010000004.1, read on the forward strand.
TCGATCCACGTGGTGATCCGCGTCCTCGTCTACATGGTGATCTTCATCGGTGGGTCCATCGCGTTCTCGAAATTCTGGATCACCACGACGAACATGGGGCCCGACGCGGTCGCGAAGCAGATCGAGAGGAGCGGGATGCAGATCCCCGGCTTCCGAAGGGACCCCCGCGTCCTGCGCCGCGTGCTGGGTCGCTACATCCCGGTCGTGACCGTGATCGGCGGAGCCGCCGTTGGAGCCCTGGCCGCGGGTGCCGACATGATCGGGACCGTGGGGCAAGCGAGCGGCACGGGCGTCCTGCTCGCGGTCGGCATCATGATCCAGTTATACGAGGCGATCGGGCGCGAACAGATGATGGAGATGCACCCGATCCTCCGGTCTTTCTTCGGCGTCGAGTAGTCACCGCCGCCAGTACGCGTACATCAGCCACGCGAAGAGCAGGAGGACCGGGATACCCGCTGCGACGTCCCACCACAGCTCGTCCGCGTACGGGACGACGTTCAACGGCCCGACCTGCCACGGCCACCACACGGGATTGTATGCGTGCGTGGGGATGTCGACCAGAATGTGCGTGAGTCCGCCGAAAGCCGCGGACGTGTACACCGTCGCCAGATCCCGTGGGTCCGCGTGGAGGTCCTGGCCCGCGAACCGGAAGATGCGGGGCTCCTTCCAGCGGCGGTCGAACCACCGCATCGCGGGCGGCACAACGTAGAGGGTCGCGATCACCGCGATGGCGGCGTTGAGGGTGAGGACGCCGACGACGGAGTGCATCAGGCCCCGAGAGTGATAGATGTCGCCCGAGAAGGCCCACATCGGGACGACCTCGAGGTCGTTCACCATCGCGCCGATGGTCAGTGCCCAGAATGAGAACGCTCGAGGCCACTGCACATACGGGATCCACGGGATGGCGGCATGGAACGGTGTGAGAGGCATGGAGCGGCATCGTCCCGCCGCCAAAAAACCTTCACGCTGCGCCGAGGAGGGTCACGAGGAGTGCCTTCTGCGCGTGGAGGCGGTTCTCCGCCTGGTCCCACACGACGGATCTCGGGCCGTCGATCACCTCGTCCGTGATCTCGAGCCCGCGGTGGGCGGGGAGGCAGTGCATGACGACGGCGTCTTCCTTCGCTTTGTTCACGAGCAACTGGTTGACCTGGTACGGCTCGAAGATGCGCTCGCGGTCCGCCTTCTCCTTCTCCATCCCCATCGATACCCAGACATCCGTGTACACGACATCCGCTCCCTTCACCGCGTCCACGGGGTCCTGCAGGACCGAGATCTTGGAGCCCGACTTGCCGGCGAGGTCCTTCGCGTGCTTGACAATCGACGCGGCGGGTTCGAACTTCCTCGGGCACGCGACGGCCATGTCCATGCCGACGAGTGCGGTCGCGAGCAGGAGGGAGTTGCACACGTTGTTCCCGTCCCCCACGTACGCGAGGCGCAGACCCTTGAGTTCTCCCCGGTGCTCCTGGACTGTGAACAGGTCCGCAAGCGCCTGGCATGGATGCTCGAGGTCGTCCAGCCCATTGATCACGGGGATCGTGGTCCACTTCGCGAGCTCGAGGACGTCGTCATGTCGGAACGCGCGGTACACGATCGCGTCGACATACCGGCTGAGCACGCGCGCGGTGTCGGCAATCGTCTCGCCCCGACCGAGCTGGAGGTCTTGCGGGTTCAGGTAGAGCGCGTGCCCGCCGAGCTGGGACATCGCGACCTCGAAGCTCACCCGCGTACGGGTGGAGGCCTTCTCGAAGATCAGTGCGAGGTTCTTATTTCGAAGCGGTTCATAGTGCTCCCCCGCACGCGCGCGGTTCTTGAGCGTCGCCGCGAGTTCCAGGATCGCGACGAAGTCCTTCTCCGCGTCGAGGACGCCGAGGAAATCGCGCTTCATGGACACGCATCGATGGGGATGGCGCGCATAAACCTTTCCGGTTCCTCGTGAACACCGGATGAACGTCGCAACCCGCGCCGGTTCATGGGCAAAGGCGAGGATATCTTTGTATAGACGCCTTCGCTTCGCACCACGCATTGGCCGGGATGGGGTAGCCTGGTCATCCTAGGGGACTGTGGATCCCTTGACCCGAGTTCAAATCTCGGTCCCGGCCCTCCCCTTTTGCGACCGGGCGAACCGGGACATCACCTTTAAGACGGCCCGTTAGTATCAAACGGCGGACCACGGGCGACGAAAGAAGCCCGGATCTCCCCGGGAGGGGAGCGCGATGATAAAGCAAGCGAGGAAGGACTACGTCCAACGCGACCTGGAGAAGCAGATCCAGGAATTCTGGCGGCGGACGCAGGCCTACGAGAAGACGCGGAAGATGCGGGGCGGCGGCAAGGACTTCTACTTCGTGGACGGGCCGCCGTACACGACGGGCTCGATCCACCTCGGGACCGCGCTGAACAAGACGATCAAAGACTCGATCGTCCGTTGGCGGCGCATGCAGGGGTTCAACGTCCGGGACCAACCGGGGTACGACATGCACGGTCTCCCGATCGAGGTGCAGGTGGAGCGCAGCCTCGGCATCACGAACAAGCAGCAGATCGAGGACTTCGGGATCGAGAAGTTCGTGACGACGTGCCGCCAGTTCTCGGTCGACCTCCTCGCGAAGATGACGGAACAGTTCCAGTCCATCGGGGTCTGGTTGGACTGGGACAATCCGTACATGACGACCAAGAGCGAGTTCATCGAGGCGGAGTGGTGGACCCTGAAGCGGGCGCACGAGCGGGGCCTGCTGACGAGGGACGTCCGCGCGCTCCAGTGGTGCACGCGTTGCGAGACCGCGCTCGCGGAGGCGGAGATCGAGTACAGCGATGAGACGGACCCGTCGATCTACGTGCGATTCCCGCTCAAGGAGCGCCAGAACGAGAGCCTCGTGATTTGGACCACGACCCCGTGGACCCTTCCCGCGAACCTCGCGGTCTCCGTCCACCCGGACCTCACGTACGCGCGTGTCGACCCGGGGACCGGTGGCTCCCTGTGGATCCTCGAAGACACGGCATCTCAAGTGCTCGTGGCGGCCGGCCTCGCGGGGCAGGTCGTCGAGCGGAAGAAGGGCGCCGAACTGGTGGGCTGGGCGTACGAGTACCCCCTCGCGGACAAGGTGCCCTACCATGCGAACGTGCCCGCGGCGAAGGCGCACACGGTCCTGGCCTCGTCCGACGTGGTCGCGGAGCATACGGGCCTCGTCCACACGGCGCCGGGCCACGGGCCGGAGGACTTCGATCTCGGGAAGGCGAACGACCTGCCGCCGTTCTCGCCGGTCGACGAGAGGGGGATCTACACCGCGGAGGCGGGGGCGTACGCGGGGAAGCATGTCCGCGAGGCGAACGACATCATCCTCAAGGATCTCGAGGAGGCGCACGCGCTCCTCCATCGCGACAAGGTCGTGCACCGCTACGGCCACTGCTGGCGATGCCGCACCCCGATCGTGTTCCGCGTGACGGAGCAGTGGTTCCTCCGAGTCGCCCCGATTAAGGAGAAGATGCTCTCTGAGATCAAGCGGATCCAGTGGACGCCCGACTGGGCGGGCTCTGCGCGCCAGTGGGAGTGGACGCAGAACCTGCGGGACTGGTGCATCTCCCGCCAGAGGTACTGGGGCACGCCGGTCCCGATCTGGGTGTGCGAGAAATGCGGCGACCTCCGGGTCATCGGGTCCGCGGACGACCTGCGGGTGGGACAGAACTACAAGGAGGGCATGGATCTGCACCGCCCGTGGATTGACGGGGTCACGTTCCGGTGCACGAAGTGCGGGTCCCTTCAACGCCGCGTGCGCGACGTGCTCGACGTCTGGTTCGATTCCGCGGTTTCCTCGTGGGCACAGCTCGGCTACCCTCGGGACAAGGCGCAGTTCCAGCGCTGGTGGCCGGTGGACTGGATCGTGGAGGGGAACGACCAGACGCGAGGGTGGTTCAACAGCCAGATGTTCGCCGGCGTGATCGCCTTCGACCGCGCGCCGTATGAGTCCGTCGTCCTGCACGGGTGGGTGAACGGGCCGGACGGCCGGCAGATGCACCGCCACCTCGGGAACTACATCGAACCGTTCGAGGTCGTCGAGAAGCACGGCGTCGACGCGTTCCGGCTCTATCTTCTACGTTCGAACGCGCCCTGGGAGGACATCACGTTCAACTGGGAGGACGTGAAGAACGCGGGCCGGACCCTCAACATCCTGTTCAACGTGTTCAAGTTCGCGACGATGTACATGGCGATGGACCGGTTCGACCCCGAGTCGAGCACGATCGACAGCCTCGTGAAGCACATGACCCCGGAGGACAAGTGGCTCCTGTCGCGCGTCGAACGGGTGAAGGGGACCGTCACCGCGAACCTCGAGCGCTACGAGCTGCATCGCGCGGCCCGCGCCCTGGAGGAGTTCGTTGTGGAAGATCTCTCCCGATGGTACGTCAAGCTCATCCGGGATCGCACCTGGCGGGAGGGGGAGGACCGCGGAAAACTGGCGGCGGAGGCCGTCCTGTACGAAGCCCTGCTCACCACGTCCAAGCTGCTTGCGCCCCTGTGCCCCCACCTCTCCGAGGAGATCTACCAGAATCTGGATGGTCGGCTCCTGACTGTGCACATGTCCGACTGGCCGAAGCCGCGCGAGGACTTCCTCAACGCGAACCTCGAGAACGCGATGAACACGGTGCGCGACCTCGTGGACGTGGTCGCGAAGGTCCGGCAGAAGGAGAACGTGAAGCTCCGGTGGCCGGTCCGCACGGTGACCCTGCGGGGGCCCACCCCGGAGGCGGTGGCGGCGCTGAGCCAGCTCAAGCACGTGTTCCTCGACATGGCGAACATGAAAACGCTCGATATCCTGCCGGCGGACAGCCCGTATGCGGACCTGGAGCTCGCCCTTGTGCCCGATCCGCAGGCGATCGGGAAGGTGTACAAGGCGTGGTGGTCCAAGATCGCGACCATCCTGGAGCTGCGCTCGGCGGCGGAGGTGCAGCGCGACCTCGACGAGAAAGGCGAGTATCGCATCGGCATCGAGGGACAGATGATCAAGATCCTGCCGAACATGGTCAAGGTCGAGCATCGACTGCCGAAGGGGGTCGTCCGATCGGAAACGCCCTACGGGGAGCTCTTCGTGGACCTGCGTGTGACGGACGAGATCCGCGCGGAGGGGATGGCACGCGAGGTCGTGCGACGCGTGCAGCAGATGCGGAAGGACCTCGACCTCGACGTGGAGGACTACGTCCGCACGGCCCTCAAGGCACCGGAAGAGTTCGTGAGCACCCTCGGCCCCCTTCGAGGCTACATCGAGCGGGAGAGCCGGAGCCGGACGCTGACGCTCGGCACGAGCGACGTCGACGAGGAATATGTCGTGGAATGGCCGAACGTCGACGGCGTGACCCTCCTCATCGGCGTCACACCTCTCCACGCGCGCGAAGCGCTCCAGGCGTTCACATCCATCGGCCTCTCCGAGCGCAAGGCGTTCTCCCTGTTCGATGCGGGATACAAGACCCTGGCCTCGGTGAAGAGCGCGAGCCGCGAGGAGCTCCTCGCGATCGAGGGCCTTGAGGAGACCGACGTCAAGCGGATCGCCGAATACGTGGAGCCGCAGGAACGAGGGGCGAGTCCGTGCGCGGTCTGCGGGGCGGTCGGAAAGCCGGGGCTCGCGCGCTGCTGGCGGTGCGGGGAACTTCCGCCCGGCATCCTGCCGTGCCCCTCATGCGGCGAGCCGATCCCCAAGGGGACCTATGTCTGCGGCCACTGCGGGTTCGGGACGGACAAGGCGAAGGGTCCGCCGCCGGCGCCCGCGCCCCTGCCGGCGCCCGCGCCCGAGCCCGTTCCCGTGGTCGTCGTCGCGCCCGCGCCTCCGCCGGCGGTCCCCGCGGTGACGAGCCGCGTCCGCGTCGAGCTCACGCGGCCGGATCAGCTGCCGCCTCCTGTGATCGAGGCGCAGGCGTCCTCCACGTACCTCGTCAAGGAGACGATGCCCGAGCAGACATACTCGATCTTCCTCGACACCGTGCGGAAGGGGCGCAAAGGGTTCTGCGTCACCCGCGCCTACCCCCAGAAGATCCGGGAGAAGTACGGGATCGCGATGGAGGTCCCCATCCTCTGGTTGAGCAACGTCGGGAAGGAGGACAGCGTCCGCCCGAAGGACCTCGAAAAACTCTCGCTCGCCCTCGAGGAGTTCATCGCGAAGGAGGCGGGCGTCGTGCTGCTGGACGGCATCGAGTATCTCGTCACCAACAACAACTTCCTCACGGTCCTCAGGCTCGTCCAGGCGCTCCGAGACACGGTGGCGATCAACGGCGCGACGCTGGTCGTCTCCGTGAACCCGTCCACCCTCGACATGCACCAGATGACCCTGCTCGAGAAGGAAGTCGACGGCGTCGTGACCGTCAGCTAGTCTCCCGCGACGGTCGCTCGATACACTGCCGCGAGCTGGGGAACGCCGTCGAGCGTTCCGAGCTCCGACGGATCCACCCATCGATGATCCACGTTCTCCCAGTTGAGGCGCACGTCACCCCGCGGGGCGTGAAGCCGGAACGGGTGGATGCGGTAGACCGTGTCCCCGCCGCGGCTGAGCACGGGGGAACCGCGCGCGAGCAGGGAGACCTCCGTGAGCCCGGTCTCCTCCTCGATCTCCAGGAGCGTGCGGGTCTCGGGGTCCTCGGATCCCTCGAGGAATCCGGAGATCCCGGACCACTTGCCACGGAACGATCCAACCTCCTCGCTCCGGCGCACGACGAGGATACGCCCCTCGCGCTCCAGGAAGCACGAGACGACCGACCGCTCCCGCACGTCCGGCAGTTCGAGCGTCCCGCGGGTCGCGTCTACAATCCCCCGGTCGCCCGTGACCAGGAGTTCCGTGGGCACGCCGTCGACCATCGGCATGTCCCCGAGGACTGCGCCCACCGCCAGGATCGTCTCCGCGCGCTTGGCGGCGATTGCGACGGGGCCTGCGCCCCGCTTCCGAAGGCCGTAGAGGACGTACGAGCCGACCGTGCTCCCCTTCGCGTACGGCAACACGAGGATGCGACCCGAAAGGCGTTCGCCTCGGATCGGGCTCTCCGGATCCCGGACCTCGCCCGTGGTCGGATCGATGCCCCCGAGGGGAGACAGAGGACTCTCGGATGCCAGGACGGGGCCCTCCGCCTTGCCGCCCACGATGCACCGCCCCGTGAGGATCATGAGAACCTCCGGAACAAATCCTCCAGGTCCTCGAGTACGACGCGCTGACCGCAGAGCGTCGGCAAGTAGATCGCCCCTTTCCCGGACGGCGTGGCGGTCGTCTTCGCCCACAGTTCCATCGGGGACACCTCGAGGCACGTGTCGACGAGGACGATGTGGCCCAACGCCTCGATCCTGCGCGCAGCGTCGGCGGCCTCCGTTCTGACGGCGCGGCTGGTGAACGCGAACACGCGCGGTCGGGGGCGGTAGCGCTCGAGCAAGTCGGCGACCTCCCGGATCTCGGCGGCGGACAGCTGCGGGGCACCGAGACCAATCGCGTCCGGCTCCGTACCTGTGGTGTATCGGTCGCGCGCAGCGAGCAGGTCGGCCTCCGTCACGCGGAGCGCGGGCAATCCGTCCGCATGCGCCTGCCGCCATTCTGGCGTCAGACGCTCGATGTGGAACATGCCGACCGCGCCCGCGGAGGCGACGGCGGCCCCGAATGCCTTCAGATCGTCCTCTGAACCCGTGAGGCCGCGCAAGTATGGGACGCCGTCGCCGACCAGATTGCCGACGTGGAGGCCCAAGAGGGACCACCGGTAGCCGCCCATCGGGGCGTGGACGTCGAACACATGCGTCGCCCTCCGGCTTTGGTCCAGATGAAGTCCGCAGTTCGGCGTCCGTCCGACGACCGCCGCCGCGAGCGCCGAGGGGCCTCCCTCGCGGTTCGTGCGCGCGCCGAGGACCGCGTTCGCGAAGACGACCGCGGACGACTCCGCCCAGGCGATGTGCTCGCCGTGCGCGGGGCGGTGGCCAATCAGGTATGGGGTGCACGAGAACGTGGGTTCGACGCCCATCGCGGCGTATGCCGCCACGATGCGCTCCTGCGTCCGGATCGTGGCCTCCGGGACGCCGAGCTCCCGCCATCGATCGGGGTCCATGCCCGTTGGATTCAAGGTCGTCCGCACGCGCACTTTGGCGGTGGTCGCGAATTCCTCGAGGAACTCCACGCCCGCGTCCCCGAGCGTCTTGGGGGAAGCGCCGGACACATGCGCGCCGGTGATCGGGAGCAGGCGATCCGCCCCGAACACCTCCCCGAGGGTCGTGAGGATCTTCATCGAGAGACGTTCCGCGGGTGTCCCCTCGCCGAGCAGTCGCTCCTCGTCCCGCGTGAGGTGCATCAGCCCGCCTCCGCCGCCTTCCGCAGGACCTCGACCACGAGCTCGGGTCTATTCGGGAATGCCGCAATCTTCGCGCGGAACGTGATGACGTCCGCGGATGCGGTGAGCTCGATCCTCCCGAGGTAGGCCTTCTGTTTGTCAAGCCGTAGATGGTAGACGCCGTGCGCGTCGAGCCGGTCTTCGAGGCCGCGGAGGACCTCCTCCTTCCCGAGCGCCGCCAACACGCGCTGCCACAGGACGCGGACCAGCGTCGCCGTCTCCGCTCGTGCCGTGAGGATGACGAGCGGGTACCCGAATTGGCCCTCGAGCGCCTGGCGCGCGGGTTCGGCCTCCGGCAGGATCAGGCGCATCGCCGCCAAAACGCGGGCTTCCTCCTCCGTCGCGTGGCAGAAGGTTCGCAGTTCGATCCAATGGAACATGGTCTCTCACGCGGTGGCTGCCTCGAGGACCTCGCGGCATCGCGCGCGCATCGTCTCCAGGTCCCCATCGTTCACGATCATCCGGTCCGCGGTCGCGATGACCTCCGCGAGGCCCCACCCAAGCTCCCGTTCATCGCGTCGCAGGAACTCCTCCCACGACACGGCGTCGTCGTTGCGCGAGCGCTTTCGGATCCGTTCGTATCGCGTCCTGGGCGAGGCGTGGATCGCGACGACGACGAGCTGGTCGCCGAACGCCAGCCGGAAGACCTCGAGTTCCTCCCGACCGCGGATGCCATCGATGATCGTCGCCTCCTCCTTGATCCGAGGCACGGTCCGCTCGGCCCAGATCCCGAACCCGTGGCGCACGCGGTCCTCGTGGGCCATGCCGCCGACGGTCTCGTCGCTGAACTTGATTCCGCGGCGGTTCGCCTCCTCGCGGACGACGTCGCCCATGCGGACCATCGAAAGGCCTCGCTCCTGGGCGACGCGGACGAACTCCTCCTTCCCGCATCCCGGCATGCCCGTGAGACAGATGACGCGGACCATTTTTGGCGGTGGAACGGACGGGCCGTATAAGGCTGTCGCCCTCACGCGAGTCTTGCGCCGCAATGCTGGCAGAACGCGGCGCCCGGGGATCTCGGACGCCCGCACTCCGGACACGGGGGGATCGAGGGCGGAGCGACGGGCGCGGCAGCTGGCGGCGTCTGCACGACCGGCGCAGGCACAGTCGGCGCCTGCATGGGATATGGTGGCATGGGCGCGTAGAACGGGGCGCCAATCGCCCACATCGGCTGCGCCATGAGGCGTTCCTGCAACTGCTGGAGCCCGGCCTGAAGGTGCTTGGCGGTCTGCCCGTAGACGATGACGAAGATCGCGTAGCCGACGATTGCGAATCCCGCCGGCAGGAAGACGGAACCCACGAGCATCTCGGTGGCGCGCGCGAACGGTAATGGGCCGGGGATGGGGCTCGAGAGAATGCTGATTACGCTCGCGGTAAGAACCCCCACGAGGCCCAGCCCGACGAGCCCAAGGATCGGAATCGCATAGCTCGCCATGTCTGTGAGGCCGCGGGTGTGCGCAGGCTGGAGCGCGCGGATCATGTTGCGGTACATCTGGCCCTTGCACGTCACGCCCGCGGTCCAGAATCCGGTGACTAGCAGGGGGATGAACACCTGCGAGGGAACCTGGCCGCCGCCCGCGAAGAAAAAGAAGCCTGAGAAGGAGACCAGGAGGTAGACGACCATGATCGCGGCGATCGTCGACAGAGCGGTGCCCAGCCACTTGAACAACACGCCGCGGCGCGCGTACTTCGCGTGCTCCGGGCCGTACTCGTCCGCCCCGTGGTGCATCTTGGTTACGGAGATGAGGCTCATGATGAAATTGATCACGAACACGATGACGAGGCCGCAGGAGGCCGCCCCCGTGAGCGCCGCGAGGGCGATCGCGGTCCCGAAGTCCGCCGCGACGAGGAGGAACGACGTGAGGCCGAGGATCAGTGCGAACGTCGAGAAGATGAGGTCGAGGATGAGGTTCGTCTGGTACGACCGGATGCCCGAGACCGTCTCCGGCTTGATCACCACGGCGGGCCAACTCGGGACCGGCGCCCCCATCATTGGATAGCCGGGGTATGCCACGGGTTCGCAAGATGACGGACGGCGGATTAAACGTATGCTCGATCCGTCGACATCTCCGCGTTCCCGTGTCCCCCGCAAACCTTTATCACCGTTCCTCCGGATGCCGTCGCGTTGGGGACCACATGAAGGAGGTCTGGACCGAGAAATACCGTCCGAAGACGCTCGACGAGGTCGTCGGCCAGGAGGACATCGTCGAGCGGCTCAAGGCGTACGTGAAGACCGGCAACCTCCCCCATCTCCTCTTCGCAGGCCCGCCCGGTACGGGGAAGACGACGTGCGCGATCGCCCTCGCGCGCGATCTGTTCGGCGACACGTGGAAATCCCAGTTCTTCGAGATGAACAGCAGCGACGAGCGCGGCATCGACATCGTCCGGAACAAGATCAAGGAGTACGCGCGCATGGTCCCCCTCGGCGGCGATTTCAACGTCCTGTTCCTCGACGAGTGCGACCATCTCACGGGCGACGCGCAGGCCGCGCTCCGCCGCACGATGGAGATGTACACGAAGTCGAGCCGCTTCATCCTGAGCGCGAACTACTCGAGCCGGATCATCGAGCCGATCCAGAGTCGCACGGCCGTGTTCCGCTTCCGACCGCAGAAGCCCGAGGCGATCCGGACGTACCTCGCGCGCATCGCGCAGGCGGAGGGCCTCAAGGTCTCCGAGAAAGCCGTCGACGCGCTCGTGTACGTGGCGTCCGGGGACATGCGGAAGGCGGTGAACGCCCTCCAAGTCGCCGCGTCCATCTCGACGACAATTGACGAGGAGACGCTGTACAAGACGGCGAGCACGGCGCGGCCGGAGGAGGTCCGGAAGCTGATCGAGGTCGCCCTGGCGGGGGACTTCCTCGGCGCGCGAGAGGCCCTAGACCACCTCCTCATCGAGTACGGCCTGTCGGGCGAGGACATCCTCCGTCAGATCCACCGGACCGTGTTCGAGGTCTCCCTGCCCGACCTGTACAAGGTCAAGCTCGTCGACTCGGTCGGCGAGGTCGAGTACCGGATCGTCGAGGGGAGCAACGAACGCATCCAGCTCGAGAACCTGCTCGCGCGGTTCGTGCTCTTCGGTCAGGAGATCCGGAAGGGTTAGAGGCCGTCCGCGATCGTCCGCGACTTTCGCGTGCGTGCAAGATGCGCCGCCAACGCCGCGAGGACGGGCCCGGGCGCGATGTCCGCGAACTCCGTGGCCCACGCCGCCAACAGGAGGCCGTGGCCGCCGTCCGCGTACGCGTCCTGCAGCGATGCCTGCCTAAGGAGGATTCGGGCCACATCCTTCGGCTCGATCACGTCCGAAAGTCCGAGGGCGAGGCCCGCTGCTTCCGGAGCGTCGTCCCCTTCCACCGCCAGTTCCAGCTCGTTGAGCGCTGCCGCAGGGTCCGCGATCGCGGCCGGGCGCGGAGGCTCTCCGCCCTTCGCGCTCGCCACGACCCTTGCCGCCGAAAGGAGTGCGGGCACCCGGTACGAGGTGCGGGAGAAGCCCACGAGGAATCGGGTCGCAAGCGCAACGAGAAGGGGCTCGAGGCCCTCTGGGTTCGTGATCGCTCGCTCCGCGGCCGCGGTCGCGATGAGGTCCATGTAGCCGGCGAGGGTACGTCCTCGCTTCAGGCCCGCGATCAGTTCCGCGACAAGACGATCCGGTCCCGCCTGGAGGGCGATCCCGTACGCGGTCCTCGCAGACTGGTCGATCGCCAGAGAGTTCCTCCCTGCGAGCTCGATGTCGAGCCGCGCGCGGCCCACATCACGGAGGATCGACGCATGGTCCGCAAGGTCCTGCGGCATTCCCGCCGCCAGATGGATCGCCGGCGCCAGGAGCACGGGACCGCGCGCCCAGCCGAGGGTGCGGGCGAGCCGCCAGGAGCCGACCGCGAACGTGATCTTGTGCCTTCCCCCGGCAGAATCCTGAGCGCACGCCTCGAGCAGCGCGTCCCCCGCCAGCCGTCGCTCATCGCCTTCGCGAAGGAGTCCGGAGAAGATCGCGTCTGCCTCGAGCAGGTCGGGCACCCGGGTCGCCTCAAGAAAGGAGCGCGCCAGGTGGAGCTCGTCGCCGCTGACCGAGTGGCCTGCGCGCGGAAGCAACTCCCTTCGCCACTCCGACGCCGCAAGGCCGCACGCTTGGAGGATCGGAAGGTCTTGCGGGTCGACGCGCGACGCGATCTCGAGCGCCGCCCCGAGGGCGAGAAGGCCGTGGGGTGGCGGTAGCGACGGATGGAAGTGGCGCGCCGCCGCCAACGCCGCCGTTCGCGCGACCTCGCGTCGGTCCGCGCCCCCCGCGAGGATCTCCGCGATGCGAGGCACGCACGTCATGGGATCGCCGGACGCGAGCGCCGCCTCGACGCCGGGGACCTCCTGGACCTCCACGACGCGGGGCATAGGGGCGCGGGAGAGGAACCGTCAGTTTAAACGTGCGGGTCGGCCATTTTCGCGAGAATCGGTCCCGTTTCCTTTATTAGCCGCGATGCCTCGTCACGGATGCGATGGTTCCTCAGGAGCCCCTTGACGTCCGCGAGGCTCCGGGCCGTGCCATGGGCAAGGTCGCGGAGCTGTGGCGTCCCACGGAGAGCGGCCGCGTCGTGTGCACGGCGTGCGCGCGGTACTGCAAGATCGGCGAGGGGCAGGTCGGGCTGTGTGGCATCCGCGGCGTGCACGAGGGGAAGCTGTGGCTGTACACGTACGGGAAGGTCATCACGGGCCACGTCGACCCGATCGAGAAGAA
>CAYNEM010000005.1:0-74379 GCA_964396265.1 uncultured Methanomassiliicoccales archaeon
GTGAAGTCCCCGAGCTGGAGCGTCGAGAGCATGCGGGAGAGGAGCGAGGGCCCCTTCGCGACGACCTGCTCGACCTTCGTCCTCTTCTTGATCAGGTCCCTCGTCACGTCCATCATCCGCGCGTGGTCCTCCGCTTCCGCGGGGTCGCGCAGGAAGATCGGGGCGAACCGTTTGGCGGCGGGGTCGCCGTCCCAGCCCACAAGCTCGTTGTGGTCGGCTTCCGGGAGGACGGATGCCCAGGCGAGGACCTTCGCCATCTCGTTGAGCTCCGTCTGCCAGCGGCGTGCGACGGGCGCATACGTGGGCGTCGCGTAGATGATCGGCGTCTTGCCCTTCAGCTTCAGTGCGAGCCTCTTCGCGGGATTCTTTGCCGCCGCCACGGTCGGCGCGAGCTGTTTTCCGAGACCGCGCACGATCTCCGCGGCCTGGCGGACCTCGCCCTGCACGTTCGCGTCATGAAGGCCCGCAAGCGCCCCGAACACGTAGCCGAACGCGGCCCGGGGCATGAGCCCCGCGGGCAACGCCGCGAGCGGATACCCGCGCCCCCGGCACAGGTCTCTCAGTGCGCCGCCGGATGAGAGCCCGACGAGGTCGCATCCGCGGACGACCGCCTGCCGCGTCGCCGCCATAGTCTCTAGCGTGTTCCCGGAATACGACACCGACACGACGAGATCCGACTCGTCGACCCACGGCGGGAGGGCCGAGTCCTTGGTCACCGCCCACGAGAGGCCGCGCTCCGCCGACAGCCACGAACCGAGGACCTCCCCCGCGATCGCGGAGCCTCCCATGCCCACGATCGTGACGCGACGGCCCACCGCCAGGGGACCCAAGCCCCCGCCGATCGCGAGACCCTGGAGGAGCTGGTCCGGGAGTGCGGCAAGGTCGCGCACGATCCCTTTGCGGTCGAGCCTGGAGACCGCTGCCGAATCCAGCACGGCCCGGGGTATCTGCGGGGATTCGTAAAGGGGTTCCCCGTGTCCATCTACCGCATTTATGGTAGCTACAAAAAAGTTGATATGACTCGCGCGGGTCGTCCGAGTCGATGGACGCGGTCTCCCTCGCGATGGACGCCCTACGGCAGGGCCATTTCGTCCTCGTGTACGACGCGGAAGGTCGCGAGGAGGAGACGGACCTCGCGATCGCCAGCGAGTTCGTTTCGCCGGCCGCGATCCGCACGATGCGGAAGGATGCGGGAGGCTGGATCTGCACGACCGTGCCTCCGGACGCGCGTGGGAAGCTCGGGCTCCCGTACCTCGCGGACGTGTTGCAGGCCTCCGCCGACGCCTACCCCGTCCTCCGGGACCTCGTGCCCGCCTCCCTCCCGTACGACCAGCGGTCCGCGTTTAGCATCACGGTCAGCCATCGCGACACATACACGGGCGTGACGGACGTGGATCGCGCGCGGACGATCTCGCGGTTCGCGGAGCTCACGAGGGAGGCGCGGCGGCGGGAGAACGGCTGGGCCCTCCACGCGTTCTCGAAGGAGTTCCGGGCCCCGGGCCACGTCGCGCTCCTGAACCCCGCCCCGGGACTCCTTGCGGAGCGGAAGGGACACACGGAACTCGTTACTGCACTCCTCCTCATGTCCGGCCTGACGCCCTCGGGGACGATCTGCGAGATGCTCAGCGATGACGGTCGGGCGCTCGCGAAGGACGACGCAAAACGATATGCGGGGGAGCGAACTCTCGTGTTCCTCGAGGGGCGGGAGATCCTCGAGGCGTGGCGCGCATGGTCCGCGTGATGGCGACGGGGGTGTTCGACCTGCTGCACCCGGGACACATCGAGTACCTCACTGCGGCGAAGAAGCTCGGGGACGAGCTCGTCGTGGTCGTCGCGCGCGACAGCACGGCGGAGCGGTTCAAGCACCGGCCCATCGTGCCGGAGGCGCAGCGCGTCGAGATGGTCTCCGCCCTGAAGCCCGTGGACCGCGCGGTCCTGGGGAACGAGGGGAGCATCTACGACATCCTCGGAAAGGTCCGCCCGGACGTGATCGCCCTCGGGTTCGACCAGGTCCACGACGAGGCGAGGATCCTCGAGGAGTGCCGCACCCGGGGACTGCGGGATACGAAGGTGACGCGCCTGCCGCGTTTCGTGAGCGACCTGGACGGCACGCGGAAGATCATCCAGAAGGTCGCGGAGTACTGGAAGTTGCGGGCGAAGCTCCAGGAGGTCGGTGATGACGAGCCGAGGCGGAAGGTCCGGTAAGAGGATCGGCGTCGCGGACACGACCTTCGCGCGATGGGACATGGGAGGGGCGGTCGCGGAGGAGCTGAAAGGCCGGACCGGATCGTTCGCCGTCCTGCGCGTCACGGTGCCGGGCATCAAGGACCTCCCTGTCGCGTGTAAGAATCTCATCGAAAGGGACGGATGCGACATCGTCGTCGCGTGCGGCTACGTCGGCGGCGCGCCGATCGACCGGGAGTGCGCGAACGTCGCGGACCACGCCCTGCAGCAAGTCCAGCTGATGACGAACACCCACGTGCTCGGCGTCTTCGTGTACGAGGCGGAGGCGAAGGACGAGCGCGAGCTCGCGAGGCTGTGCGACCGGCGCGCGCGGGAGCACGCGGTGAACGCGTGGCGCATGCTATTCAAGCCGGCGGAGCTCGCGGCGATGGCCGGGACCGGGCAGCGGCAGGGATACGAGGACGAGGGCCGCATCGAGGTGGACATCCGTGAAGATCGCGCTCGTCGCAAGTGAGTTCAACGCACCCATCGCGGACCGCATGCTCGATGCGGCGATGGCGCGTGCCGACAAGCTCGGCGCCGACATCGTGGCGGTGGTCCGGGTCCCCGGTGCGTGGGAGATCCCCTTGGCGGTGAAGGTGCTGCTCGCGCGGGAGGACGTGGACGCCGCGGTCGCGATTGGCGCGGTCGTCAAGGGGGAAACGGGGCACGACGAGCTGATCGCGGAGACGGTCGCCCCCGCCCTCATGCGGCTCCAGCTCGAGACCGGCAAGCCCGTGGGCCTCGGGATCACGGGGCCGGACATGACTTGGGCGCAGGCCGAGGCGCGCGTCATGAACGCGGCGCGTGCGGTGGAGGCCGCGGTCCGGATGGCCGAGCGCGGAATTCTGCGCCCGCCACCAGTGACCGGCACGCGTCGCGCACGAAAAGGTTCATTAGGGTCAAGGCGGGTGTCCGCCCGAAATCCGTGACCCGCGGATTCCGAGGTCGACGATGGCCGACATTGCCGCGCTCGAATCAATCCTGAAGGAAATCGAGGGACTTCGAGGCGTCCACGACGCCGTGCTCGTCTCCCGCAGCGGCATGCACATCGCGGGGTCGGTGCCGGACGGTGCCCACACGGAGACGTTCGTCGCGATGTTTGCGATCCTCCTCGGGGCTGCGGAGACCGCCACCAGCGAGCTCCGCGATAGGCTCGACACCGTCGTCCTCGAGCTCGAGGCTTCCCGCATCTTCATCGTGAATAACGGCCCGAAGGCAATCTTCGTCCTCCGCACGTCGAGGGACGCGGACCTCCCCATGGTGCGCGGGGAGATCGCGCGGTTCTCCCGGCGGGTCGAGGAACACCTCTAGCGACGTCGTCCCCGTTTCCCGGAGTCTTGGCGATCGTCCCTCAGGAGCGTGGGATCGATCACGCCGGTGGCGTCGCGTTTCCCCAGTCGCTTCCCCAGCTCGTCGCGGAGCTGCCACCAGTCCGTCCACTCGCGTTCGTCTGCGGGGGCCGCCTCCTTCGCCTTGCGCGGGGGCACGTCGCGGTGCATCGGGCCCAGTCTTAAGACCCTTCAGATGCGCCTCATTCCCCGGCGAATCCACTGGCCGACGCACTTCGTCACGTATCGAACGGTTGCGGCCGCACCTCGGTCGACGCCCTCTGCGCGGACCCGGCCTTTGCGCAGGGCCTCGAGGACCTCCTCTTCGGTGGACACGCCATCCACGATCGTGACCGCCCGTCCAATCTCCTCGAGGAAGTGTGCGTCGCTACCGCCGATCCCGGCGATGCCCTTGGCCGCCGCCAATGCCGAGGCCCTCGCGTTCCCTCGTCGCAGCGTCCGCGCGTTCCGCACCTCGTACGCCGCGAACGGGACGCTGACGGTGGCCTCCTCCCCGAGCCCGGACCAGAACCGGTAGGGATGCGCCGCCACGGGAACGCCGCCAAGCGCGACGATGCGTTCGACCGTCTCCCGGGGCGAGAGGTCCCGGGGGATCGTCTCCTTCACTCCGTACGCGAGGACGTGTCCCTCCTTCGTGGACACCTCCGTGCCGCGGACGACCAGGATGCCGACCCCCCGCCCGTACTCCCAAGCATCCGCCGCCCCCCGGACCGCGTTGTGATCCGTGATCGCGATCCCGTCGAGCCCGCGGGACTTCGCGACCTTCACGATCTCCACGGGGTCGAGCCTGGAGTCCGGCGAATACCGGGAGTGGGAGTGGAGGTCGAGGCGCACCGGAAAGCCCGACGGAGGGGGTTCGGCTTAAACCTGGCGGGATTTGACACGTCCTATCCTAGAGAACGTTTATCTTTGTTCATGCCGGTGTCTCCCTTGAAGGGTTGACGAAGAACGGTACCATATCCGCCGCCCGGGCCTGAGAACCCTGCCGGGCCCGTTTCCCCTGTGCCGATGACCGCGGTGTCGGCCTTGCCTCCGGGGATGCCCGCCTACGGTCCCGCAGCCGGAACGGCACGACGGTTCAACGAGAAGGTTGTCTCTTCTGTCGTCCTGTCCATCGTCGCCCTGACTCTCACCGTCGTCTCGGGCGTGACACCATGGTGGAGCATCTCGATGACCTCAACCTTGATCGGAACTCCAACGATCCCGACGACGGCGGACTACTACCTCGGCACGGTCTGTTCGACGGGGGGGTTCCCGGGCTTAAGCGTATGCTTTCCGTATGGCGGCTTTACCGGACTGGTCCCCGGGTTCGTGGCCCTCGGGAACACCTTCGGCGTGGCCGCTTTGCTCATGGGGTTCGCCCTCTTGCTATCATTCCTGATGGTTCCCTTCTCGATCCTCGGCGCGCTGCGGCCGCGCACGGCGATCGTGAACGTCCTCCTCGGCCTCGGGGGCGCGGCCCTGACGATCGGCGCGCCCATCTTCCTCATGGTGGCCCTGCCCGGCACTCTTAACAACCTCGGAGGCCTCGGAGGGGGGGTCCCGGTCGTCGGGTTCTGGGGAAGCTCCACGCCCGCGGGCACGACCACACAGTGGGGGGCGGGCCCAGGATGGTATCTGGCGTTCGCCTCTGCGGCGACTTTTCTCGTGGCGGCCGCGCTTGCCGCCTCCGCGCGACGCAGTGTGTTGCCCCTCGGAAACTTCCGGATGCAGAGCCCCCCTCCGTTTTCCCCGTATGGACCCTACGCCTCGCCCTACCCGCCACCCATGTATTCCGCGCCGACCTACCCCTCCTACTCGGGATTTCCCGCGCAACTGCCTCCCGTTCCCGTTCAGCCGTACCCCGCCCCCATCCAACAGCATTCCGCTCCGGTCTCTCCGGGACCCCCCTTGGGGGCGCCTGTGCAGTCGTGGGGATTCCGAAGGTGCACCGCTTGCGGGAACGCGATCGCCTCGGGACCCACGATCTGCGCCCATTGTGGTGCGAACGTGGCCTGACTCGGTGCCCGGGCGCGGACTCCCGATTGGCCACCTTACGGACACGCCGGCGTGGAACAAATCCCGGCAAGCGAGACAGTCCCGTCGCAACGGTTTTGGCGGTGACCACCTTGTCCGTTCTATGTTCGGGGACCTCCGGAGTCGCCTCATGGCCAGGGATGTCGCTCGCGCCAGGTTCGCGGATGCACACGCCGTCGTCGCGATCCTCCTCCGAAATCGCGGGGACCCCGAGGTCCTCGTGATGGAACGGGCGAAAAGGGACTCCGACCCCTGGTCCGGCCACTGGTCGTTTCCTGGCGGACGGCGGAATCCCGGCGAACCTCTCATCGACGCCGTGCGGCGCGAGACGGACGAGGAGGTCGGACTCTCCCTCGCGGATGCCGAGATTCTCGGCTGCCTCCAGGCACGCCCGCCCGCGAACCGCATAGAGATGCTCGTCGTCCCATTCGTCTTTGCGTGGGACGGCCAGGATCGGCCGCGATTGGGCCCGGAGGTCGCCTCCATTGCATGGATTCCTCTCCGGGAGCTCCCAGGAACACGCGCGACGATGACGATCACGATCCGCGAACGGGAACGGCCCATGCCCGCGTTCGTGCGCCATCCGTGGGCGATCTGGGGGTTTACGTACCGCCTCCTCGAGGACCTGTTGACCCTCGCGGCCTAGCGGACGGAGGTACCGTCGGGGATTCCCTTGTCCACGCGGACCGGCTGCCCCCCGACATCGAGCGGAACGCGTTCCGTCCCGGATCCGAGGAAGAACACTCTCCCGCCATCGTGGACGAGCAGCTTGAGCTTCCGGAAGTCATCGAAGGAGATGCGCGGGGCACCTCGTTTCCCCAGGACCTGCGCGCCGAGGGTCGCGTCCTCTGGCGGCAGCACAAGGCCGACCACATCGCGATCCTCGCCCGCGAGGAGCATGCCGTTCGACTCCACGCCCCGCAGCCTCGCGGCGTGGAGGTTCGCGAGTAGCGCGATCTTGCGTCCGTGGAGCTGGTCCTTCGTGTAGTTCTCGCGGATGCCCGCCACGATCTGGCGGCGCTCGTCGCCGAGGTCGACCTGCATGATGTACAGCTTGTCCGCGTTCGGATGGTCCGCGACCTCGAGAATCTTGGCGACGCGGACATCCAGGCGGTCCGACTCATTAGAGGTAGCTTTCTCCTCCAACTCGATCTTCGCGAAGAGGGGCTTCCCGACCCGCAGCGGTTGTCCCGCAGGGACGTCCTCGAGAGCCGCGTCCCACGATTGGCGGTGGATGTCGTCGTCGTACCCGAGGGCATGCCACGCGCGCTGGGACGAGAACGGGAGGAACGGCGCCATGATCACCGCCAACCCACGAGCGACCCGGAGGGACACGTGGAGTGCGGTGCCGCACTTCTCCTTGTCCGCCCGAACGAGGTCCCACGGGGCCTTCGCATCGAAGTACTGGTTCCCGAACCGCGCTAGCTGGATCGCCTCCCGAAGGCCGTCGCGGAAGTGACAGTACTCGACGTTCTGCGAGACCTTCCGCCACTGCTCTTCGACGTTCCGGACCATCGCCTTGTCCTGCGCGTCGAGGAAGCCCGGCGCCGGCACGCGGCCGTCGAAGTTCTTCGCGGCGAAGGTGAGCGCACGGTGCACGAAGTTCCCGTACACCGCCAAGAGCTCCGAGTTGTTCCGCTGCGCGAAGTCCTCCCACGTGAACTCCGTGTCCTTCATCTCGGGCATCGTCGCGGTCGCGTAGTACCGCACCTGGTCCGGGTCGAAGTGCTCGAGCAGCTCGGGGAGCCACGCCCCGCGGCCACGGCCCGTGCTCATGCGCTCGCCGGAGATGAGCAGGTACTGCGTCGCGGGGATGTCGTGGGGGAGCGTGAGCGCCTCGTCGTAGCCCATGAGGATCGCGGGCCAGATCAGGGTGTGGAAGACGATGTTGTCCTTGCCGATGAAGTAGTAGTGCCGCGCGCCCGCGTCATTCCACCACTCCTTCCATCGGTCCGGCTCGCCCTTCCGCCGCCAAAACTCACGGCTCGCGGTGAGGTAGCCCATGACCGCCTCGAACCACACGTAGATCCGCTTCGACCTCCACTCGTCCCCCGGGAGCGGCACGTCGATGCCCCAGTCGAGGTCCCGCGTCATGGGACGGTCACGGAGGCCCTCGGCGAGCCACGCCTTCGCGGCGGAGAGGACGGGCAGCCGCCAGTGATCCTTGCCGACGAGGAACGCCTCGAGCTTCTTCTGGAACGCGCTGAGCCGGAAGAACGCGTGCTTCGACTCCCTTGGCGCCGGCGGCGTTCCGTGGATGCGACACCGAGGTCCTATCAGCTCGAAGGGATCGAGGAGGCGGCCGCAGTTCTCGCACTGGTCGCCCCGCGCGTTCCTGAAGTGGCAGATGGGGCACTCGCCTTCGACATAGCGGTCGGGGAGGAAGTGGGTCCCCGTCGCGCAGTAGGGGGACGTCATCACCCGCTCGTCGATGAACCCCTTCCGGTGGAGGGCGAGGAAGATCTCCTGCACCTCCCGCTTGTGGTTCGCGTCGGCGGTGTTCCAGTACAGGTCGTAGCGGACGCCGAGCTGCTCGATGTTCTTGGCGTGGAGCGCGTGGTACCGGTTCGCGATGGCCTCGGGCGTCACGCCCTCCTCGTCCGCGCGCACGGTCACGGGCGTGCCGTGCATGTCGGAACCGCCGACCATGAGGACGTCGTTCCCCTTCATGCGGTGGTACCGGGAGAAGATGTCCGCGGGGATGAACGTCGAGACCGCGTGCCCGATGTGGCGCGGCCCCGACGCGTAGGGCCATGCGACCGCCACGAGGATCTTCGCCATGGGAAGGGTTCGGAACGCTACCGCTCATTTAAAGCGTTCGCGGTGGGGGACGGGCGCACTGCCTCCGGGGTATGTGCGAATGTGAAAATCATGAACGGTTTTCATGGCCGAGTACTTATGCCCGCGACCCACGATTGGGTCGGGCCATGAGGGCGCGCGCGGACGTGACAGGCGTCCTGGACACTCTCCTTCGACCTCTTCTCGAGACGGAAGGACGCAGGTCGTCCTGCCCGGAGTGTGGGCAGAAGAACCGAAACGACGCACCGAAGTGCCACCACTGCCTGTCCCCTCTCGTGAGACCCGTCCGGATCTCGCGTACTCGGCTCGTGACACAGGTACGGAAGCAGAGGGCAACGCCGGCATATGGCGAGCTCGAGGCCCTCCTGAAGAACCACCAGTTCCTTCAGTTCCAATGCCCGGTATGTGCCCGGATCGTGGACGGCGCCGCCAGCCGATGCGCATGCGGCGCGCGCTTCGGCGACGTCACGGGCCCCGTCGGGTACGAGTGCCCGCTGTGTTCCATGCGGGTCGCCTCCGACGCGGTCGAGTGCCGCTGCGGGGCGCGCTTCTCCGGCTTCTCGGACTAGATGGGACAACCCTTTTCAGCCGTGGCCCTCTCCGACGTCTCGGATGGCGCGGACGAAGGGGCGTGCGGTTTTGCGACGGTTCGTCGTGATCTGGTGGGCCTACCAGCGTCCCTACTTCGCGATCACCCGGGACGAGGCCGAGGCTGCCTGGACCGCGAACCTCCGGAATGGCGTCGTCGTGGAGATCGAAGGCACGGACGTGTCCGTGAAACGGGTGGTCGACCACTGGCGGCGCGACGCCTCCGGCAACCCGCTCCCCGCGGAGGCCCGCGAGCCGGCCGGAAGTCTCGCCCCGGCCTTAGCGCGCCGCGCGCGCAGGCCACACTAGGGCAGCGAGTAGAGGCTCAGAGTGTAGGCCGTCTCGAAACCGAGCTTCTCGTAGAGCCGCTGCGCGTCGCTCCCCCGTTGGACCTGGAGGGTGAGGACCTCATCGCCCGACCGCTGGAACGACTCGATGCACTGCAGGGTCAGGGCCGCCGCGATCCCCCGGCGTCGGACCTCGGGCGCGGTTGCGAGGCTGTACAGCCCCGTGATTTTGTCGCCCGTCCGGAGAAGTGCCGCCACCCCTGCGGCCTTCCCATCCAGGAACGCCAGGAGCGTTTCCCCGGACACGTCCACGACCGCCTCGTCCGCGAACGAGGAGAGCATGACTTCCCGCCACTCCGGAGGGAACCCAAACCCCCGGATGACGAGGTCCACCGCCAGCGCCATGTCGTCATTGCCGCGGACCGTCCGGATGGACACGCCACGGGACGGTACCCCCCGCCCCGGGCGCTTCCACACCATGACGTCGAGCTCCCCGTCCTCCTTGAACCCCCGCTGCCACAGGTCTACACCGAAGTCGTCCGGCCGCGTGATGGACCAGAGTTGGAAGTGGGGGATCAGGCCACGGCTGCGGAATTCCTTGGTCACATAGTCGATGACCGCGTCCTTCCCGCTCCCGCCCGCATCGACCTTGCAGGCGAAATTGAACCCTTTCGCCGGGAGCTGCGGGTTCACCACGAGGACGACGTTGCCGCGGTCCTCGACCTGCCCGCCGATCCCGCGCATCGCCTGCACGCGGTGCCATTCCAGCCTCCACCACAGGTCCTGCTGCCGCACGGGGTCGTCCATGGCGCCTGGGGTCCATAAAAGGGTTCCCCTCGGAAATGCCTCCCCGATTGTTTGAGGCGGTGCGCACTCCCTTCCCCGATACTCTGGAAGAAAGAGTTAAGAAGGCGGCCCTCCCATCGGACCGCTGGTGGTGGCGATCGCCGCGGAGACCGAACAGGTCGCCGAGTGCCCGAGCTGCGGCGCGGAGGTCGCCATGGACGCGAAGGAGTGCCCCCGGTGTGGGGAGGTCTTCTCCGAGGAACTGCTCGAACCCCAGCCTGAGGAAGCGAGCGAGGAAGAGTCCAAGCCGTCCCGGATCGAGAAGGTGCTGTTCTTCGGCGGCATCCTCCTCGTGCTCGCCGGCGGCCCCGGACTCGCCTTCGGCTCTTGGATCCACGACGCCCTCCAGATACCCATCGTCGGCGACGCGTATGCCACGTTCGGCTGGGTGAACCGGGCGTTCGCGGCGGCCGGCCTCGTCGTGCTCCTCGTGGGCATCGTCCTCCTGATCCTCTCGCTCCGCATGGCGAAGCCCGCGTTCGACTACGACGTCGGCGTGCCGAAGAAGGCGTAAGGCCCGCGTCCGGCCGCCGTTCTCCATAGGTATTTATAGACACTTGGGGATTCGACGGCGCTACCCGAGCGGTAGAGAGGAAAGTGCGGTATGGCGGCGTTTGGCGGCGGTTCCGGTTTCCGGGCCGCGCCGGTTGAGGAGGGCAAAGTGTACGACGTGAAGATTGAGGACATGGGTCGCGAGGGAGACGGTCTCGCGCGCATCGAGAACTTCGTGGTTTTCGTCGCGGGGGCCAAGGTCGGCGACCAAGTGAAGGTCCGTATCACCAAGGTTCTGCGCCGGATGGCTATCGGCGAGGTCGTACGCGACTAGACTTGGGTCTCAGCGCCAAAGCGGACGTTCACGCGCGACCGTTGACGTAACGGGCAAGGTCGGCAGCTACCACCGTCAGGAACTGCTCGTCCTGCGGGCGGAAGGCGTCGAGCTGATCCGAATCGATGTCGATCTCGCCGAGGACGTGACCGTCCGCAAGGATCGGGACCACGATCTCGGACTTGGTGCTCGGGAAGCAAGCGAGGTAGCGTTCGTCCTTCGAGACGTCTGGCACCACGACGGTCTCCTTCGTCCTTGCCGCCAGGCCGCAGATCCCCTGCCCCACGGGGATGGCGGTGTGCTCCGTCGCGCGCTCGCCCTTCCACGCCGTCAGCCTGAGGACGTCACCATCGAGGAGATAAATCCCGACCCAGGAGTAGTGCGGGAACGAAGACCGGAGATGCCCCGCGACGTAGTCGTACACGGCCGCGGGCGGGCGCTTGGGATTCATCACCGTGCGCATCGCGTCGATCGCGATGTTGTATTTGGGCCCGATTGGTGGGGCCTTCGCAAAGAACGAGGAGTAATCCCCGACACCGCGCACGTCCGGTCGAACGAAGACCGCGGCCAAATAGATTGCGGCCGACCGCGAGGTCCACTACTTCAACGAGGTGGACCCGGGCGATGAGGGGAAACAGACTCGCCGAAGACGCGACTTTAAAGGTATCGGCACTCCGCTATCCACACGGGCAAATGTTCAAATACGATTCTAGAAGTCACAAACTTACAAGCATCCCTCCACAACGAGGCCGTTCCTGCATTTTCACTCGAACGGCCTATCTTTTTCTCGTTCGGCCGACACGTTCTTGCCGTACCTCTCCTATCGGGCTCTTGCGTTGCCCCCCGCCGCCGTCATGATCGACGACTGGCTCACCCTCCGGAGGACGACCCACCCGCACGGGATCAGGACCCATCTGGCATCTGCGATGATCGAGGAGGGCCTCGTGCGGGACCGCGACCTGTTCCACGACGCCTTCGAGTACGCCTTGGCGTTCCATCGGGCGATGACGGAGCGCGACCTCCGTGAACACACGGTCGAGCAGGTGCTCTCCCTCACGCTCTACACGTTGGGGGAGCCGAAGCCGCCGACGGACCCCGCCCTCGGGCGGGCCACGCATCTCGCCCTGGGCCGGAACGCGGAAGAGGTGCGATGGTACGACGACGCGGTCTCCTTGCTCGACGGGCTCCGGTCCCGGAAGCTTCCATTGGCGCTCGTGACGAACACGATCTTCGGGCTCGGCGCGCCCTGGGAGGAGCGGCTCGCAGCCTACTTCCCCACGCGCGTGTTGTCACGGGAATACGGCTTCGTGAAGCCACACCCAGGGATGTTCCTGGAGGCCGCGCGGCGCCTCGGCGCAAACCCGAAGGACTGCCTGTACGTGGGGGACCTCCCGCTCTCGGACATATGGGGCGCGCAGCAGGTCGGCATGAAGGCGATCCTGGTCCGCCGCGGGGAGGAGGAACAGGCCGAGTATCTCGCGAACGACGCGCGACAGGCGGCGAACCTGGGCGTCGACCTCGGGCAGATCCGGCCGGACCACACCGTCTCGTCGCTCTCGGACGTCCTGCCGCTCGTGGACTAGGCCGCTGGAAGGCGCGGAATCCCGGACCAGTCGATGCGGACGCGCCGTCCCTCGACCCTGAGGCGGCCCTCGACGAACAGCTTCACCGCCAACGGGTAGAGGAGATGCTCCGACTCGAGGACGCGGGCCGCGAGCCGCTCCTCGGAGTCTCCTTCCTCGACCGTCACGGCCTTCTGCAGGACGATCGGGCCTCCATCGAGGCTCTCGTCGACGAGGTGGATCGTGAGTCCGGTCACCTTCGCGCCGTGCTCCAGCGCATCGCGCAGGCCGTGCGCGCCCGGGAACGCGGGGAGCAGGGACGGATGGATGTTCATGATCCGGTTCGGGAATTGCCGCAGGAAGTAAGGCGAGAGGAGCCGCATGAAGCCCGCGAGCACGATGAGCCCGACCTCGCGCTTCTTGAGCTCCGCGGCCACATCGCGCTCGAACGCCTCGCGGTCCTTGCCGTACGCGGTGTGGTCGAGGACGACGTGCGGGACGTTGAGCTTCTGCGCGCGTTTGATCGCCCCGGCGCCCGGGACGTTGGACACGAGGACGGCGATCTCCGCGTCGATCTCCCCCCGCTCGATCGCCTCCGCGATGGACTGAAAGTTGGACCCCCTCCCCGACGCGAGCACGCCGATCCGAACGCGATCCATCGTCTCCCTCAGTGCTTGAAGAACCGCACGCTGGTAAGAACCATGGCAATGCCGTGCTCGTTCGCGGCGTCGATGACCTCCGGGTCCCGGATGCTCCCGCCGGGCTGGAGGATCGCCGCCACGCCCGCCTTCGCGGCCTCGTCGATCCCGTCGCGGAAGGGGAAGAACGCGTCGCTGCTCAGGACGGACCCCTTAGCCCGGCCTTCCGCCTTCATCGCCGCCAGACGGACCGCGTCCACGCGCGACACCTGGCCGGCGCCGATGGCGACCGTGGCGAGGTCGCTCGCGAGGACGACCGCGTTGGACTTCGCGTGCTTGCACACCTTCGTCGCGAAGAGCAGGTCCCGGACTTGCTCGTCCGTGGGCTTCGCCCGCGTCACGACCTTGAGCTGATCCGGTGTCAGGGTCGGCGAGTCCGTAGTCTGCAGCAGGAGCCCGCCGCGGATATCGATGAACTGCCACCCGGGGTGCGCCTTCCACGCTCCCTTGGGCCGCATGAGCCGGATGTTCTCCCGTTTTCGCAGCCGCTCGAGCGCATCGGGCTCGAACACGGGCGCAATTACCCCCTCGATGAAATGGCCCTTCATCGCCTTCGCCACGTCGAGATCCACGGTCCGGTTGAACGCGACGACGCATCCATACGCGGCCTTCGGGTCCGCGGCGTACGCGGCCGCGTACGCCGCCGCCAGCGCGTCTCGCACCGCCACCCCGCTCGGATTCCCGTGCTTGATCACGACCGCCACGGGGCTGTCGAACTCAAGTGCCAGCTCCAGCGCGGCATGGAAGTCGAGGAGGTTGTTGAACGACAGGTCCTTTCCGTGGAGTTGTTCGCAGTCGGCAAGGGACAGATCGTGGACGTCTGGGTCGCGATAAAACGCGGCCTTCTGGTACGGGTTCTCTCCGTATCGGAGGTCCTGAACCTTGTCGATCGCAATTCGCAGGTAGGGTGGCATCGCGTGTCCCATCCGATGGGACCACCAGTTCGTGATCGTCGCGTCGTACTCCGACGTGCGCGCAAACGCCTCGAGGGCCAGCCGATGGCGCGTCTGCCGGCTGACGTCTCCTTTCTGCCGGAGTTCCGCGAGCACATCGCCGTATTGACGCGGGTCGGAGAGGACGATCACATGGTCCGAATTCTTGGCGGCGGACCGCAACAGGGCGACGCCGCCGATGTCGATGTTCTCAATGGCATCTTCGGGCGCGGTGGTCTGGGCAATGGTCTGCTCGAACGGGTACAGGTTCACGACGACGAGCTCGAACGGCTCGACCCCGAGCGCCGCCAAATCCCGGACGTGCGCTTCCCTCGTCGGCACCGCCAGGATCGCGCCGTGCACTTTCGGATGGAGCGTCTTCACGCGCCCCTCGAGGATCGCGCCTTGCCCCGTGATCTGTTCGAGGTCCTTGACACTGAGCCCGTTCGACCGGAGGAAGGAGGCGGTCCCACCCGTCGCGAAGAGGACGACGCCGAGATCCTGAAGGCCCCTCGAAAAATCGCTAAGGCCGTCCCGGTTCGAGACGCTCAGAAGCGCTCGCCGGACCTCAACCATCCTGCTTACCACGCGAGAATGGTGTAAGGCAGATTAAGGTTTGGTCGCGATGCCCCCGTCGTGGATCACGAGAGACGCATGGAGCTCACGCGCCGCCTCGCGGAGTACGTCCTCCGCCAGCATCCGTGGTGAAGTTCATGCATGAAGGAGACGATTGAAATGGAAGATGTGCAGATCATACTCTCAGGATTATGGGTAGCTCTCATGTTGACTTATCTCTTGGGAGATGTGCTGCGGATATTCAGCGGCGACTTCAAAGCGGGACAGATGGGAGGCAGGGCGGTGACTCAGAAGATGTATCTAGGTATCGCAATATTAATGGTGATTCCGGTCGTCATGGTCTTCCTGTCCCTGACGTTGAGTCATCCTGTGAATCGCTGGGCCAATATCGTCGTAGCCATTGTGTTCTTCGGTTTCAATCTCCTTGGATTGCCTACCTACCCTTCAGGCTATGATAGGTTTCTGATCATCGTAGGACTTGTGTTCAATGCACTGACGGTGTGGTACGCGTGGAACTGGGTCTAAACAGAGTCTTGCGAACTGCGAAGCCCTTCGCTAAGGGTGGAACGCGTGCGATCGATGGTACCACCGCGGCAGCTGTCTCCATCGCGTCCGATCAAGCTAACCCTGAGGAATGGTTGTGAAAGCAATCGTGTGGACAAGGTACGGACCACCCGAGGTTCTTCAGCTCAAGGAGGTGGAGAAACCCGCGCCCAAGGACGATGAAGTACTCATAAGAATACATGCGACGACCGTAACCGCGGGGGACTGTGAACTTAGGAGGCTCAAAGTCCCGGTCCTGTTCCGACTCCCATTGCGAATCTACGTAGGTCTCAGAAGGCCAAGAAGGATCACAATACTCGGGCAAGCGCTAGCTGGAGAGATCGAGGGGGTCGGCGAAGGGGTGACCCGCTTCAAGGGGGGGGACCCGGTGTTTGCAGCAACGGGACTCGGCCTAGGTGCCTATGCTGAGTACATATGTCTGCCGCAAGAACGCGGAGAAGGGGTGCTGGCAAGCAAACCGGCCAACATGACCTACGAGGAAGCCGCCGTGGTTCCTCTTGGGGGACTCGAGGCATTGCACTTCCTCAGAAAGGGACACATCCAGCCCGGACAAGAGGTCTTGATCAATGGTGCGGGTGGAAGCATCGGTACGTTTGCGGTGCAGCTTGCCAAGTACTTCGGGGCGGAGGTGACCGGCGTCGACAGCACGGGGAAACTGGACATGCTGCGCTCGATCGGTGCTGACCACGTCATCGATTACACGCAAGAGGATTTCACGAGGAACGGTCGGACCTACGATGTCGTTTTCGACGTGGTCGGCAAGAGTTCGTTTTCGCGCAGCTTACGATCGCTCAGGTCACATGGCCGGTATCTCCTATCGAACCCGAGGCCATTCCAGGGGGTTCGCGGGCGATGGACTTCAATGACAAGCGGCAGGAAGGTAGTTTCTGGGGGAGCACGCCGAAAGACCGAAGACCTAGTCTTCCTCAAAGATCTCATCGAGGCAGGGAAGATCAGATCCGTCATCGATCGACGTTATCCCTTGGAGCGGACTGCCGAGGCCCACCGGTATGTCGAGACCGGACGCAAGAGGGGGAACGTCGTCATCACGGTGGCGGCGGGCCGCGACGTCGTCGGGCCGGAGATGGGAGCGGGACTGCGGTGATCGCCCCTGACCCTGCCAGGAGCGGGGTTGCGGCTCGGAGCGCCCTAGGTTCGCCGGAGGAACTCGTCCGCTGCGGCAGAGCCGCGCTGCTGTCCAGCCAACGATGCCATGATTGGGCACG
Source organism: uncultured Methanomassiliicoccales archaeon (assembly GCA_964396265.1). Lineage (GTDB taxonomy): Archaea > Thermoplasmatota > Thermoplasmata > RBG-16-68-12 > EA-27 > EA-27. The sequence continues at coordinate 16,496 of CAYNEM010000005.1, forward strand.
CACGGGAACCGCCTCTCCGTAATCGCGTATCGAGATCCCATGATCCGCACGGTGGTCCGCGCATCACACGGTGATGACGACTTTTCCCCGGGCGTGTCCTTCTCCAAGGTACCGCATCGCCTCGGCAGTCTCACTGAGCGGGTACCGTCTGTCGATCACAGGGACGATCTTCCCGGCTTCGAGCAGCTCTTTCAAGTAGACCAGGTCCTTCCCGTTGAGTTTCGCTATGCCCATGAAGCCCACCTTCTTGTCACCAAACTTCGACCTCAAGGGTCCCAGAATTAGGAGTCCGAGTAAGCGCGACAGGGAGAGGGAAGGGAACCCGAAGCCGGCAACGACACAGGTTCCCTTGGGGTTCAATGCGCGCTTGTAATCCGAAATCGAACGATTTCCCACGACATCATAAATCAGATCGTAACGCTGCCCGTTCCTCGTGAAATCTTCTCGCGCGTAATCAATGACGTGGTCTGCGCCAATGGAACGCGCCGTATCTATGTTCCGCGTGCTGCACACGCCAGTAACTTCGGTCCCAAACGACTTGGCAATCTGCACCGCAAACGTCCCCACACCGCCTGACGCACCATTGACCAGAACCTTCTGCCCGGGCTGGATGTGTCCCTTATCGCGAAGACCCTGCAGAGCGGTGATCGCCGCCACAGGGACCGCAGCCGCTTCCTCGAACGAACGATTCGTTGGTTTCAACGCCAAATTCCTTTCGCGGGCGGTTCCATACTCGGCGAAACCACCCGCGCACGCGCCGAACACCTCGTCTCCTGGCTTGAACTGGGTAACGTTGCTGCCAACGGCTTCCACACGCCCGGCGATATCCGTGCCGAGTCTCGGATTCTTTTGCTTGCGCAGCCCGCCACCAAACAAGCGGATCAGGCCCCCTTTCATGGTGTGCCAGTCCACGGGATTTGCGGACGCGGCATGATTCTCCACCAAGACATAGCCGTCGGCGGGAGCAGGCTTCTCCACCTCCTTGAGCTGAAGAACCTCCGGTGACCCGTATCGTGCGCGGACGATCGCTCTCATGAGCTTCTCCCAGGAGTTCCTCTTCGCTGGAACGCGGCTAAGCCGCTACGGAGGAGGATACGGACTGACCCGATGTCGTGGTAGGCCTGCGCCAGAGGCTCCACGCGGTCCCTCGGCATGCCGCTGCGGAGGAGCGCTCTCCGGAACGCCCGGACGCCGCGCTTGCGGCGCGCCTGGAAGCGGAGGAAACCCCAGCCGAAGCGGGCAGCCAGGCCCGGGAGGCTCCCCAGGAGGACCACCGGCAGCCGGTCCCCGCGGTCCGCCATCATTCGTCGCCTTCGCGGTGCTTCCCGACGGCCTTCGCGATCATCCCGCCGAGGTTGAGGGAGGACATGTACTGCTCCGTCAGCTTGAACGCCTGCTCGTCCGTCATGCCGCTCCCCTTCAGGGTCTTGTAGAAGCCCGCCACCGCGGCCCCGAACTTCGCGGACGCGTCCTTGCCGTAGATCGCGTCCGTGAGGCTGTTCAGGATCGTGGGGATCTTCTCCGAGAAGGCCTCGAGCATCTCCTTCATTTCCCCGATTCCGTGCTTTTCCTCACCCATTCCGTTCACCTGCCTTGTCCGACCCCTCATGAGGCTGGTCCCGGTACTTGCGGACGTCGAGCACTTGTGACCACTTCTCGGCGACTTCCTCGGCCACCCGGAACGTCTGGGTTCGAGAGCCCGGCGTGGCGACGACGATACCTTGCCGCTGCACTGCTCGCATCTGGCGGTGGAGCAGAGGGTGTCGGCGTCCACGCAGAACCAGCCGCTCAGCGCGCTTCTTTACCTCTATCGCCACGTATTGAAACGCGACCAGGGCGAGTTGGGTCAGACGGTCCGGGCCCGCTACCGCCGGCGCTTGCCGGTCAGGGCGTCGAAAGCCTTATCGGCCAGCCTCGAATTCGCGCGCCGGTGTCTCTCAGGACGAACCTTTGGAAGGGGCGGGTGCACGAGTGAAAGCGGCCGTGTTCACACGATACGGACCACCCGATGTCCTTCAGCTGAAGGAGGTTGAGAAACCGACTCCGAAGGACAATCAGCTCCTGATCAGGGTATTTGCGACAACCGTGACCTCCGGGGACGTGCGCGTACGAAAGGCCGACCCATTCCTTGTAAGGCTTTTCTTCGGCCTCATCAGACCCAGGAAGACTATCCTCGGGTCCGACCTCGCCGGAGAAGTCGAAGCCGTGGGAAAGGATGTGAAACGATTCAAGGTGGGGGACAAAGTCTTCGGGGGAGCCGTAGCCTCCTACGCCGAGTACACGTGTGTGCTGGAAGGAGGTCCGCGCGCACTGAAGCCGGCGAACCTGACCTTCGAGGAGGCGGCCGCCATCCCCTGGGGATCGGGATGTTCGCTGTACTTCCTTAGAAAAGGGAAGATCCAGAGGGGACAACGAGTTCTCATCTACGGAGCCTCCGGATCGCTGGGTACGGCGGCCGTCCAGCTTGCGAAGCACTTCGGGGCGGAAGTCACAGGGGTTTGCAGTACCGCGAATCTGGACTTGGTGAAGTCGCTGGGGGCGGACAAGGTCATCGACTACACGAAGGAGGACTTCACCAGTCCCGCGACGTACGACCTCATCTACCACACGGTCGGCAAGATTTCGTTCCGAGCGAGCATGAAATCGCTCAAGCCTGGGGGAGTCTATGTCAGCGCTCTCTCGCTGGCACCGATCCTTCGACGGCTACGGGCCTGGATTGCGGGCCGCAAAAAAGTGATCGGTGGGATATGCAAAGTGAAAGCGGAAGACATGGTCTTCCTCAAAGAGCTCGTCGAGGCGGGGCATCTACGACCGGTCATCGATCGACGCTATCCGCTCGACCAAATCGCCGAGGCTCATCGGTATGTCGAACGAGGACACAAGAAGGGAAATGTGGTCATAACCCTGAGGACATGATCACGCGGATCATTGGAACTTATGAGGGGGATTTGGAGCGGTCGACTGGACCCCAGAAAGCCCTTATCCGAGATTACGGCCTCGGGATCTCGTAGACCCCGGTCACATCGGCATCCGGGCGGTCTCGGTACTCATAGACAAACTCGAGAAACTCTCGAAGAGTCATGGTCCGTCGCCTAAGAGACTCCCACCCTGAGAGAGCCCCTTCTACAAAGATGAGCACGGCCGCTTCTGGTTGAGCAAGTTCGAAGACTCTGGACAGACAGAGGAAAACCGGGACTTCAGCAATCGCCGGTTTCGAGCGGTATTCGAGCTCACGGTCCAGAGTCTCATCGAGGCAATCGTGTTTGGGCGACGTGGTTAGGTTAAGAAGCAGCATCGGTGGCGCCTGGGAGGTGAGATGCGAAATCTCCGCTCTAATGGATTCGGGGATCTCTTCGCCAAGCTGAAGGTTGTATCCTCGTTCCGCCACCTCCCTCTTCAATCGGTCCAAGACAGAACGGATTGCTACTCGCCCGCCATTCATGGAGCCGCTCAGATATTCGCACACGTCAATCAGCCCGATAGGTCCTCCGACCTGAACTCCCTGATGCTCTTCTGATACCCGGGTATGCCGTTCGGGTCATAAACGGGTCCATTCATGAGTGATTGGCGGCGGGCTTCATAGCGCCTTTGGCTCGCCATCTCCGAACCGTGAACCGCGGGGTTCATTCTCTTGCCGATGTCCTCGCGCTGACCGCCGTACCACGAGACGTCGCTCGCACCTCGTTTTCGAAAGACCAGAGGTAAGGCGTAATCATCGTCCGACTCACCGCAGGGGGGCTCAACGGCCCGTAACGAGGGCGGAATCTTTATTGCCCCTCGTCCAGTCCAGAGGCGCATGGCGCTCTTGCTGCAGATACCCACGCCTGCGCGATCCCAAGAGTACGGGGCGCTGTCCGCGCCCTTGGGCGCTGCGACTGCTAGCCTGCAGCCTCCGACGGCCAAGAGGGTGCCACTGAGGGCTGAGCTCAAGTCTGCACACCTGGCCCGGAGTTACCAGTCCCTCATCCGTAGAAGGCTTTCCCTAATCCCGGCGGACCTGCCCTTTGGAGAGGCGGCGATTCTGACCCGCCTCAAGGAGGTCGATGGCCAGCCTGGGAACCGGGAACTGATGGACAGGCGGCTCGAGCTTGAAGCAGACATGACCATCCTCGCGCAGAGCATCGAGCGATCGCCGCCAAAGGAAGACAAGCGCGAGCGCCGGAAGGGGCGGCTCTCAAACGTCTGGGACTTCCTCACCGCTCACACAGAGCGTGTCAAACTCCTCCTCGGCGAACGCGAGGGAAGACTCCGGTACAACGTACTGCTGTTCTTCCGATCCGACCTCCCCGCGTCGTACCTCGCGGAGTTTGGAGCAAGCACTCAATGGGAGATGTCTGCGCTCGCCCTGGCCACCAACGCTTGCGGGCAGAGGTTCGTCCAGCGTCTCACGGAACGTCCCGTGGAAGAGGTCAACAAGGAGCTTTTCATGGCGTCGGAAGCGCCACTGCAGGAAGTCGATCGGGCGTTCCGCGAATATCAGAAGCGTTTGTACGCAGTGACCTCGTTCGGTGACGAGGTCCTGAGATGGCGCGATGCCCTAGAGTACTACGTCGATCTCTTCTCCGCCACCAACATCAATCGCTTCCGCGAGCTGCGGGAAATCTCCGTTTCCTCGCTCAGGCAGGAAATCCTTGATGAACTCACCGAGGGGCTACGCGGAGCCACCTCGGAGTTGCGCAGAGTCTTGGCCGAGGAGTATCCGGGAGGGCTCTCCGCGCTCCAGTGGATGCCTCAGGATGACGCGTACGTTACTGGGCTCGTTCGGCTCGAACTCGAGGCGGATCAGGCGGGATAGCCCCCATGGCCATCCGAGTCGTCCTTGATGCGAATGTCGTGCTCGCGGGGTGTCTCGATCCCGCGATGGATGCGAAGGCGGGTTTGGCGGCGCAGGTCTTCGCGACACTCAAGGAAGAGGCAGTGCGACCCGCTGTGACTGAGAGCATACAGTCTGAGATTGAGGTCAAGATCGGGGAGCGCGTGGGACAGATCCTCGATGCTGTCCGCGAACTGGCTAACGACACGCCGTCCTTCCCGCTTGATCCAGGAGAAACCACCCTGGAGGTCCTCGAGCGGCTCTTCGCGAAGCTGCGGAGGGGGACGACCAGCACGGGCGCGGCCCTCCAGTTGCTCGAATCCCGGCTGGCGTCGATCATCAAGGACACCTCCATCGCGAATGAATCCCAATGGACCGCGCTATTCGGTCAGGTCGCCATCGAGACGACCACGCTGTTCGCGGAAGTCCAGCGGAGGCGCGACGCTTTGAGCCTTGAGGTCCTCGCGCGCTCGGGAAAGGCCAATCACGAGAGGTTCCGCGACATTCTGCGAACGGGCGACTTGGAACATATCTCGGTCCTCGCCGCCATCTCGGAGGCACGAAACCTCGACATCGTGTTCGTCACGTTGGACAGCGCCTTGCACGGACGGCGCGAGGAGATTGCGAAGGTAGCCCCGCGGATTACGGTGACAACGCCCACGTTTCTCCGCCGCCAGATAGACCGTCTGCGCGGCAAGGAGTAGTCCGGGCTCAGAAACTGCCAATACACGAGAGGACAGCAGGATTTCGCGAGGCCTCAGTCGGGCCGAGGATAGAGTCCGGCCTTCGTCACGATCATCGGCACGACGTCCTCCCAGCCCACCGCCATCAGGTGGACGCCGCGGATCCCCTCGACCTTCCGCAACGCCTCGATCGTCTCGAGCGCGATGCGGACACCCTCGGCCTTCGGGTCGGACGCCTGCGACATGCGATCCTTCACCGCCGTCGGGACCGTGATCCCGGACACCTTCTCGTCGAGGAACCGCGCCATCTTCGCGGACTTCAGCGGGATCAGGCCGGCGAGGATGTGGACCTTGTCGTGGAGCCACTCCTTCCTCACGAGGCGCATCCACTCCTCGAAGGCGTCCACGTCGTACACCGCCTGCGTCTGGATGAAGTCCGCCCCCGCGTCGACCTTCCCGCGCAGGTTGACGACCGCGTCCTCGGGGACGACGCCGAACGGGTTCGCCGCGGCGCCGAGAAACAGGTTTGGCGGGTCCGGCACGACCTCCCCGCCCGCGAGCGCGCCGGTTTCGCGGAGCTTATTCGCGAGGGCGAGGAACTGTTCCGTCGTGTACTCGAACACGGGTGCCGCGTCCGGCTCGTTCCCGGCCTTCGGGTCGTCCCCGCGGAGGCACAGGAGGTTCCGCACGCCGAGCGCGTGGGCGCCGAGGACGTCGGCCTGGAGCGCGATGCGGTTCCGGTCCCGCGTCACGATCTGCATCACGGGCTCGACCCCTTCGCGCAGGAGGAGGGCGCTCGCCGCCAGGCTGGAGATCCGCACCAGCGCTCGCGTGCAATCCGTCACGTTGAACGCGTCCGCGTACCCCTTCATCGCCCGGACCTGCGCGAGGATCTGGTCGGGCGAGCCGGACGCATTTGGAGTTACCTCGGCGGTGATCGCGAAATGCCCGGACACGAGGACCCTCTCGAGCCGGCTCCCGACCCGGATGATCGGCCTCGACGCCGCCACAGCGGATTCCACAGGGCTCGTGCGTCTTAAGGCCTCGCCCCGGACAACGTTCTTAGCGCGACGTGCGTTGCGCGCGCGGATGCGGGTCCATCAGCCAACGATGATGTTCGGGCTCTCCGTGCTCGTCGGCCTCCTGAGGACCTTGGCGTACACGGGGACCCCGATCGGTGAGGATCTCTCCATTGCGGCCCTCCTCCACTACGTCGCCCTCCACATCCTGACGTTTGTGTTCGCCGCCTTCCTCGTCGTCTTGTTCTCCCGGGCGACCGTCACGCGCGCGGCATTCGTCGCGCTGTATGCGCAAGCGGTTCTGTTCTTGGCGTCCTTCGTCGACATCGGTCTCGGACTCGCCTTGACGGACTACGGCCAGACGTACACCGGGGTGTTCGGCGGCTCCCCCGGATCGATCCTCTCGGTATTCGCGTACGGCTCGGTCATCGCCTGGGGCGTCCACAACGCGACCCTCGGACAACGCAGTGCGCGCACGATCAGCGCCGCCCTCGCCGGCATCGCGGGTGTTCTCGGAATCTCGTTCCTCGCGATCCCATGGCCCCGAGTCGCCGAGTTCGTCGTGCACCCGTGGAGCCTTCACCTCGCGCTGGCGGTGTACTTCTCCTTTCTCGCCGGCGTGTTGCTCAGCCTCGCGGTGCGTCGGGGGAACGCCGCCGCGTTTCGCGCGATCTTCCGGCAAATCGATCCCGTACGCATGAGTGGGTTCGCGATGCTCTCGCTCGTCGGGGCCGTGACCGCGGACCAGCTGATCAATCCCTCGATTCCGAACGCGCCGCTGGAGCGATACCTCGTCGAACTCCCGCATGTCCTCGCGGGAATCGCGGTGGCGGCCGCGCTCTGGGTCCACTGGCGGCTCGTCCGCGCGGTCGCCTGGGGGCCGATGGGTCCGGAGGGCGCTCTCGTGGCGCAGTTCGTCGCCCTTGCTTTCGCGCTGCCGCTCGGCATCGTCCCACTCTTGGCGGCGGCGATCGCCGGCGGCGTCGCCTGGCTCGGCCGCGCTCCTCGGGCCGGCATCCTCGTGGGAGTCATCGCCGCTTTTGCCGTGCTCGTGGGGAACCTCACGGTGGCGGCAGTCGATTCGACGATGGCGACGATCGGTCCGCTGCCATTCCTCGTGCCGGTCGATCAGAACCCGATCATCTCGCTCGAGGGAGTCGTCGTGGCAGCCATGGCGGGCGTCCTCGTGGCCCTTGTCTCGCACGTCACCAGCCGTATTTCTGCGTCAGGGAGAGACCGCTCTTCATCGTGAGCAGGTCCCGCGTCTCCGCGAGGTACTTCGGATGGCGCGTGAGGATCCGCCAGAACGCGCGCGCCGTCGAGACGTTGCTCGTGTCCCCGTGGGCCATGGCGTCCCCCGCGAAGTTGAAGTGCTCGTCGTCCCAGGAGCCGAACAGGTCCGCGGTCTTCCACAGGATGGGATCGAAGTACGGGGACGCCTTCATCTCGCGGTCGTATTCGAGGAAGAACCTCGGGTCCAGAGATCCGAGCGCCCTCACCGCGATCCGGCCCGCGACCTTCCCGCTGTACAGCGCCGGGTGGATGCCACCGCCAAACACAGGGTTCGTGACGCCCGCGGCGTCGCCGACGATCGCGAGGCCCGGCGCCGCCAAGCTCGAGAGCGTGTACAGGAACGGGATGTCCCCTCCCGTCTTCTTGTGGATGCGGTCGAGGGGGACCTTCAGCTCACGACAAAGGGCCTCCATGAGCTCCTTCACGCGGTCGACCGAGAGCACGCCGACGTCGAAGTAGGACCCCTTCGGGAACACCCAGCCGTACCCGCCCCGGTACTTCTGCGCGAAGAGAAAGATCAGCCACCCGTCGCACGGGTAGGACCAGTCTGCCGCCGCGAACCGGTACTCGATGGCCTTCACGTACTTGCGAGCCACGAGGAGGCCCGCCCACCGCGCGACGTTCGACGCCGGCCCGTCCGCGCCGATGACCGAACGCGCGCGGATCGGCTCCGTGCGGTCCGTCTCCACGGTGAAGGCCCCATCGTCCCGGCGGCGCACCGCGGTGACCTTCGTGCGAAGTTGGAGGCGCGCCCCGGCGTCCACCGCCTGTTGGACGATCCACTGATCGAAGAGGGCTCGATCGATGCAGTAACCCGGGATCGACACCGTGAAGTCCGAGGCGTCGGGCAGCACACACCGGACGCCGCGCACCCGCTCCCGGATCCACTCCTCCTTGGCGGGAAGTTCCGCCTGCTCGAGGCCGAGCTCGCTCAGCCCCTCGCCGCACTGGACGGGGACGCCGACGACGTCCCTCTTCTCCAGGAAAAGCACGGAGAACCCGGCCTTCGCGATCTCCATCCCCGCGCGGCCGCCCGCGGGACCGGCGCCGACGATAACCGCGTCGTACGCTTCCACACCGCCGGCAGCCGGAGGACGTCTCTTAACCGTTTGCGCCGTCGAGGACTGCCTCGTTCACGCCCGGTAGTGAGGGTTCCATCTAATGTAGAAAGAAACGTTAAATAGCGCGAGGTCGGTGTCAAGATGGGGTGTTCGATGGGCAACCTCCCCCCTCCTTGAAAAACCCCACCCATCAAACACCCTTTTTTCCAATCGGAGGCGGCCGGAATGCCGATGATGCGACTCCCAAACCGTTTTAGCGAGAGCCACTGCTCCCGTCGGCCGTGGGAGCCTCGATTATCGATGGACGGGCGATCGCCGACGCGATCCGCGGAGAGTTGAGGGCGCGCGTCGAGGCCTTGGCGGCCCGGGGCACGAAACCCGGCCTCGCGGCCGTCCTCGTCGGACAGAATCCCGCGTCCATGGTGTACGTGAAGGCGAAAGCCAAGGCGTGCGAGGACTTGGGGATGCAGTCCGTCGTGGTCGAGATGCCCGAGGACACGTCGGAGGACGCGCTCCTTGCCGAGGTCGGGAGGCTGAACTCGCGGCGTGACGTCCACGGGATCCTCGTGCAGCAGCCCCTGCCGCCAGGCATCCGCATGGAGAAGGCGGTGGCGGCGGTGTCTCCGCTCAAGGACGTGGATTGCTTCCACCCCGTGAACGTCGGCCTCCTGCTCATCGGGACCCCGCGGTTCTCCCCCGCCACCCCGACGGGCGTCGTCGAGCTCCTCCTGCGAAGCGGCAACGACCCCTCGGGGAAGCACGTCGTGATCCTCGGGCGCAGCAACATCGTGGGGAAGCCGTTGGCGGCGCTGCTCATGCAGAAGGGGCGTGGCGGGAACGCGACCGTCACCGTTTGCCACTCTTCGACGCCGAACGTCGCCGCGTTCACGAAGTCCGCGGACATCCTCGTGGCGGCGATCGGGAAGCCCCGGTTCGTGACGCGGGACATGGTGCGCGCCGGGGCCGTCGTGATCGACGTCGGGATCAACCGCATTCCCGATGCGTCGACGAAGCTGGGGACGCGGCTCGTTGGTGACGTGGACTTCGATGCGGTGAAGGAGGTCGCGTCCGCGATCACGCCCGTCCCGGGGGGCGTGGGCCCCATGACGATCGCGATCCTCCTCCGGAATACCTTGGCGGCCACGGAAACGGCGACGAGCGTCTGACGTTCTCGCATTCATCTCGGAACCCCGAGGGTCCCGGGCTCACTCGGTCGACTCCCTGTCCTGCGCGCGAGGTGGCGGTGTCTCCGCGGGCTTCTTCGGTGGCGGGGGCGGTGCCTTGGGCGGGGGCGGTGGCGGTGCTCCCGCAGTCTTTGGCGGTGGAGGCGCGGCGGGCTTGGCCCCGGTCTCAGACTTCGCAGACGGGATGCGGATCGGCGTGCTCGGCGCCGCCGGAGCCGGCGTCAGTTTGGACTGCACATGTTCCCAGCACGGGTCGAGCCAGTCCCGCCACGAGATGTTCGCCTGGAACGGGCTCTCGAGGACGCGCTTCTCCGTCTTCCGCACGGGCGACTGGAAGACGCTCATGCCGACGTAGTCCTTCGTAGAGACAATCTCGAAGTCGACCGTGCGCAGGATTTCCTTGTCCCAGTTCCACTCGACGTCCACGCGACCGTAGACCGTCTCGATCAGCGTCGGCCTCTCCGACTTCTTGATCTTCGCGCCCTTCTTCTGAAGCCAATCGAGGATCGCGTCGAACACCTCCTCCTGCTTCACGCCCTTGAAGAGCTTCTTGTACTCGAACGCGACCTCGGCCATGGGCTCCCGGAGGACGGTGGCGGGAAAGTAGGTTTCGGCCGCGCCCCCGAACGTGTGCTCCCCGATCCGGGCAGCGACGGGAACCCTTTTGGCGGCGCCCGCGATGTCGCGGCGGTGAAGGTCCTCGTCGTCGGCGGGGGAGGCCGGGAGCACTGCCTTGCCGAAACGTTGCGGCGCTCGGGCGCGGACCTGCTGGCGGTGATGGGGGATCAGAATCCCGGCATCCGCCGCGCCGCCAAGGAAACGGCGATCCATGATGTCACGGACGCGGACTGGATCGTGGAATGGGCGAAGTCCCGCGGTCCCGACGTGGCGGTGGTCGGGCCGGAAGCCCCGCTCGCCGCCGGCCTCACCGACGCGCTGGAGGCCGCGGAGATCCCGGTCGCGGGCCCCACGAGGTCGGCCGCCCGGATCGAGACGGACAAGGAGTTCTCGCGCGACCTCCTGCGGGAGGCCAGGATCCCCGGTGCGGTCGACTTCTGGGCCTTCGACGACCTCGCCACGTTCGACGCGTGGCTGAAGGACTGCGAGATCGAACTCGTGGTGAAGCCCCTCGGGCTCACAGGCGGCAAGGGCGTGAAGGTCATGGGCGACCATCTGGCGAACTACGACGAGGTCCTCGAGTACGGCCGGGAGATCCTCGAGTCCCGCATCGGCGGGGCGTCTCGGTTCCTGGTCGAGGAAAAAGTCGTCGGCGAGGAGTTCTCGCTGCAGTGCCTGACGGACGGGAAGACGGTCGTGCCCGCGCCGCTCGCGCAGGACCACAAGCGCGCGCTCGAGGGGGACAAGGGCCCGAACACGGGCGGCATGGGGTCGTACAGCGACGCGGACCATCTCCTCCCGTTCCTCACCGCCAAGGACCGCGACGAGGCGCTGGGGATTTGCAAGAAGGTCGTCGAGGCGATGCGCAAACGCGGGACGCCGTTCAAGGGCTGCCTCTATGGCGGCTTCATGGCGACGCGGGACGGCGTGCGCGTGCTCGAATTCAACGCGCGGTTCGCCGACCCGGAGTGCATGAACGTCCTCCCGCTCCTCGCAGGCGACTTCGGGGACGCGTGCGAGCGGATCGCGACGGGGTCCCTCAAAGCAGACCTCACGTTCCACAAGAAGGCGACGGTCTGCAAGTACGTCGTGCCGATGGGATACGGGACGAGGTCGATCGCGGGGGAGCGGCTTGTCGTGGACGAGGCGGGGATCGCCGCCACCGGAGCGCACTTGTATTATGCGTCGGTGAACGAGGTTGAGGGGGCGGCGGTGACGACGACCTCGCGCGCCCTGGCGGTGGTCGGCATCCATCACAACCTCGAGAAGGCCGAGCATCAGGCGGAGGAAGCCCTCCAGTTCGTGAAGGGGAATGCGTATGTGCGCCACGACATCGGCACGAAGGCGGCGATTCGACGGAAGGTCGAGAGGATGAAACGACTTCGAGGGAAACCCACAAATAAGTAGCACTACGTACAGGTACACGTGATCCTTGAGCTTCCGGAGTCCGTCGTGGGCAACGGGCCCACAATGGCAACCATCGTCGAAATCGGACGGATCGTCGAACGTGCACGACTGGAGCCACCGCTCAGCCTTGCAGAGATCGGGCGGAGGATGAGGGCGAAGCGCGTCCGGCATTCTACGGTCCGCGCGTGCGTTGACTTCCTCCACCGTCTCGGGTTCGTGACCGTCGGGAGCAAGGGGGTCGAGTGGACTTACTCCCGCGACGAGCGGTTCTGGAAGGCAGCCCGCAAGAGCGTTCCCTTGGGCGGGGAGGCCTGACCTCGCCGCCCTACCGCGTGGGCTTGGAGTCCCCTCATGTGGAGCGCCAGTTCGCGGACGCACCCCGCGAAGTCCGCGATTCGCTTCGGCGTCACGCGCGTCGACTCGGGGACAATCCTCAGGTCGGCTCCTACGTTCCCGTCCGGATGGTTCCCAAGGCCACCCTCCGGGGATGGAAGGCGCGCATCGGCCAGGTGGAGCGGTTGTACAAACTCGACCTACCTCGGGGATGGCGTGCCCTTTACGTGGTTCGGACCGAAGGCGCCAACCGGATCGTGCTCGTCATCGAGCTCCTCAGCCACGGGGACTACGAACGGCTGTTGGGATAGGGCTGAGGACCTGTTCGGGATTCGCGGACACGCAAAGCCTAAGAACACCTCCTACGGTCGCGGCTCTCCGTGAAGGACCTGGATCGGATCGTCGCACATCTCGAGAAAGACCTCGACGAGAAGGACCGCGTCCGGGAGGCCTCCCTCCGTGCAGCGCGGTCGATCACGCGCCTCGCGAGCACCGCCATCCGCGGGATGCACCGCGCAGAGGACGTCGAGAAAGAGCTCAAGGCCCTCCGAGGCGAAGTGCTCGCCTTGGGGAGATCCCTCCGGAGCCACCCAGAGTTCTGGTCGGGCGGCACGGTGGAGGGTGCCCTCCAGGAGGCGTCCGAGGCGGCAATCGTCCACGCAATCCTCCGAGACCGCCCACTCCCAGGGCCGGACGAGGTGGGCGTGACCGGCGCCGCCTACGTTCTTGGCCTCGGGGACTCAATCGGCGAACTCCGACGGCTCGCCCTCGACCGCCTGCGTGTGGGAGCCCTCGATGAGGCAAATCGATTCGTCGACGCGATGGAGGAGATGTACCACGCACTCCTACGCTTCGACTACCCCGACGCGATTGTAGCGGTGCGCCACAAGCAGGACGTCGCGCGGAGCCTCCTGGAGCGGACACGCGGCGAACTGGCGGTCGCGACCCGAAGTGCGGAACTCGAGCGGAAGCTGGCGCGCCTAACGAAGAGGCGGTGAAGCTCCCATCCAGCTGCCGACCCGCAATCGTTCGATCCTAGCTTCGATTCCCAACCTCGGGTCCCCATCGACCCGCCAGGAACGCTGCGAAGAAGAGCAGAGAGAACTGCGTTAGCAGCAGGAGGGGTAGAAGCCAGCTCGGTATCACGCCCAACATCAGAAGTGGAGCGCCGACAAAGCTGATCGCTGCAACCGTGAGGTAGAACCACCTAGGCTTGAGGCTCTCGAGTTTCATGAAGTTCGATCCCCCACATCGGTCGGCCCGTACTTGATGGTACCGGGCTAGCAGCCTCACTTCTCCCAGGTGACGCGTAGGCTCGTGACGAGGGACACCGGCCTCTGGTTCTTCCCCTCGCGCCGCACCGCCACGAGGCCCCACGCCTCAAGCGCCGCCAGATCGTCGTACGTGTTCTTGTAATCCCGCCGGAGCTTCGCCGCCAGATCCTTGATCGACCCGGCCTCGGCGTGGCGCAGGTACTCGAGCATCTCGACGCGCCGCGGGGTCAAGGCGCGGAACACGTCCGGGGTGTCGAACACGGTCCGATCCTCGAGCGCGCCGCCCTCGTCCCGGAGGGCCTTCCAGACGACGTAGTCGTCCACTGCGAGGGGGTCTGCGCACCGCTCGACGAACACCCGCTGCCGGAGCCCGTCGAAGGCGCCGTGGCGACCTTCCAGCTCCGCGACCTCCCTCGCGACGTCCCCCTTCCCCAAGTCCCGGGCCACTTCGACGCGCACGGTCACAGCTCCGAGAGGTCCATGGTCAGGAGGTTCCGCCGAAAGGTCTTCACCAGCTTGAGAACGTCCGCAAGGGGGCGGTCCCGCCAAGCGGTCCGATCCTTGAGCTGCCCGGACTCGTCGTAGCGGTCCACGTGGTCCTGACCCTCCCAACTGTCCCACCGGACGGTCGGGAACCAGGCCCCGTCCCGGAGGGTCCGGTACGTGTAGCCGTAAAAGGATCGCCGGGTCCCCTCGAAGGCCTCGACCGCGTCCAGGACCTCGTCCCGGCGCACCCAAATCCTCTGCCGAACGACCCGGGACATGTCAAAGCCGCATGGCCGGTCAGGGTCGATAAACCCTTGCCCTTGACTCGCGCCCTTCGAACTGTCTGGCCAGGGGGTCTCCGAAGTGAAAACAACGACGGGGAGAGATTCGTTTACGAATCGAGCCATAAAACTATCCGCGACCTACTGGCTCACTCGTTTCTTGATGAGACCATACGATATCGGTTTCCGCGAATGTTGACGAAACGTTCTTACGAAAAAGAGGCGCATGCGACGATACTTCCATGGGCAATCTGCACGGTTCCGGGGAGCGTTCCGGCAGTCCCTTGGTCGAACTAGCACCCCCCATCCAACGCTCCCGGAGCTTTGCCCAGGTCGTCGCCGTCCTACAGAGGCTGAACGACCTCGATGCCGCCGTCGCGAACGCGATCGCGACCTCCCAGGTGCCCCCCTCGGAGGTCCGGCTCCTCCTCCGGGCGGAGTCCCCGATTCCGGCCGGGAATGCGCCTGCCTTCCAGTTCATGCGGCAGATCTTCGCCCAGGTCGGGCTTCCGCTGACCGTCGAGGCGCTTGGCCGCTTCTCCCTGACGTTCGGCCTGGAAAGCACGCCCTACGCCCACCTGTTCGCAGGGGACCGACCCGCGAAGACGTGCGCCTTCGTGAGCGAGGCGCTGTCCCGGTTCCTCGCCGCCGACCTCGGCCTCCCCGCGGAGGTAGAGGAGGTCGCCTGCCGGAACGCCGAGGATCCGAGGTGCCTATTCGTGGCGGCTCTCGACCCGCTCGCGGTCCGCACGACCGTCCTCGATGCGGTCGATTGGTCCCTCCTCCGAAGGCTCGGATCCAAGGGAGACCTCGCGGAATCCCTCATGCTGTCCCAGGACGAGTTCGACTTCCGAATGGAACGTCTCGCGGGGTACGGCCTCGCGACCGCAGAAGCGAAGCGGACCCCGGAGGGCGACGATGCCCTCTTCCAGGGCCCGGCGGCGGAGGAGTTCGAGACCCCGTGGCGGAAGGTCACCGAGCTCACGGAGGCGATCGCGGACGCGCAATCGTTCGCGGAGGCCGTCGCGTATGTCGCACCCAAGGAGCCCCGCGGCGAGACGTCCGCGGACGCGGAGACCGCGATTCTGGCGGCGGAGTGCCACAGCTTCGCGGAGCTGCTCGCGCGGTCGAGTCGAGGGAGGTCGTCGGAATGACGGAAACGTTGGTACGATCCGGTATCTTCGGACTGGACCCGTTGATCGGGGGTGGCTTCCGGGAGAAGACCGCAAACGTGGTCGTCGGCTCCTCGGGCACGGGGAAGACGACGTTCGCGATGCAGTTCATCATGCACGGCATCGACGAGGGGCAGCAGGGCCTCTACGTGACCCTCGAGGAGACGCCGGAACAGATCGTCCGCGAGGGCGAGCTGATGGGCTTCCGGATGCAAGAGCAGCTCGACAAGAACCTCTTCTTCATCCACCTGAAGGGCAAGAACTTCAAGAAGATGATCGAGGAGCAACTCCCGGCGCTCGTCAAGGCGCGCGCGGACTACGACATCAAGACGCGCGTCGTGATCGACCCCATGACGCCCGTGATCTGGGCGACGCCGGACCGGCTCGAGCAGCGCGAGCTCATCGGCCGTCTGTTCTACACGCTCAAGGAGCTCGGCGTCGTCGTCGCGACCGTCGAGGAGCATTCGAAGCCGGGCGAGACCATCGGCGAGGACGTGCTGCTCCCGATCTATCTGAGCGACGGCGCGTTCCACGTGGAGTACTACCCCGTCGGCGGTGCGTTCAACCGCACGCTCAAGGTCATCAAGATCCGCGGCGCGCACCATGGCGAGGGCGTCTACCCGTACTTCTTCGCGCGCGGGGCCGGCGTGATCGTGCGCGCATCCGCGGGCGAGATCCCTGCGGCGGGCGCTGCGCCCGACCACACCGCCATGTTCGACCGGGCGCTCAAGACGGCGCAGGAGCGGAAGGCGCCTCCGTTCGTGCTCGCGAAGATCGACACGATGCGGAAGAACTGGGATTACGCATACTCACCGCAAGAGGCCCTGCAGATCCTGTTCGACATGTACGGGCTGAAGTGATGACGATGGCGGCGAAACCTTCCCTGGAAAAACGGCTCGAGGCGGAGACGGTCACCCTCCTCAAAAGTCTGCTCGAGATGGAGCTCCGCCGCGTCCGCGACGACTTCGGCTTCGACATCTCCATGCTCATCGGGGTCGACGGGCGCATCTTCGCGACGAGCATCCCCGACGTGCTCGACCCGCGGCAGTACCGTCTCCTCAACCTCGTGAAGGCGAACCTCCCGAGCATCTGCGCGCAGCTCACGAACGAGTCGATGAGACTCAACTTCACGCAGTACGAGAACGGCGTCGTCCTCATTGCGCCCGTCGGCGGACGCGCGTTCCTCGTGCTTCTCTCCGGGAAGGCGCAGGACGTCACAACGATGGGGGACACGTTCGCGCACGTGCGGCACGCGGCGGAGGTGCTGCAGCACGTGTTCCAGCAGCGGCCGATGAGCGCGGAGGCGCTCGCGGGCTACGAGGCGGAGACCGCGGACGAACTGCGGCGGCTCAGTCGTCGGCTGTTCGTCGAGAAGTTCGAGGAGACGCCAACGTTCCGGCGGAACATGGACCTTCACAATTACCTGAAGACGGAACTGACCAAGGCCGTCGGCGTGGGGAGCGTGCAGGAGTACCTCACGCACGCATACAACGAGGTCGGCACCTCCGCGCCCCACATGAGGGACGAGCAGTGGCTCACGGTCCTGGACCTCCTGGTCGGGCGCGTCCGGGAGGCCGGCGGCGACGTGCTCGCGGAACGGTGCGCGCAGACGTGGGTCCCCGAGGCGAAACGGCGTTTGAAGGCGTTCGTATGATCATGTCGGAACGAGTCGAGGACGTTCGGGAATCGGCGTTCGACGCGCCCGCCACCGGATTGGCGGCGCAGGTCGCAGAGCTCGAGGCGACGGTCCAAACCCTCAACGAGCTCCTCGCCAAGGTGAGCGCGCGCATGCTGCGGGGCATCGACGACGTCCGGGACGAGACCCGGAACAAGGTGGGCTACGGCGACCTCGCGGGGATCCGGAAGGACCTCGAGAGGATCGGTTCTCGGATCGACGACATCGTCAGCGAGGTCGGGTACGGTGAGGCCCTGGACCTGGCGAAGGTCCCGCCCGCGATCCTTGAGCACGCGTACCAGGCGATCCTGGACGACCTCGTCGCCGCGCTCCGGAAGGCCCTGGGCGAGCACGATTCCGACATGCACATCGTGCGGTCCCTCGAGCAGCTTCGACTCAAGACGAGCGGCTCGGAGCTGTTCCACTATCGCGCGCAGGACCACCGCATCGAGGTAGGGCTTCGGAAGCCGCTGGAGAAGGGGCTCGTCTCTGCGCGACAGGTGCAGATGACGTACGAGGAGCTGCAACGCCACCTCCGAGAGCCCATTCATACGCACACGCCCAAGAACTTCCGGGCGCTCGTGAAGATCAAGTCCGGGGAGTTCGCCGTGGACCGTGCCCTCCATCTGGGTCGCGAGGTCGATCAGGCGATCGCCCAGACGAGCACCTTGCGGGATCGACTCGACCGGCTGGAGACGCAGGTCGCGGGAGCGTTGAAGGATGTGCAGGAGTTCGCCGCGGGCCTCCGGGACACGCTCGCGAACGTCGCGACGGGGGAGTCCGTCGAGGCCCTGCAGATGCGCGTCGCCGCCATCGAGGGCCGCCTCCAGGCCCAGGAGTCGAAGTCCGCAACGCCCGAGGAACCTCCCATCGCGGACCGCGTGCTCACGGCGCTCGCCGGGCGAGCGCGCAGCCTCGCAGAGTTGCGGCGCGACCTCGGGGTCTCGGACTCGGATCTGCACGAGGTCCTCGTCGACCTCGAGTCCCGTCATCTCA
Organism: uncultured Methanomassiliicoccales archaeon; assembly: GCA_964396265.1. Lineage (GTDB taxonomy): Archaea > Thermoplasmatota > Thermoplasmata > RBG-16-68-12 > EA-27 > EA-27. The sequence goes on from CAYNEM010000005.1 coordinate 34,791, forward strand.
TCACCTCCTCCATGCGGGGGAGGACGGCGGAGTATCGTCTCAGGGAGGAATCCGACAATGCTTGACGTGGCCCTGGTGTCCCTCATCCAAGACATGAGCGAGAAAGCAGGCGTGGACGGAACGATCCAATACTGGCAGCGCGTGGGCGAGAACCTCGCGCGCCGGATTGGCAAAGAGGCGTACATGGGGTGGCCCTCATTCAACGTCGCCCTGCGCGAGGGGCGAACCGGCTTCTCGATCGAGGGCGACGTGACGCCGCTGACGGACCTCGCCATCACGGACGTCGACGGGGACGTCGTCGGCTACATCTACGCGCTGAAGCAGTGCGTGTTCGTCCCGACGATCCTGCGCGTGCGGTACAGTGTGGGGGCGCTCCCGCGGGCCGACCGCGCGGTCGCGGAGGAGTACAACAACTCAATCCACGACATCGCGGTCTGCAACTTCTGCGTGATCCACGAGAAGTTCCGGGAAGAGGTCGCGAAGAACATCACGATCGCCGGACAGCAGCTCGAGTCCCTCCTCCTCGCGACGCGTGGGTTCACGGGCGAGACGAAGATTAGCGAGCGGAACCTACGCAAGCTCGGCATCAACCCGGAACACGTTCGAGCCCTGTTGCGGAACTATGAGTGCGTGTACGCGATCATGATGAAAGGCGCGAAGCTGAAGGAGGGATCGTGATGGTCACGACACAGCACCGAGAGAAGCTGATCGAATCGAATCCGTTCGTGGACGTGGCGACACACCTCTTTCTGGAGGACATTGCCGACAAGCAGGGCGCCTCCGGGCTCAACAACTACCTCATGAGTCTCGCGACGAACCTCGCGAAGTCCATGCCCGAGGAGGAGTACGACACGTGGGACGAGTTCCTCGAGGCGCTGAAGGACGGCAACAGCATCCTGACGGCGTTCGAGGAGGTGTTCATGCCCACGAAGAACTGCGTCGTCACGCGCCGCTCGCCGTTCGAGCGCGGCTGGCAGGAGTACATCAAGCGCGTGGGATCGTTCTCCCGCATCCATGAGGAGGTCGCGGAGTACTACAACAGCACTGTGAAGCCGACGTCGATCAATTCGCTCCACATCATCCACCAGACGTTCCGTGCAGCGGCCGCGGACCGGATCACCGTGGGGGGCAAGCGCGTGAAGTACGCGCAGATCGCGACGGTCTGGACGGACGGCGCGAAGAAGATCGTCCCCGACGAGTGGCTCCCAGTACTCCTTCAGAAGGCGAGCATCTCGAGGACCGAGCTCAACATGCTCCTCCGGAACAACTCCGACGTCTGGCTTTTGTACACGGAGTGACGGTCCTGGGGACACATGCGGGAACTCGCGCGTGAGGGCGGATTCACCTACGTGAAGTTCGAGGAACCCGCGGACATCGACCGCGTCCGCATCGAGGGCTCGGAGACGGACCCGGGCGGGTTCGAGTTCTTCCGCGGCCTCGGCATCGTGGGGTACGCGCGCACGTTCAAGGCGTGGCTCCGGCACTTCCCTCGTCCTATCTTCCTGGCGGCGTTGCGCGAGCGGGAGGTCGTCTCTTGGGTCTTTGTGGAGCAGCACGGGGACCACGCCCGGGACGGGAATCCCCTGTACGTGCTCCGCGCGATCGAGACCCTTCCGGAGCTCCGGAGGAAGCGCCTCGGATACAGGCTCCTGCTGCTCGTCCTCGCGCAGGTGACCGGGCACGTGCTCACGAAACCGCTCACGAAGGAGGCACGGACGTTCTTCGTCCGCACCGGGTTCGAGGACCTCGAGGAGGGCCGGTCGGCCGTGGAGCCTCGGAACTTCCCTGGATACGTGGCGCTGTCCCCGCACAAGAGGCGCGAGGTCGTCGCGACGCTCGCGGAATACTTTCCTAGCCACCCTGGCGGCGAACTCGCCGGATCGCGAGAAGCACGAACAGAAGGACGATGATGAATATCACCGTGAGGGTCGCGAGTATTGCGGGCCAGCTCGTCTTCGGCGTCTTATAGAAGAAGTCATAGGCCAGAAGCTCGCCCCTCTCCGGCGTGAACTTCCCGTCCCCGTCGAGGTCCGCCTGCACGCGCACGGTGTGACGGCCGGCCGCGAGATTCACCGGGATGTACGTGATGTTGACGGTCACCACCCCGCCCGCGTCGATGCGCGAGGCGGACGCATTCCCGACGGGGAGGTCGTCGACGAAGAAGAAGACGGTGACGTTGAGCGCCGCGGCCGCGCCGTTGTTCCTGATCGTCGCCCGCAAGTCGATGGGACGGAAGACGTCGATCGGATAGCGTACCTCCGCGGTCCGGTTCACGTCACCCTGGGAGATCGCCTTCACATAGAGGATGACCGTCCCCTCGACCTCCGGGGCGGTGACGTTCTCGTCGAACCTGCCATTCTCGTTCGCCCGTGGCGTCGGCAACAGCGGGGCCGCACCGAACAGGTTGTCGCCCTGCAGGACGAACTCGATGTGGAACGTGCCTTGCTGTTCCGCCGCCGGACCGCCCGCGACCGTGATCGTGTACAATTGCGTCGAGGATGGGGCGATCGCGCTGGGGCCCCGGATCGTGATCGTCACGGGTTCCTGGGCTTCCGCAGGGGGGAACGCCGCGAACAGCGCGAGCATGAAGAGGGCGACGACGAGCAGCCGCCTCATCGGGACTTCCTCCGCAAGATCGTCAGGTAGACCGCAGCGCCGATCGTCGCGACGAGCGAGACAAGGAGCGCGGCCGCCGCGAGGTCGATCCCGGGTTCCGCGAGGTTGAGGTCCGGCCCGATCGCCCGCAATCGGCCCTCGAGGGCCAGGGCAGGCATCTGGACCTGCACCGTCACGAGGTCCGAGTATGTTACGTCCTCCGTGTTCGTGACCTGGACGCTCACCGTCGCGCCCGCCGACCCGGAGACCTTCTCGAGGCGGAGGACGGGACGGGACGTCGTGTTCCCCCCGACCGTCACGTTGAGGAACGCCTGAGGCGCGCCGGAGGGATCGACGAACGCAGCCCTCCACCCTGCGGAGAGGAGTTCGTCGTAGTTCGAAAGCGTGAGCTGGAACGTGTCCTGCCCGTTCCCTGCGTTCCGAATCTGGAGCGTGTACCTCAGGAACCGCCCGTCCCACTCGGGCGCGTTCGTGGAGACGTCCGCCGCCAATCCGCGGTACCGGGTCACGTCGAGCTGGAGGCTCACGGATTTCGCCACGGTCGAGTCCGCGGTCGACTCCACGTTCACCGTCATGGGCGCGTGATCGACGCGCGCGTCCCTGTTGGCCGTCACGGTCACCCGGACCGTCCGCGTGTTCCCCGTGCTCCCGAAGGGGATCGTGACGGTCTCGGGGCTGAAGGCGAACGTGAATCCCGTGAGGGAGGCGCTGAAGGTGTAAGTGTCGTCCGCGTTGCCCCGGTTCGTCACGGTCATGAAGAAGTCCGCGGAGCTGCCGGGAGCGACCGTCTGGCCCGCCTCGTCCCACACGAGGTCGACCTCGCGGCGCACGACCTTCTTCATGTCCAAGTTCAGGACGGTCGGCTCCGTGAGCACGATCGTCTCGCGCTGGCGGTAGGTCACGTTCACGCCCCGCTCCGTCCCCTCGGTCCTCGCCTCGAGATCGTAGGAGCTGGCGACGAGGAGGATCGAGTAGGCGCCCGTCGCATCCGAGGTCATGGACGCCTCGCCCGCGGTCGTGGAGAACGTCAGGTTAGCAGGGGCGCGCGATCCGACTCGGGTGGTGACGCCCGAGACCCGAAGGCCCGCGGCGAGAGCGAGGTCGAACGTGCGCGCGGGACCCGAGGCAAGCTCGAACCTGCCGAGGAGCACCGCGCCCTCGAGAGGCCCAATTGCATAGAAGAAGTACTCCCCGCCCTGCATCGTGAGCGCAAACCGCCCGTCCGAACCGGACGATGCGGACGTGTTCAACCCATTCGAGCCGCGCGCGACGAACGTGACGGTCCCGATTACGGGCGCGCCCTGGAACCGGATCGTGCCCTCGACCGTGGTGTTGTCGAGCCCGCGGACGAGGTCCACATTGAAGATGGAGATCCGCGCGCCCTGCGACACCGACAGGGAGCCGTCGAAGGAATAACGTACGTACCGGGGCCCCTGGCTGAGGGTGCTCACCGCTGCGTGGTCCGCGGAGACCGCGTACGCGCCGCCCAGGACGAGGACGTGGTACTGCCCAAAGCTGTCGGAGGTGGCGGTGACCGTCGCCCCCTCCGTCCGGGTGAAGGAGATCGGGACGCCGCCGACCGGGCTGCCCATGAACGTGGCCGTGCCCGTCACGTTCGTTGCAAGGAGGAGCACCACCGGCTCCATCGTCGGGCCGCTCACGTCGAGCCTCTGGAGAGCGAGGTACGTGTCGCCGCCCTGGGTGACGTTCGCGGTGATCGTATACGAGCCCGCGGCCAAGAACGTGGAATACGATCCGGAGGTTGCGTTGCTTTGCACGGTCTCCGGACCTTCGAAGCGCACGACGGGGGACCGAGGCTGCCCCCCGAGGGTCACGCTGCCGTCGACGCGGTGTCGCACGACGAGCGCCAGGTCCTGGATGATCGGGTCTGCGGCGAGCGGCACGAACAGGGACAGTTCGTCCCGCGTCTGGAGGCGCGTGTCGCCCTGTCCCGTCAGGTCCCGGTCGACGACCGGGTGGTATCGGCCGGGCTGGACGCTCGCCGTGTAGCCACCGGATCCGTCCAGGTTGGCTTGGGCGTCGACCGCGCCGGGGCTCTGCCCCTCGAAGAGGACCTCCAGCGTCGTGTCCGTGACGGGGGCTTCGGCGAGCCGGAGCATCCCGTGGACGACGATGTCCGCCGCCAGGATCTGGAAGCTCGGGTCGAGCTGCCAAGCGAGAGCGTTCGCGGCTGGCCGCTCGAACGGGATGAACCCGGGTCGCGCGACGCGCAAAGCGAACGCGCCGCTCGACGGCAGGGCGATCTCGTACGTGCCGTCGCCCTGGGTGATCGTCTCGAAACGCCGCGTCGCGTCAGAGAACTTGACCGTCGCGTCAATAACGGGATCTTCGATGTCGACGCTCACGGAGCCGAGGAATTCCCGGATCATGGTGCCCCGTACGGTCAGACCGCGTCGGGCGGTGAAGTCGAGGGTCGCGTCGCCGGTGATCGTCCTGACCTCATAGAGGGGGAAGTCGAGGTATGAGGTCTGCACCGTCCACGTGCCCAGTGGGAGATGAGTGAGGTAGTGTCCCGTGAGATCGGCCCGGACGCGATGCTGCCCGGACGTGCTCCGGAAGTAGACGTCCGCGCCCCCGAACGCCTCGATCGGGTTGTCCGCGTTGTAGAGCACACCGCCCACGGCGGCCCCGGCGGCCAGGCCCGCGGTGAACGTCACGGATCCGCCCTCCTTGGCTTCGATGCCGCCGACGAAGGCCCATAACGACACGCCGTTGTAATGCCGCGCGTGCACGTCCCACGCACCGCGGGGCAGGGCGATCGTCGCCTGTCCCAAGGCATCCGTGGTCGCGACGCGGACGAGCCGGGCGGCGCTCCGCTGCTCGAACGTCAGGGTCACGAACCCCTGGCGGGTGCCGCCCAGGGTCGTACTGATGGCCACGGACGCAGACGGGTACACGGTGATGTTGTGGAAGACGGGCACTTCGCCTCCCGCCACCGAGGCACGCGACGGGAGCGCGGCGTTGTCCTCCTTCACCGCGGCGACGTCGAAGGAACCGGCGAGGAGGCCTGGGAACGAGAAGAACCCGTCCTTCGCGGAGACGGCGTGGAACGTCGTCGCGTTCGTGAGGTCTTTCAGGGTCACGGTCGCCCCCTCGAGCCGCCGCCCGTCCTCGTCGAGGACGCGTCCCTGGATCGTTGTGGGGATCACGACGAGGTCCTGCAAGGACGGGCCCGCGTCGACCGAGACGCCCGTCAGCGTGAGGGTCCTCCCCCGCCACGCGATCGTCACGTTATAAGAACCCGGGTAGAGCCCGGAGACACGGAACTTGCCGTCGGAGCCCGTGCTGGCAGAGCGCTCCAGTTTCACGTCGTTCCCCTGGAACGTCAGGTCCGCCCCGGCGAGCAGAGGTTCGCCGGCATCGAGCGTGCTATCCCGGTCCACGTCCACGAACAGCGAGCCCGAGCGCGTCGCGCCGGCCACGTCCACGTCCCGGAAGATCCTCCAGTCGGCGATGCCGTTGCCATCGGCGTCGACATCCTCGCGCATCGCGGCCTGGTCACTGACCTCGAGCTGGAGTTCATGGACGGTCGTCGGCCCCGTCAGGGTCCGGCTGTCGGGGGTCCCCAAGGAGAATGCGACGTGCACCTGCCCGAAGGGAAGGAGGACGCTGTACCGGCCCTCCCCGTCCGTGAGCACGGCGTCATGGGGGATGTCGTACTCGTCGTGGACCGTGACGCGGACGTTGGGCCAAGGGACGCCATCCAGCGTGACCGTGCCGTTGAGGAAGGCCCCGTCGTAGTACTTCAGGAACACGATCCCGCGGCGGATGAGCGAGGTCGGTGTGGCGTCCACGACGCCCGTGGTCTCGCCCCGGTTGATCTTGCCCTGGAGGTCCTGCGCCTCCTTGAAGTCCACGGCTCGCCACGCGTCCGTGTTGTTCGCGAGGTCCTCGCGCGGGAACGGATTGTAGTAGGCGGTCTTGTAGACCACCCGGAAGTGGCTCATGTTCCATCCCTGCATGGGCAGGATGTTCGCCATCCCCTGGTTGTTCGGCGCGGGGAGACCGGGGATGCAATCGTCGCACGTCTGGCCCGCGACCGAGGGCGGGAAGCCGACGAAGGCGCGGTAGAACATGGAATTGTAGAAGAGGTCCTTGTAGCGCAGGGTGAGTCCCGTCACCTGGTCCGCCTGCCCGACCTGCTCGAGCGGGATCTGGCCCCGCTGCGTGGTGGCGATGATGTCGAAGAAGTCGCGGGGGACCGACCGACCGTCCCGCATCTCGAGGATGCGGTGGTCCGACAGCTTCGCGGGGGCGTAGAAAATCCCCGTGTTCTCGCCGGCGATCGGGAACAGGCGGGAGTCGACCGCGAAGTATCGGATCGAGGCGCCGACGACGTCCCGGAGCGCGTGGTTCAGGGACACGAGCTCTCCGGCATCGAGGTTCTCCGTCATGTACTGGCCCGCCCAGATGTACTTCGCGTTCGCGGCCTGCAGGTCCTCGTACTTCCCGTACCGGTTCGGGTCCGCCATGACGTCGTCGATGTAGGCCTCCGGGGTCCGGTACGCCGAGTCGAGGGTCTGCCACGAGAGCCCCGCGGACGTGAGGACGGCCTTCGCCTCCGGGCCGAAGGAGATGCGGCGACCCTCGTACCAATCCCCTTCGAGCAGGCGGAGGTTCAGGAGCGCGATCGCCTCCTCCTCGGATTGCGCGGTGATGAAGTTGCCCGCGAGGTGGTACCCGTCCAGGAAGTTGTCCGCGACGGTCGGATGGGCGCCGACGTCGATAGCCTCAAACCCATAGTCCCACCAGGACAGGAAGGCGGGACGATCCTCCACGGGATGGATGTGGGAGTCGACCTGACTGAACCACGACCATGCCGCCGGGAAATATTCCCGTTCCAAGGGCAGGGAATACCCGAACGCCCCGAGGTAGAACGAGTTCCCGGACTGCGCGTACTGGTCGTAGCCCGTGGGCCGGAGGAACCCGGGGAGCGTGGCGTACACCTGCTGGTCGTACTCGGACTTCCGCTCGAACGGGATTGCCGCGTCGACCCCGAACCAGACGTTGGGGAGCAGGAGGATGAACACCACGAACAGGGAGCCGAGGACGTGCCGGACACGGACCGCGCGCCGGAACGCGACAAGTCCGCTGCCGAGAGACCGGAAGGTCTTTCGCATCTCGTCGAACCGGAGCCATTCGATGAACAGCACGCTGACCCACGCGCTCGCCATCGCGAATGCGGGAGAGGCGTTGAAGATGAACCGGGCGGCGGCCTGGGCCATGAAGATCGAGGCGATCGCCCAGACGACGACGAACAGGTAGTCCGGCGCCGGGTGCCTGGGGATCCCGCGGGCCAGCCATAGGAGGCCGAAGAGGGCGAGGAAGTACGTGGCGACCCCGAAGGAGAGGATGATCTGGCTCAGGCCCGGGGGCTGCGCCTCCGCGATCGTCTCGTACGCCTTCGTCCGCACGAAGTAGCCCGCGCCCGCCAGCAGGGAGGTCACGACCGAGGGATTCACGATCGCCGCGATCGCGAACGCGGAGCCTGCGACGATCCCGGCCGCAGGGAGGACGAGGGACCACGGGTAGTCGCGCGTCGCCGAGAAGAAGATCCCGGCCCCGAGGGCGATGGCGTACAGGTAGAACGGGATGTCGAACCACGTCCGGACCTGGCCGTAGGTGCCGAAATACCACGGGGCCGCGAAGAGCAGGGGGAGACCGAGGGCCACGCCGAACATGATCGTGACCCCCATCGGGTCCTGGCTCCTCAGGCGGTGCACGAGGATCTGGAAGAGGAAGTACACGATGAGGATGATCGGCGCGTAGGCCCACCCCTGCCACGTGAGCGCGATCGTCGTCATGCACCATCCGGCCAAGAACGCGTACAGCAGGGCCTTCCGGTTCTCCGCGAAGAACACGCCCAACCCCTGCCGGAGGGACGTGCGGCCGTCCTTCTTCCAGAACCGCCAGTCGTCCACCCATCGCTTCTCGTGAAGGGATTTCAGGCTCTTGAGGAAGAAGAAGAAGCCGGACACGACGAAGAAGAGGACCATCGCGTCGTGGTCGCCGTTCGTCGCAGGGCTGCGCTGGAGGTGCGCGGGGAGGACCGCGAGGAAGAACGCCGCCAGGAGCGCGACGCGCTTCCCGAAGGCCTCCTTCGACAGGAAGTACACCGGCAAGATCGTGAGCGCCCCCCAGAAGGCCGTGGACGCGAGGAACGCCGCCGTGACGGACTCTCGGAGGGTACCGAACAGCGGGGAGAGGAGCTTCCCCATGACCGCGGTCGTCCATGCATACAGCGGGGGGCGCGGGTTCTCAAGACCCATGGGGTAATTGAGGAGCGGGTCGAACGTGAGGTGCTCGCCCGTCTCCGCGATGTGCTGGATGATGTGATGGTAGTAAAACGCGTCCGAGCCGCCGGAGAGGAGGCCCGAGGGGAGGGCCAGCTCCCACGGGTAGTAGGCCCGTAGGTAGAGGGCGGCCAAGAATATCCCTAGGAGAAGGACCGGCGTGGTCCAGTTCTTGCGCAACCAGTGCTCGCCCTCTGCCACATTTGCACCCGGAAACCGAGGCTGGAACGAGCGCTAGAAAGGACCCCCTATTTTAGCGTTGTTCCGAAGGAGCGGGCGTCCCTCCAGTGCGGCGGGCTAGGATGGAGACGTACGCAGCGCGCGATCGCAGCTTGGGCAGCGCCGCCAAGAGGGCGCGGTCGAGCCGGAGCAAGAGCCGTGTGAGGGCTCTGCCGAGTCCTCGTCGATTTGGCGGCATCCGGCCGACGACGTGCGGCGCGAGATAGGAGAACAGGAACTCGTGTCGGACCTCGACCACCTCGAGCTGGCGGCGGACCGCCGCCAAGTACGCGTCGGCAGACACCGGCCGCTCATGCGGGTCGTGCCTCTCCGTCGGGAAGCGCCGCCGCGCCGCGTTCGCGATCGGATTCCCGTCCGTGGGCTCCTGGAACAGCAGCAGGCCCCCCGGACGCACGACGCGTTTGGCGTCGGCGATCGCGGCATCCAGGTCGTCCGGCACGTGGTGCAGAACCGCGCGACCCGCGACCCCGTCGAAAGCCTCGGCGCGGAAGGGCAGGGCCAGGACGGAGCCGCAGACCGCTCGGATCCTCGGATTCGCCGACGCGAGCGCGGTCCGATCGATGTCGACCGTTACGAGCGAGGCCCCTTTCTTGAGGAGCGGCCCCGAAAAGTTCCCATCCCCACCGCCAAGATCGACGACGCGGCCGTTGGGTCCGGCCAGGCGGAGGGGCATCCCGGCTAATTCCCGCCAGAGGGTCTCAGCCGCCTCGGGATCCACCATCCATCGGACCGGCATCGCGGCGGCAACGGGGACGCGTATATTCTACCTGCGTCGGTGAGGAGTCAATACTGTATCCGATGATCTCAGAGCCCCGCATCGAGATTTGCGTCCGTGCATGTCGCTCACCGACGAGGAATGAAGCATCGTTAGGTCCTGCGCACAACGCTTGGGCGGATGATGTCGGAGATGTCCTCGAAGGCCTCGCGGACGCCGCTGAAGCTGCTGAGCGAAGTCTTGAAGGAGAAGCTCTCGCCCGAGCAGTGGTCACGGATCTTCGGCGACGACTGGATGCCGCACTCCTCGAGATCGTCGAGAGAACGAACGAGATGACCCTGCGGGTTTCGGCGCTCCAGCGGGGCTAGGCAGTTTGAGTTTGCAGCCCTGCGACACAGTGCAGCGAAGCCGTGATGGTCGCCGCGTGCCCCGGCACCGCGGAACCCTTATCCCCGGCAATCCCTTACGCGACGGCGTGAACCCGGACCTCATGGAGATCCTCGCGTGCCCCGTCTGCAAGGGCGAGCTCACCCTGAAGGTGGAGAAGGAGGACGGCGAGATCCTCGAGGGCACGCTGCACTGCGCGCACTGCAACCACACGTACGAAATCCGGGAGGGCATCCCGAACCTTCTCCCCCCGGACTTCCAGTAGCTTCCTCGACCTTACTGTAACAGCCCAATCCTTAACCCGTCGGCCACAGACGCTTCCGCGATTCCCGTGAAGAAGTGCCCCGCGTGCGGCGTGTTCGGGTTCGCGCTCGACCTCGCGGTCCTCGGTCTGGCGGTGACGCTCCCCGCGGCGGATTAGTCCGCGAGCAGGTCCGAGTAGGAGGAGGCGACGAGGTCCTCGTCGGGGATGGCGAACGTCGCCCGCATCGCCGCCAATTTCGCGCGCCCCGCCTCGATCCCGTCTTGCGTGTCCTCCACCTCCAACTCGAACTCCACGAACTTCCCGAGGCCCTCGACCTCGTCGAGGTGGACCTGCACGCCCTCGTGGCGGTAGATCTCCCGGCGCTTGCGGACGATGACTTGGACGCCGAGCACGCGCGTCAGCATCTCTTTCAGGGGCTCGGGATCCGGGAGGTCGGTGAGGAGGACCTCGCTCTCTTTGAGGCCCACGTCATCCCTCCTCTCGTAGTAGATGAGGAGCGCACCTCGGCGGCCCTCGGTCTCTCGGAGCTTCAGGCGGCGTTCCCCGAGCGCGAAGTACGTGTCCGTTTGGCGGTAGGTGCCCACGTGCTCCCCCGCCGCCACGATCGCGCGTGACCTCTCAAGATCCTGGCATCGCGCCTTGAGCTCGACGAGCCGTTTGCGGTTCACGAGGGAGGGAGGAGGAGGCCGGAGAAGAACGTTGGGCTCACCATCAGCGCAGCGCGTGCCCCCCGAGGGTGAACTCCGCGATGGCAAGATACATGTACGGCGAACGCTGATTCACATCTCGCCAAGTCCGGCGGTATGGCCTTCATGTACGTCACGGTGGGGATTTCCGCACAGCCGAACAGCGAGACCCGTGAGGTCCGGCTCCTCGTCGACACCGGGGCCTTCTACTCGATGGTTCCACGTTCCATGCTCGAAGAACTCGGCATCGCACGCGCCTATCTCGAAAAGTTCCGCGTCGCGGACGGCAGGACGGTGGAGCGGGACGTGGGGTACGCGTTCCTGCACTACTCGGACCGTCCTCCCGGTCCGACGATCGTGGTGTTCGCCGAACCCGGGGACACGCTCGTGCTGGGGGTTCACACGCTTGAGGGCCTCGGGCTCCGTGTCGATCCTCGTTCCGGGACGATCTCCGCGATGGATGTCATCCCATACTACTCTATGGGCGAGATGCAAACGGCCACGTCCTAGACGAACAGCGCCTGCGCCGCGACGACGTCCGCACGCGTCCGCGCTTTCGCGTACTCCGCGAGCGGGTCCGCATTCAGCGTCAGGAATTGTCCGCCCCACGAGAACTTCGAGAGGATGAGCTTCGCCTGCTGCTCGTGGCCGAGGATGAGGAGCGCCGCCGCCAAAGCCTCCACGCTCGACAAGACGAACGGCTTGCCGTAGTTCACGGGGTTCGCCGCCAAGAGGTAGGGGAGCGCGCGTTGGCGGTGGTTCGGGAGCTCCGGGAACGGCCCGCGCTTCCAGCTCGTGTCGATCACGCCGAGACCGCCGGATTCCGCCCTCGGGGCATCCTCGCGGGAGAGCGCGACCCCTGCCTCCGGATGGAGGATGAGGCCGCTCCGGGGCAGCAGGTGGACCTTCGCGTGCGAATCGATCAGTCCGAACCGCGCGAGCTTTTTCGACGTGCACTTCTTCGGGTCGCACGCATCGAGATGCAGCGCGAAGAGCCTCACGTCCACGGACAGGACACGCGTCGGGAAAGCATTTAAATAGCGTCGCTCGTGTCTCCGCTCTTACCCTCGACGAAGTTCTGGACTTGAGGGGGGAAGGAGGAGGTAGGATCATGCGTGGGGACAAGCCCCTGCGGTACGGGACGAGCGGATGGCTGATTGTCGTGGCGATCGCAATTCTTGCGGTCGTCCTGGCGAGCGTTGCGCCCAGGGAGGCGCCCGCGAAGTCCTTGACGGAGATGCTGGCCTCGGGCGAATCGGTTCCGCTTCGCCCGCGAACGCTGAACGTGGACGCGCAGGAAATCGCGCACGAGTCCCTCACGGTCGAGGGCACCGTGTGGGACACGGGCGAACCGATGGGGAACCCCCTCGGGGATCCCGGGCCGGAGCCCCTGGACCCGCCCTTCGGGGCGGAGGTCAAGGCCCACCCGCTGAGCGCTGACCAGCAGAGGAACGTGAGCGTCGCCGGCGATGCGACCGGCGGGGTTCTCATCGCCGCCTATGATGAGCGAATCGGGACGAACCGGAACATCGTCATCGGGCGTTCGATCGACGGCGGGACCTCGTGGACACGGATTTCCGTGGCCTCCGCCGCCTATAACGAGTTCGCCCCCCGCGTCGTGTGGCACGGCGGGAACCGGTTCTACGTCTTCTACGCCATGGACGACGCCGCGACCCCGCGCGGGTTCCGCTATGCGGTGTCCACGAATGGAGGGTCGAGCTGGACCATTCAGGTCCTGAACTACGGCGCAGGGGCGCCGTTCCGGGACCTCCGGAATCCCGACGCCACGTACGGCGGAGGGTGGCTGTACGCGGTCTACGGGGTGAACTGTGACGTTGCGGGTGCTTGCGGTGGCATCGCCGCCCTTGCGACCGTCACGATCCTCTTCGACGCTGCGGGCGTGATCGTTCCCCCGTCGATCTACTTCCCGTTCGGCATCAACATCGTCCAGCCCGCGATCCACGCGAACCAAGACAAGACGATCTGGATCGGGGACATCGACGGGAGCGACCCAGGGATCTGCGGCGTGCCCGGCTCTCACGACGTGGTCTGGATGGACACCCAGACCGGCCTCAACACGGCCGCCTCGTGGGCCAATGCGTTCATCACGGGCGCGTGCAGCAACGACTTCGTCCGGGTCGACGCCTCGGGCTTCTGCCCAGGCTCCTGCCCACCGCCGACGCCGACGACTCTTTCCGTGTTCAGCATGCCCTACATGTTCATCGGAGGGATTTTCCCTAACCATGCCATCGTGAACCTCTGGTCGGCGGACAGCGGTCTGTCCTGGACGCTGGACCTCATCGCGAGCGTGCCCGGGCTGGAACTGAAGGACCCCGCCGCGTTTGCGAAAGTCCCCTTGTTCCACGTGACCTTCTACCAAGCCGGTGATCTCTACTACACGTACACGCTCGACGTCACCATGGGCTGGGCTCCCCCGCTCAAGGTGAACAGCAACTTCGGGAGCGTCGTGGACGGCTTCCGCGCGAACGACGTCACCTACGCGGGCGGCGTCCGCGTCTGCTGGGAGGACACCCGCGACGGCTCCTCCGACATCTTCTGCTCGGACTTCTCGGGCTTCGCGTTCTACATCTTCGACAAGAACCCCCGTCAGGGGACGATTAGCATTGATGCGGCTCCGAACGCGGTGGCCACGGCGTTCCTGTGGGCGACGGGGGAGTTGCACACGGCCGAGTGCCCGACCCCTGATCCCGGCCTGCCCGGGGTCCAATACGTCTTCCAGCAGTGGTCCGACGCGGACACGAACCCGCTTAAGTCTCTGACCGTCGGGAGCATCGACGTCACCTTGGTTTGCATCTACACGACGCAGTACTTCCTCGACATCAGCGCAACGATCGGCACGACGACGCCGACCAGCGGATACTTCGCGGCCGGCGCCGCGGTCCAAATCGAATGGCTTCCGCCGCCGCCAGGCTCCTGCGTCCGCTACTCCTTTGGCGGCTGGACGGGCAGCGGTGCGGGCTCGTACTTCGGACCTGCCAACCCGGCCTCCATCACGATGAACGGGCCGATCCAGCAGGTCGCCGACGCGGCGCGCGAGTTCTGCTTCAACCTTTACACGAGCCCGACGGACCTCCTCATCTCGATCGACGCAGGCCCGAACATCCTCGCTCCCCAGTTGGTCTGGTGGGCAGAGGGGTCCGTGCACTCGGTGAACGCGGTCACCCCGCAATCGCCCGGCAGCCCGGATCAGCGCTTTATGTTCGCGAACTGGCTCGACGGCCCCACGACGAACCCGCGGTCCTTCACCGCGGTCGCCGGCGCGAACTACACGGCGGTCTACAACCTGGAGTACCAACTGCGAGTCACGCCAACCCCGTCGGATTGCGACTTCATCGTGGACTCCACGACCTACCCGGGCGCCCAGACCCTCTGGTTCCTGCGCGACACGTCCCACAACGTGGACGTGCCCGTGCCGCAGCTGATCACCGCGGACACGCGCTATCAGTTCGGCTCGTGGTCCGACGCCGGCGCGAGGAGCCACGCGGTCACCCTGAGCATCCCACTGACGCTGGACCTGACGTGCACGACGGAATACCGCCACATCATCGACACGAGCCCGACAGGCCTCCTCATCTCGATTGACGCCGGACCCGGCGTCCCCGCCTCCCAGACCGTGTGGTGGATCTCCGGCTCGATCCACTCGGTGAGCTTCACGTCCCCGCAGTCCGTCGGCCCCGACTCGCGCCGCATCTTCCTGCAGTGGTCCGATGCGTCGACGAACAACCCGCGCACGTTCTCCGTGTCCGGGCCTGCATCGCTCACGATCCAGACCACGCTCGAGCACCGCATCCGCTTCGCGACCGTGCCGGCAACCGTCGCCATCACGATCCTCGTGAACGGGAACCCGATCACGGCACCGGGCGAGGCCTGGCTGCCGCAGGGCGTTCCGGCGACGATCGAAGCCTCGACCCCGTCGCCAGACCCGACCGACCCGACGGGCACGCGGTACGTCTACCAGACCTGGTCTGACGCGGGCGCGCGGCTGCACACGATCGGCGTCGCGGCACCGGCCACCTACACGGCGACCTACGGGACGGAGTACTACCTGGACGTCATCAGCCCGTACGCCAACACCGTCGGCGAAACATGGTACGCCGCAGGCTCCACCGCGTTCGCAGGCGTGGACATGAGCCCGATCGCAGGTCCCACGGACACGCAGTACGTCTTCGTCCAGTGGACCGGCGACGCGACCGGCTTCACCTACAGCCTGTCCAACGCGATCACGATGAACGGGCCGAAGACGGCGACCGCCTCGTGGAAGACCCAGTACCGGCTCACGGTCGTTTCCGCCTACGGAACCCCGTCGGGCGCGGGATGGCACGACGCGGGCTCGAGCCCGACGGCAAGCGTGACGCCGACGACGGTCCCCGGCGTCGCCGAGACCCGATACGTGTTCGTCCAATGGACGGGCGGAGCATCGGGCACGGGCGGGACATCGAACCCGATCCTCATGGACGCGCCGAAGACCGCGACCGCCTCGTGGAAGACCCAGTACCACGTGACGCTGCCTACGGCCCCACCCGCGGGCGTCACGACTTCGTGCAGCGTGTCGGACTGCTGGTTCGACGCGGGCTTCAGCGCTGCGACGGTGAGCGCCAGCACAGGCGCCATCGAGAGCGTGCCCGGGCTGACGCGCCTCGGGTTCATCTCATGGACGGGGGCTGCGGGCGGAGGAAGCTTCTCGCAGTCGAGCCCGTTCACGATCGACGCGCCGAAGACGGTGGGCTGGGACTGGCAGACGCAGCACAAGCTGACGATCACCAGCGACGTCGCAGGCGGCGTAGGGGAATCGTCCTTGGACGGCTGGTACGTGCAGGGTTCGATTGCGACCCTCACCGCCACGGACGAGTTCCCCGACCCGACCTCGCCCACGAACACGCGCTACCTGTTCCTCTTGTGGACTGGTGCCTCCCCCGCCAACTCGCTCGTCGCCACCGTGACGATGGATACTCCGAAGTCCGTGAACGCGGACTGGCAGCGGCAGTACCTGGTGACCGTGACGACGGACCCGGCGACGATCACGACGCAGCCGACGCTCGACGGAGGATCGGATTGTCAGTCGGTCTCGGGAGACTACTGGTGCAACGACGGCGCGAGCGTTGTCGTCTCCATCGCCGCAGAGCTCCAGAGCAGCGGCAAGACGTTCAAGTTCGTCTCGTGGAGCGGCGTGACGAGCACGAGCTTCACCGTGTCCGAGCCCCTCGACATCGTGGCGACCTTCCGCGAGGCCGGCCTGCTCGAGAACGTGGCCGTCCTTGGCGGCATCATCGGCATCATCGTGGCGGCGATCTTGATCGCCCTCTTCCTCCTTTGGAAGCGCAAGAAGGAGCCCGAAGAGCCTGCCCCGCCGGTCGCGGGAGCCCCGCCGGCCCCTGGCGGAGAGATGCCCCCGCCGCCGCCGGGCGCGGCCATGCCGGGCGGAGCGACGATGGAGTGTCCCTCGTGCGGCCTGACGATCGAGGCGAGGTCCGGACCGTGCCCCATCTGCGGCGCGGAGGTCGTCGCCCCCGAAGTCCCCGCGAAGGACGAGCGTGTCACGCGCCTCGAGGAGGCGTACAGGAGCGGGCGCATCAGCAAGGAGCAGTACCAGGCGAACATGAAGAAGATGCGCGGGAACACATAGGCGGGTCCCCCGCCAAAGCCCTTATGGGCCAGCGGAGCGTATCGAAGCCGCCGCCGTGATGTCGCAAACGACGCTGACCCGTGATGTGTGATGGGCGAGCTGAGCGGCCGGAGTTTCCTTATAGCCGGACCCCGATGCGGACGCGGGATGCACTCATGGCGAGCGGATTCGAAGTCTTAGGGAACTCTCGCGCGCTCCAGGCGCACTGGCTGCGGCGGCTGGGCGCCTATGCGATCGACCTCTTCGTGGTCCTCGTGCCGACGTGGATCGTCCTCACGTTCTTCGGAGCCGGAGAGGTGATCTTCCTTTCCCTGGTGGCCGGGGTCGTGTTCGTCGTCTACGGCACGACCGCGGAGATGCTCGCGGGGAAGACGCTCGGAAAGCATGCGCTCGGCCTCGAGGTCCGCTGCCTCCGGGGTCCGATGACGGTGCGGAAGGCCGCGGCAAGGAACGCGCCGAAGTTCTTCTGGTACATCTTCCCGCTCCTCGACCTGCTCTTGGCGCTCGTCGGCTCCGGAGATCCCCGGCAGCGATTCACGGACCGCGCCCTGGGCACCACCGTGGTGTGGCGCGAGATGGCGCCGATTCCGAACGTCGCCCCGAGCTGAAGACCCCCTGCGGAAACAAGACGCCGCCAATCGTTAAATACGCACCTGGGAATCGGGCGGACGATGCTGTTCATCTGCCAGCTGCGGATCATCCCGGGCGAGCTCGAAGAGGCGACCCGGTTGTTCCGCCACCCCAAGATCCCGAACAACGTGATGATCCACGAGTTCCTCGGCCTCCTGGGGAAGCCGGACGCGATCGTGATCTTCGAGGCCCCCGACGCCGTCACGGCTGCGGACTTCGTCGTCCAGTTCGGACGGGCCACGGAGGCGACGACATCCCTCGCGCTCCCGATCGAAGAATTCAAGTGGACCTGGTGAGCCGGTCGTTCGGCCGGGCAATGGGCCGCAGGGGCTAGGCTGGTCTCGACTGTTCCGGGGGCGACGGCGGGACCGCACCCTTCCTCTTGCGCCACAGAAGATACGTCAGCACGGCGAGCCAGAGCCCCTCGAGGACGATGATTCCCAGGACCGCGATCACGACGGCCTCCCCTGCCGCCATCCTTCACATCCCCCCGGAAAGGCGGACGTCGTTCATGTCATCCACTCGTCCCGGTCCATGAGCGTCGACTTCCAGAACAGCAAGAGCACGTACGCCCGGCCGGGGGCGGTCTGAACCTGGACGGTGTCGCCTTCCGTGATCGTGCCGCCGCCGTCGAGGTCCACGTACGTGACGTTCCCCGCCGTCCCGGCGGCCACCGGGCTCATCGTGCTCGCCTCGTCCACGGAGCCGTCGACCCACAGGCGGACCTGGAAGGCCGACATCGGGCGGACGTCTGCAGCGCTCACATAGAAGTCGGACTGACCCGCTGGGTTTCCTATGTTGGTGAGGAGGACGCGTGGGGGGACTTCCTCGGCACCCTGGGTCATGTTCGCCACGACTATGTACAGGACGCTCGTCAGGACGACCGTGATCCCTACGAGCAGGATGATCGCGACTATCTCGGAGATGCCGGATTCCGATCGAGGATCGCGCATTTCGCTCGAGGTTCGTTCAGAAAAGAGGAAGATGGGGGCCCCGAAGGGCCCCCGGTTAGGTGCACCTTAGGTCGAGTAGTCCCGGGCGCCGCAGGAGCTGCCGTCAGACCACAGAAGGGTCACGACGTAGTCCGTGGCCGTGCGAAGGCCGCCGACGCGGGTCACGCGGAGAATATCGCCGCCGGTGAGGTCACCCTCGCCGCCGAGATCGCTCCAAACGATCGTGTACGTGTCCGCGCCGCTCACGAAGTCATTCGACGCATCCAAGACTTGCGCGGTGCCCGCCGTCGTCCCGTTCACCGAGAACGCGACGCGGAAGTTTGCCGCTGCCTTCGTCAAGGTCACGCCCGCGACCTGGAACTCATACCCGTTCGTGATCACGGAGACTGAGCCAAACGTGGCCCGGGGGATCGTCGCGCCGGGACCGGACAGCAGTCCGGTGACCATCACGTACAGCACAGCCGCCAACACCACGGTGATGGCTACCATCAGAATGGTAGCTATCACCGGAGACACACCCTTCTCATCCTTCCGGATGATCGGTCGCTTCATGTTTAGTCCTCTGGTGGGGTTTCCACCGACCCGTCCAAGCGGACGAATTCCGCATAAACGTTTCGGCCCGAATATCAGGGCGGAAAGGCCCTCCGGTCGGGCATCCACGTCACTCGATCTGGATGCCCTGCTTGGTCAGGGACATGGGGTGGATCCCCGTCTTCTCCGGGTGGTTCCGGACCTTGCGAATCACGAGGTTCCGCTTGAACTCGTTGCCGTCCCGGATCCGCTCAAGCTCGAAGATGCAGTCCACGATCGCCTCGACGCCGGACTGGACGCTCGGGTCGTGGACCCCGCTGAGCATCGTGAGCAAGGCCAGTCCCTCGGACCGTTGCGTGTGCGCCTTGATCGTCCGGAGAGAGGAGAGCACGTCGGTGGGGGAGTACGACTCGAGGAAGAAGTCGAGCGCGTCCACGACGAGCCGGAAGGGCGACCGGAGCTGGCTCGTCTCGTACGCCAGGGTCGTGAGGAAGTTCACCTCGCGCTTCGTCCCGGCCGCAACCGCGTGGAGCTCTTGGAGGTCCTTGATCGTGACGCCCTCCTGGCGGTAGCGGCTCGCCTCCAGGCGGCGCGCGAGGACCGCCTCGTAATACTGGTTCCCGATGTTCACGATCGTGACGTCCGCGGTCCAGCCGAAGTCATGCATCGTGTTCACGATGTCCTCGTCGCGCTCCGCGGTCGTGAAGTAGACGACGGCCTCGTCCTTTGCGCCGGCGCCTGCGAACTGCTTCGCGAACAGCTCGAGGCCCGACCCCGGCATCCCGGAGACGAGGACCGTCGACCCCATCGGGAGGCCGTCCATCAGCTTCGCGTCGAGCGCGGCGATACCCGTGGAGCCCGCGCTAGCTGCCACCGGCGCCCTCCACAACGATCGTCTCGTCGCACACGAGGTTCAGCATGGTCCGGATCTCGTCCGTCTCGTATTGCTCCATGGAGAACACGATCGTGTAGCAGTTCTTGCTCCGAAGGTTGCTCACGAGGATGTGGAGGAACTCGCTCAGGATCTTCGTGTTGTTGTGGATCGCGAGGCTGTTGATGCTGTCGAGGACGATGACGTTGCCGCGCTCCTTCGTCTTCCGGATGAGATACTCGACCTTCAGCATGATGTTCTCGAGCATCGTCGGGGACTCGACGTGGATGGAATGGGCGTGCTTCTCCGACCCGCTCCCGCTCATCATGATCTGCGAGATGCAATCGACGAACCAGATGTGATCCATCGGGATCTCGAGGACCTCGAGAGCGTTGATGATCGAGCGCGCCGGGATCGTGCTCGTCACGTACAGGACGTCGAGGTCCTTCTGCGGTGCGAACACGTCGAGGATGTCGCGGATGGCATCGAAGTACTGGTCCGCCCCCATGCGGAGGGCCACCGCACCTCCCTCGGGCAGCTCCATGAGCTTGTCCCTCAGCCGCCCCGCCATCTACGCGCCTCCGGCGGCGACGCTCCCGCCCTTGAGCAGGGGGACGAGGAGGACGCCGGTCGTCGTCAGGTCCAAGACGTACTTCGCGCGGGAGTGCTGCGTCCCCCGCATCTTGACGACCTGCAACGTCCGCAGGAGGTCGCCGCGCCGCTCGAGGTTGCCCATGACCACGATGCCGTCGGCGATCGCCTCCTCCACCCCGTAGGTCGAGTACCGTTCCCCGGTCGGCGCGATCTCGGACACCAGGAGCGTCGTGCAGCCCAGATTGGAGAGGATCGACCCGAGCTTCAGGACGAACTCGCGCATGATCTCCTCGGACTTCAGGCGGTACGAGACCGACGTCACGGAGTCGATGACGAGGCGACTGACCTTCATCTCCTTCACGAGGCTGACGACCGCGTCGATGAGGATGTGGATCTCCTCGTAATGGAACTCCGGCTGGTCCAGCCCGAGCCGCTCATAGATCACGGGGATGTCGATGAAGTGCAGGCGACCCTCCTTGATGAGGCGTTCGTCGAAGAAGTCGTACGGGATGATGTTCGTGAGGAGCTTGGCCGTGGACTCCGTGACGGAGATGAACAGGCTCGTCTCGCCGGCCAAGGCACCGTGGACGAGGAACTCGATGCACAACGACGTCT
The DNA here is from genome assembly GCA_964396265.1 of uncultured Methanomassiliicoccales archaeon. Lineage (GTDB taxonomy): Archaea > Thermoplasmatota > Thermoplasmata > RBG-16-68-12 > EA-27 > EA-27. The sequence goes on from CAYNEM010000005.1 coordinate 55,852, forward strand.
TGCCCGTCCCGATGGAGCCCGTGATGAGGACCGTGTTGCCTCGGGGGATGCCGCCGTCGAGGATGTTGTCCAGGCCGTCGATCCCGGTCACGCACCGGGCGACGCGCTCGTGCGCGGCCTCCCGCTCCTTTGCGGGCACGGGCGGTCGAAAGGTGCCGCTCGTATTTGAACCGTTCTGGACGATTCCCGTGGAGTGGCGCCATGGAATCGTCATCGGGACGATACGTTCTTATGGAGACCTCCGCGTATTCAGCGGCGATGGAGAAGCCGATCCTCCAGGTGGCCCTCGACTTCATGCACCTGAAGCGGGCCCTCCAGGCCGCAAAGGAAGCCGTCGAGGGCGGCGCGGACTGGATCGAGGCGGGCACGCCCCTCGTGAAGTCCGAGGGGGTCGAGTCCGTCCGTGCGCTCCGGAGGGCGTTCCCGGACCGGACGATCGTCGCGGACCTGAAGGTCATGGACACGGGGGCCCTCGAGGTCGAGATCGCCGCCAAGGCGGGGGCGAACGTCGTCACGGTGATGGGCGTCACGGACGACGCGACGATCACGGAGGCCGTGAAGGCCGCGCGCCGTTACGGCGCGAAGATCATGGTCGACCTCATGCGGGTGAAGGACAAGCCGAAGCGGGCGAAGGAGCTGCAGGCGCTCGGGGTCGACTACCTGAACATGCACGTCAGCATCGACGAGCAGATGATCGCGCACACGCCGCTCGAGGAACTGAAGGCCGTGTGCAAGGCTTCGGACCTGCCGGTGGCCGTCGCGGGCGGACTGAACAGCGAGACCGTCGCGCAGGCCGTGGAGGCCGGCGCGCGGATCGTCATCGTCGGCGGCGCGATCATCAAGGCGGAGAAGGTCGTCGAGGCCACGAAGGCAATCAAGAAGGCCATCGACAAGAAGATCCGGATTCCGACGGGGCTCTTCAAGAAGTACTCGCACGAGGAGCTGTTCGAGGCGTTCCAGAAGGTCAGCACGCCGAACCTCGCGGACGCGATGCAGAAGCGGGGCGTGCTGCGGGGCATCCTTCCGCGGAACCCGCACGGGGTGAAGATGATCGGCCGTGCGGTGACCGTGAAGACCGCGGATGGGGACTGGGCGAAGCCTGTCGAGGCGATCGACCGCGCGGGGAAGGGGGACGTGATCGTCATCGACGTCGGCGGCGGTCCCACCGCGGTGTGGGGCGAACTCGCCTCGTGGTCGTGCAAGGTGAAGGGCGTCGCGGGCGTCGTCATCGACGGGGCGGCGCGGGATATCGACACGATCATCGACATCGGGTTCCCGTGCTTCTCCCGCCACATCGCACCGCACGCGGGCGAGCCGAAAGGCCACGGGGATATCGGCTCGGAGATCGAATGCGGCGGCCAGGTCGTGCGCGCCGGCGATTGGATGATCGGCGACGATTCCGGGGTGGTCGTCGTTCCCCAGGAGTTGGCGGTGGAGATGGCGAACCGCGCGCTCGACGTGCTCGAACGGGAGAATCGGATCCGCGAGGAGATCAAGCGCGGGGGGACGTTGTCGTCCGTGCTCGAGCTCGAGAAGTGGGAGAAGGTGGGTTAGGCGGAGGTCGCGGCAACCGCCAGCAGCCGCTCTTTCCGACGCACATGCCCGGAGTGCGGATCGACCTCAAGACGTAGTCCCTCCATGGAGTACGCACCGAGTACGCTCATGTCTCCGGGTTCTCCAAACACCGCAAGAGTCTCCATCGAGCGACCGAGGTAGTGGACGTACATCCGTCCCACGTCACGAACCATCGGTTCTCCGTTCGCAAGCTCGTACTCCTCACGCCATTCCGGCCGGACCCCCATCCGCTGGAGGAACCGCAATGGGAGGATCGAGTCAGCGGCTCCCGTATCGACCAGGAGACGGATGCGCCTCTTCCGTCCCCGGAATGTCTTTGAAACCTCGACCGTTACATAGGTCATGCCCATGACCTCCTGCGTACCATTGATACATCATCCTTGTGCGCAGTACATGTATCTGTCGTCGAGGCAGCCCCCTAACGCAGCGCCGAAGTGACTTTGCGCACCTTTTCCTCCATGGGCGGCGATGGCCCGCGGCGGGAATCGATCTTGATGGCGATGGACAGTCGCTTGCAGTCCTGAAGTAGCGTGTCGTTGCATTCCTTGATCACCGCCATCACCTCGTCCCACGGGCCCTCGACGACCGTCCCCATCGGGTTCACGTCGTACTTCAACCCGCTGTTGTGGACGATCCGCACGGCCCTCGCCACATGCTTGTGCACGCTCACGCCCGCCCCGATCGGTGTCACGCTGAACTCCGCGATCATGACATCCCGGCCGGGGCATCGCGGCAAGACCTTAAGGCCGCGGGCTTCATCGCGAAGGGTCGTGGACCGCGAGAAGCTCGCGCGGGTCATGCGGGACGTCCGCGAGGGCCGCCTGACCGTCGGCCAGGCGATGGAGGAGGTCCGCGGGCTCCCGTTCGAGGACCTCGGCTTCGCAAAGGTCGACACGCACCGCTCGCTCCGGAAGGGATTTCCGGAGGCCGTGTACTGCCCGGGAAAGACGGACGCGCAGGTCGTCGCAATCGTCGAACGACTGGCGGCGCACTCGAGCACGGTCCTTGCGACCCGGGCAACGCCGGAGAACTTTCGCGCGGTCCGAACTGCGGTCAAGAGCAAACCAGTCGCGTATCACGAGTCGGCCCGGATGATCGTCGTCGGGGACCTCCCGAAGAGGCGGATGGGACGCGTGCTCGTCCTGACGGCCGGCACCTCCGACCTTCCGGTCGCGGAGGAGGCGGCGCTGACCGCGGAGGCGATGGGGGCGCGCTGCGAACGGCTCGCGGACGTGGGTGTCGCCGGCGTCCACCGCGTGCTCGAGCACCGCCACATGCTGGAGCGGGCCAAGGTCATCGTCGTGGTCGCCGGCATGGAGGGTGCGCTGCCGAGCGTCGTGAGCGGCCTCGTCGAATGCCCGGTGATCGCGGTGCCGACGAGCGTCGGCTACGGCGCGAGCTTCGACGGGCTGGCGGCGCTCCTCGCCATGCTCAACGCGTGCTCGCCGGGCGTGGCGGTCGTCAACATCGACAACGGATACGGGGCGGGCTACCTGGCGGCGACGATCAACCGGATCTAGAAGAAGAACACGCCGAGGCTCCAGCCGGTGTACCCGATCGCGACGAGCGCAGCCACCATTCCCACCCAGAGCGGCTTGCTGGCGGCGAGTATCTTTGATCCGTCGAGCGGGGGGAAGGGCACGAGGTTGAACCCGCCGAGGAAGAGGTTCACGAAGGCGATCGTTCCGATGAGGAAGGGGATGAGGCCTCCGGTGGGGCCCGTGGCGGCGCCGAGCCCGAGGGCGAGTGCGAGGAATGCGGTCGCGATCACGAGGTTCGTCCCCGGTCCCGCCGCGCTGATCCGCCCGTGCTGTCTCATGGTCACGTTGCCCGAGATCACAACCGCGCCGGGCATCGCGAACAGGAACCCGAACGCGGCCGTGAGGATCCCGAGGGCCAGGCCGGAGAGGGAGTACCGGAATTCCGCGAAGCAGCCGTAGCGCTGGGCGAGGAGCTTGTGGGCAAGCTCGTGGAGCAGGAACGCGGTGATCACGGCGACGAACGAGGACACGAGCACGACACCGAGCACGGCGAGATCGCCGGTCAGAAAGCCAACGCCCGTGATTCCCCCGACCGTGGTGAGCATGAACGCCAGGGTCATCGCTCCGACGGCGACGAGGATCTGCCGGACCTCCTCCCCGCCGAACTGCAGGGCGCGCCGAGGCTGTGGCTGCACGGTCACCCAGGAGAACAAGGTAGCCGCCAATCGACGGTCCGTATAAGATGGTTCACCCGAGCTTCGCGCCGCAGTTGTCGCACAGGCGATCGCTGGGGGAAACGGCCTCCTCGCAGATCGCACAGCTGGAACGAGGTCCCGGCTCTCGCTTCGCGACCTGCCCGCGTACGATCTCGGCGAACTTCCCGCGGAACGCCCCCTCGCCTTCCTCCCGGAGCAGCTGCTCGAGGGGGGAGGTGTCGATGCCGTGCGACCGCCATTCCTCGAACTGCTGGGCGTGGCTCGTCCCTGTCGCGGACGCCCCCGGGATGGGATCGAACGCATCGAGGATCTCGTCCCGAAGGTCCGTCGGCATCTCGCGGAAGTCCGGATCCGACGCCAGGTCGTCGACCTCGCCCACGACCTGCGCAAGCTGCCCCTCGATCTCCTCCATCGTCGGCTGCCGTTCCGCGCGCACGCCGCAGGCGGGACACGTCGCGGCCGCGGAGGGCTTCGGGGTGAGGCACACCGCGCACGGGACCTCCTTCCGGATGCGTGGGGCGTTCCGCATCTCGCCGAGGTTCACCTTCCTCGCGAGCGTCCGGTGAAGGCCGAGCCGGACCGCGCGGTCCGAGAGCCCGAGCTTGAGAACATCCGAAGGGTCCGCGTACCCGTGCCCGTACAGCCATCGGGCGGTGCGGTCGTCGATGCCGGGCATCTGGGTCAGGCGTCGGAGCGTGTCCGCGGGCGCGGCCACGAGGGCCGGCAGGGATTCCCAACACGCGTCGCAGCGCGCGATTGGCCCCGAAAACTCCTTTCCGCAAGATGAGCACTTCGCACCGCCGGCGCGGACCACGGTCCCGCAGCGCGGGCATATATCGCCCTCTCCGCGCCAATTGCAGACCGCGCACACAGCGGGCGCCAGCATGGCCTTAACGCATGGGTTGCAGGCTAAATCAACCCGCGCTCTCGGTTATCATGAGACCGCTAGGCGGCCGCCTTCCGCTCGAAGACCCAGAGGGCGAGGACGAACAGGAGGATGAACCAGAAGACGGCCGCTGCGCCCAGCGTGGCCGCGTCCAGCGCGGTGCCGCCTCCGATAGGGCTCAGCGCCACGGGCGCCGCCAAGGAGATCAGCGCGCCCACAACGCTCGAAGGGTTCCCAAGGGCGGCATACTGAGCAATCCGGGCCTCCATCGCGTAGTCGCCCCCGCTGAAGATCGCCGCAACAACGAAGGTCACGATGCTGTATAGTATGTTCAGGAGGAGCCAGATCAGGACCCCGAAGAGGACGGCCGTACCGCTCGTCTTCGCGAGCGTCGACAGTGCGAGCTGGAGGAGCACATAGTAGGCAATCAGAAGAAGTGAGTAGCCGATGAACGCAGCGGCGAACGATCCCGTCGGGGCCTTTCCGGAAGCTGCGCTGATCGCGCCGATCCCAGCGAGGTTCACAAGGGTCACCGGAACCGCGACCGCCGCAAACGATGCGAAGAACTTCCCGAGCAACACACCCGTGCGACTTGCGGGGCGCGACAGCAGAAGGTCCATGGTTCCCTGGACGCGCTCCTTCGATACCGCGTCGAAGCTGATCACGATGGCAAAGATTGAGACGATTAACGCTGAAAACGCCGAGATCACGAGGAGGACGAAGTCCGGTCCACTGAGAAATGCAGGCCCGCCACCCTCCGGCACGTACACGAAGGTCACGTACACCTCTCCGCCGACATCCAGCGTGACGTTCCACTCCCCGGGAGGAAGTTCAAGCAGGATGAACCCGTGGGAGTCCAGATTTCCCTCCACGGTTCCGTTCACGCGAACCGTCCCTGGGACAGGGTCGCCGGTTAGGTTCAGGACATGGAGGGAGAAGTCGTCGAAGGCGCCGTCCGCGTCCACGTCGGACTGACCCGACGAAACCGTGAAGTTCTGGGAGGGGACGGAGTCCCATCCGATGCCGACGCCGACCTCGAACGTCCCGAGACGCACGGAGGCGAACACGAACGAAACGTTGCCGACGTTCAGGCGGGCGAACCCGTCCGCGTCTGTGCGGGCCTCACCGATCGTGCCGCCACCAAAGCTCTCTACGAACGTTACGGTGCGGTCGACGAGGGGGGCCCCGAATGGCTCCGCGACCCACGCGACGGCAACGTGGTCTCCGTTCTCAAGCGCCGGATGGCCCCACACCGCGAGCGGACCAGCCCCGGTCGAGCCACCGAAGAGGCCGCTGATGCCGAAGGCCCCCCCAACAACCACGAGTGCGGCGACCAGCGCCATCACGACGAAGCGGACACTCTTCAGGTTTCCGAGGAACTCCTGCAGGAAGACCTGTCGCATCCCGCGAAGAAACGCCGGGAACCTCACGGAGCGCCCCCTTTCGTGAGCGCGAGGAAGAGATCCTCGAGCGAGCGCTGTTCAGCACGCAATCCCCGGAGCTGGGCGCCCGCGAGGACGAGCGCCCTGCTGACCTCCGCGCTGACATCCGACGCTGCTTCTGCTGTGATGTCTACCCCGACCTCTGTCTTCTGCACGTTCGTGACACCGGGAATCCCTCGCAGGGCCGAGAGTGCGACATCGGTGACCCCGGTGGCAGCGACATGGAGGACCGTCGGCGCTCCGACCGCCAACCGCGAAGTCAAGTTCGTAATCGTGTCCACCGCCACGATCCGCCCGCGGTCGATGATCCCGACACGGTGGCACAGCTGTTCGACCTCGGACAGCAGGTGGGAGGAAAGAAAGATCGTCTTCCCATCGCGGTTCAGCGAACGGATCAGATCGCGGAAGTACCGCATTCCCTGGGGGTCGAGTCCGTTTGCGGGCTCGTCCATGATGAGGACGTCCGGGTCGTGCAACAGGCACTGCGCGAGGGCGAGCCGCTTCTTCATCCCGTGACTGTACGCCTTGAGCTTCTTGCCCGCCGCGTCCCCGAGGCCGAGGCGATCGAGGAAGTCCTTCGCCCGCTTCCGCGCCTCCGGACGCGGGATCTTGTGGAACGAGGCGTAGTACAGGAGATGCTGCTCGCCGGTCAGCGTCGGATAGAACGAGACCTCGTCGGGCATGAGGCCGAGCCTCTCCTTCACCGCCAACGGCTCGACGCTCAGGTCGTGTCCGTCGATCCGGATCGTGCCCGCGGTGGGGTCGAGCACGGTCGAGAGGATGCGAATTGTCGTCGTCTTGCCCGCGCCGTTCGGGCCGAGGAAGCCGAAGATGTCGCCCTTCGGGACCTGGAACGTGACGTCGTCGAGCGCGCGGGGCGAACGTCGGCCGTACGACTTCACGAGCCCTTCGACCTCGATCACGAGGGCCACGGACGACTCCGAGCCTCAAAAGGGTTTTCACGAGGCGTACCTGCAGTGAGCACATTCACGCATCCCCCCTGAAGTAAGGACGCGTTGCGCAACCTCGGCGACGGCGTGCCCTCCTTCTTTCCCTTCGACCGCGTGAGGCCGAGCCAGGCCGCCTTCCTCGAGGACGCGCGTCGGGCGATCGCGGCGGGCAAGCACCTCGTGGCCCACGCGCCCACGGGCCTCGGGAAGACCGCGGTGGCGTTGGCGGCGGGGATCGAGCACGCCTTGCGCAAGGACCTCGTCGTCCTCTTCTTGACGTCGAAGCAGAGCCAGCATCGCATCGCGATCGAGACGGTGCAGCGCATGCGGGCGCGAGGGGTCGACCTCCAGGTCGTGGACGTGATCGGGAAGCACGCGATGTGCCTGCAGCCGGACGCGCCTCGGGGCGGACGCGCGTTCCACGCGTACTGCGACATGAAGGTCGCCTCGCGCGCGTGCGCGTTCTACCGCACGGACGCCGAGTCCGCCGTCGGGGAGATCGGCGAACACACGCTCCACGTCCAAGACCTCATCGAGGTGAGTCGCCGCCACGGGGTGTGCCCGCACAAGGCCGCCCTCGAGGCCGCGAAGAGCGCGATCACGATCGTGTGCGACTACAACTACGTGTTCAGCGACCTGCAGGAGAGGATCTTCGGGCGGATCGGCCGGTCCCTCGACGAATCGATCCTCCTCGTCGACGAGGCGCACAACCTCCCGGACCGGATCCGGGGCCAACAGTGCGGGGACCTCTCCCTGTTCAGCCTCACGCGCGCCGCCCGCGATGCGCGGCAGGTCGAAACGGAGCTGGCGGCGGTGCTGAACGCGATCGCGCAGGCCCTGCAGGCTGCGCTGCGCGTGTTCCCCAAGGAGAGCCGCGTGACCCGCGACTTCCTCGATGACATCCTGGAGACCGCGACCCGCGGCGGACCCGCCGTCCGCTCCGAGGACCTCTCGCGGGATTGCCGTCGAGCCGGCGAATTCCTCCTGCGGCTTGGGGTGCCGACGACGTTGCTCGACGTGTCCGCGTTCCTTCGGATGTGGGGGGAGCGCGAGGAGGCCGTCCTGCGCCTCGCGGACGGCGGCGCGGAGAAGCGCGTCTCCTACCGCCTTCTCGATGCGTCGATCCTCAGCCGCCCCGTGTTCCGAGAGGTGCACGCATCCGTCGTCATGAGCGGGACGCTCCACCCCGCCGGGATGTACGCGGACCTCCTCGGGCTCGAGCCGGAGCGCCGCGTCCTTCGCGCGTACGCGTCGCCGTTTCCCCCGGAGAACCGGTGCCTGCTCGTGACGCCGCGCGTGACGACCGCGTACGGTCGGAGGGACGAGCCCATGTACAGGGCGATCGCGGAGGAGATCACGCGCGTCGCCGCGGCGGTCCCGGGCAACGTGGCCGCGTTCTTCCCCTCCTACGACCTCATGGAGCACGTGCTCGCGCGCGTACGCTGGTCCGACATGCCGAAGGAGGCCCTCGTCGAGAAACGCACGTGGACCAAGGTGGAGCGCGACCACTCCCTCGGGTGGCTCCAGTCTCGCCGCCAGACTGGAGGGCTCATCGCCGGCGTCCTTGGCGGCTCTCTGTCCGAGGGCGTGGACTACCGGGACAATCTGCTGTCCGCGGTCTGCATCGTCGGCCTCCCGCTGTCACCGCCGACGCTCGAGGTCGAGGCGCTCAGGAGCTACTATACGGGAAAGTTTGGCGGGGAGAAGGGATACCAGTACGCGGTCGTGTATCCGGCCCTGAACAAAGTGCTGCAGGCGGCGGGGAGACCGATCCGCGGCGAGACGGACCGCGCGATCGTCGTGCTGATGGACCGGCGTTATCTGGACCAGCGGTACGCGGCCGGCATGCCGCCGGACTTCCGGTACCACGCGACGGAGGACGCCGCCAGGGAGGCGATTGCGTTCTTCGATACGCAAGCGGCCGCGGCGGGGTAACCTTATCTAGATTCCTTCGGATGCGCGCGCGTGCTCTTGAAGCGCGGCGCGGAAGCAGAGCTCCGGCGGACCGATTGGCACGGCCGTCGGGCGGTGGAGAAGGTCCGCGTCCCGAAGGCATATCGACACGAGAAGATCGACGACGAGTTGCGCCGCCAGCGGATGCGGATGGAGGCACGCCTCATGCACGAGGTTCGTGGGCTTGGCGTCTCCGTCCCGATCCTCTACGACGTGGACCTTGTGAGCCACCGCCTCGTGATGGAGTTCATCGACGGGCCGACCGTGAAAGACGTCCTGCAGAAGCGACTCGAGGATCCTCGCGCGGTCGCGCGGGCAATAGGGCGTGTGGCGGGGACGCTGCACGCGAACGGAGTCGTCCACGGGGACCTGACGACGTCGAACATGCTTTGGCGCGATGGGACGGTGTACCTGATCGACCTGAGCATGGGCGAGAAGACGGGTTCGCTCGAGGCCCAGGGGGTGGACCTGCGGCTGCTCAAAGAGGCCTGGACGAGCGCTCACTACGAGGTCCTCGATCTATTTGATGAGGTGCTCGCGGCCTACCGAGCATCGTATCCGAGGGCCGAGGCAGCGATCGCGAAGCTGCGCGAAATCGAGGAGCGGGGACGGTACACGTGATCCGCTTCGTCACGACGAACGAGGGAAAGTTCCGAGAGGTCTCCCAAGTTCTCGCAGTCCATGGGATCCCGATCGAGCGGCTCGACCGTCCATACCCGGAGGTGCAGGCGGACACCCTCGAGGAGGTCGTCGCATACGCGCTCGACGTGCTGGGGAGGGACCTCGACGACTTCTTCGTCGACGACAGCGGGCTCTTCGTGGACGCCCTCCACGGGTTCCCAGGGGTGTACTCCTCCCACACGTTCCGGACGATCGGCGTCGCGGGTCTGGTCTGCCTCCTCCACGGTGTCACGGATCGGCGCGCGCGGTTCGAGACCGTCATGGGCCTCCGCCGCCAAGGGGAGAACCGGATCGTAAGAGGAGCGTGCCCGGGAACGATCTCGGCGGAAGCGCGCGGACACGGCGGCTTCGGCTTCGATCCCATCTTCGTTCCCCATGGTCGTGCAGGGACGTTCGCGGAGATGGCCACGGACGAGAAGAGCGCGATCTCCCATCGGGGGACCGCCGCGCGCGCTCTGGCGCCGTTGCTCACGGGGCGGTGATGTGAACCAGAGGCCGAAGCTTCCCGAGGCGATCTACCGCGCCTGCCTCTTCGTCCTGCCCTTCGCGTGCGCCTTTCTGTACGTCGTCTCGCTCCTCCCGATCGTCTCCGGCGACGCCTGGCTTGTCATCGTGCCTGGTGGGATGCTCCTCTACATGTTCGCGCCCGTCGGCACGGAAATCGTCGTCCCCCTCATGATGCTCGAGCTTCAAAAGTTCAACGCCGCGCCGCACGAGTACGTCCTGGCGGTGGTGAGCATCGTCCTTGTCGACGTCTTCACCGCCATGTTCGTCGCGTGGAACTGGGACCTCCTCGAGCGTGTGCCGCGCCTGGGCGGCGTCCTGAAGCGCGTCGAAGCGAAATGCCATCGGATGATCGCGAGGCGCCGATGGGGGGAGGGCATGACCCTCACGGCGCTGGCGGCGTACGTGGCGCTCCCCGTGCAGATGACCGGGGGGCTGTTCAGCTCCGTGCTCGGGCGCGTGATGGGGATCGACAAGACGCGCGTCTTCCTGGCGGTCACCGCCGGGAGCGCGATCGGCGCGGTCCCCATGGGGATCGTGGGCTACGTCGCGGCGCAGGCCGTCCTCGACGCGTTCGAATCGCCCTCGGCCCAGACGATCGGCGCCGCCGCGGGAATCTTGATTATGATCGCGTTCGTTGCCGTCGTAGTGTTCCTGTATCTCCGGGGGAGGCGCAATGAAGATCGAGGGTGAGAGGTTCCTCGTCACCGGCGGACTCGGGTTCATCGGCCGGCATCTCGTGCGGGCCCTCGTGCTGCGCGGCGCGACGTGCACCGTCCTGGACCGTGCGAGGGGCACCGAACCGATCCGCGACCTCATCGCCTCCGGGAAGGTCTCCATCCACCACGGCAGTGTCCTGACCCACGACCTGGCGGCGATCCTTCACGACTGCACCTCGGTCTTCCATCTCGCCGCGAGCGCAGACGTCCGCGCCGCCGAACAGAACCCGAGCGAGGTGTTCGCGAACAACGTCTTGGCGACCGCGCGGCTCCTCGACGCGATGCGCGCCGCCACCGTGACCCGGGTCGGATTCGCCTCGACCTCGACCGTGTACGGCGAACCGAGCGTCGTGCCCACGCCCGAGGACTACACCCCGCTCGAACCGATCTCCGTGTACGGCGCTTCGAAGCTGGCGGCGGAGGGGCTCCTCCACGGATGGGCCGCGCACGGCGGGACCGCTGTCGTGTATCGGCTCGCGAACGTCGTTGGCGGTGGGGCGTCGCACGGCGTCGTGCACGACCTCGTCTGGAAGCTGCTTGCGAATCCGAACGAGCTGGAGATCCTGGGGCGCGAGCCCGGGACGCACAAGTCGTACGTGCACATCAACGACACGCTGCGGGCGATGATCCTCGCGTGGTCCAAGGTCGACGCGGGGGTCTCCGAGTTTAACGTCGGCGCCGACGACGCGATCACGGTGAAGGAGGTCGCGGACGCGGTCTGCACGGCGACCGGTCTCCAGCGCGTGCCGTACCGGTGGACCGGCGGCGTGGATGGCGGCGGGTGGACGGGCGACGTCCGCAAGATGCGTCTGTCCATCGAACGCCTGAAGGCGCTCGGATGGCGGGCCCGGTACGGGAGCGCGGAGGCCGTGGCGCTCGCCGCCAAGGAGCTCGCGCGCTAGGGTTCTTATCGACTGTGCGCCATCGGCCCCGCATGGGGCTGTGGGGTAGCTTGGTCCATCCTGCGGGCTTTGGGAGCCTGTGACGGCCGTTCAAATCGGCCCAGCCCCACTCCCGGCCGAAGACGCGGTGGTCGGTATCACCGGCGACCGGTAGCGTCCACACGATTAAATATCGCAGTCTCCCCCAAGAGGATGCAGCGACGTGACGTCGGTGCGCAGAGGCGAACCATGACGCGACAGAAACCCACACCCAACGCGGACATCCGGCCGGTCGACCCTGCGGCGAGTCAAGCGACCCGCGCGATCTCCTCCCTCAACCGATAGGCCGTCGCGGCACCGGGACCGGCTCCCCGGTGCATGGGGCCCTGCGGACCGACAGGTGGCCGGAATCCTTATCCCCCGTGAGGAGATTGTCGTCGTAGAATGTCCTCGGTCCGATGGATCCCGCTCTTGGGTCTCTTCGTCGCCCTCGCCCTCGTCCCTGGCGCCCTCGCGCACCACTGCAACGGCGGCGAGAGCGCACGCCCCCCGGACCAGTTCTCCGCGCAGTCTGTCCCGCCGTCGCCGTCCCCTCTGGCAATGGTCGGCCTCGTCCTCGTCCCACTCCTCGGCCTGCTCGCCGCCGTGGCCATCGCGATCCCATCCCTGCGAAGGACGGAGGCGCCGAAGGGCGCATGGGAGTTCAACGGCACGGCGTACGTCTGGGTCCCCACGAAGAAGTAGGCCTCAGGCGAGGCGCGCTTTCTTGATCCTCCACGAGCCGGAGGTTCCCTCCCAGACGGGCTCCGCCTCGAGGACTTCGAGACGCTTCCGGAAGAAGGGGGCGTGGAGGACGATGGTCTCGAACTCGCCTCCCTCCCCGCACGGGTGAAGGCCGACGCGGTCCCGAAGGCGAAGTAGGTCGGCGATGGCGCTCGTGTCGAGGGGACGGCCGAGCCACGAGGCGTCGAGGCCCTCCGCGCTAACCGCGGAGAACCGGATGTCGAACCCTGCGGCCAGGTAATCCGCGAGGAGGTGCTCGGGATTCCGCCGCCAAAGCGGGGCGAACACACGGACGCCGAGCTCCTGGCCGATGCGGTTCACGCGCGAGTGCTGGTAGTCCGAAGCGATCGCACCGACGAGGATGCCCTCGGCCCCCGTGCGTCGAATCGCGCGGCGCAGGGCGTCGAGCTCCCCCTCCTCGCCGGACGCGGCGGACTCCTCGACGATTGGGATGCCCATCGCCTCCGCGAGCAGAGGGGCCATGTGCACGTTCGGGACGTGGTAGAGCATCGAGGCGGGATCCTCGGGATGGATCGTGATGGCGTGCGTGACGTCCCACGCGCGCTGGAGCGCCGTGTGGATCGCATACGTGGAGTCCTTCCCGCCGGAGAACAGGGCCGCGACCTTCACGGGCCCGGAATCGCACGGCGGCTTAACCCGTTGTGCCGGGCGCGTCGAGCACGCCGTCGGACCGGATGTACCCAAGGAGGTCCCGCAGCCGGTACGCGTCCCCGAAGCGCTCCTGTGCGCGGCCGAGAGCGATCCGGGTCCCGTCCCCGGGGAGGACGACGGGCATCGCCGCCAAGAACGCCTCCGTCTCCCGCGCCCGCTCGTACCCATGCGGGGTCAGGAAGTACGCCTTCTTCCTGCGCGCGCCGCCCGCGATCCGCATCGTGTCGAACGTGACGAGGCTGTGGCTCCCGAGGGCCTGCAAGGCGAGTGTCACGTGCGACCGCCGCACGCGGAGGGCGTCCGCGATGCCCTGCTGGGTGATCGCCACTGGCGCGTCGACCCGGCCCGCGTGCTTCGCGAACTCCACGAGATAGACGAGGACCTTCTGGTTCAACGTGACCTTTACCCGCCCGGTCCCTGGCTGCGCCAACGCCTGCCTCCTGCCCACACCGCAAGTACGGCCGCGAGCGTACTTAGGTAGATTGGTCCAGTCGTTTGTATCTCGCGAATCCGTTCGCCTTTTCCCGAACGTCCGACGGGGCGAACCTTTTTGTCGCGCGCGGGGTTCGCGACGGCGTGAGCGAAGAGCTGAAGCGGATGGCCGGCGAGGCCTCGATCGCCCGCGTGGAGGACGGGATGACCGTGGGGCTGGGGACGGGCTCGACCGTCTCGTACGCGATCCGCAAGCTCGCCGAGGTCGTCCGGGAGCGCGGATGGAAGATCCTCGGGGTCGCGACGTCCCTCGCGACGGAACGGCTCGCGCGCGAGGTCGGGCTCCGGCTCATCTCCCTCGAGGAGGTCGAGGGCGTCGACATCGCCATCGACGGTGCCGACGAGGTCGATCCGAGGCTGAACATGATCAAGGGTGGCGGGGGCGCGCACTTCCGGGAGAAGGTCGTCGCGCGGTCCGCGAGGTCCGTCGTGATCGTCGTCGACGCGTCCAAGGTCGTCTCGGTCCTCGGCACGAGGATGGCGGTGCCGGTCGAGGTCCACCCGTTCGGCTGGCGGCAGACGAAGCAGGCGCTGGAGACCCTGTGGTGCACCGCCTCGATCCGGAACGAGGGCGGAGAGCCGTTCCACACGGACAACGGGAACTACATCCTCGACTGCAAGTTCGGCGCTATCCCGAAGCCGGAGAAGCTGGAGCGGGAGCTCAACAACGTCCCGGGCGTCCTCGAGAACGGCCTGTTCGTGGGCCTCGCGGACGTCGTCCTCGTCGCGGGCGCCGAAGGCGTGCGAACGCTGACGGCCTAGCCCGCCTGGCGCTTGAGCTGGCGCACGGTGATCTGGATCTCCTCGATCTTTCGCTTCTCCTCGCGCGCGATCTCATCGACGATGTCATCGAACGCGAAGGCGAGGCGGTACGCGTGGACGGGGCGGCCCTTGCCTTCCTTCTTGACGTCCCGCTTGTCCACCCACTTCCGCCGCCGCAGGTCCTGCATCGCGATGCTCACCTCGGGCTGACGTAGGCCCGTCGCCTTCTCGATCTCGACGGACGTCGTCTCCTCCCGCGTCGAGAGGAACACGAGGGCCCTCGCGACGTTCTTCGCAAGCCCGGTCCGGACAAGAAGTTCCACCGCCTGGTCGTCGCGGTGCCGGGTACGGGCCTCCTTGCTCATTGTGGGCTGTCAAATATTCTTCGACCAATATATATGTGTTCCGATTTTTCATTTCGGACCCTGAGAAGTGGCGTCGGGCGGACCCCCTTGCGTCTGTGCGACAATAACCTTTATTACGCTCTCAAGATTAGGCATCGAAGCCCCATGAAAATCCCTCGCACGATCCGTGGGTATTGCCCCCACTGCAACAAGCACACGCAGCTCGAGGTGGAGCGCGTGAAGAACCGGCCCCGGTCCGAGCTCCGCCGCGGCCAGCGTCGTTTCCGCCGCGTCACCAGGGGGTACGGGGGGTTCCCGAGGCCGAAGCCCGAGGGGCGCGAGAAGCCCACGAAGCGGGTCCACCTGCGGTATCGGTGCAAGGAGTGCAAGAAGGCCCACCAACGCCCGGGGATCCGCGCGAAGAAGTTCGAGCTCGTAGAGGTGCACACGTGATCCCCCAGCCCCGCGGCCGGTTCCTCAAGATCAAGTGCGAGGACTGCGGCGGGGAGCAGATCGTGTTCGACCGCGCGGCTACGACCGTCCAGTGCCAGGTGTGCGGCGCCACGCTCGCGAGGCCCACAGGCGGCCTCGCGGACATCGAGGGGGAGGTCCTTGGGGCGGTGGAGTAGATGCCCCGTGGACTGGACTTCCCGGAGCCGAGCGAGCTCGTGGTCTGCACCGTCGCCGACGTGAAGAACTTCGGCGCGTTCGTGTGGCTAGACGAGTACCCGACGGAGTCCGGCAGGAAGAAGCTCGACGCCCGGTCGAAGAACCCCGACAAGGCGGACGCGGTCCCGTTCGCGACCGGCGACTTCCGAGAGGGGTTCATCCACATCACCGAGGTGGCGGCAGGGTGGATCAAATACATCCGTGACTACGTCCGCGAGGGCCAGAAGGCCGTCTGCAAGGTCCTGAAGGTGGACGAGGCGAAGGGCCACGTCGACCTCTCTCTCAAGGCGGTCAACGAGCACCAGAAGCGCGAGAAGGTCCAGCAGTTCAAGAACGAGCAGAAGGCCGACAAGCTCATGGAGTTCGTCGCCGCCAAGATCGAGGCGACCGTCGACGCGTGCTGGGAAGATTTCGGCTACGCGCTCGTGGACAAGTTCGGTTCCCTGTACGGCGCCTTCGAGGTGGCGGTCGTGGACGAGGGCAAGATCGAGAAGATCTCCCCGGGGGCCGCGTGGATCCCCTCGTTCGTCGCGGTCGCGAAGGAGAACATCACGCCACCGTACGTGGACATCGACGGATACATCGAGATCCGGTGCCCTCGGCCGGACGGGGCGAAGCACATCCGCGACGCGCTCGTCAGGGTGCAGAAGGACGAGAAGGTCCGCGTGACCGTGCAGTACATCGGCGCCCCGAAGTACCGTCTGCTCGTGCGGGCGGAGGACTACAAGACCGCCGAGGAGGAGATGGCGAAGACCGCCCAAAAGGTCATCAAGTACATCGAGACCCATGGCGGCGAGGGCAAGTTCATCCGGAAGGAGTGAGTCCGGACATGCGTACGATCATGCGGGTGTGTCGGGAAGACCGGACGTACACGCTGCGGGACGCGTGCCCGAAGTGCGGCGCGCGGACAATCTCCCCCCTCCCGCCGCGGTACTCGCCGGAGGACCGGTACGGGGCCTACCGCCGTAAGCTCAAGCAACAGGGAGGCGCGTGAATGGACGACATCCAGATCCACTACGACGAACACCCGCAACTCGAGAATCCCACCTTCGTGCAGGGCCTGCCGGGCATCGGGAACGTCGGCAAGCTCGCGGCGGAGCACCTGAAGGACGAGCTGAAGGCCGTGAAGTTCGCGGCGATCTACTCGAAGTTCTTCCCGCCCCAGGTGCTCGTGCTCGACGACGGCCTCGTCCGCCTCGTCCAGAACGAGCTGTACTACGTGAAGCGCCCGGGGAAGGGCGATGTCGTCGTCCTCGTCGGGGACTACCAAGGGCTCACGCCGGAGGGTCAGTACGAGCTCGCGGATTTCGTCCTCTCGGAGCTGAAGAAACTCGGCGTCCACAAGCTGTTCACGCTCGGCGGGTACGGCATGGGCCGCATGGTGACGAAGCCCCGCGTCCTCGGCGCCGCCACGGACGCCGCGCTCGTGAAGGAGATGGAGGGGCACGGGGTCGTGTTCGCGCGCGGTGAGCCAGGCGCGGGCATCGTCGGCGCGAGCGGCCTCCTCCTGGGGCTCGGGAAAATCTACGGGATGAAGGCTGTCTGCCTCATGGGCGAGACGTCCGGGTACTTCGTCGACCCGAAGAGCGCGCAGGCGGTGCTCGAGGTCCTCACGAAGGTGCTCGACATCCAGATCGACTTCGCGGAGCTCGAGAGCAAGGCGAAACAGATCGACCAGATCACGAGCAAGCTGCGCGACGTCGACAAGGTCGAGGGCGAGCAGCCGCCGCGCGAGGACCTGGGCTACATCGGCTGAGTACCCCATCGGCGAGGCCAAGGTTCTTGAGCGTCCCCCTCGCTACGCGACGATTGGATGACGAAGGACGAGGCGAGGAAGTTCTTCCTGAAAGGCTACGAGCGGGGGCTCAAGGACATCATCGCGGAGGTGCTCCGCATGACGTCGCGCGGATACGGCGGCACGGAGCTCTCCGTCGTCCTCCGGTCCAAGGCGATCGACAAGGCCATCGAGGCGATCGACCGCAAGATCGAGGCGGGAGAAGTCGAACTCGGATTGGAGGCGCCGACCCTGGGCCGGCTGCGGGGCCGGGGCTCGTACCTCGTGCGCGAGGCGAAGGGCGAACAGGTGTTCGCCCTCGTCCAGGAGATCACCGCCAAGGGGGCGCGGCCCCTGTGCATCTCCCGGACGCATCCGGACGACCTGGCGGTGTTCGGGCTCGGGGCCGCGGACGTCGTGTGGCTCAGCCGCCAAGACGCGAAGGGCGTTCGGACGACGTCGCCCACGGACCTCGTCGGCCTCACGAGCGCTATCCACCGCCATCTGGAGGCGGGGAACGCGGTCCTCGCGGTGGAGGGGCTGGAGTACCTCGTCTCCCAGAACAGTTTCACGTCGATCCTCCGTTTCGTGCAGACGATCCACGAGAAAGTCGTGCTGAAGGACTCCTACTTCCTCCTGTCCGCGAACCCTGACGCGATGAAGGATGCAGAGTACCGCCAGCTCGTGCAGACGGTGACCGCCGAGCTCTGAACTGCATGCACGCGAAAAGATTGAAGCCCGACGCCCCCGATGGATGCGGCGATGTCCAAGGCACTTCGGGAAGTTCGGGTCGGACGCCGGACCCTTTGGGCTCTCTTCGATTCCGGCGCGGGTCGCTCCTACATCGCGCGGGCCGCAGTGCCGCGGAGCGGTGCACGTGGTCGGGACCCGGTGCCTCGGACCGTGGGACTCGGCGGCAGGGAACACACAATCCGTGAGTGGAGGACCCTGATCGTCGAAGCGGACCTGTGCTCGTTCAGCTTCAAGGCCTACGTCCTCGACGAGAATGGCATCGAGGAGGGCCGCCCGATCGACCTCATCGTTGGAGCCCCGGTGATGGAGGAATGGGAGATCGGCCTCCGTCCCGAAGGGCGCCGACTCGTCCCGGACTTGAGCCGCGTGCGGGAAGGGACGTTCGTCGACTTCCGCGCCGTGGGGTAATCCTTATCCCGTCCCCGCGAATCGTCGCCGCCGCTCCCGTAGTCTAGCCCGGTCAAGGATGCTAGCCTTTCGAGCTGGTGACG
>CAYNEM010000005.1:74479-145706 GCA_964396265.1 uncultured Methanomassiliicoccales archaeon
CGCCGCTCCCGTAGTCTAGCCCGGTCAAGGATGCTAGCCTTTCGAGCTGGTGACGTGGGTTCGAATCCCGCCGGGAGCACTGCCCCCAATGGGTCGCAGGTTTATGTCCGTGCGCCCGTCATGCGGGGGGCGACGAACGAGAACGAGAGTGAACTAGGGATGGCCACCTTGCATCGCGTGGAACTGAAGGTTCGCCGGGGGGATCAGGCTGGGCTCGGCGTCTTTATCTTGCGCGTACAGATCGATGATGAACAAGCCGCGATAGACGAGGCCACGGCGTTGGCTCGTTCGGAAGGTTTCCACGTTGTGGATGCTGCTGCAAAAGCCATAGATTCGGGCGTGCCGGACCTTTGGTTCGAGTGGGTCGCACCACGGTCCTTTCTCCTTGCTGCACTACACATTCTTGGCCGGGGGCCCGGAAGTTTTTCCGAGACTGCCCTCTGCGGCTCGGCCAAGAAGTGAAAAGTCAGAAGGCCGCTGGTCTATGAAGTTGAACCGGATGGCCGGGTGGGTATCCAGTTCATTCCCGTCACGGTGGTCTGTAACAGATGTACGGATGCGGCGTTAGAATTAATACGGAAGTTCGAAGCGAGGGGTTCACTGTAGGAATGCACGACCTCCACGGGTTCCTGAACCTCTCCGACAGATCCGCCCTGGCTTCCAGAACATCCGTGGGAAGGCGAGCATGAAGGCAGACACCTCTTGCGAGAAGATCCAGGAACTTCTGAACCACGCGATGAAGACCTCGCCGGTGATGGACAACCTTCGGAAGCCCGTCCCGATCGGCGTGGAACTCCAGCAGACCCTGCAGGGGGACCGCGTCCGGCCTTCGGCGCGGCCCTCTTCCTCTCTCCGCAACGACGCACAAACCGTGCATTTATGGAGGACGGGCGCTCTCGACCCGCGATGGGCATCGCGTCCATGAGGTCCGTGAATCCCGCGACGGGCGATGAAATCGGGCGGTTCGACGAGTTCAACGAAACTCCAGCGTCGCTGGCCGTACTAACGGGAGGGATTCGTTCCCGCGGTTGAGCGTCGTTTCGGATCGCCGGGACCCTTCCCGGCTTTCCGGAGCGCACGGAAACGCGCCTTCGCGCTCACTCCACCCTTCCAAGACCTCTCGAAAAAATCGCGATGGGACCGAACGAAGTCGGGACTGTTCGTCCAAAGGGCCGTCTCCCCCTCGCCCCGAAGGCCCACTTCGTCTTGGATCAGGAACGCGAACATCGACTCCCCGTCGATGATGATGAAGCGCCCCCGTTGGTCTTCCACGTGGCGCAGGGGGACGCGCCGCGCGACCTTCTCGAACAATGATGCGTTCGCCAGGCTGATGTCTGCAATGAGACGACCCCTCGCGCCTCGGCCGATCGCGGCCAGGAGTGCGTCGTTGATCCCCGCACGGTAGGAGCGGAGGATCCCCTTCGTCGTTGTGAAGGCAAGGACCTCCTTCTCCGCATTCGCGACCACGCGGCGCAGCGCCCCGTAAACCTGGGAACGTCCCTTCAGAATCTGGAGTCGAACGTTCGTGCGGTCCTTCCGTGCAATGGTCGGCCACGCCGCCAAGAGCGACTCTCGGACTTTCTCCATCGCCACCAGCTCCGCGCGGTGCTCGTCGACGATGAGATCGAACGCCTCAGTGAGGGCTCGCGCCGCATACCGCTTCGGCCGGTCCAAGGTGACCTCCACAAGTCCTCGGCTTTCTAGGGATTCGAGGGACCGGTACGTCTGCACACGGTTCACGCCAGAGGCCCTCGCAACCTCGCGGGCCGTCGCCGCGCCCATCCGCGCAAGGTTGAGAAACGTAACCGACTCGTACCGGCTAAGCCCACACGCTTGAAGCTGCTTGACCGCCTCGGACAGCTGCATGCTTCTCCGTCCCAATATGCGACCACGTATATGTGGATTTTCGTAACATCATGTGATACAACTATTCGATTCCGCCTGATTTCTACGAAGGAAAATACCCCATCGGTATATGTGGATTGTCTGTAACATCGGTTGTAACATAGTTGGAAATAGGGCACATCATCTTTCGGGCGACCGAGGGGTATCATGAGGCCCAAGGCAAGACATGCGTTAGGTGTGGCAGGCGTGGTGGCGGTCTTCCTGATGGTCAGCCTAGTTCCGCTCGGGCGGACGGCGGACCATCTGGATCAGCCCTTTCCGGGGCTGCCGCCGGCGATCGACATTACGGACGTGTACGCGTTCCATCCCGGCACGTCGGAGCAGGACCTGAATAAGGTCGTGTTCGTCGTAAATGTGCATCCGCTGACGATGCCGGGGATGTCCCCCCAGTTTTCGACGGACGCGCGGTACCTGATCAAGGTCGACACGAACGGGGATGCGGTCGCTGACATTGCGTACCGGTTCACGTTTGACAATGACGATGACGACGACGATGACGAAGAGCGCCAGCGCGTTCGGGTCGAAACGCTCCGAGGCTGGAACGCCCAGAACTCGAAGGGTTCGGGACGGACCTCCGCACAGGGTTGGACGGAATCGATCGTCCGCGGTGCGGGTAACTCCTGGCTGTTCGCCGGGCTGCGCGACGACCCGTTCTTCTTCGACCTGCTTGCGTTCCGCGGCCTACACTCGTTCTGTGACGGTGCGACCGCGGACACGTTCAAGGGCTTCAACGTCATGTCGATCGTCTGGCAGGTCCCTACGAGGTCGCTGGGCAAGAGCGCGAACATCGGGGTATGGGCGACGATCGAGATTCCCATGCCGAACGATGATGACGATGAGGATGACGACCGGGCACCCGGTCCTGGCGCGACGGGCGACGACGACGACGGCGACGGGCGGTTCGTCCAACAGGACCGCATGGGACGGCCCGCGATCAACACCGTCCTCATCTCCACGGGGAACAAGGCCGCGTTCAACGCGGGAGACCCGAAGGACGACCCGGCGAACTTCAAGTCAGACGTCGTCGCCCACTTGATCGCGCTGGACCCGTTGCACAGACCCGCGCGCGCGGACTTCCTCGCGTCGATCCTCCTGCCCGACGTGCTGACGTTCGACACGTCCGCCCCGAGTGGGTTCCTCAACGGCCGCAGACTCGCGGACGACGTGATCGACGCCGAGCTGAGCCTCCTCACGGACGGCGCGCTCCCCGGCGACTGCGTGGACGGGAATGACGTCGCGTTCCTCGGTGTCTTCCCCTACCTCGCACCGCCTCAATGAGGGGGTGCGTACGAATGGGACGCGCAACCCGGATCGTGTCGCTGGTGCTCGCCATCGTGATCGCCGGTTCCGCGATGCTCCTTGTCGCGTCCCGCCTTTCCTCCCCAGAGGCCGTGTCGATTGCCACGTACCGCCACTCCGGATCGATGCCGGTCTGGGTCGCGCGGGATCTTGGGTTCTTCGCGGATCGTGGCATCGTAGTGAAGCTCGTGGAATTCTCCGGAGGGGGCCTCGCGGCGCAGGTGCTGTTGACCGGCGGCGTTGAAGCTGCGACCTTTCCCTCCGTCCTCGCGCTCCAGAAGGCCTCCAGCGGAGCCTCCCTGCGCCTCCTCCACGCGACGGCAGACCTTCTCCCGGGGACGTCCGAGCTGCTGGTCCGTGCGGACTTGGACGTTCGCTCCTTGGAGGACCTGCAGGATCGAACCGTCGGCTTCGACGCCCTCGAAACCGCTTGCCTCGCGTGCGAAGCGTTTCGACGAGCCATCGACCGTGTCGGGGTGCGCATCGTCCCCGTAGCGGTTCCCGACTACAAGATCGCGGACGCATTCCGGGCGGGGACCGTGGAGGCCGCGGTCGTCTCGCAGCCGTTCAACGCGTTGGCGGTGGAAGACGGGGTCGCCTACGTGGTCCGGGATCCCCGACTCGGACCGCGAGGCGATGCGGCCGTCGCCGCCTTCGGCTCGGTCGCGAATGGCAGCAGCGATTCCGAGTGGCTGGCGAGCGCGGGCCTGTGGGCGGAGGAAGCGTTCCTGAAAACGCGACCGGCCGTCGCTCGCAAGGTCAGCCTTGCCCTTGCCGATGCCGCGGCCTGGCTGCGGGATCCGGGGAACGCGCAGGCCGCCCGTGACATCCTCATACGGTATGCGGGCGGGCTCGGGACGATGGAGTTCTTCCAACGGGCATCCTCCGCGGTTCTCTCGATGACGACCTGGCGGTCGTATCCGGACGGGTACACGGACTGGCGGGGTCTTCAGGCGCAGGCGGACGCGTACGAGGGGATGCACCTCCTCGATTCTCCGCTCGACGTACGCACGGTGGTGTCCACACCCTGGTTCGAACCGTGAATGGAGCGAAGCCCCCTCCCCCTTTGTCGTTTTTCCGATTGATCGAGACCGGGCGAAAGGGACATGTGAGGCCCGCGTCTACGGGGTCGGGCTGGGAATCGTGGTGCTCCGCTCTGTGAATCCCGCGACCGGTGAGGAGATCGAGCGGTTCGACGAGCTCACGGCCAAGGAGATCGACACCGCTCTGTCCTGGGCGGATGCAGCCTTCCGCGATTGGCGGCGGTCGTCCATGGCCCATCGAGCGGAGCGGATCCGTGCCGTCGCCCAAGTCCTGCGCCGCCACGCACGCCGGTACGCGGAGACGATGGCGCGGGAGATGGGGAAGCCCATGCGGGACGGCGTCGCGGAGGTCGAGAAGTGCGCGTGGGCCTGCGAGATGTACGCGGACCGCGCGGGGGAGTTCCTCGCGGACGACGTCGTCGACACGGGCGCGAAGCGGTCCCTCGTCCGGTACGAGCCTCTCGGCCCGGTCCTGGCGGTGATGCCGTGGAACTTCCCGTTCTGGCAGGTCTTCCGGTTCGCCGCGCCCGCGCTGATGGCGGGCAACGTCGGGCTCCTCAAGCACGCGAGCAACGTCACGCGCTGCGCGCTCGACATCCAAACGGCGTTTCAAGAGGCGGGCTTCCCGGACGGAGTGTTCCAGACGCTCGTCGTCGGGAGCGGCGGGGTCGCCGCGATCCTCCGGGACCCTCGGGTCAAGGCGGTCTCCCTCACGGGGAGCGAGAAGGCGGGCGCGTCCGTTGCCGAGGTCGCGGGCAGTGTGATCAAGAAGGCGGTCCTCGAGCTTGGCGGGAGCGATCCGTTCGTCGTCCTCGCTGACGCGGACCTCGACATGACCGCCAAGGCGGCCGCGGAGGCGCGATGCATCAACGCCGGGCAGAGCTGCATCGCCGCCAAACGGTTCATCGTCGAGGCCCCCGCGTACGACGACTTCCTCGAGAAGTTCGCGAAGTCGATGGCGGCGCTGCGCGTCGGCGATCCCCTGAACGAGGAGACAGAGATCGGCCCGATCGCGCGCGGCGACCTCCGCGACGACCTGAACCGACAAGTCGAGGCCTCCGTGGCGAAGGGAGCGCGTGTCGCGATTGGCGGCGGACCCATCGAGGGGCGCGGCTACTTCTACCGGCCGACGATCCTCGCGGACGTCCGCGCGGGGATGGCGGCGTACGAGGAGGAGGTGTTCGGACCTGTGGCGGCGGTGGTCCGCGTGAAGGACGAACGGGAGGCGGTGCGCGTCGCGAACGACACGAAGTACGGGCTGGGTGCGAGCATCTGGACGCGGGATCACACGAAGGCGATGCGACTGGCGGCGGACATCGAGGCGGGCATGGTCTTCGTGAACCTTCGCGTGCAGTCGGACCCGCGCCTGCCCTTTGGCGGCGTGAAGGCCTCCGGCTACGGCCGCGAACTCGGATCCCACGGAATCCGCGAATTCGTGAATGTGAAGACAATCGTCGTGGGGGCGTGAATGCCGCGCCGGAAGTACGGGCGGCTGATCAAGCCGATGCCCATCGCCGTGGACCCGAAGAAGTGCCGGTTCTGCAAGGCGGGCCGTCCATGTCCCGTGCTCGAGGAGAAGCGCGCGTGACGCAAGCCTTATGGTGGCCTCGGGGTTCGGGACGTCCGCGGGCTCGTGGTCTAGCGGCTATGACATCTCCCTGACACGGAGAAGGTCACCGGTTCGAATCCGGTCGAGCCCATTCCGCAGCGTCCGATCCGACGGTCCTGCCCCTAGATGTACCCGTATTCCGTCAGGAGGAGGATGCCGTCCTTGACGAGGCCGATCCCGGGAGCGTACGTCTTGTACCCCACCGAGTCCGGCTCCAAGGGCGTGGTCTCCTCGGTCACCAGGCAACCCGTGAACGTCCCCGCGGTCGTGACGAGGGTCGCTTCGTCGTTCATGATCTCCGCGCGGTCCTCCGCGATCCCGGGCGCGACCTCCTGATAGTACCTCCCGCCCAGGAGGATCGTCCCCGGCATGAGGAGTCCGGCCCGGTTGCTCCCCCCGGCGCGCCAGCTCCCGTCGTGGACGATCGTGCCGTTCGCCAGGTAGATGTCTACGTCTTCCCCGAAGTAGACGACGCTTCCCGTCTCCTCGCAGATCGCGACGTAGTTGAGCGAGATCTCCTCGATCTCTCCGTTGACCGTCATGTTCTCCAGGACGACGCGCGTCGTCACGCCATCGACGATCGTCGTGGTGTTCAGGATCGTGATCTCCAGATGGAGATCGTCCCCGGCTTCCACGCCGTCGAGGACGAGCCGGAATCGGGGCTGCAGGACGAAGTACCGGTTCTCCCCCGTCGTGTTGAACGTGCACGCCTGCAGGTCGAAGCTGTCGGTGAACGGCCTGGACGGTTCGTTCCTCCCCTCGTCGACGACGCGCATGACGGAATAGGCCGCGATGGCCACCGCCGAGGCGATGATGAGGACGTACGCGACCCTCAGCAGTTTCCTCCGCACCCCGCGCTCCGCTGGCTTCGCCACGTTCCTCTCCTTGCGGAGGAAGGGAGCGAGCCCTTAAGACTTCCGACCCTTGGACTCAAGAGTGCGGCCTCACCCTTCGTCTAGGGCTGCCCGAGGAGTGCCCCCACCAAGCGGAAGAACCTGAAGCGCCTATGACCCCGCGACAGGATGAAGATGAAGGGCATGTCTCGCATCGCCGGGGTCCTCGTCCTCGCGTTCACCCTCGCCGGTCTGGCGATGCCTTACCCCGTCGCGGCCGACGAGGTCCATGAGACGACGGTTTCATTCGGGATCCCACGTCGCGAGGTCGTCGCTGGACTCGACGTCGCGGCCACGTGCGGGATCGTCGCCGCGTACGAGGGCCTGGTGGTGCCCGACGGCGGGAAGGACGAGACGTTCCTTGCGATGTCCCCGGAGCTGTGCGCGATCACCGTTTTCGTCCTGGGGGTCCCCGTCGCGCTGCCGATCGGGAACGCCATGCCCATCGGGCGCACGTCGTACCTCATCCCGGGCGTCGGCGGCCTCACCCTCGGCCTCGCGGACATCTCCATCGATCTGCTCGTGACCCTCGGGACGCAACTGACGGGGGACGTCGATGGCCTGGCCGTGACCCCGTCGGCGGCCTCCTGGAGCCGCTGGGGTGCGACGCCGCTCGCGGTCGAAGCGAGCCTGGGGACTTCCGGGAGCACGGTTCGCGCCAGAGTGCCGTTCAACGTGACGATGAGCCTCTCGCTCGGCGCGAGCGTGTACGCATTCGGGATCCGCCTCTACTCCGCGTCCCTCGCGTCCCTCGGGACCGTGGCGGGCGAGCCTGTCCTGGAAATCCCCGTGGCCGTCGATCGGAGACCGTCCCCGGTCACCGCGACGGGATGGGAGGTCGGGCCCGGCAACATCCGCGTGAACTGGACCGCGAACGAGGACGATGATTTCTCCCATTACCGCATCGTCGCGTCACGGGCCGGCGGCACGGAGATCGTGTTCCTCGTCGAGGACCGCGAGGCGACGACCACGGTTCTCCCTGCATCCCCCGACACGGAGTACGTCGTGCAGGTCTCCGTCGTGGACCGCTCGGGCCAGGCCTCCGAGGGGAGCACGACGACGGTGCGCACGACGCAGAGGTTCCTCACGATCACGCCGGAGGCATCGGGGGTGGTCGGCGTCGTGGCGGTGAGCCTGCTCGTCGGGTTCGCGTTGGGCCTCCTGGTCCGCCGCCGAAAGGCGAAGGACCGGCCCTGATCACGGCACCTGCTTCGGGGCCGTCCGCGTGGCGGCGGCGATGTGGCGCTCGAGGTTACTCAGGAGCTCGCGCTCGTGCTTGTCCTTGATCCACCCCTGCGCCTTCATCTCCGCGAGGCCGCGGGTCAGCATGGACTTCAGGTTCCCGAGGTGGAGGAGGTTGTTCGCGTTCCCGACGCTCACGATGAGCGCGGAAAGGCTCGCGTCCTCGGCGAGCGCCTTCTCGATCCCCGCGCGGAATATCTGCTCGAACTGCTCGGTCTTCGGCTCGAGCGGGAGCACGGCGCCGCCAAATGTGCTCTTCAGGGAGCCCATGACGCCCTTGCCCGTCCGCGCAACCATCGGGGGGAACACAACCATCCGCCGTCCGCGTTCGCCCCCGAAGGCCGCGACGAAGATCGGCATGTGGATGAGCGTGGTGTCGCTGACGTTCGCAGGGACGCCTTGGGACTCGAGGAACTGGACCCCGTCGGCCAGCGTCTTCAGCATGGTGCGGATGCCGTTGGAGGCTTTTCCCGCGGTCGCGACGAGGGACTGCTCCTCCTGATGGAGCCGGCTCACCTCGCCGTCCCGTTCCCGCTCGAGCGCCCGGATGCGCTCCCACTGCGTCTGGATCTGCTGGTCGAACGAGCTTCGGCTCTGGGCCACGTCCGTCTGGTAGCGCTGGACGTCCTGACGCGCGCGGTCGAACCCGGCGCGGGTCGCGTCGCGTCGCTCCTTCGCGTGTGCGGCCGCCGCCAAATCGTCGCGCCGCCGCGACTCCGACTCCCAGTTCGCCAGATCCGCCTCCGCCTTCGCCGCGGTCGACTGGAGGTCGATGAGCTTCGGCGCCATTGCGGACCACTTCGCTTCGCGCTCCCGCTCCAGACGGCTCACCTCCGCCCCGACCTCCGGCTGGATCCTCTCGATCTTGCCCCCGTACGAGCGTGCGGTCTCCTCCCGGAGGGCGCCGAGCTCGGTCCGCACGCGGGTCATCGCGGACTCGAGGGCGGCTCCCGCGGCGCCGATCGCGTCGATGTCCTTCACCATGGACGCCACGATCGCGTGGAGGCGCTTCACGGCCTCGGCGGCATGCAGGGGCGCAAGGCGGGGCTGGAGCATCGGGCTCCCGCGGATTTGCCGCGGCCGGGCGAGCGCGAGATGGGCGAGGACGTCCCGCATGAACTCCTCGTGGATGAACAGGCCCATGATCGGGTGGTTTTCCGTCCCGGAGAACTGGTCGAAGAAGGCGGCGCGCTCGTTGAGGAGCGTCTGGACCGCCTGGTAGTTCCAGGCCGCGTCCGCCGCATGCGTGAAGCTGCGGGCGTCCGGGATGTGTCCCTGGGGGAACACGTACGACCAAACGGACATGCCGTCGAACACGAGGTTCCGGTTCTCCCGCCATGGGCAGCAGACGATGGGCCAATAGAGAAGGGCGGCGAACTCCAGAGATTCCTCACGCTTCCGGATCAGCCCCGCCTTCTCCCGCTGCTTCTCCACGTCGGCGAGAACCGTCGCGAGGGTCATCTCCAGCGGGAACTCCTCGCCCGCACCTCCCTCTCTCTCGATCACCGCAAAGGGCAGGACAATGGTGGGTTCGTCTTCCGGCATGCCCCGAACTTCCGACCGCCGGCGCATCTCGGGCTCTCGGTATGACTCTTTCGGTCTCGGAGAATCCGCAGGGCCCTCAGGCGTAGAACGTCTGGCTCTGCTCGCGGAGGAACTGCTGCAAGTAGTATGGGCCTCCCGCGCCCTTGAACGTCACACTGCTCATCTTCCAGCCGCCGAACGGCTGCGCGCCGACGACCGCACCCGTGGTGCTCCCCGGGCGGCGGTTCGCGTACGCCACGCCGGCTTCGATCCCGTCGAAGAAATCGTGGAGCTCGCGCGGGTCCTTGGAGAAGATGCCCGCGGTCAGCCCGTACGGCGAGTCGTTCGCGATGCCCATCGCTTCCTCGAGACCCTTGAACGGGATCACCGAGAGGATCGGGACGAACAGCTCCTCGCGGTGGATGCGATGGTTCGCCGGAAGCCGGTCGATGATCGTGGGCTCCACGTAGTACCCGTGGCTCAGGACGCCATCGGTCCGGACCCCGCCGCCCGTGAGGACCTTGCCCGCCTTCGCGCCAGTCCTCGCGAAACGGCGGAAGGTGCCGAACGCAGCCTCGTTGACCACGGGGCCAAGGAACACCTCGCGCTCCCATGGCGGGCCGATGACGATGCCGTCCGTCTGCTCGACGAGAGCGTCGACGAATTCCCGATGGACCTTCTTGTCCACGAGCACTCGCGAGGTCGCGCTGCACTTCTGGCCGCCGTAGCCGAACGCGCCGCGCATCACGCCCTCCGCGGCCATCTCCACGTCCGCCTTGGCGGTGACGATCGCGGCGTTCTTGCCGCCCATCTCCGTCACGACGGGCCTCGGCCGGCTGGCGGTGAACGACCGGAACGCCGCCAATCCGACGTCGCGCGAGCCCGTGAACGCGAGGCCTTCGACGTCATCCGACGCCACGAGCGTCGCCCCGACGGAGGAGCCCCCGCCGGTCACGAAGTTCAGGACGCCGGGCGGGAGGTCGACTTCGCGCAGGATCTCGTACAGGCGCAATGCCAAGAACGGCGTGTCGCTCGCGGGCTTCAGGACCGCCGTGTTCCCAGTGATGAGCGCGCCCGCGGTCATGCCGGTCGCGATCGCGAGGGGGAAGTTGAAAGGAGAGATGATCGCCCAGGGCCCGTACGGCCGCATGACACTCCGCGAACGCTCGTTCTTCACCGAGCGTCCCATCTCCCGGTTGAACCCCTGGTTGTCGACGACCTGCTGGCTGTAGTAGCGGAGGAAGTCGATCGCCTCGTCGACATCCGCGACCGCCTCGAACCGGTTCTTCCCGTTTTCGAACGACAGGAGGGCCGCAAGATCGTATTTGTCCGCGGACATCCGGTCCGCGGCCCGCAGGATGATCTTCACGCGATCGACCGGGTCTGTCCGGGACCATTCGGGGAACGCGGACTTGGCGGCGGCGATCGCGCGCTTCGCGTCGTTCGCCGTACCCGACTGGAACCTCCCCAGCAGGATCCGGAGGTCTGCGGGACTCCGGTCCTCGAACGTCGTTCGCCCCGTGATCGCTTCGTCGCCGATGTGGATAGGGTGGGTCTCGCCGAAGTCCTCGCGCACCTTGTAGACCGCGGACTCGAACCGGCTGTGGAACTCCTCCTGCGTGCCGGATTCCGTCGCGGACAGCCACGTGCGCTCGTTCGTGAAGTCCATACGCCTTCGCGATGCGACCGATGCCGAGTGCGCGGGATAAGCGTTTCGACACCGTCTGCGTTTCGTGGAACGTGCCGAGGCTCTACCACATCTGCTCGCGACTAGATGGGGCACGTCCCGAGGGCAAACCCGACCACGAGGATGAACGCGGTCGCGATCCCGAGGGATCCCACCGACATCAGGAGGGAGGCCCGGGCACGCTCGTCCGTCTGGGAGTACACGGAGAACAAGGACATGAGCATCGCGGTCAGCCCCAACGCACCAGTTGCGGAGATGACGCCGACGATCGCCGTCCAGCTCAGGGCGTCTGCCGCGGGCCGGCAGAACGGCACGGTCAGGTACGTCACGGGCAGGGCGACCACGGCGAAGGCCAGGGACAAGACGCTGACAGGCATCGCCAGACGCTCCCCGTCCTTCACGACCCGGATTCCGGCTCCGCGGGAATCCCTTTTGTGGTACGCCTTTTGTATTGTTATATGTGCATGACGCCCGGCGGCTCACTGGATGTACGAGTCGGGGGAGCCCTTGTAATCCGCGAACATCCCGGCCGCGCCCAACTGGGCGATCAGCTCGCGCGCGATCTCCTGCGTGTATGCCCCCGGGACCTCCCCGGACCCGAGGAACGTCAACGCGGCCGCCACGACCTCCGCCCGTTCTTCCTTCGTGAGCTGCGACGCCATCGTCCCGAACGCATCTTCCACGCGGTTCATCGCGAGCACGAAATCCTTGCACAGGTCCACGATCTTCTGCGCTTCTTCCCTCACTATGCCACCCGCGCCCTGCATCGACGCGAAGTATTTAGGTCGGCGCCTTGTCGGTCCCGGCAGCATGGGGCCGGTCACCGTCGCCAAGGTCGAGGACGTGAGGCCCGGGCAGTCGAAGGTCGTCATCGTGGCGGGTCGCCTCATCGCACTGTTCAACGTGAACGGCACGTTCTACGCGACGGACAACACGTGCCTCCACCGTGCAGGGCCCCTCGGGGAGGGATTCCTCGATGGGGCGATCGTCACCTGCCCGATGCACGGATGGCAGTACGACGTGAGGACGGGCCAGTCGTTCACGAACCCCGCCGCCAAGTTGCGGACCTTCCCCGTGATCGTGGAGGGGGACGCGGTTATGATCGCCCCCTAGCGCCGGTCTGCCCACGCATCCCTCATGAGGCCCCGCCGGTCCCGATGGCGGCGCACCATGGGTGGAACGCTTTATTGTCTAGGGCCGCGTGCCTCGGGCATGGCGGACATTGCACTGCTCACCTTCACCGCGCTAGCGGTGCTTTCGTCTCTCTTGGGGATCGCCTCCCTGTTGGGAGGAGCGCGGTTTCGACTGGCGGCGAACCGATCACGCGCCCGCGCGTGGCCCTCGTTCACGCCCCCCGTCGCCGTCGTCGTCGCCGCCAAGGGCGTGGACCCGGGACTCGAGCGGAACCTCCAAGCCCTCCTCCATCAAGACTATCCCGCTTACCGGGTGATCTTCGCGCTCGACGCGATGGACGACCCGGCGCACGACGTCATCCGGGCCTGTGCGATGGGCACGAAGGTCCCGGTCATGGTCGCGACCGCGGAGCCCGTCCGCAACGCGACCGGGAAGGCCGCCGCGCTCAAGAGTGCCGCCCAAGAACTCACCGCGCGGGACGAGATCGTCGCGTTCATGGACTCCGACGCGTGCCCACCGCCCACGTGGCTGCACGACCTCGTCGCCCCCCTTCAGGACGAGGCCATCGGCGCGGCGACGACCTATCGGTGGTACACGCACGACCGATCCCTCGCATCCGCGACCCGTGCCGCGTGGAACGCGGCCGGCACGAACATCCTGTTCAGCAAGAGGCTCAACTTCGCTTGGGGCGGCTCCCATGCCATGCGCCGGGCGACGTTCGACAAGGCGTACATCGCCGCGAAATGGGGGACTGCGCTGAGCGACGATATGGTCGTGACCCAAGCGGTGAAGAGGCTCGGTCTGCGCGTCGACTACGTGCCCGCCGCCACCGTCATCACGGACGAGCCGTGCGACTGGCCGACGGTCCTGGAGTGGACCACCCGCCAGACGGTGATGATGCGCGCGTACGATCCGCGCGTGACCCGATATGCCGGCCTCTCCTACGGGATTGTCGCGGGCTCCATCGACCTGGGCATCGCGCTCGCCATTGTGGCGGCAATTGCAGACCCCGGATACTGGCTGGCGGCGCTGCTCCTCCTGGCCCACGCGCCAATCATCGCCGCCAAATCCGCGCTGCGCCTCGCGACGTTCCGGCGGATCATGGGGAAGCCCCTTGGCCCGATGGGCGCCTACGTGCTCGGAAGCCTCGTCGCCCCCTGGCTGACGCTGTACAACCTGAACGTGGCGCGCAAGCTCCGCGTGATCTCGTGGCGCGGGACCGTGTACGAGCTCCGTGGGCCCGCACCGATCCGCGTCGTGCGGCGCTGACCAAAGAACGGTCCTCGGTTCCTTTTGAACACGGGCCTCCCGTGGTCTCCCCGCGAAATGCTTATCATCGTGAAACACCCGTGCCGCCAGTCGGGGAAGTACTCAGAGGAGATGGGGCACGTCGTCGGGGCGTTTCTGCACCGTCTTGCGCTCGCCATCCTGCTGGTTGCGATCCTCGTCGGGACGTTGACCGCCGCCCCCTCGAGCGGTGAGATGCCGGGTCCTGGGATTTGGTTTGAGTACGACTTCAACACGTACACAGACCAGGGCGACGGTGACTACTCCGGATACTGGGACGAGATGAAGTCCCACTCCCGCTACGAGATATCGGCAATCGACGGCGATAATGTGACGGTGCATCGGACCGGGAGCTGGTCGTTCAGGGCCTCCGACGGCACGTTCGACAGCGCATCGTTCGACGCCACGTTCTTCTTCAACGCGACGAGCCGAGCGTACAACGGGCCGTACGATGTCGACGGCGTCTATGTGAATCCCATCGTATGGTTCTGGGTCTCAACACCGCTCGCGATCGGCGAGGATGTTCCGATCATCGACGATGTGCTTACGGTCCGGGCTCTCGACGACGTCGTGTGGTTCGGCCTCCTCCCGAAGGCCGCGAGCCGCCTGGAAAGCGACGGCATGTATCGGAGGAACGACGCATACGGGCAGTTCGATGCGACGTACACGGACCGCTACTGGTTCGCCCGCGACACGGGGTTCATTGTCGCAGAGCGCTACGAGGAGCGCGACGTGGCGGTCGACCTTTCCGCCTCGTTCCGGTGGCGCGCGGAGGTGTTCGTGACCGCGAGCAGCTACGAAGTTCCGCTCCACCTCCCGACGTTCTTGGCGGTGGACGTGGGAATTCCCATGTTTGTGATCGCCGCCTGCCTACTCGCGTACCGCCGCCGACGCGGACCGTGGCGGATGACCGCGAATACGCCGCAGGGAAAACGGCGCATCGTGCTCCGTCGTGTCAGGAAGCCCGACGCCCTCCAGAACCTGAAGCCGGGCGGCTCGAAGTACTTCACGCCATTCCTCCCCATGTTTGCGCGACGCGCGCTCGCCTCGAACGACCCCGCGGTTCTGGCGACGGACGACGACCGGATCGTGGGCCTGTTCATCCACGACCGAGAATCCAACGTCGGGAGTCTGTTTGCGGAGGACGAGGCGGTTGCACTCTCCCTATCGAAACGCATCCGTGTGAACGACTTCTTCGCAGAAGACAAGCTGGCGAGGCCTGACAAGCCGTTCGACACGTTCCTCGTGCTCGAGCTGCGAGATCCAAAGGCCGCGACCTACGACGTCGAGCTCGTCCGCCCCATGACCGGGGACGACATCCCCTCGGTGACCGCCATCGCGGAGACGGCCTATCAGGGCAAGGCGAAGCAGTGGATCCGATCATCCTATGAGGACGGGGACCTGGCCTTCGTTGCGGTCCACGGGAAGGTCGTCGGCTTCGGATTCGCAACCGTCGCCGACGGGGCCGCGCGGCTCCACACGCTGACGGTGCTCTCCGAGTTCCGCGCCCGCGGCATCGGCTCCGAGATCATGGCGGCGCGCCTGGCGACGTTGGCGGCGCTCGGAGTGGAGCGCGTGATCGTCGAAATCTCCATGCACAACGCTGCCTCTCTGCGCGTCGCATACAAGTTCGGGTTCCAGGAGATCGGGAGGACGACGTACTACTCGCGGAGTCGCGAAGGGGCCGCGTTCCCGTGGCAGAGGCGGTTCTGATGCGAGTCCCGGCCGTGTGGGTGCCGAATGACCCTGTCCCGCTCCTCCGGATGGTGCCCGCGGAGGTGCTCGGAAACCCCCAACTCGTTGATGCGTGGACCGAGGCCCTGGCGGGAGCCTACGTGCCCCGCCTCATGGGACGGCTTCTCGGCGGCGCCGACGGGGACGCGCTCGAGGGCGTTCGGGACGACAACAGGTCCGCCCTCCTCGTGGGGCACCGCCACGCGATCCGGGGCCGTGAGTACGTCGCCGCAGTCAAGGGGTGCGGCGCGGAATTCGACGCGTACGCGAATGCGCGGCTCACGGCCACGAAGCTGAGCGAGATTTGTCGGGATCCTTCTCTGCTTCCCCGCTTGGCGGCAGAGGATGGCGCCGCCTCGGGCTTCATGACGGGGGAGAGATGGTTCGGGAACACCCCGTACGGTGGGCAAGCGCCGGACAACGCGGCCATCGGCCTCCTCGCGAGCCTCCGCGCAGACATGGACGAAATCGCGGGGTTCTTCGTCTGTCCGATTGTCGCGCTCGTCCGGCTCCCCGACGAGGTCGCTCGGTTGGCGGCAAAGTTCTCCTGGTATCGCCGGTACGAGGGAGGGTACTGGCAAGAGGTCCGTCTCATGCCGTCGAACGTCCGCGTCCACTTCCACAGCCCCGTGGCGTTCGGGGTGGACACCGCGGAGGCCTTCCGGCTCTTCGGAATCGATTCGTTCGAATCCGCGGAAGCATTCCTGGGGAACCTCGCGCGGTCCGCCGCCGCGGCCCTCACCCTCTATGCCCGAACCCTGCGCCACGACGCTCGGGCGGACGCGTACCGCGGGCTCGGGTATGATGACGTTTGGCTCGACAAGGACGCCGTGATCGCTCGGGACGGCACGCTCCACTTCGCGGACCTGGAGGGGATTGAGGACCTCCGTGCGCCGGACACGGACCGTGTCAGGGACATCATCCGCGCTCAGTTCTTCCGCAACGTGTACGAGGCGAATTACGCGCTCGAGGCCGTCGCCGCGGAGGCGGGTCGCCGATGGGGCGTCCCCGGGAACGCCGGAGAGCGTCGGGCGTGGATCGTTGAGGTCCTCGCAAGGGCCTGCCGCGGGGACCCATTCGTGCGCGTGGAACGGGAGGGAGGGCGCGCGGTGTTCGTCGTCGAACCCGCGACGGACCCGGACATCTGCGGGGTCACGCTGGACTTCGCGAGCGGAGGCGACTGATGGAGACCCGCAGGGCCCTCGAGATCCTGACAGCACTCACGCAACGGGGCGAGCCCGCCGCGGCACCATTCGAAGTCGGGGAGATGGGGGGAGCGGGCCTCGTTCGCACCGTGGGAGTCGCGGCAAAGGACCAGATGGAGATCGTCGCTCGGGAGCTGCCGGCCGCCACGCAGCGCGTGCGCGATCTCGGCCGTCGTCTGGCGGCGGGTGGAACCGAGGAGCGTGAGAAGCTGCGCGCCCAGCTTCTGGAAGAGACGGTCCGCCTCGAGCATCTCACGCAGACTCGAGCGAAACTCGACGCCCTAGTCTGGAATGCCCCGACCGAGACGTTCCTCGTCCCCACCTTCGCGGGCCGCCGCCTCCTCACGGACCTCGCGATCTGGCGGGAGCGGTTCGGCGAGGGCGCGCTCGATGCCTTCCTTAATCGAATCTCGCGCCTGCGTGGCGGGTTGGACGCGACGGTCGCGCGCGCAGCACAGATGCTCCCCAGCATCGTCGACTCCGAGCCGGCAGTCTCGCGGCCGGAAGCTCGCGCGCCCTCGCTGATCTTGGCCCGGCAAGGCACGAACAACTTCTCGCTCTCCGTCGCGTACGCGATGTCCCTCCAGCACCTGCGGGTGAAGGACGTCTCGCGACAGGACCGGCTGACGATTGCGGCGATGCTCTCGGGGGACCTTGAGCCGACCGAGGAACTCGTTCGGTTCGACAAGGCCCTCGAGGCGCTCCGGGACCGAGGACTTGCTCGGGACGCTGAGGCGATCGTCGCCGCCTCCCTCGTCGACTTCACGCCCGACCAGGTCGTCGACCAAATCGTCCGGTTCGACGCGATTCGCCGGATGGACGAGAGCCTTGACTCCGTCGAGGCTTCAGTCCTCGCCCGGTCCCCGCACGCTCCGAAGGAGGCGTACACGCGATATCGGATGGCCCTGGAACACCTCGTCCGTGCGCGGTCGGGGGAAGAGGACCGTCCCGACGCTGCCGCAACGATTCTGGCCGCCTCCTCCGGGGAGATCCGGTCAGCATTCGAGCGTTTCGACCGGCACCTAGGGCAGGTGACCGGCATGTTCGACGCCTCCTCTGTCGCCGCTGCGATGCTCACCACTAGCCCGCTGGACCCCGCCCAGGCTCTCGACATCCTGAAGGAAAGCGTGGGCGCGGTTACCCGCGGGAACTACTTCGACGCGACTGTGGAAATCCCCGGCCTCGCGCTCCTTCTCGTTCACGGGACCGGGCCCGAGGTCACGCGGTTCGTGGTCGATTCCGCGATCTCGTTCCCAGGCGGTGCCCTCCCGATGCCGACCGACCGCGCGCCCGCTTTCTACCCGATCCGAGACACGTCCTGGTATCTCTGGCACGACCGCTGGCTGTACCGCCCGACGCTCCGGTACGTCCGGACCCATCCTCTCCACGTCCACACGGTGCCGCAATTCGGCTAGCCCTGCGCTCGAAGGACCTCTTCGTGCTTCGCGAGCTCCACGAGGAGGTTATTGCGACGTCGGCTCCTCGCGAGCGTGAACCGCATAGAGGCGAACGGGG
The DNA here is from genome assembly GCA_964396265.1 of uncultured Methanomassiliicoccales archaeon. Taxonomy (GTDB): domain Archaea; phylum Thermoplasmatota; class Thermoplasmata; order RBG-16-68-12; family EA-27; genus EA-27. Next base: position 92,557 of record CAYNEM010000005.1, read on the forward strand.
GGACCGCCGCCAGGATGAGAATGGTCGCGAGCACGAAAGACTCCGGGCTCACCCCGAGAGCGTCGAGCACAACGAGGGCGAAGGCCACAAGCGTCGGCGGAAGGAGAAAGGCGAGGACGACCGCGCCCATACCGATGAGGGGCTTGCGCGCCTCCTCGTGCATCGCGCGGACGTCATCGTCCGTGTACGACCGCACGTGGGTCACGAGGGGGCGGCCGAGATCTCGGAACACCTGGCGGACGGCCACCATGGCGTACTCGAACCCCGGAGACTCGGCGCGGAACTGTCGGATGGAGCCGGGCGTGAACCTGACCGTCCGCCTGCGCCCGTCCGTCGTCTCCACCCCCAGGCCCGTGTGGACGAGCGTCCCTGCGGAGGAGGCGAAAGGGGAAAAGGCAGCGCCCGAGATCTCGTATGCCGCGGGGTACACATTCCGCACGTCCACCCACGGGACGTACGAGGACTGCCGAAGGATCCGCCGCCACGCGGGAAGCGACACCTCGATCCCGCTCGCCCGGATCCGTGTGGGGCTCGGCCACTGGAGGACCGCCCACGTAACCACCGCAGCGATAGGGACGAAGCAGACGCCTCCGAGCGGGAAGAGTTCCGGGGGGAGCGTAACAGGGCCCACCGAGGTCACGATGACGAAGAGCATGACGAGGGCGACGGACATCGGGCTCATGGGGAGCGGGGTGTACTCGAACAGCACCGGCCCGCGGTCGTCCACGGGCGCGCGATTGCGCCGCTCTACTTAAATCGGCGGGGATGAATTGAAATAAGGGAAGCCGCATGCGGGGGCATGGTTCCCCCGCCGCCCGCCCAGCAAGTGCAACAGCCGTACTATCCTTATCAGCAGCAAGCCGCGCCGCATGCGCGGGCCGACGTAGCCTCGTTCATCACGAGAAGGGTCGTGTTCCTGGTCGACGGCATCGGGATCTTGCTCCTCTGGATCAGTCTGATGGCGCTGACCGCCTTCAGCGTGACCGATCCTGGAGTGATTAACCTCCTCCAAGCAGTCGGCCTCACGGGCTGCCTGCTGGGCTTTAGCGGCAGCCTCCTCGGTGGCCTCGGGAGCAAGCAAACGGACGGGAGTCAGAACCACGGACTGTTGGTCCTCGCGGGCATGTTCGTGATCGGCCTTGCAATCCTGAGCCTCTCGTTCCGGTTCTGAGCCCTCAGGCGCTCCGAACCCTTTTGGGTTAGGGGCGCTTCCGAGGAGCCGTGCTCTGCCTCGGCATCGAGGGGACCGCCCATACCGTCGGCGTGGGCATCGTCGACGAGACGTGCCGCGTCCTCGCGAACGTGTACGCGACGGTGCGCCCCGCGACTGGCGGCATCCACCCGCGAGAGGCCGCGAACCATCACGCGGAGCGCGTCGTCCCCCTCATCCAGGAGGCCGCCGCCAAGGCGGGCGTTACCTTGCGCGACATCGACGTGATCGCGTTCTCCCAGGGTCCGGGCCTGGGTCCCTGCCTGCGTACGGTCGCGACGGCGGCGCGCGCCCTCGCCCTGTCCCTCGACAAGCCGCTCGTCGGCGTAAACCATTGCGTCGCGCACATCGAGATCGGCCGCGGACAGTGCGCCTGCGACGACCCTGTCCTCCTCTACGCGTCGGGCGGGAACACGCAGGTCATCGCGTACGCCGCGGGGCGGTACCGCGTCTTCGGGGAGACGCTGGACATCGGCATCGGCAACATGCTCGACAAGTTCGGCCGCGAAATCGGCATGCCGTTCCCCGCAGGACCGCTGATCGAGAAGCACGCGAGCGACGGCAAGGAGCTTCTGCCGCTTCCGTACAGCGTCAAGGGGATGGACGTCGCGTTCAGCGGGATGCTGACGGCGGCGCTCGCCCTTCACCGCCAGGGCACGCGGCTCGAGGACCTCTGCTACTCCATCCAGGAGACCGCCTTCGCGATGCTCACGGAGGTCACGGAGCGCGCGATGGCCCATGTGGAGAAGGACCAGGTCCTGCTCGGCGGCGGCGTCGTGCGTAACAAACGGCTGCGGGCGATGGTCGCGAGGATGGCGGCGGATCGCGGGGCGACGATGTACGTGCCGGAGGGCGATCTGTGCATCGACAACGGCGCGATGATCGCGTGGACAGGCCTCCTTCAGCACAAGTCAGGGCGACGAATGGCGGTGGAGGAGACGCTCATCGACCAGCGGTTCCGGACGGACGAGGTCGAGGTCACTTGGCGGTAGGCGACTTGCCCAAGCGGTTTAGCGCCTCGACGAAACGGTCTGGGGCGAAGACACCGAGGCTCTTCTCCTCGATGCGCACAGGGATGTATTCCCATGAGCGTCCGTCGAACCACATAGGTTGATCGGTAATCGCGTACCCCTCCTTCATGGAGAGATCGTGCGCGAACGCGAACGCCGGGTTCATCGCGCGGATCGCGTCTATCGAATCGAGTCGGACGCACAGGAGGAGGTCCCGGACAGGCACCGCCGCGATGACACCCTCTTGCGGCCACGGGTTCACAATATCCTTCAGAACTAGAAGGCGTGCGGCATCATATGAGTCCCCGGTGTCGTACACCAGGAGACCGGGCAACTGGCTGACGGGGTGCAGGTCGTTCGGCGAAGACCGCCGACGCAGGTTCTCAAGCGCAATTGGGTACAGGGCATCGAACGTCGTCTTCCACTCATCAAGATGCTTCTGGCGCACATACCAGACCGTCATCGCTTCATCGACCACGAGATTGACCTGCAGAGCTGGGACGGCCGGTACGACCACGCTGCCTCCAGTGGGATCCTTGGCGGTCCTTGTCTCCTCCGCCTGCGCGGGGACAAGGACCCGGAAAGGCGGAATCTCGTCCATGGGGGCGAAGGGCAGGCCGACTCGAGGCATCAACCGATCGCGGGCCACGTCGAGCGCTACGCCCTCGCCCGAAGGCGCGCTCATGGAGGCTTGGACGAAGTGGTCAAGAATCGCGCCCCGATCCGCGGGCGACGCATTCATGGTCCGGGCCCGGACGTTTGCGAGGAAGAGCGTGGTCGGCTCGCCGCCCCGGATGACGGTCGCTCTTTCGCCCGTAGTCTCCGTAACCTTGAGTCCGTGGCGCGCGCAAGTATCCCGGAACAGGGCCTCGAACTCGTCCGGCTTCGGCTTCTTGCCGAACGGATTCCAGGGCATGTCCTTTCGGGGAGAGGGTGCCAAAACTACCATGTTGGTGGGGCGGCGATGACTAGTCGAGCCCTATGTCCGCGCGTCGATTGCCGGAACCGTTGCGCCCTCGGGGACCGGATGGCCGGAGCCCGCGAGGACGGCCTCGATCGCCGCCCACGTCGCGCGCATGTCCTCCATCGAGCAGATGCCCATGTGCCCGATGCGGAAGATCTTCCCCTTCAGCTGCGACTGACCGCCGGCGATCGACACGCCATGTTTCTCGAGGAGGGCTTTCCGGAATTTCGCGTCGTCAAGGTTCGGCGGATAGTTGATCGCGGTGACCGTGTTCGAGGCGACGGATTCGTCCGGGTAGAGCGTGAGGCCGAGGGCTTTGGTGGCGGCACGGCACGCATCGGCCAGCGTCGTGGTCCTCCGGATCCGGTTCTCCACTCCTTCTTCCCTCAACAGGCGAAGCGCCTCTCGGACCGCGAGGAACAGCGGGATCGAGGGCGTGTACGGCGTGTCCTCGTCATCCCGCAGCAGGTCGATATGCACCTTCAGGTTCAGGTAGTAGGCGCGCTCCTCGTGGAGCTGCTCGTATGCGCGATGGGAGACAAACACCCCCGCCAATCCTGCGGGAGCCGCGAGGCACTTCTGGGAGCCCATGACGACGGCGTCGAGCCCCCACTCGTAGGGCCGGACCTCGAGCCCGCCGACGCTCGTGATGCCGTCCACGAGGCACAGGACGTCCCGCTTTCGGCACAGCGCCGCGATCTCCCGCAGCGGGTTCGTCACGGCCGTGCTCGTCTCGTTGTGGCAAACCGAGAGAGCGCGATAGGCGCCGGTTTCCAGCGAGGCCGCAATCCGTTCCAGGTCCATGGGCTTCCCCCAAGGGAACTCGATCTGGTCGGCGTCCGCGACGAGCCGCGCGAGCTCGTGCGACCGCTCGCTGAACTTCCCGTTCACGAGGCAGAGGACCTTGTCCCCCTTCCGCAGGAGGGACGACATCACGGCCTCGAGTCCCGCGGTCCCCGAGCCGGAGATCGCCGCGACATGTCCCTCGGCCGTCTGGAAGAGGTACCGGAGCCCATCGAGGATGTCTCGGTTCACGCGCCGGAACTCCGCACCCCGATGGTTGATCATGGACCCGGACATCGCCGCCAAGACGCGGGGGTCGATCTTGACGGGGCCCGGGAGCATGAAGACCGGTTCCATGGAGAACGCCGGCCCATCGCGGGTCGCTCCCTTAAGCGTTCGCGACGGAAAATCCTGAAGAAACACCGTCTCGTCGCCGGCGACGCTGGGTTTAAGTAGAGGATAGCCATTCGTCCGACAACCGTACGCCATTAGGCAGACAAGAGCGTACAGAATGGGACGGAGGCCGTAATGCCGGGCGAGGACGACAAAATCACGATTCGCGTGCCGAGGCGGTTCCTCCAAGCGATCGACTTCCTCGTGGAGATGGACGACTTCCCGTCCCGCAGTGAAGCCGTGCGCGCGGCCCTCCGTGACTTCGTCTACGGCCGCGTGGAGATCGTGACGGACAAGCTCAAGAAGATGCAGGCCGCGGAGGCCGCGATGGCGGAAGCCGAGCGGACGCGCCACGAGTTCCTGCGGAAGTGAAGGACATGACGCTCACAATCGGGATGGGAGCACCGGTCGGGAGGTCGGTGCGAGCCCCCCGCACCTCAGGATTAACCTCCCCCCAACTACGGGTGGCCTAACTCACACGGTCACCCGCTTTTTTTCTATGCGCGCGCGAACAACGTTTAACTAGCATAGCCCGATGGCTCGAGGGATGAGGGCGCCCCCCGGCGCTTGGCAGCGCGCAGCCTTAGTGGCGGTGCCCCTCGCGCTCGTCGTCCTGATCTTCGTTACGCCCGCGCTCATCGGCCAGAAGCGACCCCAGCCCACGGACATCCCCGTGTTCCACGCCGAGGTCATGGGGCAACCGTGGAACGGGACCGTGAATGAGACCCTGCTCCTGTACGTGAAGAGCGCCCTCGGGACCCCCCTGTACGACTACCTCGCAATCAACGCATCCGCGGTTCGGGGGCCAATGCCGGGCGAGGGGGCTTGCGGCGGTATACTTTCCGGCGGCGAGAACGCCTCCTGCAGCGAGGGGTGGGTCCCCTCCCTCTGGTTCAAGGTTCCCATGGTAGTCTTCGCGGTCGTGAACGTGACTGCCATGGCGATCCTGGGGGAGACGACTTTCCGCTTCAACGCGACGTTCGAGGTCACGTGGACGGAACCGGGGCTGGTCTTCCGGGTACGACCGGAGGGCACCTCCGTCGCGCTGCCTGACCGGGACACGTACACGGTCGCGATGCAGCGGGAGGCGCGTCGGTGAGGCGAAAGTGGCTCGCACTCTGGTCGGCGTTCGTTCTCGGCCTCATCGCGATCGAACTCTTCATCGTCACAGTTGTGGTCGACCCCCTCACGAACTTCTACTTCGTCATCCTCGCGATCGCGGTCATCGGTATCCTCGCAATCATCGGGGCCGTGTTCCTCGGGATCTTCGTCACAACGCGCATCTTGAGCTCGCAGGAGTTCACCCCGTTCGAGAAGGAGATGCTTGCTATGCGGGAGGACGTGAAGGCGCTCACAGCCAAGGTAGAGGAACTCACACAGGGAATCTCGGAAAACCCGAGGGAAAGGGAGTAGGATTCTCGGACGGCCTTCCCTAGGCGAGCTTCTCAGGACACACTTCGCGCCGCGAACAGTGAATGCATTTCGCGGGCCGATTGTGGTTCCGGTGGGCCTCGCCCTTCGCGAGCGCCTTCCGCATCTCCTCGAGCTTCCCGAGCAGGAGCTTCTTCAGGTCCTCGTTGTACTCGATCTCGTGGCTCGCCTCCGGATAGCGGATGACCCCGTGCGGGGGCGCCTTCCCGTACGTCTCCTCCACGAGCAGGCAGTAGGCGGCGATCTGCACGATGTGGGAGAACAGCGGTCCGCGCGGCGTGCGTCCCGTCTTGACCTCCACGGGGATGATGAGCTCGCCTTCGGTGAGGATGTAGTCCGGACGCCCCCGGAGGCCGTACTTCTCACTCACGAGTAGCTCTGCCTTCGCCTCGGGGTGATCCACGTAGGCGACCTCCGCCTTCGTCGCCCCGTACTTCTCCCGCGCCTTGAGGGCTATTTCTGAGTGCGCGATCTCCCTCCGGAGGAAGAACGTCGCGCCGACGAGCCAGACGAGCGCGGTGACCACGCCGACCTGACCCAGGACTTGGTCTCGGAAAGTGAACGTCGTCACGGACAGGATTGCCACCATGACCGCCACGATCGAGAACGCGAGGATGAGGCGCTCCCACAGGAACCGGTCTTGATCCGTCGAGAGGCGATCCGCGCGATAGAGAATGTATACCGCCGCCAGGAGCCAGATGAGGGCGACCGTGTCGAGGATCAGCGTGACGCGGAAGGCGAGGGACGACACGAAGGAGATGCCGAGGGTCGCCACGATCGTCGCGGCGATCGCGAAGTACAGGATCGTCGTCTCCGATTCGTGCGCGGACTTCTCGTGGCGCTCGATGCTCATGATCTCGTCGCCCATGGCCTCGTGCTTCGTGATGCCCTCCTCGATCGCCGACCCCGTCTCCTCGACATCCTGGCGGCTGAGCCACCAGGTCAGGGGGCAGTAGCCGAACTTCTCGACGTCCGCGGCCGAGAACATGGGTCTCGCGGGCTCGGAAGCGACCTTGGCGGGAGGTTTGGTGGCCAGCGGCACCGCGGTCTTGGCGGGAGGTTTGGTGGCCAGCGGCACCGCGGTCTTGGCGGGAGGTTTGGCGGTGACCTTGCCGGCGGGCTTCGAGGTCGCAGCCACGCCGTTCCATCTAAGGCTGCTTACTTAGCCCTTTGCGCCTGCGTTGCACGAGGAGGAGTGTGACAAGAGCCACGGCCGCGATGCCGACAATGCCGAAGACCGCCAGTCCGGGGGAGGGAGCGGTCGGGGAGCGCTCGCGGACGATCACGATGCGCGTGTCCTCCGCCGTGTTGTCCCAGCGATCGGAGACCCGGAGCCGGACCGTGAACGTGCCCGCCTGGCGGTACACATGGGAGACGCTCGGCCCCCACGCGTCGAACGCCCCGTCCCCGTCCAGGTCCCACGAGTGGTTCGTCACCGCGACATCGTCCGAGGAGCCAAGACCGCTGAAGGTCACCGCGCCTCCCTCGAGGACGGTCCGGTCCCCACCCGCATCGGCGACGGGGGGCGTGACATCATCCTTCCAATCCCACGCGAAGACTTCCTCGAAGTAGGCGGCCAGGTCCTCGTTCTCGACGAGGAGCCCCGCCTCGCGGTTCGCGGTGGGCGAGTTCCGGTTCCAGTTCACGCTCGACACGAGCACGGTGCGTCCGTCGACGACGAACCCTTTCGTGTGGAGCTGGGTGAAGCCGTGGACGCCGAGGTCGACGAGCTTCGCGTGGAGGTCGAGTCCCTCGTTCCCGGCAATCGTGTTCAGGTAGAGGACGGTGTCGTCGTTGTCGATCGGATCGTTCTCGTCGACGTTGAACCAGGAGGCGTCGAGGAGGAGGCGCACCTCAAGCCCTCGCCGGGCGGCTGCGACGAGCGCCTCGAGGTAGAGATTCGGGAACGGCCCCCATGCCGTGTGTGCGTAGAAGGTCTCCACGTGGATCGACCGCGTCGCCTCTTCGAACGCGCCCAGGATCGTGTCCTGCGAAAGCGTGGTGTCGGGGCCGAGAACGGGGACAGCGCGGAAGGTGCCGCTGAACGTCCGGGCAAGGAACCGTGGCGGCCTCTGCGACATGGTCGAGGGCGTCGCCGGGACGTTCGAGAAGGACATCTCCCCGAACGTGAGCACGTCCCGACGCCTCTCCTCGAAGTCCTCTTCGAACACGCGCGTGAAGTACGCCGCCAACGGGGGATGGTCGACCGCGACGACCCAACCCCGCGACCCCGTCGCGTTCCACGTCGGGAACGCGGACGAGCCCCAGTTCTCCGTCGAGACGATTACCGTCCGGTTGTCCAGGATCGCGTACTTCGCGTGCTGGAACGCGTAACGCTCCTGGACGTCGCGGGTCGAGTTGTCGACCATGAAGCGATACTCGATCGCGTCCGCGGAACCCTCGATGATAGCCCGCTCGTCCGCATCGATCCCCCCGACAGGGGCTCCCTCGAGGAGGACGCGCACTCGCGCGCCCCGACTCCGCGCCTCCAGGATCGCGTTCCGGAGGGCCGGGTTCGAGAAGGTGTAGAGGCTGGCGTCGATCGACGACGTCGACCCCGCGAGCAGTTGGGACAGTGGGCCGAAGCCGTCATCCGGGGTCACGAACGCCTGGACGGTGCCCTTGAAAGAGAACGAAGACGAGAGGTGCTCCGACTGGCCGAGGGACCACACGCGCACGAGGTCCCAGTCCGCGGACCCGTTCGTGTCCCGCCACCCGTCCGTGCGGTCGCGTCGGGCCACGAAGCCCTGGTTCACCGCCGCCGCCGGCGGACCCGACCAGCCTGCCGCCGCGTACGACGAAGTCCCGTACGTGAAGACGTCGACGGTCGTTCCGGAGGCGTCCCGCAGGACCACCTCGTCCCCCGCGTTATTCAATTGGAAGGAGCGGGACGTCCCCATGGCGGTGGCGTTGCCCGCTGCGTACCGGAAGTCCGCCGGTCGCAGGGTGTCCTCGTAGTAGGCGGTGGAGTTCTGGGCGACGACGATCCGCGCCCCGGACGACACGGTCGAGTCCGCGGGGAACGTGAGGACGCCCTCTCCGTCCGTGAGCGACCAGCCCGCCAGATCGAGCGGAGACGCAACCACGTTCGCGACGACGACGTACTCGTCCGATCGGAGCGCGTGATAGTAGGCCTCGACGATGAGCGCGAGCGCACTTCCTGCGAGCGGTTCCTCGCCGCCAAAAAGGTCGAGAGGGCGCGCGCCGGGGCTGCCGCCACGGCCTCCGCCGGAATGGAGGCCTGGGAGGAGCAGGGTGAGCACGACGGCGACCGCCGCCAGCCGCATCCCTCTCACGACCCTCAGCCGCCTCTCCCGTACTTGACGGATACCCGTACAGTTACGCCCCGCGGACGAGGCCCTTCGCGAGGTCCCGCAGCGACTTCTCGGGGTTTCTCGCCTGGACGACACCGGAGGCGAGGAGGACGCCGACGGTCCCGAGCTCGAGAGCCTTCGCCACGTCCCTCCCCGACTTCACGCCCGCGCCGCAGAGGACCTGGACCTTCGAGTTCGTCGCGCGGATCCGCTCGACCGCCTTCGTGACGATCGTGGGATTGGCGGAGGTGACGCTGACCGTGCCGCCGATCAATTCGGGGGGCTCGATCGCGAGAAAGTCCGGGCCAAGTTTGGCGGCGGTCTCTGCCTCCGCAACGTCGTCCGCACACACGACGACCTCGAGGCCCAACTCGCGACACTTCGTGATCAGGTCCCGCATCTCTTCCCACGCCACCTTTCGCTCGCTGTGGTTCACGATCGTCCCCACGGCGCCCGCCGCAAGCGCTGCTTCCGGGGGGATCCAGCCCGTGGATTTCCCCGCCTCCTGCGGATCGAGGTGCTGAGCGAATACGGGGATGCGAACGGACTTGGCGACGAGCGCCAGGTCGAACGCGGAGGGGGCGACCGCGAAACTGCGGCCCGTATCCTCGGCGACGTCCGCGCAGATCCTCGCGAGCGCGACGGCCTTCGAACCGAGAGCCTCAGGATACGCTTTGAAGTTCACGAGGAGGAACGGGGTGCGCACGGACGCCGAAGCCCGCTTCGGGTAATGAACGTTCTTCAGGAGGCGGGGGGACGAATCGACTCCGATTAGGGAGGGCGCATCCGCTCATCCATCGGAAGAAAGAAAACAAAGGCCGCATCCGCACGTTGGCGGCGCAGCGGAAAAGGGTTCGCGTCGGCTCAGTGCCCTTCGGGGTCTAGTCCCGCCGGGGGGACCTCTTCCTGAAGCAGTCTTGGCAGTAGACCGGCCGTGTCCCGTCGGGCTTGAACGGCACCTGTGCCTTGTTGCCACAGTTCGCACAGACGACGTCGAACATCTCCCTCGGCCCGCGGTCGAACCGTGCTCCGCCGCCGCCACCTCGATCTCGATCCATCTCTCCATCTCATGCCGATTCCCTAGGAACCGGATGGGATAGACACGAAGTCCACCTATAAAAAGGAGACGCCCGCCCGACAAACCTCGGGGGGGGACAGTCGTCCCCCCGAACGTGCTTACTCGACGTTCCTCCGCTTGCGGGGGTGGGGTGTTCGAGATCTGGGCCCCGGCTCGCCCCCTCAGGGTGCGCGGCAGTCCTCTTCACGCTTCAAATCAAGCCCGATAATCGCCCGCAAACCCTTTAGCGCGGGTTCCAGCAAGGCACGCCGCGCATGTTGTCTCGCCCTGGCCATGGCCTGGGGCTCGTGATCCTCGCAGTCGTCCTCGCGATCGCGTCCCTGCCGCTCGAATTGTTACCGGGGGCAGTACCTCCGACCGGACCGCGGGGTGCAGGGGCGCCCACGATCGTGACCCTCGTCCTGCAGCCGGACAGGGCGAACGGTACGGATACCTTCCTTCTGAACGTCCCCCTCTGGTGGAACTTCGGGACGAACGCCTCGCTCCTCGTGGGGCGCAACGCGTCCACCGGGAGCATCGCCCGGTCGCTCCTTCAGTTCGACGTGAGTGGCATCCCGCCCGGCGCAACGGTCGTGAACGCGAGCCTGGAACTGTACTCGGACGTGGGCATTTCCGGAACGGTCGAGGCGCATCGCGTGGCGGGCACCTGGTCCGAGGGGACGGGTGACCGCGCCTGGCGGCGGGTCCGCGTCACCGTGCGGGAGACGGTGGGCCTCTCTCGAACGCTCGAACCGATCGAGGCCCTCCTGCCTTTCGCCCCGTACGACGTCGGCGACCCGGCCCGCGACCTCCGTGTCTGGGCCGGATCCCAGGAAACGCCGTCGCAGGTCTACAGCTACATCGTAGCGGGAGGCCACGTCGTCCAAGCAACGGCGCACTTCGGCGCCACCGTCGGACCGAACGAGACGAAAGAGTTCTATGTGACGTACAGCACGAACGAGACGGTCGTGCCGGGGTACCGGCTGCGAGGGTTCAGCGCGTTGCCACTGTGGATATCGCCTCCCGTGGGCCTGGGAGCCTCCTCCCCATCGGTCGTCGACCTCGACGGCGACGGAACCCTGGAAATCGTGTACGGGACCGAGAGCGGATACGTCGACGTCGTCGACGCGGGCGGAGCGCTCCGTTGGTCCGCAAACATGACCGGGGACTCCGTCCCGTTCCCGCCGCAGGTTCGGGACGTGGACGGGGACCGCAAGCTCGACGTCGTCGCGGTGACCGGCCTAGGGACGCTTGTCCGGATGAACAACACCGGAGGCGTCCTGTGGACGACGACGCTCGGTGGAGGCTCGTATTCGACGCCTGCTCTTCTCGACGTAAATGGCGATGGCGTCCTCGACGCCCTCGTCGGAACCAGCAACGCGGTCGAGGCGTACAGCCTGGTCGACGGGGCGTACATCCGGTCGTACTCGGCGTCGGGCACACGAACGGACGCGCCCAGCGTCGCGGATCTCGACGGCGACGGCAACCCGGAGATTGTGTTCGGCGCTGTGGACGGCAACGTCCATGCCTTCGATCCCGGGGGCCTCGAGCGGTTCATGGGTGCGCCTCCCGGCGCGGGGCAGATCCGAAACAGTGTGGCGATCGGCGACCTGGACGGGGACGGCCTGCCGGAGATCGTCACGGGTGACGACGCGGCGGGGGGGTACGAGTTCTCGTGGAACCCGCGCACGAACCTGACCCAATGGTCCACGCTGCTCCCCGATCGTCGGCGGGGTCACCAGACCCTCGCGGATGTGGACGGGGACGGAGAGTTGGACGTCGTGGTGGGCGTCGGCTCGGGGGAGGTCTTCGCGCTCAGCGGGAGGAATGGTTCCGTTCTGTGGTCCCAATCCGTGGGCAGCACGCAGGCCCTGGCGCCCGCCGTCGCGGACCTGGATCGGGACGGCCGCCCGGAGTTCGTCTGCGTGACCGAGCAGGAGTCCCTCGTGTCGGTACTCAACGCGACGGGCAACCTGATTCACTCATGGACGATCACCCCGAACGACCCGGGCGCCGTCTCCGCCCAGCCCGAGTCCACCTCGCCCGTGATCGCCGACGTGGACGGGGACGGCACGCTCGAAGTCCTGGTGCCCACCGGCGACGGCATTGCAGTGTTCGGGACGGCCGGCCTGGCGCGTGACTGGCGCACCCTCGGATACAACTGGAACCACACGCACCGCACGGGCGACGGATCGTCCCCGGACGGAGCGACGCCCCTGAACGTCACCGTTGGCGGCGCGCAGCCGTTCCCCGCCCTCGGTGCCTCATGGACTCTCTCCGACGGGGTCCAGCCCTGGACCGTCGGGGGCGGCGACTTCGTCATCCTGGAGGACTCAGTCCCCGCGGGGGCGGGATGGCTTGCGTGGAATGTCACGTCGGCGGTGGCGGACTGGTACCAGGGGACCTATCCCAACACGGGTCTGCTGCTGTACGAACCCTCGGAGTCGGCGGGCGGGCTCCATGCGTTCCATAGCTCCGACAGCGCGAATCCGAGCCTGCGACCGATCCTTCGGATCGCGTACGCGCCCGCCTTCGTAGACCCCACGCCGCAGATCGTCGGGCCAATCCCGAACTTCGCACGCCCTGAGGACAGTGCGCCGTGGTCGACGAGCCTCTCCGGGCTCGCGTTTGACGCGGACACGCCCCTTGCGTCCCTCCAGTGGAACCTGAGCGGATACGACCCGGCGATCCTCCAGATCACCGGAGTCAACACGCCGGGGAACCACGTCCTCACGTTCTACCCGCAACCGGACGCGTGGGGATCCATGCGCATCACCTACTGGCTCTCGGACCCAGAGGCGAACGCAGCGTGGCGGGATGCCTGGATCAACATCACCCCCGTTAACGATGCTCCTCGGTTCGATCCGCCCGCTTCCTTGGTCGTGAAGCACGACCTGCCTTACTTCTTCGACTTCACTCCGTACATTGCCGACATTGATGATCCGCTCTCGTCCCTCACACTCGTGAGCGACGACCCGACCCACACGAACGTGACCGGTTTCACCGTCACCTTCCTATTCCCTTTATCCTCCGTGGATCAATGGGCGTTCGTCGGCCTCATCGTCTCCGATGGGAGGGCATCCGCGGGGAAGGTCGTGGCGGTGAAGGTGACCCGCGACGACCCGCCTGTACTGATCAGCGCGTTGCCCGATGTGACGATGCAGGAGGGCGAGACGATCGTCGGCGTCTTCGACCTCGACGGGCACTTCACGGATCCGAACAACGACACCTTGTTTTTCTCGTACGGGTACTCGCATCTGGCAATCTCGATCCATGCGAACCACTCTGTGGACATCGCCGCGGAATCGAACTGGTTCGGCGCGGAGCGGGTCACGTTCCGCGGGACGGATCCGGAGGGTGCGCTTGCCGAGGACACGATCGCCGTGACGGTGCTCCCCGTGAACGACCCGCCCACCCTGGGGCCCGTCCCGGACCTGCGGGTCCGCTACGACGCGAACTACACGTTCGACCTCGAGCCGTATCTCACGGACCCGGACACGCCCCTCGAGGCAATCGTCGTGACGGCCTCGAGCCCGTACGTGACGGTCTCGGGTCGGTCGCTGACGCTCCTGTACCCGTTTGCCCTGAACGGAACGGTGCAGGACCTCACAGTCCTCGCGTCGGACGGGACGTCGACCGCGTCGCGGACGATTCGCGTCACCGTCGGTGACGATTGGCCACCGGTCTTATTGAGGAAGTTGGGGGATCGGACGCTCCTCGAGGACGGAACGATCCTCGGCGCCTACGATCTTCGAACCTTCTACTCCGACCCGGACGGCGAGACCCTGTACTTCAGCTCCGGCAACGTGAGGGTCCTCGTCTCGATCGACACCCTTGGAGTCGTGAACCTGTCTGCGGTGCGCGACTGGTTCGGCTCCGAGCGCGTGACGTTCCGCGCGCGAGACGCGCTCGGGGCCCTTGCGGAGGACACCGTGTGGATCGCCGTGCTACCTGTGAACGACGCGCCCTCGTTCCGAACGATTCCGACGGTGTACCTGAACACAACGGCGGGCGTCCTCGACCTTACGCCCTACCTCGTCGATGTGGACACGAACGTTTCAAACCTCGTGCTGAGGAGCTCCAGCGCCAACGTGACGGCCGTCGGCCGTTCCCTCGTCTTCCACTACCGCACGGATGCGGACGAGCGCCTCGAGATCGTCGGGAGCGACGGCTTCCTTGAGGGACGAGCTTTCGTCGAGGTCGTCGTGCGGCTCCCGAGAACTGCGGAACGCCTGCCGCCCGTCCTGTGGTGGATCCTCGGCATCGGCGGCGTGGCGACGGTTGTGGCCGTTGCCGTCTGGCGTTACCGCCGGGTCGAGTGGGTGCTTCTCGTTACCAATGGCGGCCTCCTCCTTGCCAGCGTATTTCGACGGGGATCCGCGGCCGTCGACACGGACCTCATGGCGGGGATGATGACCGCGATCATGGGCTTCGCGAAGGTGAGTTTCTCGGATGAGACGCCGCGAGAACTCGACGAATTCTCGCTCGGAGATCGGCGCGTCGAGCTCGTTCAGGGGAAGCGCGGGTATCTCGCGGTGGTCTACACTGGAAGGACGCCAGGGCGCCTCGAACACACCATGAAATCCCTCCTCGCTCACATCGAGGAGCTCCACCCGGGGGCCTTCAGCGCGGTCGTCGACACGTCGGAGTTCAGGGACATCCCAGTGCTCCTGAAGCGGTTCATGGACCGCGCGTGGTGGCCGTTCCTCTCGTTCAAGTCGAAGAAGGCATCGGACTAGCCTACCTCGGGCGCAACATGTCAGACGCATCTCTTTATGGGCGCCAGATAATCGAAGTTCCGTGGACCGCACGAAGACCCGTGCCTTCCTCCTCGGGTGCGCCGTGGGCGCCGCGGCTGCGGGGGCTGGTGCGTATTTCCTGAGCTCCTCGATGATCGCCTCACCGCCAGATTGCCCTCTCGAGTTCGGTGTCTCCTCGCTAAACACGTCGTCCGGATGGTTCTACGCCGTCGAGTCTCAGAAGACCGAACCCCGATCCCTGAACGAGTACAACGCGACCTTCTTCCTCCTCTCGCCCCCAGACCAGTACGGAAACCAGGAGGAACTTGTGAAACACTCGGGACCGCTGGAGGACTTGGTCGGGGCCACCGGCAACTTTTCGTTCGAGGACCGCGGCGCCCATCTCGGGAAGCTGGACAACGGTGGGGACTACTTCTGGGCGCGCGAATGGAACAATGTCCGCGTGGAACGAGCCGGCCAGATCGTAGGCGGCACGCTCGGGTGCGGGTAGGCTATCGCACGTCCTCCCACTTGCCCTTGTGCTTCTCCATGAGCTCGGGCATCGTGGTGTACTCCATCTCGTCCATCGGGAGGCGGTGGGGCTCAAACGGGCCGTGGCGGCGCATGTAGTCCGCGAGCTCGGCTGCCTGCCTCCTCGCGGGCTCGAACGCGGGGTCGTCGAAGAGGTCCACGGGGCCGACGAGGGTCGCATTCGAAACCTGGAACCCCAGTCCGAAGCATCGCGGCGGGCCGTCGAAGCGCGACGTCCGGTTGTCCCTCGCCCCGACGACCATCAACGGGCCGTTGTGGGACCCGCGGTTCCAGCCGGAGACGAGGAACGGCCACGCCCACGCCTCGAGGACCTCGCCCATCCCCGGGAGCCCGTTCTGCGCGCGCACTATCCCGACGGGGTCGTCTTTCCCGACATACTTCCCCGCGATCTGAGACAGCTTGTCCGTCGAGATGCACGCGACGGCCTCGTCCTTCGGCACCTTGTTCGAACGTGCGTACACGCGCTTGATCACGAACCGCCCCTTCGAGCCGATGAACATGAGGAGGTCGTACATCTCTTCGGGGCAGTTCAGGTAGATGCGGCGGTGCTCCTGAATGTCCCACACCTCGAACCGGAAGCCCATGTGCATCGCCGGATCGATGACGAGGCCCGCGCTGCAGAACGGGTCTGCGAACATGCGGTACACGGGGAGGTTGAACGCGCCAGGCTCCGTCTTGTCCATCATGAAGATTGCGACGGGCTCCGCTTGGCGCTCGACCATCTCGATCTCCGCGCTCCCGGGGCCGAGTCCTCTCACGTTGCCCGAGAACGCGTCCACGAGGAGGTCCTGCCCCGCGGCGTACAGCTTGAGCTCCTTCGCGACCTCGGTGCACTTCTGGAACGTGAGCCACGCGGTCTCGTGGACCTTCGGGTTGTCGACGCCCTTCCTGTGGGTCATGATAAGCTCGAGGTCGTCGCCCGCGTTCGTGACGTAGAAGTCGTCGATGACGTCGAGGGAGACTGCCTCTTTGAGGGATGCCTTCGCCGTGTCGATGAGCCTCGGATGGACGACCTGATGCCCCGCGATGCTCCCGACGTCGGCCTTGATCACGGAAAGGGTTGTCTTGTCCGCCATTCGGTTTCCCCCGGTCGCCCAACACGAGACGGCGACATAAACCTTCTCGCGCGCAGCTTGCTGGTCCTCGGGAGGCGCATACGCACGTATCGTTTATTGCTAGCGGAGCATTCCCGCCCCCGTGGCGGTGTCCGCGAGCGAGGTGTTCCTCCAGCTCACCGTGATCCTCCTCGTCGCGGTCGTGGCTCATTTCGTCATCAAGCGGTTTCGCCAGCCGACGATCATCGGAGAGATCGGGATCGGCGTCGTCCTCGGCCCCACGCTCGCGGTTCCGCTGCTCAAGTCCGTGGGATTCCTACCGCAGGCTGCCACGGCGCTCTTCGACCCCCAGCTCATCACCCTGTTCGCGAGCCTTGGGGCGATTTTTCTCCTCTTCCTGATCGGTTTGGAGACGGACGTGAAGGCCATCTACCGGAGAATGAACGTGCTCGTCGCCGTCGGCGGGGTCGTCCTGCCGTGGCTCCTGGGCTTCCTGGTCGCGTATGCGATGATTCCCGAGGGCGGCCTCCTCACAGGCCGTTTCATCACCGCCACATTCGTCGGGGCCACGCTCGTCGCGACGAGCACGGCAATCGCCGCCGCGATTCTCCTGGAACTCGGGATGGTCCGGACGAAGGTCGCGACGACGATCATGGGCGCGGTCATCGTCGACGACATCCTGGGCCTTATGGTCCTCTCGATCTCGCTCGGGGCGGCGGAGGGCGCCGTGGACATCGTCCGAATCGCATCCATCGTTGGCATTTCCGTCGCCTTCATCGGGGTGACAATCTACCTCGGAACGCGCCTCTTCGCGCGTTTCGTCGTATGGCTACACCGCAAGGCCCTCAAGTCGGGCCTCAAGAACGCGGGATTCATGGTCGCGATGGCCATCGCCTTCTCCTTCGCCTTCCTCGCGGAGGCGATCGGACTCTCCGCGGTCATCGGGGCCTTCCTCGCGGGGGCGATGTTCAGCGGCACGGCCCTCCGACACGACTTCCTCGAGGGGATTCAGTACCTGGGGGCGATCTTCACCCCCGTCTTCTTCCTCTCCCTGGGTCTGCTCGTGAACGTGTGGACCCTGAACCCGGACCTCCTCCTCTTCGGCGGAGTCCTCTTGGCGGTCGCGTTCGTCTCGAAGCTGGCGGGATGCGGTCTGATGGCCCGAGCGTCGAGGATGTCCGGACGCGAAAGCCTCGCGGTCGGGTATGGCATGATTCCGCGGGGAGAGGTCGGCCTCATCATCGCCGTCGTTGCGCAACAGCAGGGCATCATCGGACCGGACCTCTTCGCGATCATCGTCATCGTCATGATCGTCGTCACCGTCCTGCCGGCGCCTCTCATCCGGAGATCGTTCCTAAGAATCCGCGAAAAGGCGGCTCCCTCGACCGAAGAGCCGGCGGGCAGCGGGGCGACGTAGGCTACCCCTGGACCCGCGCGAGATCCCGGACGCACCCGAACTCTAGCAGGCCCAGCGCGTCGTCGATGGCGTAGATCCGGGCGTCCGACAGGTCCCGGTCCGCGAGGAGGGGGGACATCTTCGGCCGCTCCGTCACGTCGACTCCGAGCGCAAGGGGGGAGAAGGCCGGGAGGATGATGACGTCCGGCTGGACGACGAAGGCGGGAAGGGAGAACACCGCACCGAGGCCATCGCGCAGCTTGACGGCGGGATGTTCGTGGCCGAGGACGAGGGGGCCCGAGACGCCTGGATCGTCGTGTCCGTGTACGAACGTGAAACCGCCGCACGCGTACTGCCGTTTGAGGTCAAGGCCCTTTGGCGAAAGGATCTGCATCAGGTAGTTGTCATGGTTCCCGCGCACAAGGACGGGGACCGTTCGCTCGAGGAGAAAGTCGAGCATGTCTCGGACGTCTTTCCATTCCTCCTCAAGGTTCCGCGAGAACTCGTGTTTGAAGTCCCCGTCGACGACAACGGTCTCAGGCTCATACCGATCGAGCAGCCGGGTCAGCCGTTCGAGCATCACGCCCTTCTGGCGGCGGGGAATCGCGACGCCCGCTTCCTGCATGGCGCCCTCATACCCCAGGTGGAGGTCGCTGATCGCGAGCGTGCGGTCGTTCGGGAGCCACAGGGCGTACTCCCTCGTGACGTGGACCCCAGGAAGGACCTCCTTCTCATCCACGGGGCCTTCGATGCCGCATCGCCGCCAAAAAGGTTCGCGCCAATCCTTTGCCCTGAAGCCGAGGCTCCGATGACAGCCGAACGACGACCACGCTCACGTTGTCGCTGCCGACCGCCAACGCTTCCTCGAGGACCCGGTCCGCCACCCCTTTGGCGGTGGTTTCGGAATCAACGATTGCCGCCACGTCGTCCGCCGCCAAGGGATCCCACACGCCGTCGGACCCAAGGACGAGCCAATGGTCCCCTGGCCCGATCGCGCGGGATGCGATGGATGGCTCCGAGATCTGGCCGATCTCCTTGAAGGAGGCATCCCCGAACGCACGCGTCGTCATCACCCCTTTCCCGTTCGGGAGGCTCATGTACGGCCCCCGGATCCGCGCACCCGCGGCGACGACGCGCTTGTACTCCTCGCGGTCCTCCAGGCGGTGGTCTCGCGTGAGGAACTCGTGCCCCGACTGCGACACGAGGAGAGCCTGGCTATCCCCAACGTTCGCGACCGTCAACGTCGCGCCGTGCAGCACGGAAACCACCGCCACAGCCCCCGCCTCCTCGCGGGCGACCTCAGCGTCGAAGGTCGAGAAGGCGGACTTCATGGCGTCGACCGCCGGCTCGCGCTCCCAACATGCCTCGAGGATCGCGTGGAAACGCTCCGAGGCGAGGCGAGACACCTTGTCGCCTCCGTGACCGTCGAACACTGCAGCGTAGAGATCGACGCCGCCAAACGGCTGCACGACCACCACGAAGTCCTCCATGTGATCCCTCTTGCCCTGCGCCGTCTGCGTGGCGACCTCGTGCACCTCGGGGAATTCGCCCCTCCCCTTAAGGCCCCACCGCCGGGAAGCTTTTGAACCCGCCCCGCGATACAGGCCCCATGGCAACGGGGGAGCTGGAGAAGGTCTTCGCGTACGTGGACAAGCGGTTCGACGACTTCGTCGCGGACCTCACGGAATACGCGCGCGTCGCCACGATCTCCGCGCAGAACAAGGCGTTCGAGGAGGGCGCGGCGGCCACGGTCCGCCTCCTGGGGCGGCACGGCGTCGCCGCGCGGCGGTTGCCGGTCCCTGGCGGGCCCGACCTCGTGGTGGGCAACGTCGTCGAAGACCCCGGCCAGCCCACGCTCGCCCTGTACAACCACTACGACGTGCAGCCCGTCGACCCGCTCGACGAGTGGAAGTCCGACCCGTTCCGGCCCGAGGTGCGGGAGGGCGTGCTGTACGGTAGGGGCGTCGCGGACACGAAGGGGAACACGGCGTCCCAAGGTCTCGCGCTGGCGGCGATCCGGGAAACGGTCGGAACGCTGCCGGTGAACCTCCGGTTCGTCGTGGAGGGGGAGGAGGAGATGGGGAGTCCCCACCTGCTCCCATTCGCGGACGCGCACCCCGAGGTGTTCCGCGCGGACGGAGCGACGATCGAGGGCTGCGACCACGACGAACGTGGGACCCCGCTGTTCTCGATGGGTTCGAAGGGCATTCTGAGCGTCGAGCTCACGGTCCGGACGGCCGCGGTGGACCAGCACTCTTCACTCGCGACGGTGATCCCCAACGCGGCTTGGCGGCTGATCCACGCGCTGAACGCGCTGCGGGACGCGGAGGGGCGCGTCCTGATCAAGGGGTTCTACGATGGGGCCCAGAAGCCGACGAAGGAGGAGCGCGCCTATCTGGCGAAGAACACCTGGGACCCGAGGGACTGGGAGGCGACCTACGGGACGAAGCTCCTTGTGAAGGGCTCGCGGTCCGAGCGCCTCATGGAGCACGTGTACCGCTCGACGTGCACGATCGACGGCATATGGTCCGGCTACACGGGGGAGGGTCACAAGACCGTGAACCCCGCGGTCGCCCACGCGAAGGTGGACTTCCGCCTCATCCCCGGGCAACGCCCCGAACCGGTGTATCGCAAGCTGACGGCACACCTCCGCGCGAAAGGATTCCGCGACGTGGAGGTCGAGAAGCACTCCGTCTTCGAGCCGGGAGCGACCTCCGTCACCTCCGGTCTCTCACGGGCGATCATCGCCGCCACAAAGGACGTCTATGGACGGCCGCCGAACATCCTTCCGTGGATGTCAGGCTCGTCGACGACGTGGTACTTCACACGCGTCGGCACGCCCGCGGTCGGCGGCCCTGGCGTCGGGTGGACCGGGGAACGGATCCACGCGCCGAACGAGAACATCCGGTTGGCGGACGCGCGCAACGCGATCAAGGCGACCGCCGCGATGATCCTGCGGTTCCGGCGAGGGTAGGCCAAGAGGAATGGCGGGCCGCCGACGGCGAGCGGACGGTGTCGCCCGCGTAGTGCCTCCGAGCACCGTTAAGTAGCCGCTTCCCATCTCATCTCGCGAGGTTCTCCCGTGCGATGGGGTCCGGTCCGCAGCTTGGCAATCGGCGGCATCCTCTTCGGGGTCCTCGTCCTTGTCGTCGGGATCCTCTTCCTCTTGGTCAACCAGGAGGTCATCAACATCGTGTTCGACTTCTGGACCGTCTGCTCCCTCGGTCTCATCCTGCTCGGGGCGGTCATCATCGGGGGCACGCTGTGGGGTCTTCGCATGGCCCGCGGCGGGTGGCGGAAGTGGATCAAGGATTGGGAAGGCGACGACCGGGACCGTCAGGCTTGAGGTCGCCTCAGCGGGCGAGTGCCCTGGTTCGTTCTTGGGGGCGATCGGACCGGCTCGGCACGCTCCGGGTGGTCCGTCGGAGGGTTCATGTGCAGTGCGCAATTGCCGGGATGAGGTCCGGATGCAATTCGTCGTGACCCAGATGCACGCGCCGCGCGACTGCCCGAGCGACGAGCCCGAGGTCCTGAAGGCGCTTGGTCACGACTTCTCCGACGCGCAGGCAAAGAAGAAAGGCGTGAAGCTCTTGGGCGCCTACATCGCGCCGCTCGAGCACACGTTCTTCTTCATCCTGGAAGCGGACAGCCTCGCCAAGGTGACGGACTTCCTCCGGCCCGCTGCCAAGCTCGGGACCGCGAAGGTCACGCCGGTCGACGAGTTCCAGAGGGTCGTCCGTCAGCTGTCGCAAGGGCGATGAGGCGGACGAGACCTGACCTGGATTGACGCTCCGTGCGACCGGATGGACCGGCTGGGATTTGAACCCAGGACTTCCTGCTTGCAAAGCAGGCGATCTTCCGCTGATCTACCGGCCCGCCCCTCCGAAGAGAGACGCCGCCAAAAACCTTACCGAGCCTAACTGCGCAGCACGATCTCGATGTTCACGCCGTCCGGGACCCGGATCCGCATGAGCTGTCGGAGCGCGCGCTCGTCCGCATCGAGGTCGATGAGGCGCTTGTGTATCCGCATCTCCCAGCGGTCCCACGTCTCCGAGCCCTCCCCATCCGGACTCTTCCGCACGGGGACGACGAGGCGTTTCGTCGGGAGGGCGATCGGACCGCCCATCGCCACGCCCGTGCGCTCGCTGATCAACTTGATCTGTTGGCAGACGTTATCGACCTTCTTCGGGTCGGTCCCGGAGAGCGAGATGCGCGCCTTCTGCGGCATCTAGACACCAGACTGGCTGAGAAGGGGCTGGAAGCGCTCATTGCTTCTCGACATCGATCACCTGGCCCGCGGCGACCGTCTGCCCCATGTCGCGGACGGCGAAGCGACCCATCTGCGGGAACTGCTTGAACGGCTCGATGACCATCGGCTTCGTGGGTCGGATCTTGACCTCGGCGGTGTCTCCGGTCTTCAGGAACTCGGGCTTCTCCTCCTTCGTTTCGCCCGTCCTGGGGTCGAGCTTCTTCAGGAGCTCCTCGAACGTGCACGCGACCTGCGCGGTATGCGCGTGGAACACGGGCGTGTATCCCGGGGTGATCACGGACGGGTGGTTGAGCACGACGATGCGGGCGATGAACGACTTTGCCACGGTCGGTGGCGCCTCGGCGGGGCCTGCGACGTCCCCGCGCCGGATGTCGTTCCGGTCGACCCCGCGCACGTTGAAGCCTACGTTGTCTCCCGGTTCTGCAACGGGAATCATCTCGTGGTGCATCTCGATCGATTTGACCTCGCCGATCTTGTCCGAGGGCTGGAACGAGATCTTCATCCCGGGCTTCATGACCCCGGTCTCGACGCGCCCCACGGGCACCGTGCCGATGCCGGTGATCGTGTAGACGTCCTGCACGGGGAGCCGAAGCGGCTTGTCCGTCGGCTTCGCGGGCTGCTTCAGCGTGTTCAGCGCGTCGACAATCGTGGGGCCCTTGTACCAAGCGAGGTTCGGCGACGCCTTCGTGATGTTGTCGCCCTTGTAGGAGCTGATCGGGACGAAGAGGATCTGGTCCACCTTGTATCCTACCGCTTTCAACAGGGGCGTGACCTCGGTCCTGATCTCGTTGTAGCGCGCCTCGTTGTACGCGGGCTTCGTCGCGTCCATCTTGTTCACCGCGACGATGAGCTGCTGCACGCCGAGCGTGGACGCGAGAAAGATGTGCTCCTTCGTCTGCGCCTGCACGCCTTCCGCCGCGGACACGACGAGCGTGGCGGCATCGGCCTGAGAGGTGCCCGTGATCATGTTCTTCACGAAATCCCGGTGGCCCGGGGCGTCGATGATGGTGAAGTAGATCTTGTCGGTCTCGAACTTCTGGTGCGCAACGTCGATTGTGAGTCCCCGCTCCCGCTCTTCCTTGACGCGGTCCATGATCCACGCGAACTCGAACGTGGCCTTGCCCTTCTGCTCCGCCTCCTTCTTGAACCCCTCGAGGACATGGGCGTCCACGTGCCCCGTGTCGAAGAGAATCCGGCCGACCGTCGTCGATTTCCCGTGGTCAACGTGGCCGATGAACACGATGTTCAGGTGCGGTTTCGTTGCCATCTTTCCACCGTAGCCAGCCCTTAGAGCCTATCCCTATATATCCCTTTCTTACCCTGAGCGACCCGGACCGCCATCCTTACGATTTTCACGCCGCGTAGTATGCCGCGTCGTAAGGTTCGGGGGACAAGCCCTTGCGCTCGCGGATCTTGTGCACGACCTCGGACTGCAGGTCCGACGGGACGGGGATGAACCCCGAGTTCTCGGTGGACCAAAGGACTCGCCCCTGCGTGGCACCGCGGATCGACGTCGCGAAGCCGAACATCGCGGCGACCGGGACCCTGGCGGCGATCGTCGTCACCTCGCCATCCTGATTGATGTCCTCGATCACGCCGCGCCGCCCCTGGACGTCGCCGATCGCGGCGCCCATGACGTCCTGCGGGAGGTTCAGGAACAGCTTCTGGATGGGCTCCATGAGGATACGCTCGCCGTGGACCATCGCGCCGTAGATCGCGCTGCGGACGGCGGGGATGACCTGCGCGGGACCGCGGTGCACGGAGTCCTCGTGAAGCTTCGCGTCGTAGATACGGACCTTCATGCCCATGCACTTCTCTTGGCACAGGGGGCCTTTCGTCATCGCCTCGATGTACGCCTCGCGGACAAGCTCCATCGTCTCGTGAAGATACTGGATGCCCTTCGTCGCGTCGATGAGCATGTTCGTGTCCTGGATCCACACGACGCTTTTCGCCTCGTCCTTCGCCATGCCGAGCTCCTCGAGTTGCTTCTGGAGTGCCTTCGAGTCCTTGATACGCTGCCCGCTCGCAATCTCGCCGTCGTGGATCGCCCGGACGACCTTCTCCTCAAGCGGCCGGACCTCGATGTAGAAGCGGTTGTGCTTGTTCGGCGACTTCCCCTCGAAGGGGCCGCCATGACCGCGCACGCGCTCGCGGTACACCACGATGGGGGCGCTGGCGGTGATCGGGACCTTGTAGTCGTTCACGATCCGGTACTGCGTGATCTCCAGGTGCAGCTCCCCCATGCCGGACATGAGGTGCTCGCCCGTCTCCTGATTGATCTCCACCTCGATGCTCGGGTCCGCCTTCGCGAGCGTGCGCAGGGTGTCTACGAGCTTCGGGAGGTCCGACGTGGATTTCGCCTCGATCGCGACCGTCACGACGGGCTCCGAGTAGTGCACGATGGGCTCGAAGGGCTGCATCGCCTTGTCGTCGCTCACCGTCGAGCCCGCGATCGCGTCCTTCAGGCCGACGACCGCGACCACGTTTCCCGCGTCGATCTCATCGACGGGGATGCGGTCCGGGCCGACGATCATCGCGACGGTCTGGGCCCTCTGGGGTTTCGGCATGCCGCTCACCCACAGCTCCTGGCCTCGCTTGACCTTCCCGCTGAACAACCGACCGGCCGCGACCTCGCCTGCCTGCGGGTCCACGATGATCTTCGTCACCATGAACGCCACGGGACCGTTCTCGTTCACGGTGAGCATGGACTTCCCGAGCTTGCTCTCCAGGTCGCCCTTCCAGATCACGGGGATCCGCAACTTCTGCGCGACGAGCGGGTTCGGCAGATGCTTAATCACCATGTTGAGAACGATCTGGTGGAGAGGCGCCCTCTTGCTCAACTCGCCCTGCTTCCCATCCTCGAGGTATTTGTAGATCTCCTTGAAATTGATGCCGGTCTTTTTCATGTACGGCACGGAGATCGCCCACTTGTTCCGCGCGCTGCCGAACGCGACATTCCCCACGTTCACGTTGAGCGCCCACGACTCCTTCAGGTCGTCGGGGAGCAGCTTCTGGATCCTCGCGTTCACTTCCGTGATGATCTTCACGAACCGCTGCTCCATACGGTCCGGGTCCAGCTTCATCTCGTTGATGAGGCGGTCGACCTTGTTGATGAACAGGACGGGGCGCACGCGCTCCTTGAGAGCCTGGCGGATGACCGTCTCCGTCTGGGGCATAACGCCCTCGACCGCGTCGACGAGGATGATGACGCCGTCAATCGCACGCATCGCGCGCGTGACGTCGCCGCCAAAGTCCACGTGGCCGGGCGTGTCGATCAAGTTGATCAGGTACAGCTGACCCTCGAAGTCGTGCACCATCGAGGCGATGGCGGCGTTGATCGTGATGCCACGGGCCTGCTCCTGCTCGTCGAAATCCATGAACAGCTGCGTGCCCGCGAGCTCTTCGCTGATCATCCCGGCGCCGGCGATCAGCGAATCGGAAAGTGTGGTTTTTCCATGATCGATATGTGCCGCAGTCCCGATGTTGCGGATCCGATCCTTGATGTGGAGGATTTCCTGGGCCTTCTTGATGTTGTCTTCCTTCCGTCCCATGGTCGCTCGCCGAGCTTACTTTGGAGGGCGTACTTAACGATTCCTCCGCGGTCGTCTACCGCGCGGATTGTGCGACCCGTTCGACCTCTTCTTTCTTCGCGATCGCGGAGCTCGTCATCTCGCCTCGGGACGCCGCCAAAATCTCCTGCGCGAGCACCTGCGCGATGGGCTCGTACCCCTTCTCCCTCTCGGCCGCCTTCTTGGACGCCCCGGCTTTGAACGTCGCGAGGACCGCCCCTTCGCAGATGTTCCGGAGAGCGAGGTCGAGCCGTCGGCTGGGGGCGACGTCCACGGCGCGCGGCACGGAGATGCCGCCGAAGCGCAGGCGGGTGACCTCCTCGCGCGGCGCGGCCTTCTGGAGCGCGTCGACGAAGACCTGCACGGGCATCTTCTTCGTCGTCTCCTCGATGATCTCGAACGCCTGACGCACGACCTTGATCGCCTTGCTCTTCTTCCCCGTGTACTGCTCGTACCGCATCATGTTGTTGATCAGCCGCTCCACGATGTTCGTCCGCTGCTTCGCGAACGGCTTGTTCGCATGGCGCCCGCCGGTATGCGGGAGGACGATCGGGGACAGATTGACGTACTTCTCGAGGCCTTTGTCGTGGACGACGACCTCGCTCAGGTCCCATCGTTCGAACAGCTTGAGCTGATAGGACGGCCTCTTCTTCACGACCTTCTTCTTTGGCTTCCCCGGGGGCGGGACCTCGCCCTCCATGCCCTCGGGCGGCGGAAGCGGCACGCCTTCTGGCGGTGGCGGCGGGGGCGGCTGAGAGACCTCGAGCTTCGCCGCGGGCTCCGGCGGCGATGGCACTTCCGGCGGCACGCCCTCGGTCATCGGACCGGTTTCTCCTTCCGACCCCGGACGAGCTCGTCAAGGGAGACGTCGTTCACCTTGATCACCTTGTACCGCACCCCGGGGAGATCCCCGTAGGAACGGCCCATACGACCGCCAATCCCCTCGATGAGGACCTCGTCGTGCTCGTCGATGAAATTGATCGCCCCGTCGCCGACCGCGAAGGCCGTGATCTGCCGCCCGTTCTTGATCAGCTGGACCTTCACGCACTTCCGCAGCGCGGAGTTCGGCTGCTTCGCCTCGATCGCGACCTTCTCGAGCACGATCCCGCGGCCCTGGGCGGCGCCCTCGAGCGGGTCCGATTTCTGCTTCAGGTGGAGCACGCGCCGCTTATAGTACCGGTCCGACCAGCGGGCGTCCTGCCGGTTGTCCGACAACTTCCGCGCCGCGTACAATCCCCGTGCCAAGCTTCGACCTCGTTAAGGGAGGAGTTCGAAGAGGCACATTCTATATAAGGCTGGCGTCCGGGAGAGACCTCGGGGTCGCCCCGCTCAGCCCGGAGGGATTCTCGCGCGCTGCGTGCTGGGAATGAGGATGCCCGCACTGCAGTACGGGCAGGGGAACCGTTCCTCGGGGAACGCCCACCGGTCCACCGGAGCGCCGCACGTCGGGCATGTCGCGACGTACACCTGCTGCCCAACCGCCTCCTGGACGACGAACTCGTCCGAGGTCCGGTCCACGAAGCCTTTCACGTAGCCATGGTCGACGGCCTTCGCGAGCTGGAGTTCCGTCTCGAGCCGCGTCCTCCCCGCGCGCCGGGCGAACTCGTCGAGCTTGATGCGCCGGTATGTCTGCGCCATTGCCGCCAAGGCACGCAGGTGCCGCTCCACGCTCCACCGGTAGACCCCATAGAGGAGGACGATCGTGCTCGGCGCGATGCCGATGAAGACGCATAACCAAAGGAGGAAGGATAGAAACCCCGTGAGCGCGAGGGTCATCAGGGAGAAGACCAGGATGAAGCCGCCCATCATCAGGTAGACGAACGCATCCATCTCGAGGATGCTGTCCCGCGCCGAGCCCACGTTCGCGGCGAGACGACAACGCCTATTTCATCGCTCGGGCATGCGTCGCGCGGGCGAGAATCACGCCCGTCACCCCCCGAACTCTTCGAACTCCTCGTAGTCGCCGAGGATCGCGCCGCAGTTCGGGCACTCCTCGGTGTCGGGCTCCAGGTCCCACCCGCACTCCGGGCAGCGGGTCATGGCGCCTTGCATCGCTTCAGGGGACTATAAACCGCGCGCCTACAGGTCCAGTTCGGATTGCGACGTTCGTCGGGTTCGCGGCGGTTGCTCGATCGGCCGCGCCGCCTCGCGCAATTGTCGAATACGTTCCTCCGGTTTGGCGATGACGAACGTCTCGCCGCCGGGCCTGCCCACGAACATCTTCTGCTTCAGCTCTCGCCGCAGGCGGTCGAGCTCCGCGTGCATCTTCCTCTCCTTGCGCCTCGCGGAGTACAGGTACGCTTCGTCCCGCGTGTCGCGCGTCACGAGGACCGCCACACGCCCCTCGTACCGCCGCCCAGTCCGTCCCCGCCGCTGGATCGTGCGGATCTCCGAGGGCACGGGCTCGTAGAAGACGACGAGGTCCACCTGAGGGATGTCGAGCCCTTCCTCGGCGACGGAGGTCGCCACGACGACGTTGTGTTCCCCTTTGCGGAACCGATCGAGGATCTCGACCTGCTCCTTCTGCGTGAGGCCCTCGTCCCCACGCTTCGAGGCCTGACCCACGAATCGCACCGGCCGGATGCCGGGGATCTTCGCGAGCTCGCGCTCCATGATCGCCGCCATGTCGCGGTAGTGCGTGAAGAGGATCACGCGCGCGTCCGGCTTCGCCATGAACTGATCGCGCACGATCCACAGGGCCTTGTTCACCTTTGGATGCTCCGGACTTCCCGCGGCCGTGACCGCGAGTGCGCTCACGACCTTCGGATGCGCCAGGAACGCCCGGTCCGCGCGGGTCTCGCCCTCCCGGATGCGGGCCACGAAGTTCGCAAGGGCCTCGACGCCCTGCGTTTCCACGAGCTCGATCGCGTGGTTGATCTTCATCGCGAGCGCCTGGACGGTTGCTGCGCGGTACGCCTGTCCGGGCGCCTTGTGGCCCCCGTCGAGGACCGCCCGCACATCTCGTCCTACCGCCAACAGGTCCTTCGTCGTCGGTCGAGGCACGTTCTGCATGTACCCGAGGTTCCGCAAGCTCGCGATCTGCTCCCCGAGCGCATCTCGAAGGAGGTCCCGGGCCCGGGAGGTGTCCTCGGAGACATCCACAAACACCTTCTGCACCTCGATCGCCTTCACGTACTCGACGACGTCCGGGTCGTACTCCGTGCGGATCTCCACGCCCGTGATGCCAAGGTTCTCGCACACCTCAAGGATGCGCCCGACCTCGCTGCCGGGGCTGGCGGTGATCCCGAGCGCGAGACCGCCGGTCTCCCGGTACGCCTTCGCGACGTCCACGTACGCGTAATCTCCGACCGCGCGGTGCGCCTCGTCGAACACGATCAGGGACACATCGTCGAGCGCGATGCGGCCGTACCGGAGGTCGTTCTCGATGACCTGGGGAGTGGAGCAGACGATCTTGCACGTGCGCCACTCGAGCTCCCGATCCTCCGGAGGCTTTTCGCCCGTGAACACCGCCACATCCCCCGCAAGGAGCACATCCCGAAGGTAGGTGGCGTGCTGTTCCACCAGCGGTTTCGTCGGCGCTAGGAACAGGACCCGGCCCCCCTTCTGCTTCAGCCGTTCCGCGATGACGAGCACCGCGACGACGGTCTTGCCCATCCCCGTCGGCAGGACGACGAGCGTGGACCTCTCGAGGCACGCGGCCGCGATGTTCACCTGGTACGCCCGCTTCTCGATCGCCTCCCGGCGGAGGAGCGGGTGGTCGACGTGCACGGTCGGAGAATTGTGGCCCCGGAATATAAGGTGCGCCCTTGGGACCGCGAAAGTGGCCTACCAGCGACGGTAGACGCCCTTCTGCTTCTTCATCGCGTCGATGACGACGGCGATCACGATGATCACGGCGAAAATGATGATGAACAGGAACAGGTAGCGCATCAAGCCCGAGAGCCCCAGCGGATCGTTGATGATCGTGAGCGTGTCGAACGTCGACTCGAGGGAGGAGTTCGTCCGGCTGACTGCGGTCACGGACACGGGATGCTGGGTGCCGCGCGTCGCGTTCCCGGACACCACGAACACGAGGAGGAGGTTCGCCTCGGCGTCAGGTCCCAACCGGACCCCCGCCGACCCATAGTCCTGGAGCACCGTCAGGTTCGGACCGATGCCCGCGGTCCATCCCGCAGGGGGACGCAGGTCGAAGCCCACGTCGTCCTCGAAGTCCCCGACGTTGGCGACCTTGATCCGGAAGATGGCGAGGCCGCCGGGCTCTGCGACGACCCGAGGCGTGATCGCCCTCGCGACGACTCCGCCGAGGAGCGGGCTGTCCGCGATCGCGATGTCGTCGACCCACCACCCGCCGTCATCCTGGAGGACGAGGTCGGAGACGCTGAACTCGATGATGATGTCGGACGTCGGCGTGAGGTACGGCGTGAGATCCCACTGGAAGGCCCGCCAATCCGATTGGAGGTCGCTGAAGGGGACGAGGCTCAAGGCAGGCGTGTGCCAAACGCTGTTCACGGACACCCTCACGTACGCCTCGTCCGTCTCCTGGGTTCCCGTCAGGTTGTCGATCCCGCGTCCGCGCAGGTCGAACCGGTGCCAGAAGTAGAAGTACGCGGGACCGGCCGCCATGCTGATGGTTGGCGACGTGAGCGTGTGGAACCCCGGGGGGCAGGAGGGCGGGCACGGGAGTGGAAGGGCTGGGTTCGTGTGGAACCTCCAGGCCTGAGCGTCGCTGTGGCTGTGGGTCTCGTTCACGGTATCTTGCACGATCTCCCAGATCGCGGGGTCGGTCGAGGGGGTCCCGTTCCGCAACCAGCCGAGGTCGACGTTCACGGGGTCGTAGAAGTACAGGTTCGCGGCGGCGATGTGCGAGAACAGGAGGTTGTTCTCCGGGATCTCGTCGACGGCGAGCGGGACGCTCACCTCCAAGATGTACTTCCCCGCCACGGAAATGGGCACGGACCAGATGATGGGCACGATCTGGCCCCGGGCAAGGGTCGCGATGTTCCGCGACGCGCAGCAGATGATCTGGGACGGGTCGTCGGAACCGCGATACACGTTGAGGGCCACGTCGAAATCCGTCTGCGTGCGTGCGCCACGGTTCCCGATCGTCGCCTGAACGTCGACGCTGCCGCCGACGTCCACGCAGCAGTCCCGGTCGATTGAAAGCACCGCGAGGTCGTCGACGATCTCCCGGGAGAGGTCCGCGGTCATCACGCTGCCCGAGGGCCCGATGTTCCGGACCCTCCAGCCGGTCTGCTGGTTGAGGTAGGAGTTGGAGTTGGGGTTCGATTGGGGGCCGAATCCGTCGACCTGGTTGGCCCACGGGTCGCCCGGCTCCGTGGGCTGGTCGTCCCCGTCCGCCTCTTCAAGGTCTACGCGGCGGTGATTGTCGTCCGCATTGCCGGGGATCGAGAGGTCCACGTGCCAGATGAGGAGGCCGTCGCCCGGGAGGGCGCGATCGAACCCGACCTGTTGGCGGTTCTCCACGACGAACGATTCCTCGTTCGTGCCTGCGCGCACGACCAACTTGAACGCCTGCGCGTTGTCCTCGACCTGCGGGATCGCCTGCCCGGGCAAGGCCTGATCGACGACGATCGGCGTGATCCACCCGAGCTCGAACTTCGAAGGCGCGCCGAAGTGCGCAGGGACGCTCCCGCTTGGAGCGCCGTTCCAGGAGCCGGAACCCATGACGTCCCACTCCCCAACTCCCTCGCTGCTGCCGTCCGTGTCGTACAGGTCCGGGAGGCCGAGGTCGTGGCCGAGTTCGTGGACGAAGACCCCGACGGGAGAAGACTCCGCCACCATGATGTACCCGTAGATCTGGACACCGTCCGCAACGAGCCGCTGGGTTCCTGGCTGGCCGGGTTCCGCATCGGCTACGGACCACCGATGAGACCAGATGAGGTCCGTGTTGCTCGACTGCTCCTCCTGCGCGTTGCCCGCGTGGACCACGATGACATGGTCGACGACACCATCGCTGTCCCCGTCGAACTGCGAGAAGTCCACGGTCGGGTCTGCGAGTTGGACCGCGTCAATCACGAGTTCGTAGATCGGCCCGTTCGCGTCGTCGAACGAGGAAGCGCTGTCCGCCCCGTACGAGACCATCGTGCGCGCGGACCGGTGCCAGGTCGTGACCGTTCCGGAGAGCCCGAACAGGCTGTAACTGACCTCGTCGTAGTAATTGAGGACGCTCGATGCGTCCGCCGTCGTCGCGTCGTTCATGAGCGTGGTAAGGCTCGCGGCCGACCGCGTCGCCGGCTCGTCCGGGAAGTCGAGGAGGAGCACGACGACGTCCTGCAGCCCGGTCGCGCGCGTGCCGTGCGATGATGAGCGCGTCCCGGATGCCGTTCCCGTCCATCCCGCGGGCTGATACGGGAGGGCTGCGGACTGACCCGGTTTCGGCATCATGAAGTGAGGCCCGTAGTCTCCCGGTCCCGCGGATGCGTATCCGACGGGGGCCGCCTCCGGCAGCACCGCCAGAACTCCCGCGAACGCCGTCGCAAGGATGACCGCCGCCAAAACTAGGGCACCGAGGCGACGCATGACTTTCGCTCCCGAGAATGAGGGACCGTGTTACTT
The DNA here is from genome assembly GCA_964396265.1 of uncultured Methanomassiliicoccales archaeon. GTDB lineage: Archaea > Thermoplasmatota > Thermoplasmata > RBG-16-68-12 > EA-27 > EA-27. Next base: position 124,837 of record CAYNEM010000005.1, read on the forward strand.
AAACGTTCATCTTTCCGTGTTTGCGCATGATAACGGGCGTGGGCATGCCCGCGTTATCTTCTTGCTTTCCGGAGGATCGCGAACGCCACCGCGGCCACGATCGCCACGCCCGCAAAGGAAGCAGACACGATAGGCACGACGTCGGGGACGATCTCCGGGGGAATGTCCGGCGGGGGAGGCGGCAACCTCGCGACAACCCCGATCTCCAGCACGGCCCACGTCTCTCGATGTTCATCCTTGGATACGCGAATCGTCAGGGAATGGACGCCTTCCGAGGGGAATTCCGCGGTCGCGACGTGGAGCTCCCTTGATGAGCCTGATGGAGGAGACACCGCTCCCGCGGGAGTCGCCTCGATGTCGACCATGGCATCCCCGACGACACCCCATCGGTCCGTGACTTTGATACGGATGGGGAACGGGGCCCTGGGCGAAGTCACGTCGCCCAACGGCAATTCGACATCGACGCGCAGGAACTTGAGCCCGGGGGCGCCAACCACCGCGAGGAACGTCGTCTCCTCGGACGTCCCGAAATCGGGATGCATGGCGGTCGCGGACAGCACGACCTGACGAACTCCCTCGGAAACACGGGGGGCGACATAGGAGGCACTTGCCGCCCCCGCCGCATCGGTCTGCACAACGATTCGCGTCCCTTGCTGACCGCCGCTAACGAGGACGCCGGGATCCTCCCCTGCCCCCCCGCTCGCAACCTCCACTGTAACCGTCGCACCCGGGACGGCGTTCCCCTCGAGGTCGCGCACCGAGAAGAAGACCGGTTCCGTGGATTCCGACGTGATTGCGGAGGGCGCGCGGATGGTCAGCCTCGGGCCGCTGGACGACGGTGGGCGGATGCCTTGGAGGGACCAGAAGTTCCACATCGTCCCGGATGCGACGCTCCAGTTCACGAAGCGGTCCTGGCGGTATCCCTCGATGTTCGTCCGGTACCAGAGGGGCTCTGCGGGCCGGTCCTCGGCAAGGATCTCCTGCGCGCGGAGGATGAGCGCTTGGCGTACGTTCCGGTCCATCTCCCGCCGCGATGCCTCGATGATCTGGTCGAACTCCGGATTGCAGTAGGCATGGGGGTTGCCGAACATCCCGCCGTTGCATGCAAAGAAACTGTACAAATAGTCCGGATCGCTGCCGCCGATGCGCCAGCCCAGGATGAACATGTCGAAGTCGTGGGTCGTGATCAGGGACACGATCTGGCCGAAGGCCGTCGGTCGAGAGACCGCGTTGATCCCCACCTGCCGCATCGCATCCGCGATCATCGCGCCGGCGGATGCGCGAACAGGGTCATAATCCGCCTGGGGCGTCAGGATCTCGAAGTCTGCGTTCCCGATGACAGGGAGCGAGCGGCAGCCCGCGTCGTTGTCCTTGTGACACGGGCCCGACGGGTCCAAGGTGTATCGCGGGTCGTCGTATGCGCCGCCCGGCGTCGCCAGGTCGTCAAGAATCGCGTCCGCCGCGGCGAGGTCGATTGCCGGTCTGGGGATGTTATCATTGTACCAGAAGGTGTTCGCGGGACTGATGAATCCCCATCCGGCAGCCCCGAAGTTCTGAAGCAGGTTCTGCACCATCGACCGCCTGTCAATCAGGTGCGAGACCGCGTGGCGGAATCCAAGACCCACGTCCTTCGACGGGTCGTTGCCCTCGTAGCCCCACGGGGCCTCGCGCAGGTTGTATCCCATATAGAAGTATCCCGCCTCCGCGTTGGACTCGACCGCGATCTGAGGGACCTTCAGGAGGTCCGGGACGAACTCGGCTCCGACGTTCCAGTGGTAGAAGTCGATCTCGCCGGACTGCAATGCGAATACACCGAGCTGCGTCGTCTTGTACACCTCGAACCGGATGCCCGTGATTGTGGGCTTCTTGAGGATGGACGCGAGCCGCCCGTCGTAAACCGTGGTGCCGCTGACGCCCGTGTAGAAGCCCTCGTTCCGGACGACATTCGCCTCGATGCCGGGGACCCAGGAATCGAACGCGAAGGGCCCGTGGCCGATGACATCCTCGTTCGTGAGTGACCAACCTTCCGCCGCGGAGTACGTGTACGGCTTGCTGCCCCCTACGGCCTCGGAGGAGGCGACACCCATCCCGTGTTTCGTGGAGTCCGGGTTCCCGCACGCGGGGATTCCCCTCGCGGATGCCTCGGCGGGCGGAATCCAGACCGCGCAGCCGAAGTCCGCGGCGTGGCGGCTTCCGCCCGTCCGGGACCAGACGTGCATCGGCAGCATGACTGGGGCGAGCGTGGACTCGTAGAAGCGCACGAACGGCTCCGTCGGGTCGAACTGAACTCCGATCCGAAGCGGATTGTTCACCCCGCCGAACATCCCGGCCTCGCCTGCCCAGTTGTGCTGGATTCCGGGCGTGGCGGTGTCGGAGTCGTACGGCTTGATGTTCAGCTGGCGGCTTCCCCCTTCGTAGGAGGAGGCGGTGCCATCGCGCAGGAGCACGCGCATGTCCGTGATGAACCGGGAGTTTTGCGCGTTCACGTGGTAGGAGAAGAAGAGGTCCCATGGGGTCATCTGGACGCCGTCGTGCCATCGGACGCCGTTGAAGTCGTAGTAGACGGTGATCTGGAGCGTCGTCGTCGCATTCGCGCGCTCCGCCCAAACGTTGTACTCGGTCGACGGTTCGAAGGTTCCGTCCTCGTCGAAATCGACACCCTTGGCGATCCACGCCAGCGAGCGTTCGACCTTCGGATGTGGGATCACGACGCTCTCGTATGTCCGGAACAGCACATCCCTGGTCCATACGTCGTTCGAGATCGCTGGGAGGAGGTTGCGCGTCTTCATCTCATCTTGACCCCCGACGATGAGATCGAGGTGATTGGTCGCGGAGGCCTCCGGAATGGAAAACGGGAAGCCCGAAACCAGCAACGCGAGGAACAGGAGGACGACGAGCCGGCGAGGATTAACCCCGTACGGCCACCGTTTCCCACGAGCGGGACCTTCCGCGCGCATCGCCCTCGGGTGGCGGCATCCGACCGTCCGCTCTTGGGGAGATTGGTGCGCCCCCTTGTAGAACACTTAGACTGATTGGTATGCCCCTTTGTGTCACAGCCGCGCCTTGAGGAACATCTCGGGCTTCGCGCTCAGAGGACGGGTCGCATCGATTCCCATTTTGGCGGTGGTCTCGCCTGCGCTCGGGTCGATCGATGAGCCACGGACGCCGCTGAGTACAACGAGACCTCGGTCCGCCTGGAACCGCGTCGCGACGGCCCACTCGACCTCGCGGTCGTCCCAGATGTTCACGTCCTCGTCCACGACGGTCACCTGCTTCAGGCTCGTGTGCGACGCGAACGCCGCCATGATCGCGTTCTTCCCGTCCCCCTCCGAATGCTTCTTGATCGCGACGACCGCGTGGAGCCAGGCGCAGCCCCCCTCCGTGAGGCGGACGCCCGCGACCTTCGGGACGACCTTCCCCACGCCCTCCGCGATGATCGGCTCGCGCGGCATGCCCATGAAGTTGAAGTGCTCGTCGCTGCCGCCAAGGATCAGATGGAAGATGGGATTGTCTCTATGGTACACGCGGTCGAACTCGACGACAGGCTCCTGGCGCACGCGGTCGTAGGTGAGGACGGCATCGACAAACGGTCCCTCCTCATGGGTCTCGCCCGTGAGACGGCCCTCGAAGACGTACTCCGCGTCCGCGGGGACCGTGAGGCCGTTCTTCAGCTTCACGCACTCGACCGGATGCGAAAGCGTGCGCTGCTTGAGGGAGGACGCGATCCGCGTCTCGTCCGCGCCGTATTCGACGCTCGTCCCGCCGCCGATCAGGAGCCACGGATCGAGGCCGATGCACACAGCGACCTTGAGCTCCTGCCCGGCCTCCTGCGCTTGGCGGTGCATGCTGAGCAGGTGACGCGGCACGATCCGTGCGACCCCCCGACGTCCTCCCAAGAGGAGGATCCGGTGGAAGCTCAGGTTCCGCTTCCCCTCCCATTCGGCGACCCACACACCGGCGGTGATGTACCGTCCGGCGTCTTTCGGGTAATACTTCGGGACCGGGGAGTCCATGAGATCGAAGTCCGTGCTCTCGTTCGCGAAGAAGGACGCGCCGTCGACGATGCGGAAGTCCTCGGGGTGACGCTGGGCCTCGCCGACCTTGGCGGTGAGGTCGCCGGGCGCCACGTTCATGGCACGCGCGACCCGGTCCCGGGTCGACCACAGACCACCGACCGCCTCGAACCCGTCGAGGTCACGGAAGTGCACCGGTGCGCGGGGGTGCGCAAGGAGATGTCGGGTAACCTCGAGCTCGCGACTCACGCGCGCGTCGATCGAAACGACTTCGTCGCGGAATCGCTCAAGCCATTCTCGGACCGCCATCGAATCGCCGACGCGCGATGGGGCGTTCGGTATAAGCGATTGGCGGCTCAACGGCGCCGGCGCAGCACCACGAACGCGACCCCTGCGGTCGCCACCACCACGGCAGCGAGGGTCAAGACGACGAACGACGCGTCCAGCTGCGGCTCGGCCGGCGGACAATCGGCGAGATCCCGGACGATCTCCCCGGTTGCGCAACGATACGTGTGCGCTTCCGGAAGGACAAAGATGCCGACGTTCGCCTCTGCGTCGTGGTACCCTGACATCGACGCCACCACGGTCAGCACCGCCGTCCCCCCATCCGCGAGCGGCCCCAAGGCCTCTACGAGAATCCCGGCGAGCTCCGCCGCCGTCCCATCTGCCCGGCTTGGCCGTAGGAGGCTCTCATTCATGCTCGTCACGTTCACCACGGCGTCGGGAACCAACATTCCGTCCTGATCCCGGACCTCGATGCCAACGGGGAGGACGCTTCCCGGGCTGACGATGTCGCCGAGGGGCAACTCGATCCTCAGCGAAAGGAACTGTCCGCCCGCGGAGAACACGGTGACCGGATAGGTGAGCAGAAAGGAGTCACGGAAATCCCGGTGGCTCGCCGAGATCGTGAGCAGTACGATCGTCGTGCTGCTCGTCGAGGGGGCTGTGAACGTCCCCGACACCTGGCCGTTCGAGTTCGTCGTCGACAGCACCGACTCGCCGGATGTACCGCCGACGGTCAGCGTCCCTGCGACGACGGAGAGGGTGACTTGCGCGTCGGGGACGACGAACCCCCGTGGGTCAAACACTGATGCCACGATGCCCTCCGAGCCGCCCGCGAACATTGCCGAAGGGGCCATGACCTGCACACGGAGGCGCTCCTCGAGCGGAATCGCAGGCCGGAGGCCGATGAGGGACCAATCGTTCCAGATCGTGCCACCGAGGACCGTCCAGTTGATGAATCGGTCTTGGCGGTAGGCCTCGATGTTCGTCCGCGAGAATAGGGGCTCCGCGGGCCGGGCATCCAGCAGGACGTCGTGGGCCTGCGAGATGAGGGAACGGCGAGCGTCACGATTCAACTCCCGCCGGGAGGCTTCGATGAAGAGGTCGAACGTTGCGTTGTTGAAGCCCACGTAATTCAGACCGGTCGGGGCGTTCGAACTGTGGAAGAACTCGTACAGGTAGTCGGGATCCAAGTCTCCGATGCGCCAGCCGAGCAGGTAGAGATCGAAGGTGTGCGCGCTGACTCTGTTCATCATCTCCCCGAGTGCCGTGGGCCGGGAGATCGCGTTGAGGCCTACCTGCCTCATCGCGTCAGCGATCATACTGTTCGGGTCCCAGCCGTGAGTGTAGTCTGCCTGCGGAATCAGGATTTCGAACGCGGCGTTCCCGATCCGCGGTAGGAAGCGACAGCCCGCGGGGTTGTCCCTCTGGCATGGTCCCGCTGGATCCGGCCCTATCCCCGCGGTCCCACCCCTCATGGGGTCATCGAGGATCGCGCGCGCCAATGAGTGGTCGAATTCCGGCTTCGGAATGTTGTCGCTGTACCAGAATGTGTTCGCGGGGCTGATGAACCCGTTCATGGTGACGGCCCAGTTCTGTAACAGATTCTGGACGATTGACCTCTTGTCCACAAGATGCGACGTTGCCAGGCGGAGCCAGTAGCCCACGTCGTTCGCGGGGTTGTTAAGGTCATAACCCCACGGCGCCTCGCGGAGGTTGTACCCCATATAGAAGTACCCGAGTTCCGCATTCGACTCCACGGCGATCTCCGGGACCTTTAGCAGATCGGGGACGAACGCGGGGCCCACGTTCCAGTGGTAGAAGTCGATCTCGCCGACCTGGAGGGCGAAGACGCCGATCTGCGTCGTCTTGTACACCTTGAACCGGATGCCCTCGATCGTGGGCTTCTTGAGGATCGACGCGAGGCGCGCATCGTAGACGGTGGTCCCACTGACGCCCATATAGAAATCCTCGTTCCGGACGACTCTCGCCTCGACGCCGGGGACCCACTGGTCAAAACGAAACGCGCCCGATCCGATGACGTCGCCGTCGGCCGGAGACCATACCACCGCGTTCGCGTACTCAAATGCGCCGAGGGGGTCTCCGGCGGGGGACACCTTTCCCATGGAGGGCAGGGTCCGCAGTGCCACACGGGATGCCCTTGGCGGTGGCGACGGCGGGTGGAACGTAGATTGCGCAGCCGAAGTTCCCGTGACGGCCGCCACCCGTGCCCGACCACACATGGAGCGGGAACAGGGTCGGCGCGAGGGTGCGCTCGTAGAACCGAGCGAAAGCGTCCGTAAGGTTGAACCGCAGTGCGGCGCGAAGGCTGGGGTTCCCCGGCATTGCGCCCTCGTTCTCCCAGTCCTTGGCGGCAATCTCGATGGCGAGTTGGCGGCCCCCCGCCTCGTAGGACGCGTTCGCCCCGGCAGCGAAGAGGACCCGCAGACTCGCATTGAATACCGGGTGCATCGCGTTCAGGTGATACGAGAAGAGGAGGTCCCAGAGGTCCAATTGCGTGCCATCGTGCCAGCGGACGCCGTTGAAGTCGTAGTACACGCCGATTGTGAGCGGAGTCGAAGAGCCCGGTACCTTCCCCCACACATCGTATTCCGAGGGCTCGAAGCGTCCGTCTTCGTCGAAGTCCACTCCCTTCGCAATGTAGGCGAGCGGTTGCGACGTGGATGGGTCACGAAGGAGGACCGTGCCGTACACACGGTCGAGCACGTCCCTCGTGAAGATGTCCCCGGCAACCGCCGGAAGGGGATTCCGCGTCTTCATCTCGTCCTGCGTCCCCACAATCAGCACGAGCGAAGGATCCTCCGCCCTGCCAGAGGGAGCGGCCATCAGCACGCCTGCAGACACGAGGAGCAAGACTGCCGCTCCGACGATCGCCCGCATCTCCGTCCCTCGAACCCATCCATCCGGCGGTAGAAACCCATGTTGGTACGCTCCTTTGTGGGGCGAAACCTTTTCATCCCTGACTGCAATCGAACAGACCGTGACGAAGGGGACCTTCACGGACTGCCCGAAGTGCGGCGCGCGCGTGACGAAGGAGAAACTCCGCCGCCATCTCAACACCGTGCACGGGGACGGAGGGAAGAAAGCGCCTCCACCCCCGGCCCAGCCCAAGTCCACCGTCAGATTCCCGTGGAAGGCGATGGCCGTCTTGGCGGTCATCGCGATCATCGTCTTCGCAACGGGGTACTGGGCCTTGGTCGTCAACCGAACGGAGGGTGGCACAACGCCGACCTCATTGCCTGTGGCGGTCGTGCAGACGAACTTCGGAACGATGCGGTTCGAACTGGACACGGTGAACGCGCCCCGCACCGCCGCCAACTTCATCAACCTCGTCCGCGCGGGGTTCTACGACGGCCTCACGTTCCATCGGATCATCGTGGACTTCGTCGTCCAGGGAGGCGATCCCAACGGGGACGGCACCGGGGGGAGCGGCACGACCGTCACCTGGGAGGACACCGGCTTGCGGAACACCCTCCATACGCTCGCGATGGCGAGGAGCCAGAGCCCCGACAGCGCCACGAGCCAGTTCTTCATCAACCTGAAGGACAACACGAACCTCGACGCGACTCCTGCGTACGTGGTGTTCGGACGCGTCATCGATGGGCACCAGGTCGTCGACTCGATCGCCGGCGTCCCGACGGACGCGAACGACAAGCCGCTCTCTCCCGTGACCATGACGCGCGTCTTCATGGAGGGCTAGTCTCCCGCCATACGATTATATACGAACCCTCCACTTGAACGCCCGTGGTCCGAGACCTCGCGCGGAAGTACGCGCTTCACAACGCGGTGACGCACGACGGGAAGGCGAGCGCGAAGGCGGTCCTGGGACGCCTGCTCGCGGAGGACGCCGCCCTTCGGCCGCGGGCGAAAGAGGTTGGCCCCGACGTCGACGAGGTCGTCGCGGAGGTGAACCGCCTCTCGTTCCAAGAACAGCGCGAGGAGCTCGCACGGACCGCCCCGGAACTCCTCGAACGGAAGAAGGAAGTGAAGCCGCATGAGCTGCCGGAGCTGCCGAACGTCCGGGGCCCGGTCGTCATGCGGTTCGCCCCCTACCCGAGCGGACCCCTGCACCTGGGGCACGCGCGCGCGATCTTTCTGAACGACCATTACGTGCGGCGCCACCGCGGCAAGCTGATCCTCGCGTACGACGACACAATCGGGAGCGCGGAGAAGCCGCTCATGCCGGAAGCCTACGACCTCATTCGGGACGGCATCGATTACCTGGGCGTCGAGGTCCACGAGGAGATCTACAAGAGCGACCGTATGCCCGCCTTCTACCAGACCGGGGACCTACTCCTCGCGCGCGACGGCGCGTACGTGTGCCAGTGCTCCCCTCAGGACCTGCGCGCGAACCGGGAGAAGGGCGTCGCGTGTGCGCACCGCGGACGGACCCCGGACGAGAACCTGGAACTTTGGCGGCGGATGCTGAAGGGGGAGTTCCGCGAGGGCGAAGCGGTCGTCCGGATCAAGACGGACGTGCGGCATCCGAACCCGGCGTTCCGCGACCGCGTCCTTTTCCGCATCTCGGAGCGCGAGCACCCGCGCGTGGGGACACGATACTCGGTGTGGCCTTTGCTTGAATTCTCGTGGGCCGTCGACGACCACCTCCTGGGGATCACGCACGTGCTCCGCGGGAAGGACCTGATGATGGAAGACGAGATGGAGCGGGCAATCTGGGACTACCTCGGCGTCCAGCAGCGCCCGGAGTTCCTTCACTACGGGTTCCTCTTCTTCAAGGAGATGGACCTGAGCAAGAGCAAACTCGCGCGGGACATCCGGGAGGGGCGGCTCACCGGCGTGGACGACCCCCGGACGTGGTCCATTCAATCCCTCCGCCGCCGCGGCATCCGACCGGAGGCGCTGCGGACGTTCATCCTGTCGTTCGGCACATCCCTCACGGACGTCGAGGTCAGTGCGGACAACCTCTACGCGGAAAACCGAAAGGTGATCGACCCGGACGCGAACCGATACTTCTTCGTCCCCGACCCCGTGAAGATCACGATCGATGGATTGCCGCCAATTCACGAGGTCCATGCACCCGTCCACCCGGACTTTCCCGATCGGGGGACCCGCACGCTACCCGTGACGCAGACGGTGTACGTCTCCAGCGTGGACTACTACGCGTTCACCCGGCAGGAGATCCGGCTGAAGGACTTCTGCAACGTCGTGCTCGACGTCCAGTCCACGTTTTCGAGCCGCGAGGTGAAGGACATTCCGAAGATCCAGTGGGTCAGCGATGGGATTCCGACGCGCATCATGATGACCGACGGGGGGGTAGCGGAGGGCCTCGCGGAGGGGAATCTCCGCACCGCCAAGGTTGGAGCAACCGTGCAGCTGGAGAGGTTCGGCTTCGTGCGGGTCGACGCGATCGAAGACAGCATCACCGCCTATTTCGCGCACAGGTGATGCGGCCCCGTGCGGACTAACACTTAAGAGGGGACGAGCACTCGTGTTCCTTGAGGGATGAGTCTGGTAGAGACCCCGACGGGTCATGACGGCCCGGGTGCAGCGGGTTCCGTGTCATCACCGAATGTCAGCCCCGGCGAAGGGGCATCCTTGGGGCCGCCAGAGCCGGAGAGACTCGCGCCGACCGCCGTTCGTGTGAACTGGCCACTCGCGTTCGGTGCAGGGCTTGCCGTCGCGGTGGTGGGGGGCCTCATATGGGGGGCGATTGGCGCGCTGACGGGGTACATCTTCACGCTCATCGCGGTCGGGATCGGGTACGCGGTCGCGTGGGCGCTGGTCAAGGGCGGCGGAACCATCTCGATGGGCATGATTCCCCTGGCAATCATCCTGACCTTGTTCGCGGTCTTCGTCGGTGACATCGTCGCCTTCTCGATCATCGCGGTCCAGTTCGGCGCGACACCCGTCGACGTTATCCTGAACTACCCCGCCATCGTCGCTGCGTTCCCCGGGGAGACGTTGGGCGGATATTTCTTTGGCTTCCTCGGCGCGGGCTTGAGCGGATACTCCCTGTGGCAGCAGAAGCGAAGGGCCATGCCGCCGGTCCCCGCCATGGTTTTCCCTCTTCCGGCTGCTCCCGGGACGCCCCCGGCCGCGGGGACATTGCGCGCTCGGGTCCTCTCCCGCGGCTTGACCGACGTCACCCTCGAGGTCACGTTCCCTCCGCCCGCCCATGTGTTAGTCGCCTCCTACACGTCCAACGGCCTCGCGGAGGTCTATCTGGACGGAACCCTCGTCGCGAAGACCCGGGTTTGGGGTACGAAGAAGGAAGTGCCCGTGCCGATGGACCAAGGTGCAAGGACCGTCCAGGTGTTGTTCCACGGCGCCGCCCGACCCCACGTCGATGTCTTCGTCGACGGGCGGCTCGGGGCCACGGCGTAGTTCCGCAAGAAAGGCTTTGTAGGCTTTTGCGTTGGGTCGCAGCGTGAAGCCCGTGGCGGCGCGCCTCAAACCGATCGGACCGTCCCCGACCGTCCGCCTCGGCGTCCTCGTGAACGAGATGAGGCGGCGTGGCGAGGACGTCATCTCCTTCGCTGTGGGCGAGCCGGACTTCCCGACGCCGAAGCACATCGTGGCCGCCGCCAAGAAGGCGCTCGACGAGGGCTGGACGAAGTACGTCTCGTCGCTCGGGATTCCCGAACTGCGCGAGGCGATCGCGGAGAAGATGAACCGGGAGAATCGCGTTCCCGTGGACAAAGACGGAGTCCTCGTCGCGCCCACGAAGCACGCGCTCTACGTCGCCATCATGGGCCTCGTGAACCCGGGAGACGAAGTCCTGTTCCCGGACCCGGGCTGGGTCTCCTACGCGCCGATGGTCCACCTAGCCGGCGGCCGCCCCGTCCCCGTCGTCGCCGCGGAGGATTCGAAGTTCGAGCTGACCGCGGAGGCTCTGGCGGCGTCGATCACGCCGCGGACGAAGGCGATCGTGATCAACAGTCCTAGCAACCCCGCCGGTTCCGTCTTCTCGAGGGAAACGATGAGAGGCCTGTGCGACCTCGTGCAGGACCGGGACCTGTTCCTCCTCAGCGACGAGATCTACGAGAAGGTCCTCTACGAGGGCAAGCATTACAGCCCCGCATCGTTCGCCGGGATGTTCGAGCGCACGATCACAGTCCACGGGTTTTCGAAGACGTATGCGATGACCGGCTGGCGGCTGGGATGGCTCGCGGCAGAGGCGTCCCTCGTGAAGCAACTCGTCAAGGTCCAGGAGCACACGATCACCTGCGCGCCGGCGTTCGCGCAGTGGGCGGGCGTCGCCGCGCTCCAGGGCCCGCCCTCGATCGTCGCGAAGATGGTCGAGGAGTTCCGCGCGCGGCGCGATCTCATGGTCGAGGAGTTTCGCACGATCCCGGGGTTCCGTGTCCGGCGCCCCAAGGGTGCGTTCTACTTCTTCCCTCGGTACGACCTCGACATGGGGAGCGACGCCCTTGCAGAACGTCTCCTGAAGGAAGCGGGCGTGGCGGTGACACCGGGCGCCGCGTTCGGCGCGGCGGGCGAGGGCCACTTGCGGTTCTCGTACGCATGCTCTCGCGAGGACATCCGCAAAGGGATGGCGAGGATCCGGACGTTCTTCGAGAGGCGGAAGAGGGCGGAGTAAAGGGAAAGGGGGTGGCCCTTAGGCCACCATCTCCGTGTTGCCGCACCTCGGGCACATGACCTCGATCGGCCGCTTGCTCGTCGTGATCTCGATCGGCGAGCCGCACGAGCGGCACGTCGCCGTCATGGGGGTCGCCGCGGGAGCGTGGACCGGCTCGGAAGGTTTGGGCGCGGCCGGTACCTTCGGTTCGCGGGGAGCCCGGCCCGTCGTCGGCCCGAGGAGCACACCGTTCCTCCAAAGCATGAGCGTCATGATGACGAGCCACAGCAGCATGACGATCACGAGGATTGGCACATCGCCGAGCGTCGCGAACCAGACCGTCAAGCCCCGGATGGAAACGACCTCGTACACGATCGTGCCCGTGTTTGCCTCTTGGACCACGAACAGCTCGTCTCCCTCGTCGACCCCCCGGGGGATGACGAACGTGAGGTCGCCTTCTGCTGAGGATCGGGCCGCCTGTCGCGTGGTGCCACTCAGAAGCCCGTACATCAGCATGAACGTGTTGGGGAGGGCGCTCGACGCGGATCTCCTGGAGATCTTGTAGTGTGCCCGCATCGTGTCGCCCGGAGCGTACGAGGAGCGGTCGAACGTCACGGACAGCAGGAAGCCGGTCACTTCCGACAACGTGATCGAACCAGAAACCGCGCGACCCGACTCCATGGCGGTGACTCGGAACGTGTACCACGCGCTGGGCGCCGCGGGGACCGTGAACTGGAAACTTGACGCCGCCGTCCCCGACGTCACGAGGTTCCCGGCCACGTCCTCGACCTCGTAGAAGTAGGTTGCCTGCGCCCGGTCGATCCGGTTGCTCACGAGTTCCCACGTGATCGTGATCCGTTCTCCGGCGCTGTACTCCTGTCGATCGGCGTTCACGAGGAGCCAGCCGAAGACGACGCTGAACGCGCGGGCGCTCATCGCCTGGTTCCCCTGGCCGTCGTCTGCGGTCACGCGGAAGCAGATCGTCCCGGCGAAGTTGTTGTCGATCGCGTACATGTACGTCGGAGACGCCTGTGTGGACGTCGCGAGGAGGCCCCCGTCGGGGAAGGCGATCGTGCAGGCCCCGCTCGTCGTGTCCCGCACCTGGAAGATGTACGAGAGGGTCGCAGTGCCTTGGCCGGACGCGAGCGCCTGGACGTTCACAGTGTCGCCCGCCTGGTACTGGTTTCGGTCGAACTGGAGTTCCAGGGTGAGGGCCGCCGCATCGCGGACGGAGAAGGTATCCGTGTCCCCCCACCGCCAGAGGGTGTTCGAATGGCTTCCGTTCGCGCGCACCTCGAACAGGGAGGCGTCCTGGATCCCGAGGTCGAGCTGGAAGAGGTACGTGAGGTCGCCGTGCGCGTCCGTCTGCATGCCCGCGGCCGCGTACTGGGTCTCGTTCGTCGGCGTGCCCGTGATGTCCCAGACGGCGATGGAGACGAGGATGTTGGGTTCCGGGGGATCCCAAGGGAAGGGGTTCGGCTGGTTGTTCGTGACGACGGTGTGCACGTTGACGGTCACGATGCCCCCAGGCGGGTACTGGCCCGCCCCGACATTGACGATGACGCCCAGATTGTCGATCGTGAACGAGAGCGGGCACACGCCAATGTTCCGCACGGCGTAGGACACGGACAGCCCCACGCACGTCCACTGGAACCGATACACGGTCGCACCCGTGCTGTTGAACCAGCCCTCCACGATGGCGTCGAAATTCGGGTCCGCCAGGTCATTCAGCCGGAACGTGTTGCTTCCGGACGAGGCGGTGAAGGTGAATGGGTTCGTCCGAAGGTCGTCCCCGTTCGTGTTGTAGACCCAGATCTGCCCGCTGCCGCTCGGTGCCAACGAGCCGTCCCGCAGACGGTTCGCCGTCCACGTCATGATGACGTCGTCGCCGCCGATGTAGGCCGGTCGGTCCACCTCGATCTGGAGGACGTATTCCTGGACCGCGAACCGCTGGAAGTCGAGCCAGCCGGCGAGCTGATTGTTCTCGATATAGGCCGAGGTGCCGATGTCGATCTCGTAGTCGTCCCCGTCCGCAAGGTTCGCGGGGACGTCGAACTCGAGCGTGATCAGGTCCGCCGCGGGGATCACGAAGTCCGAGTAGACCTGCAGGACCTGCCATGGGCGACCTCCGGTCGGATTCCGCACGACGACGATCGCATCGTACACCTCGCCCGCGTTCGCGTTGACCGTAAAACGGATCGTCTCGCCGGGGACGTACACGTACGGGTGCCTCACAAGGCCCGGGTTCGAATACTGCCCGAACGTGACGTCGAGGCCACGGTACGGGGCTTGGGCGTCGCGCGACACCATGAGCAAGCTCCCGCCGACAATCGCAAATGCCAATAGTACTGCCAAGGCTCTCGATGGTCTACCCAGTATGGTCATGCTCCGCTCATCCCTTCTGAGCCGCGAGGGGGGCTCACGGCGGCGCGACATCTATAGGTTCATATAAATAGATTTGTGCAGCTTTCAAATCCACCTGTCACTACGCCGCGGCGGGGAACGGCGGCACATTCGGTGGCCCGAGGACGACCTCGAGCTGCCACGCGACCGGCTGCACGAACGTCCGTCGGAACGTTTCCATCGCCCTCGCCTCGACGCTGACCCTAGCATGCCCGTCCTGCGGCGAATCTCGCTGGGCCGCCTTCTCCACATCAATGCGGTCGAGGGTGAGCAACAAGAAGAGCGCACGGCCCTCGGGGATTCCGTAACGCCGAAGCGTCTCGAGAGCCCGCCCTCCCTCCATCGACTCCGTCCGACCCTCGGGCAGACAGAGCACTCGGGTGACGCGGAAAACGCGGCCGCGCACCGAATGAACGATACCCAGGCCCCGGGGGGTCAGCGCGTAGACTTTCCGCCGTGTCGGCGCCCCGGTCACGTGCGCGATCCGGACCGCGACGCGTCCGACGTCCATCTGGCGCCTCAGCTCAATCGCCGCGTGCGCGCGCGTGATCCCCAGCGAGGCTGCGATCCCTGCCTGGGACATCCCCGGCGGACACACGAACGCGTCCTGCCGCCGGACGTACTGGGACAGGTGCACGATGATGCGCTCCCCGATCGTCATGTTCGGTAAGGCCACCCGTTTCCCTCCAATTCCTAGGCATGGATGCGCCAGGGGGTAGACACAAAGTTCGGTGCGGCGTTATACCTCTATTTGAGCGTAGCGACGGGTCGGCGTCGTTGTCGTTCGCGAGAATACGCGCACGCGTCTTGGAGCGGACAGACGTCGCACCGCGGCTTCGGCCTGCAGATCTCCTTGCCGTGGGCGACGAGGAGGGCGTGGTACTCTCGATAGGCGGCGAGGTCGCGCGCGAGGTGGGACTCGAAGAAGCCCTTGACCGTGTCGTATCGGCCGGTGGCGAACCAGCCGAGCCGCTGCCCGATGCGGACCGTGTACGCGTCCACGACGAAGGTGGGGAACCGTGCCGCATACAGCAGGATCGAATCCGCGGTCTCCGGACCGATCCCTTCGAGCCCCAGCAACTCACCGCGCACCGCCTCCAAGTCCCGTGCGAAGAACCGGTCCAGGTCCCCATCTGAGACACGGAGGAGATGCCGGCAGAAGGACTTCAGCCGTCCGGGCTTGCGACGGTAAAGGCCCGCCGGCCGGACGAGGGTGCGAATCGTAGCGAGAGAGGCCGCCGCCAATGCGCGCGGGTCGAGCAGCCCCGCTCGATCCAGGTTGCCGATTGCCACCTCGACGTTCCGCCATGACGTCTGGGCCATGAGGAGGGCCCCGACGATCACCTCGAACGGACTCTTGGCGGGCCACCAGCGCTGCCTCCCGAACCGGGCGAGGAGCAGGTCGAACACGACGCGCGGTTCCGCCACGCGCCGCGCAAGGCGGGCTCCGGAAAATACTTACTCCGCGCGCATCTTCCCGCGGCAGTGGGCCTGAACGAGGACGTGTTCCTCGCCCTCAACGGGGCGGGCAACCCTCTGCTCGATCCCGTGATGGTCGCATTCGCCGTCGCGGGCCTGTTCCCGCTCACGTTTCTGTGGGCGCTCCCGCTCTGGTTCCGGGGACGGCGGGCGGAGGCGATCGATTTCGTCCTCGTGCTCACCCTGGCAGAGGCCAGCGCATTCCTCCTGAAGCTCGCCTTCGCGGTTCACCGGCCGGAGAGCATCGGGACCGTTCTCGAGGCCCCTTTCGACGACCGCTCCGATCTCTCGTTCCCCAGCGGTCACACCACTCGTGCCTTCGTGGCGGCCGCGTTCGTGGCCCTGCGCTTCAGGGATTGGCGGTGGGGGGCCCCTTTGCTCGCGTATGCGAGCGTGATGGGCCTGTCCCGGATCTACGTCGGAGCGCACTGGCCTTCGGACGTGCTTGGCGGTGCGGTTCTTGGGATCGCGTGGGCCGTCGGATTCGAACGGCTCGCGACGCGCGACTCCTACCGCCGATTCCGCGATGCCGTCCTGGGTCGCCTGTTCAGGGGCGCCAGTCCACCGGTCGGACCTACGCCTTGACCGCCAGGACCGACCGGATGCCGACGGTGATGGTGTCCATGCCGGCAAGGATCCTCTCGCGGTCCATCCCCAGGGCCACGAACATCGCCTTCGTCCCCAAACTGGACGCAATCAGCGACGCCGTGTCGGACTCGATAAGGATCCGCGATGGCGCGGGACGGCCCAAGCCGGAGTACATGACCTCCGCCGCGTTCATCAACGTCGCCGCGAGGCTGGCGAACGTGTCCACATTGAAGTCCCCGGAGCTGGCATGGGCGATCGACGACCCCGTGCGCGTCAGGACCATGGACAGGTCCGCACCGTTCTGCTGGTTGAACTCCGCGAGCAGGCGACGAAGTTCGTCGGCGGCGGTGGGCACGCGGCGCGATTTGGCCCGGCGTATTTAACGATTCGTCGGGCCGGGCCCGCCTTCGGGAATCCTTAAGGCGGCCCTCGTGGTTCGCGGCCGCGATGGGGACGGAGGTCGGTGCGCTCCGCATCATCGGGACCTGCCTCGCGGTAAGGGAGGGCGAGAAGGTGGTCGTCGTCGCGGACGCCAAGACGCGCGCGGTCGGCGAGGCGTTGTTCGATGCCGCCCTCGGCGCGAAGGCCCATGTCGTCCTCGCCGTCATCCCCACCGCGGAGAGGCCCGGGGAGGAGCCGCCGGAACAGCTTGCGCGCATGATGGCCGACTGCGACGTCGTGATCCTCGCCACGAGCCAGAGCCTGACGCACACCGCCGCGCGCCGGACCGCGAACCGGGCCGACGCGCGCGTCGCGTCCCTGCCAGGCGTCACGGAGGACATGCTCGCGGAGGGCGCGTTGACCGCCGATTATCTTGAGATCCAGAAGACCATGCGTCGCCTCGAGCGCCGCGTGCGGAACGCAAAGACCGTCCGATTGACGAGCGAGATGGGGACGGACGTGACCTTCAACGTCACGCGGCGGGACTGGATCACAGGGGACACGGGCGTGTGCCACCGCAAGTCCGAGACCACGACGCTCCCTGCGGGGGAGATCTTCGTCGCGCCGGTGGAGGGGAGCGCGGATGGACGGCTCGTGATCGACGGCTGGTTCCACGAACGCGCACCCGAGGCCGTGACCGTCGTGGTGAAAGAGGGATATGCGTCGAAGGTGACCGGCGCCGCCAGTGCCGTGCACGAGATGAACCGGGGCGGCCGCGACGGGCGCGCGTTCGGCACCGTCGGCCTCGGCCTCAACGCGAACGCCCGCGTCACGGACAACTTCCTCGAGGCCACGAAGGCCCTCGGCGCGGTCCACATCGGGTTCGGGGACAACGCGGCATACGGCGGCAACGTCCGGTGCAGCGTCCGCGTTGAGGCGCTGTTCACGAAGGCGACCGTCGAGATTGACGGCAAGGCGATCATTGAGCGGGGCGCGCTCAGCGCGTGATCGGGACGCTCCGGAAGTGCTCCCACCCGCGCGGATGGAGGGTCCCCTTCTTCCCGTCCACGATGAGCACGTTGGGGCCGGGGGGCAGGACGCGGCCGCACACGGCAAGCGCATGGCGCTTCTCCTGGAACACGCGCGTGAGCTCGTCCACCTTCTCGCGCCTCACGGTCGCCACCAGTTCGTAGTCGCCGCCCCAGTAGGCCGCAAGCTCGTGCTGATCGTCCACAGGGAGGTTCTTGAGCTCGCGGTACAGCGGCAGCTTCCCCCAGTCGATCTCGAAGGCGACATGGGCGAGGGACGACATCTGGGCAAGCGTGGCCCCGAGACCGTCGCTGATGTCCATGCAGCTGGTCACCGCGCCGCTCTCCGCGAACAGCTTTCCCTCCTCGACGCGGGGCTTCGGACGCACGAGGAGCTCCGTGGCGCGGACGACGTCGACGGCGGCGCGGATCTGGCGGGCGCCCCAGCCCGCGCGCCCCAGGTCGCCCGTCACGACGACCGCATCCCCGGGCTTCGCGCCTGTGCGGAGGAGGACGCGGTCCTTGCGCACGCGGCCGAACGCGGTCCCTGCGAGCGTCATCTCTCCCGCCTCCTTCGTGTCGCCGCCGAGGATCGCGATCCCGAACTCCTTCGCGCACTCGTCCATCCCGCGCGCGAGCTCCCGCAGGTAGTTCACGTCCATGCTCCGCGGGAGCGCGAGCGCGGCGACGAACCCGAGGGGGTAGCCGCCCATGGCCGCGACGTCGCTGAGGTTGGACGCGACGAGGAACCATCCGATCTGGTATGCGGTCGCGGTCGGCGGCAGGTGAGCCCGCTGGCTGACCATGTCCGTGGTGATGAGGAGATACTGATCGCCCCAGTCCACGAGGGCGCAATCGTCCCCGATGCCGATCGGATGGCCGCGGTCGAAAATCCGCTTCAGGACCTCGATCGCGCCGCGCTCCCCCAGGTCGTCGAGGCGCATCGGGGGGCGGCCATGCGAGCCGCCCTATATACGGGGTTCGGTCCGCGGTCCGGCGGCTCCTTTGAGTCGTCGCCCGGGCGGTCCAAAGTGCGCGGACCGGGATTTGAACCCGGGCTATAAGCTTGGCAAGCTTATGTCCTACCAGCTAGACTATCCGCGCGCAGTGGGGCCGAAGGCGGTGGGGTTTGAAAACCTTCCGGCTACCGATGCGACAAGACGCTGTAGTACCGCTCGTCCTTGACGGTCCTCTCCAGCGAGCCGATGATCGGGAGCTTGTAGTCGCACTTCTTGCAGCGGTTGTCCTTCGTGAGCTCCCATCCGGTGATGTCGAACCCGTACCGCCGGACCGCGATCGCGCCGCACTCGGGGCAGTACGTATGCTCCAACGGATGGCCGGGGACGTTCCCGATGTAGACGTACCGGAGGCCGGCCTCCTTGGCGACCTGACAGTGCTTCTCGAGCGTCTCCACGGGCGTCCATGGCAGGTCCATCATCTTGTAGTCCGGGTGGAACCGCAGGAAGTGAATCGGCGTGTCGGGCCCGAGCTCGTCGTAGACGAACTTCGACAGGACTTTGGCGGCGTCGATATTGTCGCCGACCTGCGGCACGATGAGGTCCGTGATCTCCGTGTGGATCTTCGTACGGTCCCGGATGTCCTTCAACGTCTGGAAGATCGGGTCCGCGTTCGGGATCGAGATGTACTTGCGGACGAACTGCGTCTCGCCGCTCCCCTTGAAGTCGACCGTGATGCAGTCGAGGAACGGCTTCATCTGCTCGACGACCTCCGGCGTGTCGTACCCGTTCGAGACGAAGATGTTGATGAGCCCGGCCTTCCGCGCGAGGATGCCGATGTCTCGCGCGAACTCGATGAAGATCGTCGGCTGGTTGTACGTGTACGCGAGGCCCTGGCACCCCTGCTCGAGCGTCATGCGGACGATGTCCTCCGGCTGCGCGTCGATGCCCTCGATCTTCCGCCGCTGGGAGATGTCGTAGTTCTGACAGTACCTGCAGTTATGGACGACGACGCCGTTTGCCACGTAGTTGTGGTTGGGAATGCACTCGAAGCTGTAGACCGTCTCGATTCGATCTGTCTGTGTGACGGAGTGAACGGGGAGCCACATCTTCTTGTTCGTCCGAAGAACCGGAGCCGTCGCTTCGTCAAGCAAATCCCGAACGGACTCTTCGTGACGGAACAGGTCCCCGCTCCATATTCGAACGACCCGCCATCCGTTCGCCCCGAGGGTCGCGTCGCGGAGTCGGTCTGAGCGCCTTACGCTCTCTGACTTTACGTGCCAAAACCCGTCGACTTCAATGTCAACTCGAGTATCTGGGAGGGCGGCATCAGCCACGTAGTACTTCTTTGAGCCGTCGAGGCGCACCTCCGGTTGGATGCGATACTCCTTCTCGTGTGTGACTCGCAACTCGTCTAAGATCTGGTACAGACGTTCCTGACCTTTCGACGGATGACGGTGTCGCCACGCCGCAAGACGGGTTAGGTTCCTGTGCCAGCCATGACTTGGATCGACCTCGTAGCGCGCGCGGCTCGTAGCGAGGGCCCGCCGAGCGACCTCGGGGTTCCGCATTGGGTTGTGGGTCCGCATGCGCTCTGACCGGGCGAGCCGTTCAGCCTCCGAGAACTCCGCATCCTTCGTATAGCACGCCCCGCGATGGCGGTTCCAGGCCGCCAGTCCGACGACGGTCTCGCCGCAAACCCCACACGCGAAATCCGCAGATGGCATCGAAGCAGCGCGGTTTGCCCGCCACACTTCCGTGTTCTGGTACCAGACCTTGAGAATCTCATCGCCGCGGCGCACATCTCTCGCCAATGTCCAGCCTCGACGCGTTAGAACGGGGTGCTGAGGAGTCGCTTCGAGGATTCCGCTGCCTCGCGCACCTGTCCTAATCCGCAGAATCCGGTCCTTACGGCGACCCGCATGCGTCACGATGTTCGGTAGAATCTGGTATCCACCATCGACATCATAGGACCAAAGGCGGTCGCCGATCTGGACCTCCTCAACGGGCTTTTTCGACCCGTCCGCCATCAGAATGGGCGTCCCCGCGGGATGGCAGAGCCAATTACAGCCGGTCGTCGCGATGCTGAAGATCTTCGATCCGGGCCGGTAGTGCGTCACAGGTTTCTTCTCGATCGGGTCGACGTGGCCCGTGATGACCTTCCCGTACGTGTACAGCC
>CAYNEM010000006.1:0-137522 GCA_964396265.1 uncultured Methanomassiliicoccales archaeon
CGCTGTCCAACGTGCGGGCTTCCAATCAAGGAAGCTAATCTTGGGGGTCACATGGCCCGACTCCATCCCGAGGTTCCGCGGAGGAAGTACGGGAAGTTAGGGATCGCCAACCCCAGCCGGGAACACGGGATGCGCGTTCCCTGGGTGCTACTTGGGGCAGTCCTCGTCGCGGCCCTCGTCGCGTCCGGCGTGTACTTCGCCGTATCGCAGATGCGCAGCCCGGGTCGGGTCTCTGCCGACCACGCCTACTACGACTTCGGCGCCGTACCCCAGGCTGTCGTCGAGCACACGTTCACGCTCACGAACGTGGGGGACGGAACCCTTTCCCTGCTCGGCGTGTGGACGTCTTGCGGATGCACGTCCGCGCACTTCGTGATCGGCGGGGTGGAGAGCCCGCACTTCGGGATGCACGACAACCCCTCGTGGACCCGTCGGATCGCGCCGGGTGTGACCGCGAGCCTCGTCGTCCTGTACGACGCCACGGCGCATCCGGACCTCTTCGTCGGCGAGCGGTCCGTGTTCGTCCGGACGGACGACCCGGAGAACCCGGAGTTCGAATTCCGGATCCGGGTCACCGAGGGTTGACATGCCCCATTGCCACGAGGGGAGTGCGGAGCCCCACGTCCCGAAGGGCCCGATCGGGAGTTGGAGGCAGTTCCTGGCCATCGCGCTGGCAATCGGCGGAATCCTCGCGACCGCTTCCCTCGCGGCCTCCTTTCGAGTCGGCACGCCGCCTCCGGTGTCCGTCCCCATCGGCGGCACCGTGTACTACAACGAGGCGTGCTCGGACTGCGCGACGTACCTCCGCGACGAGCTCCTCCCGGCGCTCTCCGCGGCGAACGTCACGCCCGTCGTCGTCAAGGACTACATCAACGAGCCCGTGTACCGCCAGGAGCTCCGCGGGGTGAACGACGGCCTCGGGATCCCCTTCGACCTCCAGAGCCACCTCGCCACGTTCGTGAGGGACACGCGACTCACCGTGTTCGAGGGGCATGTGCCCGCCTCCCTCGTCCGCGAATCCCTCTCACTTGCGGTCCGATCAGAGCGCCTACTCGTCCACCAGGACTCCATGGGAGGCGTCGTGGCTTACGGGGCCTGGGCGTTCGACGGGGAGCCGCAGCACTATCCGATCGATACGCCACTGTCCGTGTACGCCGCCTATTACGAGGCGAACGGCGGGGGAACCCGCGAGACCCCCGCGATGCTGCCGCTCGTCCTGGCGACCGGCTTCGTGGACGGTCTGAACCCGTGCGCGTTCGCCGTCCTTCTGTTCTTCGTCTCGCTCCTCTTCGTGTCCCGTCGACCGCGCTCGGAGGTCGCCCGCATCGGCCTCCTGTACATCTTCGCCGTGTTCCTCGCCTACCTCCTGATCGGCCTCGGTCTCCTCCTTGCGATCACCGTGGCGGAGGACCCCCATCTGATCGCGCGGGTCGCGGGCGGCTTCGTGATCGCCCTTGGGGCCTTCGTGCTCCTCCAGCCCCTGGTTCCGAAGCTCCCGAACCCGTTCCACACGCCGGCCTTCGCGTGGAAACGCATCCGCGCGCAGATGCTCCGCGGCACCCAGCCCGCGGCCGCCGGCGCGGGGTTCCTCGTCGGGTTGTGCACGTTCCCGTGCTCGGGCGGGATCTACGTCGCGGTCCTCGGTCTCTTGGCGGCGCAGACGACGTACTGGGAGGGGCTCGGCTACCTGTACCTCTACAACGTCGCGTTCGTGCTGCCCCTCGTCCTCATGCTCCTCGTGGTCTCGAACAAGGCCCTCGCGCGGCGCACGACCTCGTGGGAGCGCCGCCACACGGACAGGATCCGCCAGTTCTCCGGCGCTGCCATGGTCGTCGTGGGGGTCCTGACGGTCGTGCTGGCCTAGGTCCTCGCGATCCCCTTTTCCCCGTGCGGCGACATGGGAGATGGGTGGCGGCGGGGCCACGCGGTATGTACGTTCCTTGCGAAACCCACGTATAGACGGAGGGTGCACGAGGTCCGCGGGAGACCATGAACGGCGCAACCCTTGGAGTGGCGTTACTAGTCCTCGTGGGCGGCGGCATCGGCACATTCGCGTTGATGGCGGGACCGCCCGGCGCCATGATGGGCGGCGGTTCATCGGCGGACTGTGCGGGAATGCACCCGACGATGTCGACAGGACACGCCCAGTGCTCCCAGGAAACGAGGATGGGATCCCATGCGTTCTGCGACCCGATGGGAATGTCGCCCGCGCAGTGCCGTGAGATGCAGTCCTATATGGCTGGCTCCGCGATGTCCGGTCCATGTCACTGACCGCTCGGGTCTGAGTTTTGTGGATCCGCTCGCATCCGGGCCGCACGACGCCGCGACCATGGCGGCCTCACATTGAAAACCGAAACCCCTGAGCACCAGCAAGGGACAATCGCTTCACCGCCATGTCATCAGTTGGATCCCAAATCGCATTTTTCAGCATTGCTCGAGCACACTAAGTGGTTGACCGAACCACCAGTACGCTCGACTGTCCCACTTCCCAGTGGATTCTCGAATGCACGGAAACAGGCTTCCAACCGGGACCGCCCCATCAACGAGAGTACGCGAAGCCCATCAGGCGAAAGCTCGTGCCGCCGCACGCGCGCGACGAGACCGCGAATCACTTCTTGCGATGCACGTCGACGAGGTGATGCGCGTATCCCACAAACCACCTGCGGACATGTAGTTCTGCGGGTTCCGAAAGAATGGGCAGCCCGGGGGCCGCGGCGCGCAACGGGGTCAGGACGCGCGTCGCGATGATCGTGGAAAACGAGTAGGCGGCGTCCGTTAAGCCATTCCAGAGGGAGAAGGCGAGGCAACTACTGAGGGCGACGCAGACGAGCTCGCTTACGGTTTCCCAGGGCACGACGACCTTCCGATCACGTTCGCGAGACACTCGCGGCGTCTTCAGCGATTTCCACCGCTTTCGCGAGCACTTCGGTGAGGCGGATGTCACCCACGAGGCGGCCCCGTTCGTCGACCACGGGGACATCGATGAGGTCGAAATCGACCATGTCCGCCAAGGCGACGTCGATCGCCTCGTCTGGACGAACGCCCGTCAGGTGGCTGTCCGGTCGGCAGGCGGCTCTCACCGTCTCCGCGCGGGCCAGACGGGTGAGCCGCGCCGCAGGAAACCGCCGCACGAACCACTCGGATCCCAAGGTAACGCCTGCCCAGGCGAGCAAGTCCTGTCGCGTGAGCACCCCCACAAGCCTCCGATCCCTATCGACTACGAATACTCCGCGAACGTCCGCATGCTGCGCAAAGCGCCGAAGCACTTCGAGTAATGAGCTATCCGGGTCCGCGACGATCGGAAGGGTCCTGTCGATCCTAAACATGTCCCGTACTCGTACGTCTCTGGGGCGTGTGTCGGCACACACAGTCTATCACCGCTCGCGCTCTCGGGACCGTCCTTGACGCCATCCGCCGGAGGGCATTGAAGATAGCGTGGGAAGACCCAAGTTCCCCGGCCTGCATAGGCGACCCCTTTCTTTCGCATGGCGAAAGTCACCCGGAACCTACTTTCTCACGTTAACGCGGGCCAATTGTGCGTGGCCCGGGCACTCAATTCTGGAGCAACGAAGCGAACGGGCCTGGCGGGCGTTCGTTCCGGCACAGAGTGCAGCTCCCGCTTAGTATCTCACTTTTCCTTGGAGGACTCCGTGCGTTCGGCACCTCCGGGCTCGTGCGAAGGGGGCTGGTTCCGTCGCTCCTTCATGGATTGCGGCCCAGGGGGATCGATGTCTGGAGGTAGCTGTGGGACACTCTTGGCCGACCGGGCCTGAGGACGCGACCTCCGAAGCGACACCACGATCGTGATCAGGAGGACGAGCCCTACGACACCGAGGGCGTACTCCACGGGCACCTTGTAGAAGTCCGACACTAGGATCTTCGCTCCCACGAAGGCGAGCACCGCAGCGAGTCCGTAGTGGAGGTAACGGAGGCGCTGCAAGACATTCTCGAGGGCGAAATAGAGCGCTCGTAGTCCCAGGATGGCGAACGCGTTGGACGTGAAGATGATGAAGGGGTCCACGGTGATGGCGAAGATCGCCGGGATGGAATCGACGGCGAAGATGATGTCCGTGGTCTCCACGACGAGGAGGACCACGAGGAGCGGCGTGGCGAACCACCTGCCTTTCCACCGGACGAGGAACTTGTCCTCTCTGTAGTCAGGGGTGATCGGCACGAACTTCCGGAATAAGCGGAGGACCGGGTTCCGCTCGGGGTGGACCTCCCGTTCCCGGAGGACGACCAACCGCACCGCGGTGAAAACGAGGACGCCCCCGAAGATGTACAGGACCCAGTGGAACCGCTCGATGAGCGCCACGCCGAGGAAGATGAAGATGACGCGGAAGACAAGGGCCCCGAGGATCCCCCAGAAGAGGACCTTGTGCTCGTCCCGCTTCGGCACGGAGAAGTAGGAGAAGATGAGGAGGAAGACGAAGAGGTTGTCGACGCTGAGGGACTTCTCGATGACGTATCCAGTAAGGTACTCCAGGCCCTTCTCCTGCCCTTGCCAGAGCCACACCCCGATGCCGAAGGCTACCGCTAGGACGATCCAGAACGTGGTCCACGCGAGGGCCTCCCGGACGCTGACGACGTGAGCGCGGCGATGGAAGACGAGGAGATCGAGGAGGAGCATGGCGACGATGAAGGCGATGAAGCCCCCCCAGACCCACACCTCTACCGCCACTCAGGCCGACCCCCACCACGGCTCTTCCGAGGAGGGAGGAAGTAGGCTCAAGTCGGACCGCGGCACGGACCCGTCGAGTTTGGGACGCCACATAAAGGAGACTTTGGAACTCCCAGATACCCGGACGAGGGAAGGCCGCCGAAGGCCCCGGAGGAGCGGCCCCAACGCTCGGCGAGGATTCGCCTCACCCTGATATTTCCTGCGTGACAGGATCTCATCGCCCGGGGGAGACCATCGCGGGAGGCCCCGCCCGAACCGGAACCTCCGTGAGCAAACTCGCCGAGACGGGGCGATTGCGCCGTGCGTGCACCTCGTCGCGCTCTTTTGTCCTTGCGACAAACGTTTAACGTGAATCGGAAGATGGCTTCTCCGTGCAGACCCACAGGTCCCGGCGTCTCTATCGCCAGGCGCGTTCGCTCTTTCCCGGCGGCGTCTCCAGCCCGGTTCGTGCGTTCGCCCCCTACCCCCGTTTCTTCCACCGAGGTCGGGGAGCGTACGTGTACGATGTCGACGGGAATCGCTACATCGACTGCTGCATGGCGTTCGGGCCGCTCATCCTCGGCCACGCACACCCGTACGAGGTGAAGTACGCGTCCGCGTTCTACGGACCGTTCCGGGAGGCCGCGGAGGGCGCGCCGAAGTTCGGGGACCGGAGGAGCCACCAGATGGATCCCGGGTCCGCGGTGCAGGCGCTCCGGGAGGCGCGTCTCGACCTCGCGGAGGGCGCGGACGTGCTGATGGTGAAGCCCGCGATGCCTTACCTCGACATCCTCGCGACCCTCCGCCGGGAGGCGGACGCGCCGCTTGCGGCGTTCCAGGTGAGCGGGGAGTATGCAGCCCTGAAGACGGCGGGCGCCCACGGATCGCTCGACGAGGAGGCCGCAGTCCTGGAGAGCCTGACCGCGATCAAGCGGGCCGGGGCCGACTTCGTCCTCACGTATTTCGCGAAGGAGTATGCGGCGCGGCTCGCGTGAAGCCGGAATGCACGCGAACCGTTCTCTCACCGTCTGTCGACGGACGATGATTCTGTGTCAGGCTACGCTCCCCTCGGCGACTACCCGCTCTAATACGGGATGGCGAAGGCCACATACCGTCGAGTATACGCCGCAGTCCTGTAGAGGAAGAGCGCCATCGACGCCGCGAGCAGAACGACGATCCACAACTCCTCCGTTCCCACGAATCGCCAGAGGACGAATGCGTGCATCGCGGTGAGGGTGATGAATCCAAGCGTCCTCTTGCGGACATGGAGCAGCTCGAGGTGCGCGTCTCGTCGTACGGGTTCCGGGCGAGGACGCTTCGAGAGCCTGGCGTAATGCACGAGGCGTTGCAGGAAAAGCGCGATGGCGACCGCCAGCAAGATGGAGATCAGCACGTCCCCCCTCGCCAGCGTCCGCTCGAGGAGCCAAATGTGGAGGATGAATAACCCGAGGAACAACATAATCATGAGCGGGGCTCTGTGTCGACCGGTCATTGCGGGCAGAGTCCGAACCTCGCTCGCGATATAGTTGTGAGTGTATAGTTGTGAGTGGGGTGCCGGATTCCAAGGGAGGTTCCGTGAAGCGAAGGGTACCGTCACGTGAGAGAACATTCTACCGACGATGGTGTCCTCCCGTATTGACCATCGGTCCGTCGATCGTCACCGATGCCTGCGCCGCGCACGACGTCGACCCGCTCGCGTTAGCTTGAGTTTCTTCCGGCGCTGATACTTGACCACGGGGGCAAGAAGGACTTCGGTTATTTGAACCGTGGCGTCCACGAAGGAACGACCCGCACGAAAAAAAGGCGGTGCGGTGAGGGAGCCGGGTACCTCATCGGCTTCCCGCGTGCACTTTCGCCTACCTCTGTGCCGCTAAGTGTCAACCGACCTCTCGCCAGTCCGTTGGCGGAGGATGAGCTGCGTGCTGGAGGCGACTCAAGCGCCAAAGCCTTATGGAGCCCAGAGGCTTCCGGAGACGGTGCCCCAGGGACAGCTCGCGCCGCTCGTGAGGGTCCCGTCGACCGTCGTAGAAGGGACATACCACTGCTCCCCACCGTTAATCCGGCCATCGAAGTTGACAAGCAAGGAGAACGGCGGCGTCGGCAAGGATCTATCTCAGGGCTGGAACCTGAACTTCGCTGTCGGCTGCACCCATGCGTGCCCTTTTTTGTTACGTTGACTCGATCCACAAACGATGGGGCGTCAACCGCTTCGGAACCGCCGTGCTCCAGCGATGGGGTGATTACCTCCTCATCCCTGAGAACCTCGACGAGGCGATCGAACGGACGCCGTGGCACCGGTGGCGCGGGAAGGAGGTAATGATGAGTTCCACCCACGACCCGTACCTCCCGAAGCTCGCGTTGGCAGCACGTAAGATGCTGGAACACGCGCTGCCCGCGGGCGTTCGCCTGTGCATCCAAACGCGGTCTATGCTGGTTTTGAGGGACCTGCCGCTGCTGCAGGAGTACCGCGACCAGGTCCGGCTCCAGGTCTCAATCGCCACCTCCAATCGCGAATTCGCGCGGCTCATCGAGCCGCGAGTTCCACCGCCAGAGCGGCGGTTCGAGTTGCTCCGGAAGGCGAAGAGGGCGGGGTTGCATGTGGGCGTAATCCTCGCGCCGATCTTTCCGCCGGTGGCGGCGCGCCCGGACTTCCGGAGCGACCTGGAGGCCATGGCGGCGGAGCTCGAAGGAATCCGGCCCGATCACGTGTACGGCGAATCGTTCCACGTCCGCGGGTCGAACAGACGGCTCGTCGAGGAGGCGCTTGAGCAAGAAATCGACCCGGACGGGTTCGACTCGTTGGCCGCGTTTCACTTTCGGCGAACATTGAGAGCACGTGGCCTGAGAGGTACTTGGTGGCCCGAATAGAGTTTCTTGCGTTCTGAACTTTCTCGTTCGCCTTCAAGCGATTACGTCTTGCGGGTGCCACTGACTGCTACCCGGTCTTTTCGCTTTGGAAACGACTTCCGTTGGACCGTAACTCTGGTTCATAGCTTGCGCTCGCTCCGATACCATTGCCCAATCCGGCGCAACCCCACGTAAAATGCTCCAACTATTACAATGATTGACGCGATCGCTCCTAGAGTTGGGCCTGCGCCGGGAAGCCAATTCAGGATCTGATTGAGGTTTAGCGTCGCAGCCACAAGAATGCAGATCAGGAAGACTGCCATGACATATCCCACCACAGTTCGTGCCCGGACAGCCAAGAGTGGCTTCGCGAGACTCTGGAAGGCGTTTCGGACTTGTTCTTGGCTCCGAGTGAGCTGCTGGTCATCCGGCTGTTGGAAGTGATAAAGATGCCTCAGGACGAAGTTCAGTTCTTGTGCGGCCTTCTTCCCTTCCTCGAAGCGCACAACGATGCCGTCTTCAGGCATGCAAAGTACTTCCACGATGCCTTCACGCACACGGTACAAGATTTCGGACTCAGAGATGCCCTTACTTACCTTCGCAAGGCGGAAGTCTAGCTTGAGGCCGGGCCTCCTAGCCTTTACCGGTTCACTGGTGCCCCTCAAGGCATTTCCGGATTCCTTCTCGATTCGTTCTTCCAAGAACTCATCGGCAAAGCCATCTCGGACCCCAGAGGGCACGACAGCGACGACCATTGCTTCGTTTTGGTTGCCGCTGGGTCTGAGCCCGCGGAAAGCTATCAACAGCCCGCGAGCAGTGTCAAACATCCTCTCGAAGGCCACGAACGTCCCCACGAAGAACAACGCCCCTAGCCCGACCAACGTGGCACCTTCATAGGAGATCCCCAAAGCACGCGCCGCGAGAGTGGCGACGATTGGGTGAATGAATGTCAAGATTATCAGCCCTAATGTACCGACCTGGTACACGCCCCGCCATGTAGCTACCGCGTCCGTGATCAGGGCGCTAATGTACCCCAAGACGCAAATCGCGATTAGCCAGGAAGTTCCGACGCCCAGTATCGACATGGAGACCCAGCCCAAGAGTCCCGAAGTCAGAAGTACGATGAAGAGCTCCAGTACAGCGCGATGCGCTTCCTTTACAACTTGAAATGAGGAAGTCATACTTGGGACCCCTAGCAATTAGCGGGAGGACATAACCCTTTCCCATGGCCGAATTCATGCCAGATGAACCACGCGTTGTCCCAGAGGTGGTCCTGGCCGAGTCCCGCTCCACTCATCCACCCTATTTCTCGGTTAGGGTCGATACTCCGGGAGACGGCAACTAACGACTGACGTCAGCTAACGACCTGGGTCGACTAGGAGTCCCACCCATCGTCGAGAGGGATTTGTGCGCGACGAGCACCGGTGAGGAGTGACTTGTCCACGGAGCACCGTTCCGTGTGTGTGAGGACGTGCGCGGTGGCCGTCGGCGACGCCTCGCGCCTCGCCGAATCCGCGGTCTCCTCCCAGGTCAGCCTCCCCCTCATGCGTGCGTATCCGGTTGTATGGAGGAAGTAATTTCGGGATAAGACACAGACGTTCCATGTGCGAAGCTTCAAGGCGCCCTTCTAAATCCTACATCGCCCTTGAGGCAAAACGTGGGATTACGAGGCCTGGCGGTAATCGGACTCGCCATGATGGAAGAGCCGGTGGCCCTCCGGCCCCGGGATTATTTCGCTCTGGATGACGACCCGCCGTTCCGTCTCCGTCACGCTGCATGGGTACCTAGTAATCGGCTCGCTTTCCGGCCGACCAAATTCCTCGTAATCGCTTGTTCGAGTCGTGATAGGGGGCGACTTCTTGACAAAGAAAGGTGAAAACGAAACCCGAGCGGAGACCGCGGAGGGGAGATTCCTCATCGACCCACGGATGCTTGATCACTTCAGTGTTGCGATGTACAAGGATGCCAAGAAAGCCGTTGGTGAACTCGTCGCCAACGGATATGATGCAGACGCGACCCTCATTGAGGTCCGGCTTCCGGCGGATTGGAAAGTTCCTCAGGCCAGGATTGTAATCGAAGACAATGGGGAGGGAATGCTCCCTGAGGACATCTTGGGGAAGTTCCTTGTCCTTGGATACAACAAGAGAAAGGACGTTCGGGAGACCCGGCGCGGACGTCACCCGATTGGGAGCAAGGGAATTGGAAAGCTGGCGGGTCTTGGAATCGCATCGGCCATGCACTACACAACGACAAGGAAGGGGAGAACATCGAGATTCAAGATCGACCGGAGAGACCTCGACCAAGGAGTCACAAGCCTCGAGGAGTACCACATCGCGATCGAGACGGAACGCCTTGGCCTCTCTAACGGGACGACCGTGGAGTTGTATCCCCTCCACCAAGACATCGTTCCCGTCTCTGCCTCCGACCTTAGACGGTACTTAGCAATGGAGTTCGGCAGGATGAAGCGGTTTGCCGTTGAAATCAACGGCGTGGCCTACGATGTCGAGGAACTGCCAGGACAGGAATTCCCACTCGAGGAAAAGATTCAGGGGTTCGGCGTCGCTAAGGGTTGGTACAAGATCCTTGATCAACCAATTGACGATCCCGGCTTCTCCATTCGGGTGCGAGGGAGGGTCGTCAAACCCCGGAGCACATTCGACATAGGTCCCAGTGCCTCGAAGGCGATCAACTACGCTTATGTCGTCGGCGACATTCGAGCCGACTTCCTCGATTCTGACGACCCCAAATCAAAACTCGACGAATTCGCCATCGCCACAGATCGCGAAGGCTTCAATGAAGCCAGCCCAGCGTACCAGGCGCTACGTCAGTGGGTAACTGCCCAGCTGAAATCGATAGCTCGCACGGTTCAACAAATCCGTGCTGCCCGAGTACAAGCGCGCGTCGCGCGCAGCCCGGCAGTCCAGAGATCCCTCAAGAAACTCCCCGAACGAGTACGTGAGCAAGTCATTCTTCTATCGGCTCGTTTCGTCCGTGAGTTGCCATGGGAAACAGAAGACGAAATCGTCGCGTTCATCCAGGCATTCACTGAGTCCCGTGCGCTCGATGAAGTCATGTTCGTTCTCAAGGATCTCCTAGCTGCAGATCCCAGTGATGTGAAAGGGTTTACCAAGCTCCTGGCTCAATATGGTCTTGCGGATCTCTGGAAACTCTCCGAGCACATTACCACGCGCCTGGAGTTGATCGACCAATTCGAAAAACTGACCTCAAGGGTGGATGTCCTCGAAACGCAGGAAATCCACCCCGTGATCGAGAACAACATGTGGTTGCTGAGCGATGACTACGTACCATTGGCTAGCAACGAGCAGATGAAGACGTTCCTACTTCGAGAGCTTGGGGTGAATGGCGCCGTGGAAAGAGATCGTCCCGATTTCATCTGTAGAAGCCGCACTAAGCTCGTTCTCTTGATTGAGTTGAAACGGGGATCATACAAACTAACGTCCGGGGACTTCGCCCAAATCTGTCGCTACATTGACATCCTGAGGAAGTATCGGCCCAGCACTCCCATGCGCGCCCACATGATCGGGGGTAAGTCCGAGGCACCGGTCCAATCGATGTATGGAACCACACCCGTGATAATGATGACATATTCGGAAATGCTAGACGATGTGAGAGATCGATATGGCGAGTTCACGAGAATCTTGCGTCGACGGAAACCCTAGAGGGATTTCCGCATCGCCTGGGCAATCCCATAAGCGAGTTCAGGAGGCACGGCATTTCCAATCTGACGGGCAATCGAGGTCATGCTCCCAGAGAAACGAAATCCGTCCCTGAACGATTGAAGTCGCGCTCCCTCCCTAAGCGTGATTGGTCGGTTCGCCTCGGGGTGGAGATATCTACCCTTCTCGGGTTTGATGAATTCGGTCCTTATGGAGACTGATGGTTTGTCCCAGCTCAGCCGGCCCATCACATCCCCTGTCCCTGTCGTGTGCCTCCTCCAACAAGGAGGGAGCAGGCCTTTCGGAATGTCTCGTCTCGATCCCCCGATGGGGATGGATTCGATTCGCTTCATCACTTTCCTGCCGCAATGGGTCGTCCTGTCCATTCCTTGCCATGGTATCTCCGCGGGGAGATCGCCAATCGCCTCTCGAACGGTCTTCCTTCTCCGACTAGGTAAGGGAACTGGCCACGACACCTCGTCGTTCAGTGAGCCAAGTAGGATGGCACGACGCCGAACTTGCGGAACGCCATAGTCAAAGGCGTTCATGACACGTGTCTCAACCTCGTAGCCGAGCTTGCGCGCCCCACTGATCAGCGCTCCTGAGGACCACCAATCTAGGAACTGCGGCACGTTCTCGACCGCGAACATGCCAGGCCTGATCTCCTTGAGGGCACGGAGGACTTCCCAGAAAAGCCCGTTCCTCAAGTCTCGGCGCCGACTTCGTCTCGTCAGAGGCAGGAACCCTTGGCACGGAACTCCCGCTATCACGGCATCGGCGTCCAGACCCTTGTACACCAATCTCCGGACGTCGGCGCAGACAGCGACCTCGCCAAAGTTGAACCGATAGGTTTCGATCGAGTCTGAATCTGCGTCAACGGCGAGCGCTGGCATCCACCCCGCGGACCAGAAACCCTCACTGAGCCCACCAGCGCCGCAAAAGAGGTCCACGAAGGTTGGGGGCACGCCCAACTATTAGGCATTCCCGATAAGAACCTGACTGTCGGGGGGCGAAGAATATGAGGCCGGACATGCCTCCGGCAGCGAGGCGAACCCCTGACTGACGTCTTTTCTCCGGCTGAACGGTCGAAAATCATGTCTCGAATTCATGGCAAGAACTCACGCATGGAAGTCCGGGTCCGGGCCGTTCTTTGGCGACATGGGTTGAGATTCCGGATCCACTACGGCCAGTACAAGATAGACGTCGCCTTCCCAGGGGCAAGACTCGCCGTATTCCTAGATTCCTGCTTCTGGCATGGATGTCCGCTTCACGGGGAGCTTCCGAAAACGCGTTCGGACTTCTGGCTCCGAAAGCTAAGCAGAAACAAAGCGAGGGATGTCGAAGCTACGCGAGTCCTTGCGAGTCAAGGTTGGACTGTCCTGCGGTTCTTCGAACACGAGCTCTCCGGCGACTTGAATCGAGTGTTTGCACGTGTTGAGGAGGCCCTTCAAGGGTCAGAAGATGCAAGTCTCTTGAAAGGCAGCTCACGTGAACGCTGACGTGTGGATGCGCGCAGGCTCGACTCCATCTAGGAAACTTCAAGTCCCCCCCTGAATTAAGAGCCCTCCTCCGGAGGCAGTTCGTGGGTACGCGGCGCGTGGCGGCGATCGGACTCGGCAAGATGGGCGGCCCGATGGCCCTCCACCTCCACCGCCAAGGCGCGCTGGCGGCGGTCTATTCCCCGCGCACCGCACAGGAGTACGCCGCGAAGAACGCACTCCCGCCCTCCGTGAAGTTGGCAGCATCCCCGGGCGACGCCGCGAGAGTCGCGGACACCGTCCTCGTCTCCGTGCCGATCCACCAGGTCGACTCCGTGCTCTTTGGCGGCGACGGCGTCGCCTCCGGCCTCGCCCGGGGCCTCGTCATCGAGGCCGGCAACTCCGACCACCGCCGCGACCCCGAGTACGAATCGAAGTTCGCCGCCAAAAGCGTGCTCTACCTCGATGCCGCCGTCAGCGGCGGCCCGAAGCGCGCCCGCGCCGGCAGCCTCGTCTCCATCGTTGGCGGCAAAGGGGAGACATTCGAAAGCGCGCGCGACGTCTTCGCCGCGTTCAGCCACCCGCCCGGCGGGATCTTCTACGTAGGTCCCTCGGGACAAGGCCACGAAGCGAAGATGTACCACAACCAGGACGAGCAGAACGACATGCGGAACATCGGAGAGGCGATCTCTCTGCTCATGGCCTCCGGCATGACGTTTCGCGACGCGTTCGACGCCTTGGACCGAGGCGCCTGCAAGTCCGCGCTCCTCTCATATGCGGGCACGATCCCGGACAACACGCTCCCGAAAATCCTTCCCCGGATTGGCGGCGGAGACCTGCCGCAGATCGCGGTCGAGACCGCCCGCGCGATCGGCCACGCGTCGCCGCTCACGTGCCTCACGCTGAACCTCCGCCGCGTCTCGCGCGGGGAGATGAGCCCGGACCTGGCGGCGGACCATTCGCGGGAGGACTTTCGCGCGAAGGGGGCGGGTCACATCCTGCGACTGTACAACCTCCTGCGCGAGCGAGCGCCGCCAAAGGACATCCCAGACGACGGAGAGGTCGCGACCGTCGCCCGCGTCCTCGCGCATGGGTATCTGCTCGACCTCGCGGAGGTGATCTCGATCGCCCACCACCGCCACATCGACGTCCCGATCCTCGCGCGCGTCTTCCGCGCGGGCTTGTGCGACAAGGCCGCCCTCGACCCCC
This sequence comes from uncultured Methanomassiliicoccales archaeon, assembly GCA_964396265.1. Classification (GTDB taxonomy): domain Archaea; phylum Thermoplasmatota; class Thermoplasmata; order RBG-16-68-12; family EA-27; genus EA-27. The sequence goes on from CAYNEM010000006.1 coordinate 13,872, forward strand.
TGCTCACCGCGACGCCGAAGGACCTCCGGGACTTTCCCGACCTCTTGCCTCGGGAGGACCGGGCCGTGTTCGAGGAGGGTCTGGCGCTCGCCGCCAAACTCGGACATCCGGCACCGTCCGCGGCCGCGTACATCGACCTCGACCTCGGGACGCACGCAGCCAAAGAGCTGAGGAAACTGTCCGATCCCGCCGCGAGGGAGAAATACGGGAACGCCCTCCGCATCCAGGCGGGCATCCGCGACGCGTTCGGGGAGCACGGGTACGAGGTGACGGCGTGACGAAGTACAAGCTCGGTGGGATCGGCGCGGGCGGCCACTGGTACGGCCGCCTGCACGACTTCCTCAAGGAGCGCGTGGAGCTCGAGAAGGCCGTCGGCATCACGCGGTTCGAGGACAAGCGCGCGATCCTCGAGTCGTACGGCCTCACGAAGGACCGATACTTCCAGGTCGTCGTCGGCGCCTCCCTTCCGGACGCGTTCTTCGAGGGGATCGACGTCATCCACGTCGCCTCGCACAACCAGTTCCACGAGCAGCAGACGCGCGACTGCCTCGAGCACGAGAAGGTCGTCGTCGTGGAGAAGACGCTCGCCACGACGGAGGAGGCAACGGAGAGTCTCCTGCGATACATCCAAAGGAACGGGCACGAGGGGCGAGTGACGCCGCACGTGCACTACCTGGACAAGGCGCTCACGCTCACGTGGAAGAACGAGCTGTGGTCGAGGGCGCTCAAGGATGCGGGCCGGCTCGTCCGGGCGACGGGGACGTTCATCGAGGACGTGTCCGAGGAGGACCTCCGCCGCCAGTGGCTGTTCAAGCCGGAGAACGGCGGCATCTTCATGGACTGGATCCACCCGAGCGCGATGCTCGCGCACGTCGCGGGCGCGCACTTCGCCGAATGCACGGAGGCGACGGGCTACGTCGTCAACGCCGCGTACGACCCCGCGAACCCCACGGGCGTCGAGGCGCGGTTCGCGCTCACGGGGAAGGACCTGGCCCCCGGCTGCACCGCCACGATCCGCGTCGGCAAGGGCTTCCCGCCGGGCGTGCGCTTCAAGAAGATGCGCCTTGAGTTCGAGAAAGGCGCAGCGCTCGACCTCGCGTTCCTCGACACGGAGACGGAGATCGAGACGGGGCGGAAGGGCACGTGGATGTTCGATTTCGACGGGAACGTGGAGAAGGGGCGCGCGACGGGTCCGTCCTCGTACGAGCTGCTCGTCGAGGAGATGCTCATGATGCTGAACGGGAAGGGTTCGCCGCTGGCCCTCGACGAGATCCGCGAGATCTTCCGGCCGGTGTGGATCACGTTGGCGGCGCTGAAGGACCGGCCCTTGGTCCGCGAGGCGGACGCGGTCGAGGCGATGATGAAGCGCGCGATCGCGCTCGTGCATTAGCCCGAAGGAACTTTAAAGGCTCTTGTGCCCCATGTGGAGACGATGGAGCCTCCCTCCAATCTCCTGAAGCCAGAAGGTTTGAGGATGAAGCCCGAGGAACGGCAGCGCATGATCGGCGTCCTTCTCGTTCTCTTCGTCGTCCTCGTCGTTCTCCTGAGCGTGAGGTGGGGGACCGGCGGAATCGACCCGATGGTCCTCTTGGTCGGAATCTTCGTCGCCGCGATAGTCTGGATGGCCCAACGTCGGGGGGCCTCGATCCTCCGATGCGCTTCGTGCGACCGGGCGGTCATGCGCATCCCTGATGCGGCATTCTGTCCGTACTGCGGGAAGAAACTGCCGTAAGAGTGCTCCTGGCGACTCGCGAAAACGTCATTAGGGGGCTCTAACTTGGGCCGCCTTCGATGGCCGAGGGGACAACGCGCGCGATTCCGATCGTCGCCGGCCTCGTCGCGCCCCTTGCTCTTCTCCTGACGAACGCCGTCTTTGCCTATGGCGGCATCCTCCTCACGGTGACCTCACTCGTCTGGATCGGCTTCGCGGTCCTGCTCCTCGCACCTGCGGGGTCGCGGACCTAGCTGGCGGCTTGACGCTCGTACAATTGATCCGAGCTGATGTCGAGATCGACCCATTCGTCGATCGCCTTGATGTCCTCGAGCAGCACGTCGAGCATCTGCCCGCCTTCGTCCTCCACGATCAGGCTGTCGAGCACGTCCTCCGTCTCCATCGTGTCGCGGACGATGCCCACGAACTCCCCGGCGGAGTCAATGACATTGAGCCCCGAGAACAGGTCGCGGCTGGGCCCACGCAGGACGATGCGGTCCCCCGCATCCGCCACGTACCGCCGCCCAAGGCGCAGCTTGCCCACCGGACCTTCCGCTATCGTCAGGTACCGGTCGTCCTCGTGGGCCACGTAGCCGAGCTCGACCCCCTCCGCGTCCACGACCTGCTTCCCGATGAGCCCGTGGGCGCCCCGGATCGGCATCTCGACCGCCCGAACGGCACCCCCGGATTAAGGTTTGCCGCGAAGCAACCCCGACGAGGGGAGGGGACGCACTTCGGCCGGGGCGCGCCGGCCCGCGGACCGTCACGGCACTTCGCCCTGTCCAGTACGGTATCACTCTTGATACGGAGGGGGTCGGGTTTATGTCCGGCGGCGGGGAATCGCGGCAAACCCCTATTAATGGGATGGGGTCTCCCAGAGGCACTTAGATGCCAGGCTGTCCCGCCTGCGACGCTCCTCACCCGGAGGGCGTGCGGGCCTGTCCATGGTGCGGTACCCCGGCAGCGTTCACGCTGGAGACCGCCAAGGGCACCGCCGCCCAGGCGTCCCGCGCGGTGGACGCGGCCCGGCAGGAGGTCGGCCTCCTCCGTGCCACGGGCGTCGACGCCATGATCGCGGAGCGGCTCCTCGACAAGGCGGACGCCTCGACGCGCGAGGGGAAGCCGGAGCACGCCCTCGCCTACGCCCAGGCCGCGAAGCGCGCGACCACGGTGGCGAAGACGCGCGCACGACTCCAGGCGGAGCTGGTCCGCGCGGAGGAGGCGGTCCAGAAGGCGAAGCAGGACGGCGCGGACGTTGGGTCCGCAGAGACGGCTCTCTCCCAGGCCGCGGCGAAGATCGAAACGGGAGCGTTGAGGACCGCGGAAACGTGGCTTCGCAAGGCCTCCGTGCGGGCGCACGAAGAATCGCGGGCGAAGTTCCAGGAGTCCCTGCTCAAGTCCGCCGAGAAGGCGATCCAGCACGCGAAGGAACAGGGCGCGGACGTCACCGAGGCGGAGGGGGAGCTCGCGAAGGCGAGGGAGGCGCTGCGCGCAAAGGCGTTCGACGCGGCGCGCGAATCAGCGGCCAAGGCGAGGGAGGCCGCGGCCCACTCGAGGAAGGCCTTCCGCTACGAGAAGTTCGTAACGAGCGCGGAGCACACGCTCGAGCTCGCGCGGAAGTCGGGCGCGAACCTCGCGGCCGCCCGACATCTGATCACGGAGGCCCGTAACGCGTTGCGGGATGGGCTGTTCGCGGACGCGCAGGCGAAGTCCACCGCGGCGAAGGAAGCGATCGCGGAGGCGAAGCGGTACCGGACGTCCGAGCTGCTGATCGAGAGGGGGCAGAAGGCGGCGCGCAAGGAGGAACGGAAGGGGACGGACGTGTCCGGCGCAGGCCTGATTCTCGGGGAATCACTCGGCGCCCTGGAGGCGCGCGAGTACCGCAAAGTTCGAGACCTCGTGAGGGACGCTCGCGAGGCGATCAAGGACGCGGTCGTCCACCGCGTCCTGGCAGCGCGGCTCGCGACCTTGCAGGCGGACATCGCCGACCTCAAGGCGATCGGCGCGAGGTTCGTGGAGGCGGAGACGCTGTTCGCGGAGGCGCAACGCGCTCTCGCGGCCGGCGACTTCGACAAGTGCAGGCGGCTCGTCGAACGGTGCCGCCGCGCCGGGGACGACGTCCGGGAGGAGCGCCGCCAGGAGATCGTCGTCGACACCATCCAGAAGATCGTTGCGGCCGCGGCCGCCTCGGGCTACGTCAACCCGGAGCAGGTGCGCGGGCTGATCCAGGACGTCGAGGCGATGCTCGAGGGCGGCGAGGCCGTCAACGTCGAGGAGCTCGTGCGGGCGCGGATCAACGTCGGGGACGCAGCGCGCCTGAAGAAGGTCAGCCGACGTCTGAGCGACGTGCGCATCTCGCTGCTCGAACTGAGGCGCGCAGACATCGACATCACAGGGTCGGACGACGTCATCGCGAGCGCGAGCGTCGCGGTAGACGCCGGCCGGTTCGACGAGGCGGACGCCCAGATCGCGGAGCTCGAGGAGATCGCGACCTCCCTCACGCAGGCCCTCCGGGACTCGTCGGCGGAGATGATCCAGAAGGCGGCGGTGGCCGCAGAGAAGGCACGGAGCGCGGGCATCCCGATCCCAGACGCGATCCGGATGCTCCGGAGCGCGGAAGACGCGTTCAAGGAAGGGAAGGTCTACGAGTCGCTTGAGTTCGGCCGCCTCGCGCAGATCCGCGCGGAGACCGCATGGAAGAAGCACTTTGAGGAGGAGGCGAAACGCGACGTCGAGTCGATGCGCCTCGTCGCGGAACGCACCAAGATGGCGAGGGACAGAGTGGACGTCCTTGGCTCGAGGATCGAGTATCTCTCCGAGATCGGCGTCGACGTCGCCACTGCCCGCGACTCCCTCGCAAACGCCCAGCGCGCGCTCGAGGAGAAGCGCGTGGAAGACATCGATGCGCACCTGCAGGCCACGGAGCGTATCGTCGAGGGCATGCGGTCGTCGCTCCGACAGAACGCGGGCGCGGAACTCGCTCGTCTCGAGAAGACCGTCGTGGACGTGCGCGCCCAAGGGCTCATGACGCCGGAGATGGAGGCAGTATTCCTGCGCGCGGAGCAGGCCGTGCGCGACGAGATGCACCGGGAGGCGGTCGAATCGATCAAGGCCCTCCAGGAGCAGATCGAGCGCATCCGCGAGGAGAAGGAGGCGGAGCGCCAGAGGCGCGAGATCGAACGTGCCAAGAAGGCCTCCGAGCGCGTCACGCGCGTCCAACGCATGATCGAGGAGCTGAAGCACGCGAACATCGAGGTCGTGGGGTCCGAGGAGGCCCTCCTCCAGGCGGAGAAAGCGATTCAGGCCCGGAACTTCGAGCAGGTCGGAGAAATCCTCGGAGAACTCGAGGAGACGACGCGCGAGATGCGCGCCGAGCTCGTCGCCGCCACGAAGTACCTCCTACAGAAGGCGACGGAGGCGGTCGAATCGGCGGAACGCGCCGGCCTCGACGTCACCGATGCGCGTGGGCTCCTAGAGAACGCGAACGGGTTCGTCACGAAGGGCCGTCTCGACGACGCGGTCGAGAGCGCAAACAACGCGAAGCTGCGCGCGGAGACGGGCATCCGCCTCAAAAGCGAGGAGGAGGCACGGGAAGAGAAGGTACGGATTGAGACCGCGCGGCAAAAGATCGATCGCCTGAAGAGGATCATGGACGACCTTCACCGTGCGGACATCACCGTGGACCGGTCCGACGATGCGATGGCGAAGGCGGAAATCGCCCTCTCGGAGCGTCGATACGAGGACGTCCACATCATCCTCGCCGAGATGGAGAGCCTCGCGGTATCCCTTCAGGAGGGCCTCAAGGATGCCGCAGAGAAGCTCCTCGAGCGGAGCGCCGAGAACGTGGAGGCTGCGAAGAGGGAGGGTCTCTCCGTCCGACGCGCCGACATGGTCCTCGGGAACGCCCGGGAGGCAGTCCTCGATTCGCGCTACGTCGAGGCGATTGAGTACCACAAGGTCATCGACGACATCGTCGAGGACGCCAAGCGGATGCGCAGCTACCGCGAGCTCGAATCGGAGGTGCAGGTCCTCCGCGCGGAGCTCCTCAGGGCCGCGAGCCTGGGCGGCGACGTCGCGGCGACGGAGGTGATCCTCAAGAAGGCTCAGGAGGAGGTCTCCCTGGGGCGCTTCGACCGGGTCGCGGAGCTCACGGACCAGGTGCGATCGAACCTGCTCGTGACGCGACGCCACGTCCTCGAGGCGAAGTTCGACCGCGCGAAGATCGCGATCGACAAAGCACACATGCTCGGGACGAAGGTTCCGGAGGCGGAGGCGATTATGCCAAGCCTGCAGGAGGCGATCGATGCGGGCGACTACGAGGCGGTCGGCGCCCTCGTGCGGAAGATCGAGGAGGTCATCGACCACGCGAGCACCACCTTCGTGATGACGAAGGCAAAGGAGGACTTCGTCGCGCTCGAGGACCTCGAGAAGCGCGTCGCGAACGCGGGCATCGCAATCCCCGAGGCGCGGGGCCTCATCGAGAGGGCTCGCTCCCTCCGCGACGCGGGGAACTTCGAGTCGATGGCCGCCGTGATGAGGGAGGCCCGCGAGATCCTCGAGACGGGGAGTCGGATGCGCGTCGTCGAGCTGCATCGCGAGAAGATCCGCGGGCTCGGTTCCATGCTCGAAGCCGCGAGGCGCGTCGGTGCGGACGTCTCCGAGGCTGAGAGGGTCCTCAAGCAGGCGGAACAAGCGATCGAGGCGAACGACCTCGCCATGGCGGACATCCTCGTGAAGCAGGCGGAGGTGTCCACGGGACTCCAGATCCAGTCCGTCATCCAGAACAAGTATCCGAACCTTGTCCTCTCCGTCCCCACCGCCGGCCTGCAGGCGAACGCGTGGAACAAGATCGTGGTGGAGGTCGCGAACAGGGGGACCCTCGCCGCGAAGGACGTCGAACTGACGATCGACGGGGATGTCGAGGTGCGGGGGGGCCAGCTGATCGAGGAGATCGGGATCGACGAGACGAGGGCGGTGGAGATCGGCGTGAAGCCGACGAGGACGGGCGACGTCCCCGTGAACGTCCGAGTCTTCTACCGGCGGTACTTCGACGACAACCGGTACGAGACGTCGGACCCGAAGGCCTTCCGGGTCGAGTCGCCCGGCACGTACCTGGTCGAGGACGTGTTCCTCATCCACGTCGACGGACGGCTCATCGCGCACGAGTCGCGCAAGTTCAGGCAGGAGATCGACGAGGACATCTTCTCCGGCATGCTGACGGTCGTCCAGGACTTCATCCGCGACTCGTTCCGCCAAAGGACCCAGACGGGGATCAAGCGCCTCGACTTCGGGGAAAGCAAGATCCTCATCGAGCGCACCCAGCACTGCTACCTGACGTCGGTCGTGCTCGGGAACGAGCCGGCCCTGCTTCCGTTGTACATGGCAGAGGTCCTGCGGGAAATCGAGGCGACGTACGGGAACGTCCTGAGCAACTGGTCCGGGATGCTCCACGAACTGCCGGGGATCGACGAGGTGATCAAGAAGCTCGTGCTCGTGACGACGTCGGGCTCCGCGGAGAAGGGCGCCTTGGCAAGTTCCCAGGTCGCAGAACTGCAGCGGGCGATCGAGGCGGCGAAGGGGACCGGAGCGGAGACGAACGAGGTCGAGAAGCTCCTCGCGCAGGCGGAGAACTCCCTGGAGACGGACATGGAGCTCGCGTTCGATCTCCTGTCGAGGGCCAAGCTCGAGGTCAAGGAGACGCAATCCAGGTTCTTCGACCGCATGCGGCTCATGGTCGACCAGACCGCGGAGGCCGTGAACCAGCTCCGCGGGCTCGGCGTCGATGCGGGACCGTCGGAGATCCTGCTGAAGGAGGCCCGCGAGGCGTTCGCCGCGGGCCGGTTCGACAAGGTCGAGGAAATCGCGGACAACGTGCGGTCCATGGTCGAGCGCGTGCAGGCGGACTCCGTCGCGAAGAAAGTCGAATCGGACCTGAACGCGCTCATCGGCGAGATCGAGCGAGCGCGCGAGGACGGCGCGGACGTGACGCGCGCGGAGGGGTTCTTGGTCAAGATCGAGGACGCGCTGCAAAGGAAGAACATGCGGGCGCTCGACGACAGCATGCGACAGGCGCACGAGGCCCTGCGGGAGGCGCGGACGAAGGCGATCATCAAGCGGGGCAGAGAGGAGATGGAGACGGTCACGGCGATGCTCGTGGAGGCGAAGGAGTTCGGCGCGGAGGCGGGCGAGGCGGAGGCACTCCTCCTCCGGGCGCGGGAGGCGCTCGCGGAGAACCGGACGGACGACCTCGATGCCCTTGTGCGCCAGGCCGGCGCCATCGCGAAGCAGCGCATCCAGGAGTTCCTCGAGGACAAGTACCCGCGCCTCTTCGTCACCATGAGCACCGGCGGCCTCGAGGCGGAGGCGTGGAACAAGCTCGTGCTCGAGATCGTTAACAAGGGCAGCCTCGCCGCCAAGAACGTCCTCATCCGACTCTCGGGCGACCTCGATGTCCGGGACATCCCGCCAATCCCGAAGATCGAACCGAACGAGAAACGTCAAGTCGAGCTCGCCGTGAGACCCCAGCACCCGGGCCCGCTGCCGGTCGATGTCGAAGTCAATTATCAGCGCCCGCTCGACGACAAACAATACGAGCTCGCGGACACCAAGGAGGTCGTGGTCGAGCGACCCGGGACGTACCTTGTCGAGGATGGGTTCCTCATCCACGTCGACGGACGGCTCATCGTCCACCAGTCCAGGAGGTTCCGTGAGGAGATGGACGAGGACATCTGGTCCGGCATGCTCACGGCCGTCCTCGACTACGTCAAGAAGTCCATGGCGGAACGGACCGAGGGGGGCCTCCGCCGCGTCGACTTCGGCGAGAACAAGATCCTGTTCGAGCGCTCGCCGCACGCCTACGTGGCGGCGACCGTGCGCGGCGGCGAGCCCATTCTCCTCCCCGTCTACATGGTCGACATCCTGAGGGAGGTCGAGGAGCGGTTCGGCTGGAAGCTCGAGAAGTGGACCGGGTTCCTCACCGAGCTCGAAGGAGTCCACGATCTCATCCGCCGCCTCCTGTTCGTCACGGAGGTCCCTGAAGCCAACCTCGGCCCTCTCGCCGACACCCCGATGGCGGAGGCGATGCGACTCGTGTCGCAGGCCGGACCCGAGCAGGTGGAGGGTTTCGTCCAAGAGGCGCGCTCCGTGATCGAGTCGAAGCCGTTCGAGGAAGCGTCCGCGTTCCTTCAGGAGACGATCGAGTCGTACAAGGTCGGCCGCGAGGAACTCAGCGCGCAGCTCCGCGATGCCGTCATCGCGCACGGCGAGGCGACTGGCCTGTCGGTCACGGACGACCAGATGCGGGAGTACATCGACATCGTCCGGCAGGTCGTCGAATCCGCATTCGCGGCGAGGGAGAGGGGAGGCATCGACCGTCTATGGCCCGTGAAGCGCGTCGCGATCAGGCTCAACGACCAGACCGCATTCGATGCTGCTACGAGCTTCCGGAAGATCATCGTCAACCAGGTCAAGGCGAAGGAGCTCGACCTCCTCTCACCCGGGGAGACGTGGCGCGGCCTGACGCTTACGCTCCAGCTCGACTCCGAGGCGATCTCCAAAGCATACCGAATCTGGGCGCGGAAGATCGAGATCCTCCTCCGCTCCCAGGACGCATGGAAGGTGAAGGCGGGTCTCGACAAGGGCGAGTACTTCGTCGGCGTCGAGGGACAGAAGGTGAAGATCGACCCGCACATGGTCTGGTTCGAGGAGACCGTGCCGGACCACGTGGCCGTGGAGACTTTCCCCCACGGGACCGTTTACGTGGACACCCAGATGGACGAGGACATCTTGGCCGAGGGCTACGCTCGCGAGCTCGTGGGCATCATCCGAGACGCGCGGACCGACCTGGGACTCCCCCCGGAGGTCTGGATCGAGGCGCGGATCCAGGCGAGCGAGACGATGAACCGCTTGCTCAAGAAATGGAAGGACTTTATCACGAAGGAGACGAACTCCCAGGCGGTGAAGTTCGTCCGCGGCGCGCTCGCGGACGGGTACGTCGTCGACTGCAGCCTCGGGGAGGAGAACTTCACCGTGTCCGTGAAGCCGTCGGAGACCACCTCGACCTCCCGGTAACCGCCAAGCCTTTACGCGCGCCACCCGTTGCTCCGGCGATGGGCGTCGATTTGTCGGCCCTCGTTCCGGCGATCCCCCGCACCCTCGAGGACCTCGCAGGGCGCACCGTCGCCATCGACGCGTTCAACACCATCTACCAGTTCCTCAGCATCATCCGCCAGCCCGACGGCACGCCGCTTCGGGACCGCCAGGGGCGTGTGACCTCCCATCTGAGCGGCATCCTGTACCGGACGACGAACCTCCTGGCGGTGGGGATCCGCCCCGCCTTCGTCTTCGATGGTCGGCCACCGCAGCTCAAGGGGCGAACGATCGAAGCCCGCGGGGAGGTGAAGCGGAAGGCGGAGCGCGCGTGGCAGGACGCTATCGAGAAGGGCGACCTTGCACGTGCGCGGACGAAGGCGATGCAGACGTCGCGCCTCACCGGGGAGATGGTCGAGCAGAGCAAGCGTCTGATCGGGCTCCTTGGGGTGCCGTGGGTCCAGGCGCCGTCCGAAGGAGAGGCGCAGGCCGCGCACATGGCGCGACGGGGGGACGCGTGGGCGGCCGCGTCGCAGGACTACGATGCCTTTCTCTTCGGGGCCCCGATCCTCGTGAGGAACCTGGCGCTCTCCGGCAAGCGCAAGCTCCCGCGGAAGGACGTGTATGTGGACGTGGTCCCCGAGCAGCTCGAGCTTGCCGCGACGTTCGCGGCGCTCGGAGTCACGCGCGAGCAGCTCGTCGACATCGGGATTCTCATGGGGACGGACTTCAACGCGGGGATCCGGGGGATTGGGCCGAAGAAGGCGCTCGCACTCGTGAAGGCCCATGGGTCCCTCGAGGGCGTCCTGCGGGAGACCGGTGCGGAGATTGAGGACGCGCCCCGGGTCCGCGACATCTTCCTGAACCCGGAGGTCACGGACGCGTACGCCCTGACGTGGCGCGACCCGGACGTCGAGGGCGCGGCGCGCATGCTCGTGGAGGAGCACGACTTTTCGGCGGAACGCATCGACGCAGCGTTGCGCAAGGGTCTGGAGTCCAGGAAGAGGTTGGGCCAGAAGAGCCTCGACCGGTGGGCCTGACAAACCTTCTAATACGGTGCTCCGAATCGGCTGCGCATGGCGCTGGCGCCGGAGGTGTCGGTCGCCATCACGGTCCTCCTGTGCGTGGTCCTCTCCGGGCTCGCCTACTACCGCGAGGTCCTTGCGTGGGACGGCGCGCTCGCCGCGTTCGGCGTGGGCATCATCATCGGCGTGTTCGGGGACGTCACCTGGCTTCTCCTCCTTCTCCTGTTCCTCCTCAGCTCGTTCGCCGCCACGCGGTATCGGTTCGCCCTCAAGCAGGCGATGGGCGTGCAGGAGGGGGTGCGGGGCGAGCGCCGCGCGTCGAACGTCCTCGGGAATGGCATCGCCCCGGCGTTCGTCGCGATCCTCGGCTTCCAGGGGCTCGGGGCGGCGGTGTTGACGAAGGAGGTGAGCGGCCTCCTCTTCGTCTCCGCGCTTGCCGTCGCGGGAGCGGACACGCTCGCGAGCGAGATCGGCGTCCTCTCGCCGAGGACACGCCTGATCACGAACCTTAGGCCCGTCAAGCCCGGGACGGACGGCGGCGTGTCGGCGCTCGGCCTCGGGGTCGCCGCGGCGGCTTCCCTGTACACGGGCCTCTTCGGGTACCTCGTCCTCGTCCTCGGTTCCGCATGGCTCGTCATGCCCGTCACATTCCCGCGCGACCCCGCATTCCTCGCGATCCCCGCGGTCGTCGGCTTCCTGGGGTGTCAGATCGACAGCGTCCTCGGAGCGACGCTCGAGCGACGGGGATGGCTCGACAAGAAGATGAACAACCTCGCGTCGACGAGCCTCGGCGCCGCAATCGCGTTCGTCCTTTACTTGGTCATCACGTGAGGGCCTCGTGCGCGAGGCGCTCCCCGAGGGCGCGCATTGCCTCCGCGACCTCCGCGGTACGCCCCTCCGCATAGATACGGACGATCGCCTCGGTCCCGGAGGGACGGATGAGGACCCAGCCGCCCTCGCCGTGGACCTTCACGCCGTCGATTGTCTCGACGCGATGGCCCGACGCGCGCTCTCGGAGCCTCGTGAGAAACGCCTCGCGCCGGTCCAGAGGGCAGGCGATGCTCGACTTCCTTAGGTGATAGCGCGGGATCGCCGCCAGACACCTCGAGAGAGGTTCGCCGGAAAGCGCGAGCAGCTCCACGACCTTGGCGGCGGTCATGCCGCCGTCCCGCGCGAACAGGTGCCCGGGGAAGATCATGCCCCCGTTCTCCTCGCCGCCGAACACCGCGCCCCTCGCGAAGATCGCGCGCGCGACGAGCGGCGCCCCCACCTTCGTGTACTCGACGCGCCCCCCGTGCTTCGTCACGGTGTCCTCGACGCAGCTCGACGAGCTCACAGGCGTCACGACGAGGCCGGGCGTGCGCCGCATGACCTCCCCCGCGAGCCAAGCGAGGAGTCGGTCCCCGTCGACGAACTCCCCGTGCTCTGTGAGGACCGCGGCGCGGTCGGCGTCCCCGTCGTGCGCGATCCCGAGGTCGGCGCCGAGGACCGGGACGAGACGACGCAGGTCCTCCAGGTTCGCGGCGGTCGGCTCCGGGTTCCTCCCGGGGAACGTGCCGTCCGGCTGCGCGTGGATCGTGGTGACCCTGCACCCGAGCTCATGCAGGAGGAAGGGCGTCGTACCGCACGCGGCGCCGTTCCCGGGGTCCACGAGGACGTGAGGCCTCCGCCGTGCGATCGCCTCGCGGTCCACCTTGGCGGCGATGCCGTCAACATACACGCGGGGGCCGTCCGAGGCCGTCGACACGCCTCCGACGTCCCGCCACGCGGGCACCGCAAACGCGCCCGAGGCGACGGCTCCCTCGATCCGTTCCTCGTCCTCCCGAGGAATCTCCATCCCCTGCGCGTCGACGACCTTGATGCCATTCCAGTCCGGTGGGTTGTGGGACGCGGTCACTATCAGGCCGCCGGCGAGCCCCCGCTCCTTCACGTAGTACTGCAGCGCGGGAGTCGGCAGGATCCCGAGGTCGAGGACGTGCGCTCCGGATGCAAGAAGGCCGGAGACGAGGGCGTCGCGCACCATCGGGCCCGAGGTCCGCGTGTCCCGGCCCACCGCCAGGAGCTCCCGCCCGCGCCACGTCGCGACCGCGCGGCCGACGCGCAACGCAAGGTCTGGCGTAAGGTCCCGCCCGACGACACCGCGGATCCCGTTCGTCCCGAATAACCTCATCGGCGCACCTTCCTTGCCACGACGTCCTCGTCCGCGCGTACGACCGCGCCGTCCTCGAGAATCGAGTCCGTGACCTTCGCGCGGCTGCCGATGCGGCAACCGTCGCCCACAAGGCTCCTCGTGACCTGCGCGCGGTCTCCGACGACGACGTGGTCGAACAGGACGGAGTCGCGCACGCGCGATTCCCCAATCTCGCAGTCACAACCGACGACGACGGCTGGCCCGATCTTTCCGCGGACCACCGTGCCCGCCGCCACCGCCACCGGCTTCACGAACGTCGCGGTCGTCCCGATCGATGCACGGATGCTCACGTCGCTCCCCTGCTCGCGCAGGAGGGTCGCCGTCGCGGCGAGGAAGTTCTCCCGCGTGCCGACGTCGGACCAGTACCCAGAGAATCGGAACCCGAACAGGCCCTTGCGCAGCACCTTCGGGAAGATGTCGCGCTCCAGGGAGGCCGTCCCGCGCTTCGTCGCCGCCAACACTTCGGGCTCGAGGACGTATGCGCCAGCGTTCACCGAGCGGGAGGGCGCGGTGCCCGGCGGAGGCTTCTCCACGAACTTCGTGATGCGGTCACCCTTCATGGCGACGACGCCGAACCCGCTCGGGTCCTCGACGTCCCATAGCGCGATCGTTCCAATGCCGCCAAAGCGGCGGTGCGCGGCCACGAGATCCCCCACCGCCAAGGACGAGACGATGTCCCCGTTGAACGCGAGGAACGTCCCATTGAGCCGGTCTTCGAGGTTCTTGATCGCGCCGCCCGTGCCCAGCGCCTTCGCTTCTTTGACGATCGTCACGGGGCGCCCGAAGTCGTTTGCGCGCAGGAAATCCCGGAGCTGGTCGACCTTGTAGTTCGCCGCGAGGAGCACCTCGTCCACCATGGAGGGAATCCGCTCGAGGAGGTGGAGGATCATCGGCTTGTTCAACAGGGGGAGGAGGGCCTTCGGTCGCGCGTAGGTGAGAGGGCGGAGGCGGGTGCCGAGGCCCCCCGCCAGGATGACGGCCTGCACGCTCGCGGAAGGACGGCGCCGTCTAAGAACGTAGCGCTACCGCGGGACGATCGTGACCACGTTGTTTCCGCGGAGGACGACGGTGCCGATGCGCCGGACCTGCTCGTCCTTCGTCTCCTCTGTGTCCTCGAGCACCATGTTCATGTACTCGTCGTAGCCGGTGAGCTTCCCGTCGAGAATCCGGTTGTCCTTGAGGAGGAGTGAGATTCTCTTGTTGATGGACTTCTCTAATACGTTGAGTGGCATCACCATTTAGGCTTCCCCTTGGGTCGAATCCGGGTCTCGGCCTTAAAGGTTTCCGTTTCGCCGCAATTCACAAGAGGTCCCATCGCGAATCTTTACGCACCGGTGCGGGTTTGGCGGCGGCGATGCTGAGCCTCCTCGAGCGATGGCGCGCGGGGCCGCCGGAGTTCATCATCCTGGCGGGGTCGTCTGTGGGGTTCGTGGCGAACGCGGTCTCCCTTGCGCTCGCGGTGCTGATCCAGGCGTCTGGGACGTGGCCAGCCTCGGTGGCGGTGTCCGGATCCGGGATGGGGCTCGCGATTCTGGCGGCGCTCGTCCTCCGGAGGCACGCGTCGAGCACGTCGCGGAACTTCGTGTACGTTGGGGCGGTGGCCACGGCCATGGCCGTCCTCTCCTTCGCAGGGCTCATCGGGGGAGGTCTTGCTCTCGCGGGGGCGATATGGGGCATCATCCGGACCTACGAGCCCCGCCCGTAGCCTATTTATCGTCCGATCATCATGACCGGGCACGTGGAGAAGGTGAAGGTCGGGGAGGTGTTCCACTACTTCCCCAAGCCAATGGTCGCCGCGATACGCGTGACGGACGCGACCGTGAAGGTCGGGGACACGCTCCTGTTCCAGGGTCCGTCCACGAACTTCGACCAGGCCGTGGACTCCCTCGAGATCGACAAGGTGAAGGTCGAGGCGGCGACGCCGGGCCAGAGCGTCGGCATCAAGGTCCGCGACCGCACGCGCCCCGGGGATTACGTATACAAGATCGTAGCCTAGACGTCGAGACGAAGGTCGCGCAACCTCGAGGATGCATCGGGGCGGCAGCAGTCCGAGCAGTTGCGGCAGAGCCCGTCCTCGGCGCACAGGACGGCGACCTCGTTACGGCACGAAGGGCAGATGGGCATCGCGAGTCGTCAACACGCGGCGGACCAAGAACGTTTGGCGCTTATCCGGAGTCCTTCGTGACGACGACCTCATGGATCTCGAGGACGTTCGGTCCGGCGAACGCCTCCTTGGGCGGCGGGTCGCGATGCGCCTCGCCGAACGCCTCGCTCTCCGTCCATCGCTCGAAATCCTCCTTCGACCGCCAGTGCGTCATGACGACGTAGTAGTCGCCCTTCACGGGCCGCAGGACCTCCGTCCGGATGAACCCAGGGAGCTGCGCGATCGACCACTTGCGGTTCGCCCACCGCTTCTCGAACTCCGCCTCCCATCCTTTCGTGATGGGGATGCGGTTCGCGACCACGAGGACCATGCGTGTGTGAACCCGTTGCGCGTACTAGACCCTTTGGCGGCTACGGCTTCTGCCACGTCTTCTCGCCCGCGCGGACCGGGACCTTCAACCAGTTCTCCGGCGGCGGGAACGGACAGACGAAGTCGTCGCTGTACGCGCAGTACGGGTTGTACGCGGCGTTGAAGTCCACGTCGTACACGCCGGACAGGTCGAAGTCGAGGTCGAGGTAGCGCCCGGCGCCGTACGTCTCCTTCGCGCTCGTCGCATCGCGGAACGGAACGAATATGGTGTCGCGACCGCCATGCGCATGAACGGGGCGGTAGGCGTGGAGGCGCGTGGCCTGGCCCGCGACGGGGAATTCGAAGAACCCATACCGAAAGTACTGCTGCTCCGTCCCCTTGCTCGTGGCGAACGTCAGAACCTCTGGCTTCGGGTACTCCGCAATCTTCAGCCGGAACCGGAGGGCGGAATCGACCGCAAAGTAGGCGAGGCCCTTGAACGCGTGGCGCAACTCATGCGGGATCGGGGAATCGTGTCCGGTGCCGAACCAGTGGTCCTTCTCCTTCCGCTCCTGCTCGATGCGGAAGGTGTAGTCGTCGACCATCGGCGAGGGAGCGATTCCGCCCCGGATGAATCTGTGCTTCCCAGCGCCCTCGTCGGTCTCCGGGTCGTACCTACTTGTCGGCGACCGCGGCCTTCCGGGCATTCCTCCACGCGGTCACATATCCGAGTCCGCCGACGAAATACCCGAGCAACGAGAGCCCGATGAGGATCGCGATGGGCACGACGAGCGGTCCGAGGATCTCCGTGTGCACGTATTCGAACCCCGCCGGTGGGCCATGGCCGCCACCGCCGACGCTGGTCGGGAGCATCGCCGCCCCCGCGGCGTAGCCCCCATAGGCCGTCACGAGAGCCGCCGCCGACCCGAGGCCCCCGCCCAAAACCAGGTGAGCCCATGCGGTGTAGTTCCGCCAGCCCGTGTACGGGACCCCCAGGGTCGCCTCGACGTGATTGTAGAACAGCGAACTCACCGCCACCGCGAGGATGCCGACGAGGCCATACCCGATCACACCGACGACGAACCACGTGCCGGCACCGCCGCCGGCAACGATCCGCGAGGCCGCGGGTTGGCCGAAGACGGCGAGGTACAGCAGGACACTCGCCAGTCCGAACCCGATCGCACCCTGGAAGACCGCCGCCGCGAGGAACCGCGCCGCCCACTTGCTTTCAGCCATGGATTGCCCCGCGTCCTGATGATTCAGGACGGGAAGAAGCGTTCGATGGGTCCAACCGTGCCGATATATACACAAGGGTCTCCACGATGGATGTCGGGGGCGGGATTCGAACCCGCGACCTCCGGATGTCCCAGGAGCGCCGTCAGCGGTGCAGAACCCTATGAGTCCGGCGCTCAACCAGGCTGAGCCACCCCGACGCGCCGCGACACCCCAGAGGGATATACAAACGTTGTGGGCTCACGACGGGTCGATCTCTTCCGTCTCCTCGGGAGGCGACGGAGCCTCGGCCTCGGGTGTGAGCTCTTCTTCGGCGTGTTCTTCGGAGGGCGGGGGAGGCGGGACCTCCGCGGGCGCACCTTCGACCGCGGCCGGGATCTCGCCCACCGCGAGGACCTGCGACTTGCGCACCTCGACGCGCGAGATAGGCTGGACGGGCTTGCACGCGGTCGCGATCTCCTTCGCGAGGTCTCCGGAGATGATGCCCTTCACGAGCTCCCCGACGGTGGCGCGCGCGGCCGCCTGAACGATCACATTCTTCATGATCGCCCGGATGGCGCTCTGCTTGGCCGCCTGGATCCGCCGGTCGGTGATCGCCATCGGCTTCACGCGGATCCTCCAGCCGTCCTTCGTCGTCGCGTCGACGACCGCGTCCGTCCGCGTCCGCTTTCGGCGCGTGAGCCGCCGGATATAGTCCGACGTCATGTCGTGTCCCACGAACCGCGTGTGCGCCTCGGAGCCGCGAACGTCCTCCACGCGGAACTGGAGCTTGATGTGCATCTTGCTGAAGTCGCCCGTGAGGTCCTGGACGGTCACCTCCGTGATGCGGCCGGCGATCTTTCCGGGCTCCTCCGCGGGCGTCTCCCCGATCACCTGGCGGTTGAACATCTCCGGGGCGACCAGGTTGTACCACCCCTTCGCCTTCCACTTGTCCTTCACCTTGCGCTGGGACGGTTTCCCGGGTTGCTTCGCCATGGTGCAGTCTCGACCCAAGAAAGGGTCTGTATATAACGCTTCGGGACTGCGACCTTCCTCACCGCCAACTGCGGGACGACTCGGGCCGGAATCGGGTGGAATCTCGGCCGACGGTCTTGAGCGAATACGGCCGTGCGCACGAATGCGCCCGTCGGGCGCAGGGAGGAAACACATGGTCCGTGTGAAGTGGGTGGCGGTGTTGGGAGCGATCGGAATCCTGGCGGCGGCGGCCTTGCTGCCGGCTGCGGAGGCCCGGGCATTCCGTGGGGAGTTGACGGCGCCCTCTGGCGGCGCCCCGTTTGGCGGCGACGTCGTAGGAGAGTATCGGATCTCGGTTCGCGGGAGCCAAGTGACGATCTCCGCGTGGGTTGAGCTGGAGCCCCCCGCGGGCTACGTCTTCGAAGGCTGGCTCGTCGACAGTCCGACGGGGTACAAGTTGAGCCTTGGCGCGCTGGCCGGCGATGGGGACGATGATGACGACGATGACGACGAAAGCCGGATGGTCCTGCAGTTCCACCAGCGGATGGTGAACGTGTATACGTACGCCATGCTCGTCATCACGACCGAGCCGACGCGCGACCTCAATCCCGATCCGGCGATGCCCGTGGCGGGAGCACTCCTGTCGGCGCCGTTCGGACAGTGAGCTCGACACGCCCGAAGCGCGCGGCCGTGCGCGGTCCGCGCGCCTTATTTATCCCGGTGGCCCCTGCCTACCCCAGTGAACGCTGCCCTCCGACAGCTCCTCTGGTATCTGTTGGCGGGGACCCGCGGCGGCGCGAACCGGGCGCGCATCCTCGAAGCTCTGAAGGAACGACCGTACAACGCCCACCAGCTGAGCGATGCCCTCGGGCTCGACTACCGCACCGTCCGTCACCACCTCGACCTCCTGAGGAAGAACGGGCTCATCACGCAGCCCGCGGGGAACGCGTATGCGGCCCCGTACTTCTTGGCGGCGATCCTCGAGGCGAACTGGGACGTGTTCGAGGAGATCCGCCGTGGAATCGGCGGGGGGGAGTGAGGGCGAATTATGGCATGGGTTGAAGATTCGGCCGACGTGGATGGTGTTGCAGATGGCTGAGACGCTCATGGTGGGCAGCATCGTCGTCGGGGTCGCAAACGCGGCGCTGGCGCTGATCCTGCTCGCGCTGTACAGCCGTACGCTCCGGTCGACGAAGGCGCCTTTCACCGTCGCGCTCGTGGTGTTCGCGGCGGCGTTCCTCCTTCACAATCTCCTCGTGGTCTACTCGTACGTGACGATGATGCCGATCGTGCCGTACGCGATGATGCCGTACCTGTTCGGCATCGCCGTCCTCGAGGCGGGCGGGCTCGGCGCGATGGTTTGGACGGCGACACGGTAGGGTCAAGGCCGAAGGCGCGCGAGCAGGTGGGAGTCGAAGGCCAGCGGTCGCGCTCCAAGGGAGCGGCACCAACTGACCACGACCGAGTCCGGATAGCTGAGACGCCCTGCGGCCGCCCGGTACTCCTGCCATGCGCCATCTAGGGTCGGCCGAGACGGCATCCCGATCTCCACGATGTCCTGCGCCCGCACCCACTCCCCTGCGGCGCGAGCGGCGTCGAACCCTTGGCGGTAGTGGATGAGCGCGAGCGTCTCGGAGAGAATCTCGGCGGGAATGAGGAGGGATTCGACCTGACCCCCCGCGCGAACCGCGCGCGCATGCAACGCGTCCTCCTCGGAGAACAGCGCGTACAGGAAGCTACTGTCGGCGACGCGCATGCTTGCTCCCGTAGAGGTACTCGTCGTGCCGCACGCTGGCGCGCGGGTCGGGGTCGCGGAACATCGGAAGTGTATTCAGGTCTAGCCTCCCCTTTCGCACCTTCGCGACCTCCACCGTGATGAGGTCGCCTTCGGACACCTCAGCACGGTCGAGCTCCTCCTTGCGGAGTCGCACGGCGAGACTGTTCCCCCAGCGTCGCACTCGGGTTATCATGTATCTACATATCGTAGATACACCCCGCGATATAAGGATTACGAACCTATCCGCGCGAACCCACTGCGAGCGACAGGATGCCCTCGAGCGGGATGAAAATGTTCGCAGGCCGATGCTTCAACTCGTACCGCAGCTCGTACAGACCCTTCTCCATCATCCAGCCGCGGATCGCGCGCATCGCGTCCTCCGGTTTCAAATCCCGATAGAAACGAGCGTTCTCCAGATAGCCTCGCACGCACCGCTCGGAGGCCGCGCGCTCCCAGGCCAGGAGACGGTCTGCGACCGCGGACTCCTCCGGGGAGAACGAGGTCCTCGTCAGCAACCGAAGGGCCGACGAGGCGTCGCCCCGGTTGAACTCCCGCCACGCATAGTGCGCGACGTACGAGAAGGACCGGCCCAATGTGGCCACGTCCCTGAGGGGCGGGAGTTTCAGGTGGCGCTGTCCGGGCACGCGCTCCGGCTCCCCCTCGAAGTCGATGAACAGGAGCTTGCCCTGGGTGTTCCGAAGCACCTGTCCGAGATGGAGGTCCGCGTGGGTGACGCACTTTGCGGTTCCCAGGGTCGCCTCGATCCCGTCGAGAACGGACTCGATCCGATCGCGGTTCTCGAACAGCATCCCCCGCGCCGCTGCTGCGCGTACGGCCGACGTCCGGTCCTCGACCTTCGCGAGACTCGCCAACCGCCCGAGGGCGTCCGAGAGGTTCGACAGCGCCGCCATCCGCGCGTCCTCCACGTCCTCCTTGGTGAACGTCTCGCGTTGGAACGGTCCCGGGTGGTCGTCCGCGAGGGCCGCGTGCATCTCCGCGATCTTCTCCCCCAGGTCCACCGCCAGACCCAGGCTGACGCCTTCGAAGTCGGGGACCGAGCCGACCTCGCTGGCCATCAGCTCCGCGCGCCACTGTCCCGTGAACCACGTGAACAGGTCGACGGTCTCGAGAAACTCTACCGCGATCCCGAGCGCCACGCGGTCGTCGCCCTTCCCGAGCGTGAATTCCCCCAGGTACCGCGGCACGTTCGTGAACCCCCTGCGCTGGAGCCTTGCGACGAGGTCCGGCTCCCGGTTGTACGTGTCCGGCAGCTTGTACGACTTGAACAGCACCTCGCGCCCCTCCGTGGAGAACGGGAGGAGGAGGTTCGAGGAGTCTGTGTCCGTCGTCGGGCCCATCGCGCGGAAGGCGGACCAGCCCTCGCCGTGGAACGACAGGGTGTCGGAAGCCTGCGTCTGGGTCGTCGTCTGGCGTCGGAAGCCCTCCGAGACGAAGCGCGCGAACGCCTCCGATCGTTCCGCCTCCACAACGAACCAGCGTGCCCCTGCGGCATCGAACTCGAATGCGTCCGGGCTCGGGCTGCGGTCGGCGACAAGGAACAAGAGGTTCATCGGGACCGTCACGTTCTCCTCCTTGGCGGTGGCGAGGAACCACACGAGGGTCTCCGCGTCGCCCGCAAGGAGGATCGCGCGATCCTTCACGGACACCTCCGTCCCGTATCCGAGTCCCTCCCCGCACCAGCGGCGCGTGCGCAGCCAGTCTCGGAGCTTCCCCGTCTTCCGGAGTTCCGCGGCAAGCGCCTCGATCGCGGGATCGAACTTCGTCATCGGACCAGCGTCCCGTACATCTCGATCGTCTTCTCCGCGATGCGGTCCCACGTGAACAGCTCGAGCACTCGATGGCGGCCCGCCTTCCCCATCCGGGCGGCCAAATCCGGATGCTCGATGACCTTTGAGAGCGCGGCGGCCAGCTTGTCCGGGGCCTCTGGCGGTACGAGGAACCCCGTCTCCCCGTCGACGACGACCTCCTTGATCCCCCCGACCGCGCAGGCGACGACGGGCGTCTCGCACGCCATCGCCTCGAGGTTGATGATCCCGAACGGTTCGTAGATCGAGGGGCAGGCGAACACCTCGGCTTCGTTGTACAGGTTCACCAGGTCCGGGTCCTCGAGCATCTCGTGGATCCACACGATGCTCCTGCGCTCCCCGATGACGTCGCGCAACTCGGCGACGAGCTCCGGCGTGTCGGGCTTACCGGTCGCGAGGACGAGCTGTGTACCCTTGGGGAGGTCGTCGAACGCCTCGACGAGGTCGAAGATCCCCTTCTGGCGGCTGAGCCGCCCGCAGAAGAAGACGAAAGGCTTCGTGATGCCGAACTTCTTCAGGGTGGCGGCGCCCTCCTTGGGGTGGTACTTCTCGGGGTCCACGCCGTTGTGGATCACGTGGATCGCGGACGCGGGGACTTCGTAGAACTTCAGGATGTCTGCCTTCATCTCCTTGGACACCGCGACGACCGCGTCGCACGCCTCCAGGCCCTCCTTCTCCATCCACGAACTGAGTTCGTACCCCGCGCCGAGCTGCTCCTTCTTCCACGGCCGCAGAGGCTCGAGGGAGTGTACTGTCGCCACGAGCTTGCACCCGTAAGTCTTCTTCGCAAGTGCACCGGCGAAGTTCGTGTACCACGTGTGCGTGTGCACGATGTCCGCGTCGATCGGGTCCGAGACCATGTTCACGTTGAACGAGAGGACGTCGAACGCCTTCGCCATCTTCGGGTCGGGTGCGGCGAGGGCGCGGACGCTCGGGCGGTACCGCCAAACTTTGATGGGAAGGTCTGGCGCGGGACCCGACTCGAGCGTGCGGACGTGCACGTCGATGCGCTTCGAGAGCGCGAGGGCGATGTACTTCGCGTGTACGCCCGCGCCGCCGTAGACGTTCGGCGGGAACTCGTACGTGAAGATCGTCGCCTTCATGGTGGCCCGCGGGTAGCCGTGATGGCGGCGATGAACGTTGCGGTCATCGGAGGGGGCGTCGTCTCCCGCACGGGGAACGCTTTGTGCCAACGAGAGCGCGTTCAGCCCGCATGTTCGCACCAGTCCGAGTTCTCCCACACCCCGTGCATCTCGCCGGCGATGTGGCCGGTGTCCGCACTGTCGTAAGAGGGAGTGGGCCCGCCTGCAACGTCCCGCTGCGCCTCGCCCAGTGCGAACGTCGCCGCCCGCCGGACGATGTCGGACTTGGAGCGGCGCGGAACCTCGGACTGAAGGGACTCGAGCCACGCGGTCTCCGTGACCTCCCATCCCTCTGCACCCTGCAGGTCCGCGAACCCCTGGCGTCCGTACGCCTCCGTGAACTCGAACAACGAGGCCTGCATGACTCCCATCAGGCGTTCTTGAAGGTCGCGCTTCCCCGCTCGGACGCATGCCTCCCCCGCGTCCCGCAGAGATTGCACGAGACACGCGACGTTCTGGAACGTGACCCGCGTATCCGGCCCGTCCCAGAACCGGGGATCGGATCGGAGGCCCATAAGCATCGTCACGTATCCGCGCGCGAGGTAAGCGGCCGCTTCCGGGTCCAGTTCCCCGGCGATGAATGAAACCGCGCGCGCCAGGTCCGTGTCCCCCTGCGAGACTCCGAGATTTCGGTAGTGGTCCCTCCACAAGTGTCGCCCGTAGGCCACCGCCAACCGGCGCAGGACATCCCGCTTCCAGTCATCGTCCCGGCCCGGCAACAGGTCGCGCGCCGTCCGCCTGACGGCCGTCTCCACCTGCGTCGTCGCCAGCGTGAACGCGTGCTTCCACAGCTGGGACAAGCGGCGTCCCCGATCGAAGCGGCCGATGACTCTTCCGTCCGAACGCCGGAGGCCGGTCCACCGCGTGTCGGAGGTATGGCCGTGGGCCGCGTGCTCCTCGTAGTCGGACCAGCTCGAGCACTCCACGAGGTCCGCCGGAGGCGCTTTTGGCGGCGGTGTCGGGGACGTGACGGTGTGGCCTCGCGCACGGAGCGCCTCCACGATCTCCTCGAATCGGCGCCCCTGATCGGGATTCGCGAGGAGGGATTCCAGGTCCGCCGCCACGAGGGCCTCTTCGGCCCCCCGCGCCGCCACGGAATCGGCGAACGTGGATGGGTTCGAGGTCCCGAACGCGAAGGCGTCGCTCAAACGATGATCCCGCGCGACCACCGCCAGACCCGACGCTCGACTCCATGCGCCGGGGGAGCCCCGTGCAAGCTGGCGTTGATCCAGGACCAGATGCACGACGTCTGCGAGGTCCGGAAGGCCCTCGAGTTCCACAGCGGAGCGCCGCGCCGCGGCGTCGAAGCTCTGCATCGTCTCGACGGAATACGCCGCCTCCGGGAGCCAGAGGCCGATCGGCCGTCCGTGGGACTTGCGGAGCATCGGCGCGGTGAAGTCGATCATCATCTCGAACAGGATCTCGCGGTCGAGGCGTTGGTGGTGCGGGAGGATCGGGTGGAACGGCGGCGTGAGCGCGAGCCCTGCGAGGCCTTTCTCGTATGCCGCCAAGACGCGACGGTACGCTGACTCATCCTTCTCGAGGAGCCATGCGAGGGTCTGCGGTTCGATGTCCACGGAGGCCGCGCCCGCCGCGCGCTCGAGGACCTGCTCGATCCGACCGTACGCGTGAAGCACGGCGTCCGTCCAGTTCCGACCCTTCACGCGTTCGCCGCCGATCGCGTGCGAGACCGGCGACACGCGCTCCTCGAACCTCGGCGGTTTGAACGGATCGCTCTCGACCCACCGCACGATGTCCCCCGGCTGGTATCCGTGGAAGTGGAACGAGGTCGCCGCCAGAAGCTCAGTCCTCCGTCCACCACCCGAGGTCGATCTCCGAGATCGCCGCGTCGCGCGCTTCCAGGTTGCCGAGGGACGCCTCGTCCGCCTTCGTGAGCGTCCCCTCCATGGCGCGCTTCCCGACCGCCAGCAATTCGTCGAACGCGTCCGCATGGAGCTTCACGCGGGCCTCTGCGTAGTCCCGCGCCGACCGCGTCGTGATCAGGAACGGCCAGTCCGAGGACTCGAGGAGCAGGAGCTCCCTCGCCAGCTGCTCGGCCACGCGCTTCAGCTCGGGGCGGCGCTTGCGTTTGGCGGCGTCGAGGAACTCGAGGAACGCGTCCTCCGCGCGGTACACGAGGTCCCAGACCCATGTCGTGTCGTCGTTGCTCCATACGTAATGGCCGCCCCCGGCTCCCCACGAACCCTCCGGGAGACGAATCGAGGACGTCGGCGGGTACCGCTCGAGGAACGCCGAGGCCGAGAGCGGCGTCAC
Organism: uncultured Methanomassiliicoccales archaeon; assembly: GCA_964396265.1. GTDB lineage: Archaea > Thermoplasmatota > Thermoplasmata > RBG-16-68-12 > EA-27 > EA-27. The sequence continues at coordinate 38,545 of CAYNEM010000006.1, forward strand.
GTCCCCATGGAGCCCGCGAAGCACGTGTTCGAGCCATTGCATGCCCTCGAACCACCAGTGGCCGAACAGCTCCGTGTCGAACGGCGCGACGACGACGCCCGGCCGCCCGTTCTCCCGGTGGAATGCCGCCAACGTGCCCTGGACGAGACCGATGAAGTGATCCGCGTGGACCCGGGCGCGCTTGGCGGCCGCGTCCGCGTCGTAGGTCTCCTTCGCCTCGAGCGGCGTGCTGCGGTCCGTGATCCGGTGGTACCGCAGGCCCTGAGGGCCCTTCTTCTTGTGGAACTCCAGGTACGCGCCGTCGCCCGGGAACCCGTAGTCCGCGGACCACACCTGCGTGCTCGCGCGGGGGTCTCTTGCGAACACCGCCACCCGCGCCCCGGATTTCGTGACGATGGCGTGCGGCTCGTTCGGAGACTGGCCCGTCGCCTTCCTCCGCACCGCCGCCACCGCGCCCCCGATCCTGTCCTCGTACGTCCCGATTGACGTGCCGCCCGCGACGAGGTGCGTGTCCACGAAGAAGTACTGGAGGCCGTTCGCCGCCAACACCTCCTCCAGCCCCGGCCGGGTCCTCTCGCGACGACTCCCCGATCCCGACCACGGACCGCCGGGTCGGTACGCGCACTCCGGGAGCCAGATCCCTTTCGGAGCGCGACGGAAGTGGCGGCGGTAAGCCGCGACCCCCGCGCGAACCTGGGCAGCGACGTTCGCGCGCGTGCCGAGCAGCGGGAGGTACCCGTGCGTGGCCGCGGACGTCAGGACCTCGATGTGGCCCTCCGACTGTAGCCGGTGGAGCGCCCCCAGGATGTCCCCCTTGTAGGTCCGCCGGAAGTCGTCCAGCGCGAACTCGTAGAACTCGGACCACTTCGCCGACAGCGCGGCGATCTCATCTGCGTCGAAGCGCTGGAACTCCTTGCGGTCCTCCTCCGCGCGCCAGGTCCGCTCCTCGCAGTACTCCGAGAAGTCCTCGCGCAGCCGCGGGGACGCGAGCATCTCCGCTAGCACCGGCGTGATGCCGATCGTGAGTCCGGGAATCACGCCGTCGGCGACGAGGCGATCGATCATCCGCAGGAGGGGGACGTAGCATTCGGCTATCGCCTCGTGAAGCCAGTCCTGTCCGTGGGGCCACCGTCCGTGTCCGAGCACCCAGGGCAGGTGCGTGTGCAGGGCGAAGATAAGGTGACCGAGGGATGCCACGACGGCCCCATGCTCGTGCAGGGCAAAACCTTTCGTTCGCCGACAGGCCAGCGGGGACGGAACCTATAAGTGTACATGTAGTATCTACATATAGATACCATGGCATCGAAGAATGTTGCACTCGACATGGAGGCCTACGAGATGCTTCGAGCCGAAAAGGAGGAAGGGGAGAGCTTTAGCGACGCCGTGAAACGACTCGCCCGAAAGCGGCGATCCCCGATGGACTTCGCCGGGGCCTGGAAGGACATGCCGAAGAAGGATTTAGAGCGAATTCGCGAATTTCTCCGTCGCGCCCGCGATCTCGATCGCGAGCGAATGGAGTCGCTTCTGCAACGAGTGCGGTGACCTATGCGTTGTCTCGACGTCTCGTTCGTCATCGACCATCTCGCAGGTGAGACCGCCGCCGTCGAGCGCATGGCGGCGTGGACCGCCGCGGGCGAACGATTGACCGTGCCCTCCCCCGTCGTCGCGGAAGTCCTCCTCGGCTCGTACTTCAAAGGGGGCGCCGCGCTCCGCGAGGCCCTCGGATTCCTGGACACTCTGGACGTGCTTCCGGTGGACGGGGCAAGCGCCGCTGAGGCAGGAAGGATGGGCGCCGAACAGAGGCGCCGGGGTGTTGCGTCGTCCCTCGTGGACCTCCTGATCGCCGCCACCGCGAAGTTGAACCAGGGCATCCTTGTCACGCGCGATCAAGGATTCGGCCAGGTCCCGGGCCTGTCCGTCGAGACATATTGACTTCCTCACGAACGCGGTGCGAGAGCGATGCGCCGGTAGCGCGCCGTACACGGTGGGCCGGACGCAACGTACATCTCCTTCGCGTCCAAGTCGAGAATCGCAGACACGACCGTGCTGAAGCGCTCCTCGGGTGGCCTCGCGGGATCGGTGTGGCGGCAGATGCAATCCGGCTTTCCCTCGTGATCGCGAAGCATCGCCTTCAGGTCCTCGATGCCGATCTTGCGTCCTCGTTCCACACGCTCCTTCAGGAGTGACTGGGACCGGTCGTATCGATGAAAGGTCGACCTGCGGTCCTCCGCGAGCGGCTGCCAGATCCCGAGCTTGTCCTGGTCGAGGAAATGGTTCGTGTGGGTCACGAAACCGTCCGTGGCCTCGAGGCGGCACTCGGTCTCCGGCGCTGTCTCGAAATCCACGATCCGCGGGCGTCGGCCGGCCTGCGCGAGGACGAAGTTCGCGGAGCACGCGCGCGTTTCGCCGCTCACCGCCTTGGCGGCGGCATCGAACTTCCGCGCCGCGAGGATCTCCCAGCAGCGCACGTGAAACGGCTTCCGGAGGCGGGACCACGAGTCCGCGTTCGAGACGAGGCCGTTCACCGCCAACCCGATCCCGTGCGAGTTGAGCCCAATCTTCGCACCCGCGATCCCCGCCTCCGTGAACGCGAGCTGACGCGTTCCATCGAGCGCCCGCGTCCGCACGAGCAGACCTTCGACCTCGGGGATCCAGTCCCAGTTCTGTCCGACCAGCAGGTGGCCGTTGGCGGAGTGGGAGGGAGCGACCGCGAACGACGTGCATCCTCCGGACATCGCCAGGCCCGGACGCTTGCGCTCCATGCCCCGCGCGGCGAACCCGCTGTACAGGATCTCGTACCGGACGTTCACCGCTACGATGTCGAGGAGGTCAAGGCCGGAACCCTCTGCGATCCCCTCCATGACGGCGAAGTACGCTGGGTTCGACCGCGCAATGACGTCGCGGTATGCCTCCGAGCGCTTTCGCAGTTCCTCGGGAGAGGCCTTCGTCCAGAACGCGAACCTTTGGCGGTAGAGTTCGACGTTGCGCGCGATCCGCTCGCGGACCTTCGTGCCGTGCGCGAGCCCCCACGCCCTCGGGCCGCCCTCTAGTTCCACGACCGGAAGCGTGCGGGCCATCGTCACCCCGCGATGTCCTTCCCGAAGTTGATCCACACGGGCTGCTTGACGAACCCGAGCTTCACGTTGATCCCCAGCATCGGCGCGTTGAGCGTGCTGTTCCCCGTGCGAATCTCTCGGATGCCTCGGCGGATCGCGTAGTCGATCGCGCGGAGCTTGAGGGCGAACGCGATCCCGCGACCCCGGTACTCCCGGCGCACGCCCGTGAACCCCGTGTTCAACACATCCGGCATCGCATCGAACCTCTCCAGGTTCGAGACGCCCACGTAACGGTCACCGTCCTTCGCAAGGAAGTGGGCATCGGGCATCACACTCGGACCCTCGAAGAGGCGATGGCGGTACAGTTCGAGGCCTGGAGGCGTGAAGGGGTCGTGGCGGGGGACGTCCTCGGCCAACCCGCAATCCAGCTCGTACACGTTACGGAGTGCCTCCGGGTCCTTTGCGACCTCCGCTGCCAGGGTCGTGATCTGAATCCCTGCGGGAACGTCCCAACGATCCGCGAACGCCGTCAGGCGAAACGCCGCCAAGTCGAGACGGGATTCCCAGGTGCGCGTGAGTTCCTCGAAACCCCGCCGGAGGAGAAAGTCCACCGTTTCCTTCCTCGACTCCTGTGTCCACGTGCGGAGCTGTCGGGCTCGGAGGCTGCTGAGTTCCGTGAAGACGCTATTGTACAGCAACTCGCCGAGACCTCGCCTCCGCCAGTCCGGCCGCACGGCGAGCCAGAGGGCGAACCGCTCGGGGCTGAAGGACCACGGCATGTGGAAGTAAACCCACTCGCCGACGAGCCTACGCGTCTCGGGGTCCGTAGCGACGACCCGGCGATGGAGGAATCGGGTGCCCCTGTAGACCTCGTCGTCGTGACGAAGCTCGGCTGCGGTCGTCGGGCGGTCCGGATCGACCGCGTTCGACAGGTCCGCGAGGGCGGAGTAGTCCTCCGGTTCGCAGTCCCGAAGCCAGGCCAGCGGGGGATGCACTGCGCGCTCTTCTTCTTGGACCATGGAGACAGCGTGCCACGGAAGGGGGCCAGATATATCTTCCTTTCAGCCTGATCTTTTGACATCCCGTTCTTTATGTAGAGGACTCGTGTCCGGACGAGCGAGTCCGTGAATGTCCTGTTCGCCTCCGCGGAGGTGTACCCGCTCGCGAAGGTCGGCGGGCTCGGGGACGTGGCGGGGAGTCTCCCGAAGGCCCTGCGGGCTATGGGGCACGACGTGCGCCTCGTGATGCCGAGGTACCAGGCGATCCGCGCGGCGGAAAAGGAGGTCGGACCCTTCTCCGTGGCAATCGGCGGGCGCCGCCACGAGGCCCTGCTGAAATCGACGGATCTCGACGGCGTCCCCGTGTACTTGATCGACCATCCTCCGTTCTTCGATCGCCCGAAGGTCTACGAGTACGAGGACGACGGGCGTCGGTTCGGCTTCTTCGGGAAGGCGGTCCTTGACTTCCTGCCCGCCGCCAACTGGTGGCCGGACGTGGTGCATGCCAACGACTGGCATACGGCGCTCACGCCGGCGCTCCTGCGGACGACCTACGCGGGCGACGCGCGATACCGCCAAATCCGAAGCGTCCTCACGATCCACAACCTCCTCCATCAAGGGCTTTTCGGCCGCGACGTGTTCGACTGGCTCGGCCTCCCGCCGGACGCGTGGAGCCCCGAGGGCGTCGAGTTCTACGGGAAGCTGAACTTCCTGAAGGCCGGCATCGTCTACGCGGACCGCGTGAACACGGTGAGCCCGACGTACGCGAAGGAGATCCGGACCGAGGAGTACGGCGCCGGACTCGAAGGACTGCTCCAGTCCCGCGCCGCCAAGCTCAGCGGCATCCTCAACGGGATCGACTACGACGTCTGGAATCCCGCCAAGGACCCGAACCTCGCGCAATCGTACACGAGGACGACGATCGGGACGAAGGGCGCGAACAAGGCGGCCCTGCAGCGGGAGGTCGGCCTGGCCTTGGATCCCAAGGCCCCGCTCCTGGGCATCGTGTCGCGCGTCACCGCGCAGAAAGGGTTCGACATCCTGGAACCCGCGCTCGCGGAACTCCTCGGCCTCGGGGCGCAGCTGGTCCTCCTAGGGACGGGGGAGAAACGATACGAGGAGCCGCTGGCGGCGCTCACCAAACAGAACGATTCGTTCGTGGCGGCGCTGAAGTACGACGAGGTGCTCGCGCACCGGATCTACGCCGGCTCGGACTTCTTCCTGATGCCGTCGCGGTTTGAGCCGTGCGGCCTCGGACAGATCATCAGCCTGCGGTACGGGACCGTGCCGATCGTGCGGTCGACGGGCGGGCTTGCGGACACGGTGACCGACGTCACCGCCGATCCGAAGGAGGGGAACGGGTTCGTGTTCGAGGCGTACACGACCGCCGCGCTCCTCGACGCCGTTCGCCGGGCGATGGACTTCTTCCGGAAGGGAAGAGGATGGATTCCGCTCGTGCAGCGGGGGATGTCGGCGGAACTCTCGTGGCGCGCCTCGGCGAAGGCCTACGCGGACCTTTACGCTCTCGCCCATCAGGGCTGAGTCCGCACGGGGCCGTCGTTAGGTCGGTGGCGGTCGCCGGGCGAAGCCAATTCTGGCGGCGGAAGTTCGGAGCTCGACGAAGCATTTGTGGAGGCCGACGGCTTGCGAGGCGTCCCCATCATCACGCGCAGGAGGAGCGCCTCGACCACGTCATCGATGACCGGCGCGGGCGGGTTCACGAACGACAGCGACGGCAGGGGCTGCGCCATTGGACTCGCGGGGATCGGCAGCGCGATCCGCGGCGCGACGTGGGGACGGTGCCGCGGCGAGCCGATGTCCCCGGAGGGTTCGGCCCTCAGAGGCTGCCCGCACTCCGGACACACGCCCTCGCCCTCCTGGGCGGTTCCAGGACGCACCGACGCCACGAACGAGACGGCATGCGCGAACCCATAGAGTACGAGCGTCGAGGCCGCGTATGCAGGCCACCCCACGGGACCCGGCCTCGTCCCGTCCATGTACAGGACCTGATGGTTGAGGAACAGCGTCGCCCCCAGCAGGCTGAGGACGAGAAGCAGCCCTTCGTGGAACGCAATGTCGGTCAGCCGCTCCCGGTCGATCATCGACCCCCCAGCGGCGCGCAGCGGTCCGCGGTACCTCCTCCTCGGAGACACCATGGACGCGACACCGGATAAAACGTGAGGCTCGTTCTCGGGCTTGATACCCGGGCCCGCAGGTCGTCAGTGCTTCGTCTCGGGCTTCCCGCCCTCCCTCAGGATCAGCGCGGCGTCTTCCGGCATTACGGGGTTGATGTAGAACCCTGTCCCTCGCTCGAATCCCGCCGTCTCGGTCAGTCGAGGGGTGATCTCGAGGTGCCAGTGGTACCGCGCTTCCTTCCGGTCGCAGGGGGCCGTGTGGATGTAGTAGTTGAACGGCGCGTCGTTGAGGATGCCGTACATGCGACTCAGAACATCCTTCAGGATGCGGACGAACGGCGTGCGCTCATCGTCCGTGAGGTCCTCGAACGCCATCTCGTGGGCGCGCGGGAGGATCCAGGTCTCGAACGGGAACCGCGCGGCGTATGGGGAGATCGCGACGAACTTCTCGTTCACCGCCACGACGCGCTTCTCCTCCTCGAGTTCCGTCGAGACGATTTCGCAGTACAGGCAGGAGCCGCCCGTCGACTCGTGGAAGCGCTGGATCGAAGCCACTTCCTCCATGATCCGCCGGGGCACAATCGGCGTCGCGATCAGCTGCGAGTGCGGGTGCGAGATCGAGGCGCCCGCCTTCTCCCCGTGGTTCTTGAAGATCAGGATGTACTTGAACCGCTTGTCGCGGATGAGGTCCAAGTACCGATGCTTGTACGCGGTGATGACCTCCTGGACCTGAAAGTCGCTCAGCTGAGACAGGTTCGCCTCGTGGTCCGGCGTCTCGACGATCACTTCGTGGGCGCCGACGCCGTTCACGCTGTGGAACAACTGCGTGACGCGGCGGTGGACCTCCCCCTCCGGCTCGAGCGCGGGATACTTGTTCGGGATGCAGCGGACCCACCAGCCCGGGCCGTTTGCGTTACCGTCCTTCCGATAGGCGAGCAGCTCCGGCGGCGTCATGTGCTCATGGCCGTAGCAGAATGGGCATTTGTCCGCGGGCGTCTTGCTTGCGCTCGCGGGCGCCTCCTGGGGACGCTTACCGCGGATCGTGGAGAACACGACCCACGTGTCGGTCACGTAGTCCTTGCGCAACTCCGGCATGGAGAATCCTTGGGGGGAACGCGCGCGCGATGCGGGCGACCGTATTTGAGAGTTTGGCGCTGCTTATCGGGAAGGCGCGAAAGGAACGCCAAGATACCTTGATATAGCGGTAAAACGACGCACCGAACATCGTATCCGCGACGATCCTCATGGGGGAGGACCGATGAGCGCGCCAAGAAACCAACACGTCTCGCACGCCCCTTGGGCGTTCCTTGCCTTGGCGGGCGCACTGCTGACGACGTTGGCGGCGATGCCCGTGCCGGCGCGCGCGGCGACCGTCACGATCACGATCCTGTCCCCCGTGGGGAACGAGACCTTCTCGGGCAACTCCGATCACGACATCCAGTGGACGATGGACACGGACAGCGGGAACCCCAGCCTCACCGTGGACTTCGAGTACCTCGTGGACGGCGTCCCCACGCCGATCGCGTCGGGGTTCGCCTATCCACCCGGGATGACGAGCACCTACGTGTGGACCGTCCCCGGATTGGACCGCACGAACGTCACCGTCCGGGCGTGCGCGTCGGACATCGCCGGCGGATCCGCGTGCGACACGTCCCCGGCCTTCCGCATCGACGCCACGAATCTCAGTGTCGTTTCAATGTCGCCGACCGGGACGAACGTCGGACCGTTCGAGGACATCCTCGTGCGCTTCTCGGAACTCACTCAGATGACGAGCGTCCCCCCGGCGTTCTCGATCGCACCGCCTCTTTCCGTCAATCTGGACGTCTTCAAGGACACGTCGACGACGCACACCTTGCGGGCGAACCACTCCGCGTTCACGCCCGGGGTCACGTACACCGCCACGATAGGATGCGGTCCGTTGGACGACAGCGACCCGGGGAATGCATTGTTCCCGTGTCCCGTTCAATGGAACTTCCGTGCGGCGACGCCGCCATCCCTCGGGTGGCTTTCGCCCGCAGGAGGGGAGCGATGGACCGGAGGCTCGATTCATGTGCTCCAATGGTCCGCCGTGGATGCGGAAGATCCCACGAGCTCCTTGGAGGTGTACTTGGAGCTCTCGCTTGACGGTTCCTCGTGGGCGCCGGTCGGCGGCCCCTTGGCGGGGGATGCGTCCCACGCGTGGGCCGTGGAGACGGTCGATGCGGGTGCTGCGCGTGTCCGCGCCCGGGTCGTCGACACCCTGGGACTTTCGGCGGTTGCGACCTCGCTTCCGTTCGCGATCGACGCGACCCCGCCATACGTCGCGGTGACCATCCCCGTGGACGGTGGGGTCGGCGTCGGCTGGCGCGTGCCCGTCCTCGTCGCGTTCAGCGAACCCATGGACACGAGCGCGGGCGCAGAGACGATCTCCGTGCGGACGGGCGCGGGTGCATACGTCCCCGGATCCGTTTCCTGGGATTCTGCGCTGGTCGCGCGGTTCGCGCCTTCGGTCGCATATCGGGCCTCGACACTCCACATCGCGCGGATCAACGCGACCGCCCGAGACGCATCGGACCCCGGGAACACGATGCCCGCGCCTCTCGAGTTCACGTTCTTCACCCTGGCGAACATGGGGCCGTCGGTCGCGTTCGCCACGGTGCCCTCGGGCGCGGTGTCCGGAGAATCAACATGGAACCTCGCATGGATCGCGACGGATCCCGAGGACGTCCCCGCGGACCTGCGGATCGATCTCGAGTTCTCGGATGGTGGCCCGTTCACATGGATCGCCGGCCCGTTCGGCCCCACGGACACGTTCGCGTGGACCGCGGGACCCATCGACGCGGCCGCCGCGGCCCTCCGGGTGCGACTCACGGACTCCCAGGGAGGCTTCGCGACGGACCTGGCATCGTTCGCGATCGACTCGACCGCACCCTTCCTGTCGGCGGTCAGCCCGGCCCCGGACGCGACCGGCGTGTCGCCCGACGAACCGATCGTAATCACGTTCAGCGAGCCCGTCACCTTGGCGGGTGGCGTGGGCCTCAGGCGCGTCTCGGGCGCCTGGGTCGCGTTCCTGGCGACGTGGGACGATGCGAGGACGCTGCGCCTCGTCCCTGCCACGCCCCTCGCAGAGCTCGCTGACCACGAGATCGTGGTCAATGCGACCGTCCGGGACCTCTCCGCTCCCGGCAACCCCTTGGCGGCGTACGCCTCGCGCTTCCGCGTGGGGTCGATCCCTCCGGTCCTCACCGTCACGAGCCCTTCGCCCGGGACCCGGTGGACCGGGGGTGCGACGCAGACCGTGCGCGTGGACGCCTCCGACGGCCAGGACCCGCAGGTCACCGTCACCGTAGAATTCGCCCTCGACGGCCTCACGTTCGTTCCCCTCCTCTCGACATCGATGGCCAACGGCGTCGGGACGTTCCCCGTGGCGGCCCCCCGTGCGGACGCCCCGAACGGGGCCCTCCGGATCTGCGTCGCGGACGCGGCGGGAGCGACGACCTGCGCGACCGTCCCCGTCGTGCTGGACGCGCAGGCGCCCCGGGTCAATACGGTATCGCCGCTGCCCGGCACGGTCATCCATCCCGAGGCACCGCTCGTCCTCTCGTTCTCGGAGTCCATGGCCCCCGGCGCGGAGGCCGCCTTCACCCTCGCCCCCCCGAGCTCCCTCACCTTCCGTTGGACACGCTCTGTCTATGACAACGACACGCTCGTGGTCGAGCATCCCCGGTTCCTGGAGCTGCGGGCCTACACCGCGAGCTTCGCGTGCTCTGCGAGGGACGCGAGCGTCCCCGGGCTCGCCCTCGGCGGGGCGTGCCCCCTCGCGTGGACGTTCACGACCGCCGCCACGCCAAGCGTGCGCCTCCTGTTCCCGATCGGCGGCGAGCGACTCACGGGCGGGGCCCTGCACACGATCCGCTGGGTGAGCGCGGACGAGGAGCCGACCCTGCCGACGCGCCTGGAACTGTCCCTCGACGGAGGGGCGACGTGGACGCGCCTCGAGGACCTTACGCCGTTCTCCACGGGCGACACGAGGCTGCCCCGTATCCTGCAACGATTCGACACCGCCAACGCCCTCGTACGCGTGACCGCCTGGGACTCCCGCGGGCTGAACGCGACGGCGAGGAGCGGCCCCTTCGCCATCGACGCGACGCCGCCGACGATTGTCTCGGCGTCCCCCGCGAACGGGACCGCGGACGTCTCCCCCCTCGCGGACATCGTGATCGTCTTCAGCGAGTCGATGGACCCGTCTTCCCTCGGGCCCTCGGTGGCGACGACCCCGGGGCTGCGGAACGTGCAGATCTCGTCCAAGGCGACGAACGTGCCGTTCGACACGATCCGGATCCGACACGCGGCGATTCCCCTGGGCGCCGACGTCCGGGTTGCGGTGAACGGGGCGCGGGACGCCTCGATGCCCGGGAACCCGGTGACGGGCGCGATGCAATTCACCGTGGAACCTGACCTCGAGGAACCGAGAATCCGTATCCTCGTCGACGCGGACGTGGAGGAGGGGGAAGTCATCGTCCTCGACGCGACGGACTCGACGGACAACGATGCGATCGCCTCCTTCACCTGGACGATCACCGACGACCGCGGGCGGCCCGTGGCGCGGATGCAAGGGCCCCGGGTGGAATACCGGGCGAACGACGCGGGACGGTTCAACGTGACGGTGGAGGTCTCCGACGCGGCGGGGAACAGGGCTCTCGCGAGCGCGGACGTGGACGTGCACACGCTCGGCAGCATCGTGACGGAGATCCCGTTCCCGCCGGACCCCATGCTCGGGTGGGTCGCGCTCGCGGGCGGCGCGTCGAGCACGGCGTGGAGCCTCACGGACCGCGGCCGGTCGTTCCTCTCGCGCATGATCTTCCTTCCGCTCTACGTGAAGATGAAGGGGGAGGCCGTCCTCGACAACGAGTTGCGCGGCATGATCCGAGGCTACATCCTCGTGAACCCCGGCGACTGCTACACGGACCTCAAGCGAAACCTCCAGCTCGAGAATGGGGAGCTCGCGTACCACCTGTCCGTGCTCGAGCGCGAGGGCATCATCAAGAGCGTGGCGAAGGGGCCGAGGCGCATGTACTACCCCGCGGACATGCCGCTGCCGGAGAATGGCGGCGGGCTCCACGCCGTCCAGGAACGGGTGCTCAAGCACATCGGAGAAGTGCCGGGGATGTCCGTCCAGGACCTCGCGGGGGTGCTGGGGGTTTCGAGCCAGCTCGCCCTGTACCACATGCGGAAGCTCGGAGAGAAGGGGTACCTCCGCTTCGAGCGCAAGGGCATGAAGCTCCGCGTCTTCGCGACCAGCGAGGAAGAGCGGGCCCGCGCCCGACGCCGGTTCGGGAACGCGTGACGTCTCGATTCCGCGAACGTACCAAACGGTTCAAATAGCGCGAAAACCGCGTTCCAGACTTCGCTTATAACCCGGCCAGGATGCGGCGGTCGGTGTATTCATGAGGGGACGCGCGGCCTTGCTCGGCCTGCTTGCACTGGTTCTGATCGTGAGCGCGACGCCGCTCGCGGCGGCGGACAACCCGCCGGAGGTTGTGATCGACACCCCCGACCACGGTTCCACAGTGAGCGGGACCGTGGTCATTTCCGGTCGAGCGGGGGACGACACGAACGTCAGTCTCGTAAAGGTCCGCATCGACGACGGCGAATGGCATGCCGCGCGGGATACGTCGGGCGACGGTTCGTGGCACACGTGGGCCCTCGATTGGGACACGACGACGGTCCCCAACGGATGGCACGCCATCGGCGCTCTCGCGGTGGACGGGTCGGGCCAGCTCGCGGACGCGCGCATCGAGGTCTTCGTCGAGAACCACGACGGAGGCGGGAACCACCCGCCGCGCGTCGCGATCGACGAGCCCGCCCATGGGTCGACGGTCCGCGGGACCATCCTCGTCAAGGGACGATCCAGCGACGAGGACGTGAACGACGCGGTCGAGCTCGTCCAGGTCCGGATCGACCACGGCGCATGGCAGAACGCCACGCCGACGGGCGCGAACGGCTCGTGGGACCACTGGGAGTTCTCGTGGAACACGTCGACCGTGGACGACGGCTGGCATGCGTTCTCCGCGCGCGCGTTCGACGGCGAGCTGTGGTCCGACGACAAGATCGTCGAGTACTTCGTGGACAACGTGCACGACGAGAACCGCCGGCCGTTCGCCGAGATCATGCACCCGAGGAACGGCGAAACCGTCCGCGGGATCGTCCTCATCCACGGGGTGGCGGGAGACCCGGACGACCGGGACCGCGTGGAGCTCGTGCAGGTCCGCATCGGGGACGGCGACTGGATGCGCGCCGTGGACACGAGCCGCGATCACACGTGGCGCACGTGGGCGTTCCAGTGGGACACGACGACGCGCGACAACGGCGAGGTGCACATCTGCGCGCGCGCGTTCGACGGGGACCTGTATTCGGAAGTTCACTGCGTAACGGTAAAGGTCGCCAACGAGCACGACAACAAACGGCCCGAGGTCAAGATCCTGCACCCGGGCATGGGGGAGAAGGTGTCGGGTCTCGTGCTCATCCACGGCAGGGCGTGGGACGACGTCCGCGTGAAGCTCGTGGAGATCCGGTTCAACGAGGGCGATTGGCGGCGGGCGACCGACACGTCCCCGGACGACTCCTGGACGACGTGGGCCTACGAGTGGAACACGCGCGAGCGGGACGACGGGTGCCTCAAGATCTTCGCGCGCGCGTTCGACGGCAGCCTGTACAGCGAGCTCGCGTACGTCGAGGTGTGCGTCGACAACGAGAACGACCGCCCCTGGGCGAAGATCGTGCACCCGCACAACGAGGACACGGTGCACGGGCTCGTGCTGATCCATGGGACGGCGGGCGACGACCACGGCGTGAAGCTCGTGGAGGTGAGGATCGACGACCGCGAGTGGGACGACGCGGACAACACCGGCCGCGAGCGGCCCTGGAGCACGTGGGCGTACGAGTGGAACACCGTGCAGCACGAGAACGGGAAACACCGCGTCTGCGCCCGGGCGCACGACGGCGAACGGTACAGCGAACCGCACTGCATCGTCGTGATCGTGCACAACGAGCGCCACGACGGCGGCGGGATCCTCCTCTGGGTGCCGGAGTCCGTCGGGAGCCTCGGGCCGCTCCTCGCGCTGGGCCTCTTCGGGTCCCTCGGGGTCGCCATGCTTATGTGGCTCCGGGCCCATGGATTCCTCCGGTGACGGGGAGATGGACCGGCGGGCGACGCTGCTGGGGCTGATCCTCCTCGGGGCCTCCTTGGCCGGGATGCCCGCGGCGGGCGCGGGCCCGACGTACGTGGAGGGGGCCGTCGAGGGCGTCTGGACTCTGGATGGCAGCCCCTACGTCCTGATCGGGAACGTGACGGTGCTCCCGGGACGGTCCCTCACGATCGAGGGAGGTGTGGAGATCCGCGCGGACCACTTCACCGGCCTCGAGGTCCTCGGGAGCCTGGACGTCCGCGGAACCGCCGATGCGACCGTCCGGTTCACCGCCAACTCCCCCACGCCGGACGCGGGCTTCTGGCGGGGAATCCTCGCATCGGGCGGAGCGTCTCTTTCAATCTCCCGTGCGGCCTTGGAGTTCGCGCAGGCGGCCGTGTCCGTGACCGCGTCGTCCCTCTCCGTGGAGGACGTGGTGTTCTACAGCAACGCGGAGGCCGGGATCGCCGCCGAGGCCGCGACGTTCACCGTGCGCCGGGCGCTGTTCCATGGGAACGCGTTCGGGATCTCCCTCTCCGCCGCCAACGCGCTCGTGGAGAACTCGACCTTCCTCGGGCCCACGCTCGGCGACGTCTCCCTGGACCTCGGCTCGCGCGCGCACCTCCGAGCTTGCGTACGGGAGTCGGCCCTCAAGCTCGCGGACGACGCGTCCCGCGTGGACCTCGAGGGCATCGTGACCGTGCGCGTGACAGACCGGTTCGGCGTCCCGCAGGCGGGCGCGAGCGTGCTCATCGAGGACAATCCCACAAACCGCTCGCAGGTCCTTCGGTCCGACACGAACCCCGAGGGCCGTGTGTCCGGCATCGTCGTGACGCAGCGCATCGTCACGAAGCTCGGTGGCCCGAAGGACTTCAACCCATTCCGGGTCACCGCGGGCGAAGCCCCCGCGCAGGCGTTTGCGGATATCGTCGTCGACGGCGTCCGAGAGGTGGAGCTCGCAATCCCTGCGGACCTCACGCCGCCGACCGCCCTCGCCTCCACGCTTTTGGCGGTGGACGAGGACGTTGCCCTGACGCTCGATGCCTCCGCCTCGTGGGACAATGACCCAAGCTTCGCCGCCACGGGCACGTTCCTCTGGACGTTCCCGGACCTCGCCGTGCAGCTCGTCGGCCGCACCGCCTCCATCACGTTTGCGACACCCGGGAGCGCGGACGGCGTCCTCACCGCAATCGACGCGGTAGGGAACGAGGCGTTCCTCTCCTTCTCGGTCCTCGTGCGCGACGTGACGCCTCCGACGATCGTTAGCATCAGTGTGCCCGCCCGCGGAGGCACCGGAGAGACGCTCGTCTTCGATTCGTCTGCTTCGGACAACGACCCGCGCTTCGCGCAGGGAAGCTCCTACCTGTGGCGGTTCACCCGGGGCGCGACTGTCGTCGAGATCGGCGGCCCCCGCGTGGCCCTCTCCTTCGGGGTGGCGGGGACGTGGACGGTCGAACTGTCCGTGCGGGACCCGACCGGGAACGAGGTCGTCGAGAGGGAGGGCGTGCTCATCGTCGCACCGCCAATCCCGAACCCGTGGCCGGCGGTGATCGCGCTGGCCGCGTTCGTTTCGGCCGCCTCCACGATGGCGACGGAGCGCGGGAAGGCCGGCCTCTTCGCGCTGTTCCTCCCCTTGTACACGCGCCTCAAGGACGACGAGGTCCTCGACCAGTTCACGCGCGGCCAGATCTTCGGATACATCCGCGTGCACCCCGGGGACACGTACACGGACATCAAGCGGAACCTCGGGCTGAACAACGGGACGCTGACGTACCACCTCGACGTCCTCGGGAAGCAGGGGTACGTCCGCGCCGTCGTCCGCGGAGCCCGCAAGATGTTCTTCCCCGTGGACGTGCAGCCGCCGGAGGATGGCGGCGGCCTCGCGGAGATCCAGCGACGGCTCCTGGGGGCGATGGGCGAGGCACCCGGAATCGCGATCTCCGATCTGGCGGCGAGCCTCGGGATCAGCCGCCAGCTCGCGTTGTACCACACGCGCCTCCTCGCGGGACAAGGGCTCGTGCGCTTGGAGCGCCGCGGCCTGCGGCTCATTGGCTATCCGGTGCGCGCACGCGCGTAGGCGAGGTCCACGGCGCCACCAAGGAAGCGACCGAGGTCCTCGGCCTCCGCGGCGATTCCCTCTCGAGTCGACTTCGAGAGCGAGTGGAACGGTTCCACGACGACGCGCCACCTGCGTCCTTGGCGGCGGTGTTCCCATACGCCCGCAACGACGCCGTTCACCAGGACGACGGGAGTGAGCCATCCCGCTTTCCGGAAGACACGCGGGTAGCGGCGCGCGTCCACGAGGTGATCCTTCTTGCGGTGGCCCAGCAGATATCCGTCGAAGCTGGGGAGGAGGCACACGGACTCCGTCCGCCGACGTGTGTCGAGTTGGGCGAAGTCTTCACGGAGCATGAGGGCGCGGTTCCCATCGACTGTCACCGCCGCCATGTCGGGGATGCCGTCCCATGCGGATCTCGCGTCCTTCGCCGCCATGCCCGACCACGCGAGGAAGTCCTGAGGGGTAGCGGGACCGTACGTACGGAGGTAGGCCCGGAGGCGCGCGACCCTCGCCGCGTCCGGAGGCGGCATCCCTCGCTCGCCCAGCCACGCGTCCGTCCGCACGAACGTCACTTCCCGTCCCCGCGGCGGGCCGAAACAGACGAGTCCCTGGAAGCACGGGTGGCGGACGATGCCGCCCCACGAGTGCTCGACCCACTTCCTCGCCTTGGGGCCGACGAGGCCGACGACGCGGTCCGCGAGCTCCCGACGTGCGAGGGGCCCCGGGGCCAGGGCTTCCACCACTCCGTCCGTCATCGCGTCGATCTCCGCGGTGGAAATGCCGCTTCGCCCGATCCAGTTGCGGTCCCTCGCGACCGCGCTCTCGCGTAGCGCCGCCACGTAGGTGGTCAGCTCCGCCGCCGGAATGAGGTGGATCGTCCCGCGCATGCACCACGTCTTCACGAGCGAACGCTCCCGCCAAAGCGCGCGCTCGACGTCCTCCGGCCGAAGGTCCCTGACGCGGGCCCGCAGGGCGAGCTGCGCCGCCGAGGACAGTTGCGCCTGGACGCCGCACACGTCCGAGACGACCGCCACCAGGTTGGCCCGTGGGGCGCGGTGAAGGAGGTGATGGCGGCGGAGCCGGAGCGCATGGACCTGGCGCCACGACACCGCAGGGGCGACGCCGGAATCGACCATCGAATCGGGAAAGCGGCCTCAACCAAAAGGCCACGCTCGACCCGATCCGGTACGTCGACCCCACGGAGGGAATCGCAATCATGTGGACGGACCATCCTCATCGGCCAGGGGACGGAAGGAAACGGCGAATCGCATCCGTCACAGGGCACGTTGAGATCAGGCCAGCCTCCGCGATGGACGTGAAGTCCCTGTCGTTTGAAACGAGGACCGCGCCCGTCTGCAGGCAAGTCGCCGCGTGAACGCAATCGGCCTTCTTTCCTCCCTGGAAATGTGGCGCGCACGCACGTATGAAGCGATCTTCGACCGACACAATGTCCATCGCCTGGACGAGCGCCACGGCCAAGGCCGCGGCCGTAGGAGATGGGAAGGCCTCCGCGTACCGCACGTACTCTTGCACGAGGAGGATGTTGCCAACGAGAAGGACACGCCCCTGATCGAGCAGATGCACGATCAACCGATAGGTGTCGGTCTCGCGGGAGGGACTCTTGATTGCCGCGACGAACACGTTTGTGTCCAAAAGGACCGCACGAGGAACGCCCGCAGCCATCGGCTCACCGCGTCTCAGCGCCGGAGTGCCGGGAATTCACGAGCGGCCCGCTTCTCCATCTCGTCCTTGATCCTGGCAACGATGGGGTCGAGATCGACTCCTCGAAGTTCCTCACCGATCTTCTTCGCGAGCTCCTTCGGGTCGAGCCGCTGGAGCCACATCTGCCCTCCCTGGGCCTCGACGAGAAGAAACTTGGTGCCGGGCTGGATCTTCTGAGCGTCCCGTGTCTCCTTCGGGATCACGATGCGTCCGGCGCGGTCAATCGTTACGACGCTCGGCATTCGGAACCGTACATGCCATTCATGATATATGATGGTATCTATGCCATTTACATTCGCAGCGGAGATCATGGCGGCGGAGCGGGAAGGCTTGGACGTCCCGCCACGAGAACGAGGGGACCCTTGGCGCACAGGGCATCGCCACCGGGATGCGGACTCGCACCTAAGGCCTCACCCGCGACAACACGAATATAAGCAGCCCACGCATCGCACAGGACATGTCGAAGGCCCTTGCCGACCTGCCGAGCCCCGGGAACGGCTACGCCATCGTCGCTCGGGACGTCGTGAAGACGTACGACACCGGCACCGTGGAGGTCCACGCGCTGCGCGGTGTAAACCTACAGGTGCCGAGGGGGGAGATGATCGCGATCATGGGTCCGTCCGGCTGCGGGAAGACGACCCTGCTCAACGTCCTCTCCGGGATCGACGAGATGACGTCCGGCAATGTGCACGTGGGCGGGCACGACTTGGCCGCGATGAAGGACAACGACAAGACGGACTTCCGCGCGAAGCGCATGGGCTTCATCTTCCAGGCGTACAACCTCATCCCCGTGCTCCGGGCGGTCGAGAACGTGGAGCTCCCACTCCTCGTGGCGGGCGTCCGCGCCTCGGACGCGCGTCCCCGGGCCTTGGCGGCGCTCGAGTGGGTCGGCCTCACGACGGAAGCGCACCGGCGGCCGAGCGAGCTGTCCGGCGGGCAGCAGCAGCGAGTGGCGATCGCGCGCGCCCTCGTGAACGAGCCGGAGATCGTCTTCGGCGACGAGCCGACCGGGAACCTGGACTCGGAGACCACGGAGGAGATCTTGGCGCTGATCCTTCGGCTCAACAAGGAGAAGCGGCAGACGTTCATCCTCGTGACGCACGACACGAACGTCGGCCACCAGGCGCAGCGCGTCGTCGTCATGCGCAACGGTCGGATCGAGAAGGAGTTCCGGCCGACAGCGTTCTAGGGAGGCTGCGATGACGCATGAGATCCCGTACCTGACGGTGGTCCTCCTCACGGCGATCGCCGCGATGGCGGTCGCGGCCCGCCGCCGCGTGCTCTTCCGTATGGCGGTCCGGAACGCGGGCCGTCGGAAGGTGCAGGTCGCCCTGGCGATCGGCGGGCTCCTCGTCGCGACCTCGATCCTCTCCGGGTCCTTCGTCGTCGGCGACTCCCTGCGCTTCGCGATTCGCGGGGAGGCGTTCCGCAGCCTCGACGTGATCGACGAGACGATCGTGTTCGGAGGGCTGCTCGACTTCTACAACCGGACGACGTACGACGGCCTCGCCGCCAACGCGGGCGACATGCCCCACGTGGACGCCCTCGCCCCGCGCATCCATGCGACCGCATCCGTGCTCCACGCGGCGGAACGCCTCTCGGAAGCGCGGGCGAACCTGATCGGCGTGGACCCCGCACTCGACCCTGGGGTGTTCACCCTGTCCGACGGAACGTTGACGGACGGGTCCGCTCTCGCGGGGAACCGCACGTACATCAACGAGAACCTCGCGGACTCCGTCCAGGCGCGAGCGGGGTCCCGCCTCACCCTGTTCCTCGGGTCCGGCTCCGTGGACGTCGACGTGGAGGACGTGCTGCGGCCCGAGGGCAAGGCGACTTGGAACAACGGGCCGAACCTGTTCCTGCCTCTCGCGGAGGTGCAGCGGATCCTGGGCCGCGCGGGGCAGGTCAACGTGATCGTCGTGTCGAACAGCGGAGGCGTGGAGAACGGGCACCTTGCGACGAGCTCGGCGGTGCAGGAGCTGGACGCCGCCCTGGGTCCCGGCCATCCCTACACGATCGACACGGTGAAACAAGACCGGGTCGAGGCCGCGGACCGCGCTTCGGGACAGCTCACGGACCTGTTCACGCTGCTCGGCGTCTTCACGGTGATCGCCGGCCTCATGCTGATCACGTCGATCGTCGTGATGCTCGCGGAGGAGCGAAAAACGGAGATGGGCATCCAGCGGGCCGTCGGCTTGCGCCGCGCGCACCTCACGCAGGTGTTCTCGCTCGAAGGCTTCCTCTACGCGCTGGCGGCGGCCGCGATCGGCTCGCTCGCGGGGCTCGGGGTGGCGGCGGTCATCCTGTACGTGGTCGGCCAGATCCTGTTCCCCGAGTCTGGGATTGCCCTCCGTTGGGATTCGTCCAGCCTCACGCTCGGCTTCGCGCTCGGGTTCCTCCTGACGCTCGGGACGATCGTATTCTCCTCGGGGCGCATCAGCCGCCTGAACATCGTCCGCGCGATCCGGAACATCCCGGAGCCAACGACGCGGAAGTTGACGGGCGGTCAGATCGCGCTGGGCGTTGCCCTCCTTGTCCCCGGCATCCTCGCGCTGCTCGGGGGATGGGCGACGGGGGACGGTGCCTTCTTCACTGGCGGAGTCGCGCTCGCCCCGATGGGCATCGCCGTGCTCGCGCACAAGCGCGTCGGGCCCCGCCTGGCGTTCACGGCGGCCGGCCTGTTCCTCGTCGTGTGGAACCTCATCCCCGTGCAGCTGTTCCCCGGAGCGGCGGTCATCGCGTTGTTCATCGTCGTCGGGATCATGATGATCGCCGGCGGCGTCCTGCTCGTCGTGTTCAACAACGACCTCATCCTCGGCTTCCTTGGCCGGACGGTCGGGCGACGCCAGAAGCTCCAGCCGATCCTGCGCACCGCGATCGCGTACCCGATGGCCCGTAAGGGACGGACGGGGCTCACCGTCGGCATCTTCGCGCTCATCGTGTTCACGATTGTCGTCATGGCGGCGGTGCAGTCCCTCCTCGGGAGCAGCATCCGGACGTTCACCGAGGAAGCGAGCGGCGGGTACGACATCTTCGGCGTCGCGAACCCCGACGCGTCGGTGCTGAACGACACGGGACAACCGACGACCTTCGCGGACCGACTCGCGAACTCGACCGTGGCGGCGAACCTCACGACCCACGAAGAGCTGCTGTTCGGGCGAGGGACCGTGGATCCCCCGAACGGGGACGAGGCGTTCTACGAACTGTACGGGTTCGACGCGGACTTCGCGGAGCGGAACGGGTTCTCCCTCTTCCAGCGCGCGCCAGAGTACCGGTCGGACCGGGAGGCGTGGCACGCCGTCCTCGCGGACGGCAACCTGACGATCATCGACCGGAGCGTGCAGGTGATCGAGTTCGGCGCAAACAACGGGATCTTCGCCCTCGACATCGGGGATGAGGTCGTGGTCCGGAACCAGACCGGAGGCAACCGGACGGTTCGAATCGCCGGGATCCTGGACTCCTCGATCGTCCGGGGGCTGTTCCTGAACGCCTCGTTCGTCCGCGAGAACTTCGGGGCGGTCCGCCCGAGCTTCTTCATGTTCCAGCTGGGGCCCGGCGCCGAGGGTGTGGCCGTAGGCCGCGAATTGGAGCGGACGTTCGTCGCGGTCCAGATGCAGACGTTCGTCGTCGCAGCCCTCGTCGAGGAAAGCACGGCCACGACGAACGCCTTCTTCGACCTCCTCGAGGGGTATCTCGCGATGGGGCTCCTCGTCGGGATGGCGGGGCTCGGGATCATCACGATGCGGAACGTCGTGGAGCGTCGCGCAGAGATCGGCGCGCTGCGGGCGCTCGGGTTCCGCCGGAGCATGGTCCTCAAGTCGCTGCTGATCGAGACCTCGTACGTCGCCCTCGTCGGGATCGCGATCGGCGTCGTGCTCGGCGTCCTGCTCGGGTACCGAGTCTGGCTCGACTTCCTCACGCAGGCGGACGCGTACGTCGTTCCGTGGGACCGCATCCTGATCGTGAGCGCGGTCGCCTACCTGGCGGCGATGGCGACGACCGTTTCGCCCTCCGTCCGCGCCGCCCGACTGCCGCCTGCCGAGGCGCTTCGGTATTCGGAGTGAGTCCGAGCCGCTCGCAAAGATATAGATAGAGGCCCCGGGATGGGCTCGACTCGATGCTCGACATCCGCCTCCTCAGGGAGAACCCGGAGGCCGTCCGCGCGAACCTCGCGCGCCGTCGTAATCCCGCGAAGCTCCAACTCCTCGATACCGTGATTTCGGCGGACGCCGAGTGGCGGCGTCATCTGAAAGAGCTCGAGGCACTCCGGCATCGGCGAAACGTCGTGAGCCTGGAGATCGGCGCGCTCGTGAAGGAGGGTAAGGACGCCACCGCCGCCAAAGCGGAGGCCGCGGCGCTGCCGGAGAACATCCGTCGGCTCGACGCGCGGGTCGAGGAACTCCGCAGGGAGATCGACGACACGCTCCTTCGGATCCCGAACCTCCTCCACGAGAGCGTCCCGGACGGAGCGGGCCCCCAGGACAACGTCGTACTTCGCACGTTCGGCATCGCCAAGGCAGCGGACCCGACCTTGAAACCGCACGCGGAGATCGTCGAGTCGCTGGGATTGGGCGACTTCGAGCGCGCGCGGAAGGTCGCAGGTGCCGGCTTCTACTACCTGATGGGGGACCTCATGCTCCTTGAGCAGGCCTTGATCTGGTACGCGCTGAAACTCCTCCGGGGGCGCGGCTTCACACCGGTGTTCCCTCCCCTCATGCTCCGGCGCGACGCCTACCAGGGCATGGTGGACCTCGCGGACTTCGAGAACGTGATGTACAAGATCGAGGGCGAGGACGCGTTCCTGATCGCGACAAGCGAGCACGCGATCGGCGCGATGTTCAAGGACGAGATCCTGGACGAGTCGCGCCTGCCGCTTCGGTTCGCGGGCCTCTCGACGAACTTCCGCAAGGAGATCGGTGCGCACGGTGTGGACACGAAGGGGCTGTTCCGCGTCCACCAGTTCAACAAGGTCGAGCAGTTCGCGTTCGCGCCGCCGGAGACCTCGTGGGCGATCCACGAGGAGTTTCTGAAGAACGTGGAGGACGTCTACCGTTCCCTCGAGATCCCCCATCGCGTGGCCGTCCTCTGCAGCGCGGACACCGGGAACCCGATGGCGAAGACGATCGACATCGAGGCGTGGTACCCCCGCCAGGACGCATACCGGGAGGTCGCGTCGTGCTCGAACGCGGAGGACTACCAGGCGCGCCGCCTGAACATCCGTGTCGGGAAAGCGGGAGGCGACAAGCGCCTCGTGCACACGGTGAACAGCACCGCGGTGGCGACATCGCGCACGCTCGTCGCGATCCTCGAGAACTTCCAGAATGCGGACGGCACCGTCACGGTCCCGACGGCCCTCCGCGAGTTCGTCGGAGTGGATGTGATCGATCGAGCCGCGTAGGGATCGGCGACATCCGGAGCCTCGCAGCCCGAATCGACGCGCGTTGCTCAGTAGTCCCATGTCATGCTGACACGGAACTCGTGCTCGCGGCTACAGACGTTCAATCCCCATTGGACCCAAACGGAATCGAGCTCCACCCATCCGGCCGTGTGGGCCGGGATGTCCCCTAAGGACAGATTCATATAAAGCGTGAAATCCGGAGGTACCGCCGCCACGTAAGTGAGGTTCGCGACCGTGTTGCGAGCCGTCCGGTTCCCGGTGTTCTCGTACCAGAAGTGGGGATAGAACACGGATGCGGTGCCGTTCCAGCTGCACAGATCGTGAGGATCGATCGCCACGACGTCAGCGCCCTCGGCTGGACCCGGGCCTTCCGGCGCGTTGACGACCACCGGCGGTCTCAAGGCCGCAACGAGCAAGGCTGTGACGCTCACTGCAAGGGCCACCAGAACAATCACTGTATTACCCTCCTTCATGTCTGCCATCGCAACTCCCCGTTGGGGAATGAGTCCATCGGATAAAGACCCGCTCCGTAAAGCCGCGACTCGAAACCTTCATATTGGAATCAGTTCTCCGGGCGCTCGTGGCCGCCGCCAAGGTCCCGATTTCCCTCCTTGCCGGCCTGACTTTGGTGGTCCTGCTCCTCGTTCCCGCTCCAATCCGCGCCGGGGACGTCACCCCCCAGCCACTTCAGGGCCCGGACGATTGGGCGATGTATGGCGCCTCCTCGGACCATGCGTTCTCGAACACGGCAACGCCGCCGGACGCGCTGGGCCTCGTGTGGAGCCTCCCCGCGAACCGTGCCCTCGGCGGCGCCTCGGCAGTTGAGGCGGACGGCTTCGTGTACTTCGCGGACTTCGACACGACGGCTTCCCCGCAGCTCCGGGTATACAAGGTCGTCGAAGAGAACGGGAGTTTCTTCTCGGGATGGTCGACGCTCATCAACGTCGCGCTGGAATCCGGAATCCCGCAGAGCAATGCGAGCAGCGGGGTACCGCGCAGTCTGGCCGTCTCCGGGAGCCTGTTGTACGCCCTCTTCACCGCCGGGAACGCGACCGCGAACCGCGAAGTCCTCGTCGCCTTGGACGTCTCCACCGGGGTTCGCCAGTGGACGTTCGCGGGGTCGCCGCTGTGGACGGCCGCGACGCCGGAAGGCACGCGCTCTGCGCCCGTGGTCGGGAGCGGCATCCTCGCTTTCGGTTCCCAAGACCCCAACGGCACCGTATACGCGCTGAACCCGACGACCGGCGCGGTCTCCTGGTGGTCGCCCACCGGCGAACCCGTGCGGACCGTTCCCGCCATCGTCGGGGACATCGTCTATGTCACCGCGGGAAGCATCCTCTGGTACTACGACGTCCAGGGCCAATCGGACGGGGACCAGGGGATCCTCGACGCGAACGGCACCGGCGACCTCCTGTTCACGGTCGACCTCGGAGCGCCCGTCGCCTCGTCCCCTATCGTCTCCGGATCGTACGTGTACCTGGATGTCGCGGGCGACTTGTGGAAGGTCGATCGCCTCCTCGCAGGTGCCCCGACCTGGGTTCAGGACACGCCGCACGAGACGGACGCGACGCCTGCGGTCGCGGGCAACCTGATCGTGACGCGACGTTCCGATGGCCGGCTCTATGCGTACGACGCGACGACGGGACAGGTGCAATGGGTGCGTTCCGCGATGCCGAGCCCAACGAACGGCGGCGACCTGGCGGTGGCCGGCGGCCGCGTGTTCCTGAGCGCTCGGAGCGGGACGACGTACGACCTCGTCGCCCTCGACGCCACGGACGGCACGGTCGTCTTCCGGAACACGACCGCAGGACGTGCGTCGATGGGCGCGCCTGTCGTGGCGGGCAGCAAGGTGCTCGTGACGGAGGGGGCCGCCCTTCGCGCATTCCGCGGCCAGCCGGACCTCGCGCCGGACAAGGTCGTCCTTAGCCCCGGGAGCATCACGGAGAACTTTGCGCGCGCGAACGTCACCATCACCGTCCGGAACCTCGGCGGCGAGCCCGTGTACGGCGTCCGCATACAGGTGTACGACGGAGACAAAGTCCTCGCGAACCGCATCGGTGACTTCACGATCGGCACCGCAGGGAATCCCGTCGAGCCGAACGCGATCGCGACGTTCTACACGGCAGACCGCGATTGGACCGTGGGGGATCACGAGGTGTGGGTCGTGATCGACCGCGCGCTCACGGAGACGAACGACGCGAACAACGAGAAGGCGTTCCCGATCTACGTGCAGCCCGGGCCGTCCCCGGACCCCGTCGTGCTTGGCGCGGGGCCGTACGCGCTCGCGCTCCTCGGCGGCTTCGGGGTCGGCATCCTTGTGCTCTGGTTCCCCATCCGACGTCTCCGCGAGTCGAAGCGCAAGGAGCCGGAGAAGGGGACGGAGAAGTAACGGCTGCGAGGCGAGAATTTAAGGGAGGCGCGGCCTTCCGTCGCCCGTGGTCGTCTGCCCGCTCGACTTCCGGTACGGCCGGCCCTCGATGAAGAGCCTGTTCTCCGAGGAGACGAAGCTCCAGCGGCTCCTTGACGTCGAGGCCGCCCTGGCGCGCGCGCACGCGCAGGTCGGGAACATCCCGCGGGATTCCGCGGAGGCGATCCGCAAGGCGGCGACGACGAAGGGCGTCTCCCCGGACCGCGTCGCGCAGATCGAGAAGGAGATCGGTCACGACGTCATGGCGGTCGTGCTCGCGCTGTCCGAGAAGGCCGGGGACGCGGGGAAGTACGTGCACGTGGGGGCGACGAGCAACGACATCACGGACACGGCGACCGCGCTCCAGCTGCGGGACGCGCTCGACCTCATCGAGAAGGACCTCGTCCAGCTGAAGGGGGCTCTCCTGGGCCTCGCGCGGAAGCACAAGAAGACGATCATGCTCGGGCGCACGCACGGGCAGGCCGCTGTGCCGATTACGTTCGGCCTCAAGATGGCGGTGTTCGCGCTCGAGGTCGCGCGGCACGCGGACCGGCTTCGGGAGGCCCGGCCGCGGATCTGCGTGGGCAAGATGAGCGGCGCCGTCGGGACGGGCGCCGGGTATGGCCCGAAGGCCCTGGAGATCCAGGACCTCGTGATGAAGGACCTCGGCATCGGCTACGAGGAGGCGTCCGGGCAGATCGTCGGTCGGGACCGCCACGCCGAGCTGATGTCCGTGCTTGCGAACATCGCCGCGAGCGCCGAGAAATTCGCGACGGAGGTCCGGAACCTCCAGCGTACGGAGATCGGGGAGGCGGCGGAAGCCTTCGGGGAGCGCCAGGTCGGCTCGTCCACGATGGCGAACAAGGAGAACCCCGTGACGAGCGAGAACGTGTGCGGCCTCGCGCGGATCGTGCGCGCCTTCGTCATCCCCGCGTACGAGAACGTCCCTCTGTGGCACGAACGCGACCTCACGAACAGCGCGGCAGAGAGGATCATGATCCCTCACGCCCTCATCCTGACGGACGACGTGCTCGCGAAGCTCTCGGACGTGTTCCGGAACCTCCGCGTATATCCCGAGCGCATGCGGGAGAACCTCGATCGCACGAAGGGTCAGGCGATGGCGGAGTCCGTCATGCTGACGCTCGTGGGCAAGGGGATCGGCAGGCAGGAGGCGCACAAGCTCGTGCAGGACGCCGCCAAGAAGGCGAGGGAGAAGGACGCCGATCTCCGGGACGCGTTGGCGTCGGATCCGAGGATTGCCAAGGCGCTCTCGAAGAAGGAGATCGACGCGGCGCTCGACCCGAACGGATACCTCGGCTCCTCCGTGGAAATCGTGGACCGCATCGCGAAGAAGTACGGGTGATTCGCGCTCCTCCGGCGCATCCTTATATCGACCGCATACGGTTCCGAGCCGTCATGGAGTATGCGAGCCTCGTCGGCTTCTACGAGAGACTCGACGCCACGACGAAGCGCCTCGAGATGACGGCCATCCTGGTCGAACTGTTCCGTCAGACGCTGCCCGAGGAAATCAAGGAGGTCGTCTACCTCACGGAGGGCCGCATCGCTCCCGACTACGCGGGCATCGAGCTCGGGCTCGCCGACAAGCTTGCCGTCCGCGTCCTCGCCCAGGTCACGGGACTCGACGACCAGATGGTCACGGCGATGATGAAGGAGAAGGGCGACCTGGGCATCGTCGCGGAGACGGCGATTTCCGAAAGAAGACAGGCCGCGCTCTCCGGACGGGAACCGCTGACTGTGCGCAAGGTCTTCGAGAATCTGGCGGCAATCGCGAAAGCCGCGGGCGAGGGATCGCAACAGGCAAAGATCGACCGGCTCGCGGAACTCCTACGAGATGCCACAGCGACGGAGGCGAAGTACATCGTCCGCACGGTCATCGGGAAGATGCGACTCGGGGTCGCGGACATGACGATCGTCGACGCGTTGGCGGCGGCGTTCGCGACGAAGGACCAGAAGGCGGCGGTCGAGCGCGCGTACAACGTGTCCTCGGACCTCGGCGACGTGGCGGCGGTCCTGGCGGCGAAGGGGATCGACGGCCTCGCGGAGGTCCATCTCAAGGTGGGCCGCCCGATCCTCTCCATGCTCTGCGAGCGCGTCCCCACGCTGAAGGAGGCGTTCGAGCGGCTCGGGCGGTGTGCATTCGAGTACAAGTACGACGGCCTCCGGATGCAGGTGCACGTGGCGCGGGAGGGCGTCCAGATCTTCTCCCGCCGCCTCGAGAACATCACGTCCCAGTTCCCCGAGATCGTGGCGGCCGTGCGCGGCGCGTTCACCGCCAACGACGGCATCATCGAGGGCGAGGGCGTCCCCGTCGACCCGAACACGGGCGACATCCTCCCGTTCCAGATCGTGAGCCACCGCCGCGGTAGGAAGTTCGACGTCGACGCCGTGGCGGCGGAGTTCCCGGTGACGCTGTTCCTGTTCGACTGCCTCCTCAAGGACGGAGAGGACCTCACGACGCAGACGTACGAGCAACGCCGCCAAACGCTGAAGGATGTCGTCCGCCAGGGCGACCGAGTGAAGTTCGCGCACGCGATCGATACGCACGATGAAGCCGAGGCAGAGAGGTTCTTCGAGGAGGCGATCCAGCTCGGCTGCGAAGGGCTCGTCGCGAAGGCGCTCGACTCCGTGTACGAGGCAGGCGCCCGCGGGTACAAGTGGGTCAAGCTGAAGCGGGACTACCAGGCGGAGATGACGGACACGGTCGACCTCGTCGTCGTCGGCGGCCTCGCGGGGCGCGGAAAGCGCGCGGGCACGTGGGGCGCGCTCCTCATGGCCGCGTACGACAAGCCCACGGACACGTTCAAGACCGTGTGCAAGCTCGGCACGGGGTTCACGGACGAGTTGCTCGCCTCGTTCCCGGGCAAGTTCGGGCCCCATCTCCTCGAGCACCGCCATGCGCGCGTGGACAGCACGATGAAGGCGGACGCGTGGTTCGAACCCACGTACGTGATGGAGGTGCTCGGCCCGGAAATCACGCTGAGCCCCGTGCACACCGCCGCCAAAGGAGCCGTTCGCGAGGGATCAGGCCTTGCGATCCGTTTCCCACGGTTCACGGGGAAGTGGCGCGAGGACAAGAGGCCCGAGGACGCGACGACGGTGCAGGAAGTGCTCGACGTGTACCGCCGCCAGCTCAAGACGGTGAAGGGATGAACGTCGCCGCGGAGCGGCGCAAGATTCTCGCGCAGATTCGAAAGCACGGCAAGAAAGGCGGCGACGCGTGGTTGCAGAAGTACGTCGGCTCACCCCATCCTGTGCTCGGGGTCTCCGTCCCGCAGATGCGCGCGATCTTGGCGGCGTTTCGAAAGGAGCATCGGGACGTGACCGCCAAGGAATCGAATACATTGGCGGTGGCGGTCTGGCGAGGAAAGACCTTCGAGGAGAAGGCGTTCGCCATCATGATGATGGACGGTTACGCAACGGTTCTCGACGAGCCTTCCTGGCGTCTTCTGGACTCGTGGGTCGACGCGTGCGTCGGCTGGGGGATGTGCGACAGCATCGGCGCGGGACCGATCGCGAAAATGGTCTACGCGAAGCCCGCGCGTTTCCGCGACCTCCAGCGATGGGCGAAGTCGAGGAACCTTTGGCGGCGCCGCATTGCCCTGTACGCGCTCCACGACTTCGTGCTCGCGAAGGAACTGGACAAGCCTCTCCAGTTGATCGGGAGACTGCTGTACGACGAGGAGTTCTGGGTCCGGCGCGCCGTGGGCACCTGGCTGCGTGAGTGCTGGAAGCGGGACCGGGCGCGGACCGAAGCCTTCCTCGTGTCCCATGCTGGTGGCCTGCCCGCGATCGTGGTGACCGTCGCGACCGAGCGAGCGCCAGTCTACTTCCGGCGGAAACTGCGGACGCTCTCCAAGAATCCAGCGACGAGAGTCCGTGCGCGACGCTGATTGCGACGGTCGCGGGACCCTCTTGGTTTGGGGGACGCAAACGAACCGCGAACGACGGTAGGATTACCGCGTCTCTGCCCTAGCCGCCCCCCGCCGAACCCAGACCGAACACATGAGGGGAGCCGGAGGATTGGGACGACGGACCTCCCGTGAGGTGCGCGACCTTGAGAGTATTGTTTGTTTCGTCGACGTAGGCGATCAGGCCAAACCCGTCCGAACCGATTGTGATCGAGGGGTACGTCCCGACGTTGGCCGCATCGTCGACGGTCACGATGACCGCCTCGGCACAGGCGGGGTTCGAGCAGTACGCGACCTTGAGGGCCGTGATTGCGCTGTCGCGGAGCGCGATCAGGCCGAGACCGTCAGGACCCACCGTCATGGAGGAATACTCCCCGAGGCTTCCGTCGAGGGTCGTCAGCTCTGCCTCGGTACAAGCGACATCCAAGCAATGGGCGACCCTGATGCCGGCGTCCGGCATGTCCATGTAGCTAATCAGGCCGAACCCGTCCTTGCCAACCGCGATCGAGGTCCAGTGTCCCGTGTAACCCCCGCCATCGACGATGGTCACAGTAGCTCCGGAGCAAGCGGTATCCCGACAATGAGCCACCTTGAGATGACCGTCGGAGTCACCGAAGTAGCTGATGAGGCCGAGCCCGTCCGAACCGATAGCGATCGAAATGTATCCGCCAACGTAGCCCGCATTCTCAATCGTCGTCACGCTCGCTCGAGCGCAGGCGACGTCCAGGCAGTGGGCGACCAAGAGTTTCATGTTGTTGGCGTCCATGTAGCTGATCAAGCCGAGGCCATCCGAGCCGATCGCGATGGAGCTGTAGGACCCGCCCATGACGTCGATCCTCGCGATGGTGGCCCGGCTGCACCGCGCATCCAGACAGTGGGCGACCTTGAGGGCGTCGTTCGTCGCGTCCAGATAGCTGATCAATCCTAGGCCGTCCGTCCCGATCGCGAGGGACGTATACCACCCTACAGCGTCATCGCCATCGAGCGTCGCCAGCTCGGCCTCAGTGCACGCAATGTCCAGACAATGCGCAACCTTCAGGTCCGCGTTCGTTTCGTCGAAGTAGCTGATGAGGCCAAGCCCGTCCGACCCGATCTCAATTGAGGGAAATCGCCCGAGAGCGCCCTCGATGTGAACCGCGGTGATCCCGGAATTCGGGATGGCGATTCCGCCCTGCGAATCGTGCGAATCTTCCCTCGGAGCTGGCGCTGCGAGCACCGCGAGAGAAGCGAGGAGCACACCCAGCGCGAAAAAGCTGGCTCCCATGGTCATCGCTCGGCCAACCGAGGTCCGGAAGAGCGAGGCGGGAAGCACCGCCTTCCCGTGAGAGGCCATGACGCGCGCAGGGGATTGTCTCCATAAAAGGGTTCCTGGCCCTCTCCGAATCTCCCGGGTTGTCTGTAGGACCTCCTCTCGTCGAGCCCCACCATCCCTGCCGTCGGTGAGTGAGAACTGGAACTGAGGAAAGCGCATTCCTCCCACAACGCACGCGGCGCGCGGCGCCGAAGGTTTAAGGCCCATTTCCCTCTCCCATTGACGAGATGCCCGGAACCGCGGTCGTCGGCCTCCAATTCGGCGACGAGGGCAAGGGGAAGATCGTCGACGTCCTCGCTGGGGAGTCCGACCTCGTGGTGCGCTTCAACGGAGGAGCGAACGCCGGGCACACGGTCCAGGTCGGGAACGAGCAGTTCGCGTTCCGTCTCCTCCCGAGCGGCATCATCCGGCCGAAGGTCCTGAACGTGATCGGCAACGGCGTCGCCGTGGATCCCGGCCAGCTCCTCGAGGAGATCGACGGCCTGCGCAAGCGCGGGTACGCCGTCGACAACCTCCGGGTGAGCGACCGAGCGCACCTCGTGCTGCCGTGGCACAAGACGCTCGACGAGCTCGAGGAGAAGGCGAAGGGCAGCATGGCGGCGGGCACGACACGACGTGGCATCGGCCCCGTGTTCGAGGACAAGGTCGGGCGGTGGGGCATCCGCGTCACGGACGCGCTCGACGAGATCGTCCTCCGGAAGAAGCTCGACTCTATCTATCCCGTGAAACTCAAGATGTCCAACGCGCTCGGCGGCACGGACACGTTCTCCCTCGACGCCGTGTTCAGCCGGTACCGCGGGTACGGGGCAAGGCTGCGCGAGTTCGTCACCGACACGAGCGTCGTTGTCCACGAGGCGATCCGGAGCGGCAAGTCCGTCCTGTTCGAGGGCGCGCAGGGCACGCTCCTCTGCGTTGATCACGGGATCTATCCCTACGGGACCGCGAGCGCCTGCGTCGCAGGCGCGGCGACGGTCGGCGCGGGTGTGGGGCCGACGGCGATCTCCGCCGTGCTCGGGGTCGTGAAAGCGTTCACGAGCCGCGTCGGAGAGGGCCCGTTCCCCACAGAGGTCCAGGACCCCGTCGCGTCACACCTCCGGGAGCGCGGCGGCGGGGAATACGGGACGGTCACGCGGCGACCACGCCGGGTCGGGTGGATCGACCTCGTCATGCTTCGGATGAGCGCGCGGGTGAACGGGCTCACGGGCTTCGCGGTGACGAAGATGGATGTCCTGGCGGGGCTGGACGCCGTGCGGGCGGCGATCGCCTATGGCCACGACGACAAGGAGCTGCGGGACTTCCCCGCCAACCTGCGCATCCTCGGAGAGTGCAAACCGGTGTACAAGGACCTCGAGGGTTGGGGGGACCTTCCTCCGGAGGAGTGGCGACGGATCGCTGCCAAGGGATTCGACGCGCTCCCGAAGGCCGCACGGGCGTATCTCCGATGGCTCGAGACGGAGCTGGGCGCCCCTCTCGCGTTCGTGTCCGTCGGCCGGGGACGGGAGGACACGATCGACTTGCGGAAGGCCGCCAAACCAACCGCCCCCCAGCGACCGAGGACGACGACGCTCCCTCGGAAGACGAAACGTCGGAAGCCACGCCGCTAGCGGTGGAGAAGACGAGGGAAGCCTCAGACGTTCGAGTTTTCGGGTACATCCTCAAGCGTCGGCGAGCTGCTCCAGATGGAGCCGCAGCTCGCAGGCTTTGCAGATCTCGTTGGCCGCGGGCTCCCCGCAGCGCGAGCACGGGTTCGGCGTCCCGGACGCGAACCTCTCCTGGAGGAGCGGGCGGAGCTGGTCGTACGTGCTCACGATCGCGTGGCGGGTGCCCGGCGCGGCCGCCTCCATCTGCGCGAGGATGGAACCGAACCGTCCCCGTTGTGCGCGCTCCGCGTACGGACAGGTCGCCTCGTGGAACGGGATACCGCGGAGCATCGCATAGAGGTACACCTCTTTCTCGGGGATCATGCGCAACGGGCTCAGGCGGGGGACCAGGCCCGGCTGCGGGGTCTCATGAGGCCCCAGCCGCGCGAGACGGTCCATGTCCGCGCGCGCCACATTCATGAGGATCGACTGGGCCGTGTCGTCGAGGTTGAGTCCGGTAGCGACGTAGTCCGCGTCGACATCGCGGGCAGCGCGATTCAACGCTTGGCGGCGGAAGACGCCGCAGTATCCGCACGGGATCGCGTCCGCGTCGAGCTTCACGACGCGGTCCATCTCGAATCCCACGGTCTGGCGGTAGGAGATGACGCGGTGCTCGATGCCGAGGGACGCGCAGAGGCGCTTCGCGATCTCGATGCCCTGCGGGCGGTACGTGGCGATGCCCTCGTCCACCGTGATCCCGACGAGCTCGACCTCGCGCCGCGTGGAGGCGATGTCGTGCAGGAGGGTAGTCGCCGTGCAGCTGTCCTTCCCCCCGCTGATGCCGATGGCGATGCGCAAGCCGGGCAGGAGGTCGACCTCGCGGCGGAGCTCCTCCCTCGCGCGATTCTCGACGAAGGCGAGGAAGTGCTCCTGGCACAGGTGGGCGCCGCTGTACCGGATCCAAGCGACCGCCGCGCTCCCGCACTTGTCGCACGCCACGGACACCGCCAATCCGTCGGACCGTATTTAGGCCCGAGCCTCGGAATCACCGGAGGCCGGCGACCTGGAGGATGCCGTCGAGGACGAACTGGACGCCGACCGCCGCCAACACGATGCCCATGATCCGCCCGAACGCGATCGTCCCCGTGCGGCCCACGCGCCGGAAGACCCGGTCCGCATAATTGAGCAACGCGAAGGTGATCAGCACCGCCGCCAAGATGCCCGCGAACACGAACAGCTTGTCGACCGGGTCTCCCGTGTCCGTCGTCATGTACACGAGCACGGTCGTGATGGCGCCCGGCCCCGCAAGGAGGGGGATTCCGAGGGGCACCACGCCCAACGCCTCGACCTCCTCCTCGCGCCCGCGCTCCGTGATGCGGACCCGCGACGTCCGCTGCCCCTGCGTCATCTGGAACGCGGTGGCGAACAGGAGGATGCCGCCGGCGATCTTGAACGCAGGGATCGTGAAGTTGAACACGGCGAAGATCCACACGCCGAAGATCGCGAAGACCCCGAGGGTCACGGCCGCGACGAGGCAGCTCTTCGTGATCACCTGCCGCTTCTCCTCTGCCGTGAAGCCCTCCGTCAACACGAGGAACGGCGCGATGACGCCCGGGGGATCGATGATCGCGACCAAGCTGAGGATGACCGCCAAACCGAACGCGATATCGACCAACGCCCATCCCTTGCCGTCTGGCGGGGCGTCGCACGGACCGGCCCGTATAAGTGGCTTTCGAAGCGATTCCAAGGATAGGATGCGGGCATCGCGACGTGCGGGGAGAAACTAGATATACGCCGCCAAGACTAAGATGGGCAAGAGAGAAACGATGCCCGTCGACCTGAAGCTCGAGACGATGCGCCGCGGCACGGACCTGCTCAAGCGCGGGTTCGCGAAGATGCAGAAGGGCGGCGTGATCATGGACGTCACGAACGCGGAGCAGGCCTCGATCTCCGAGGAGGCGGGCGCGGTGGCGGTGATGGCCCTCGAGCGCGTCCCCGCGGACATCCGCGCGGAGGGCGGCGTCGCGCGCATGGCGAACCCTCAGAAGATCGTCGAGATCATGGAGACGGTCACGATCCCCGTGATGGCGAAGTGCCGCATCGGGCATTTCGCGGAGGCGCAGGCGCTCGAGTCCCTGGGTGTGGACATGGTCGACGAGTCCGAGGTGCTCACGCCGGCCGACCCGTACTTCCACGTTGACAAGAGGAAGTTCACCGTGCCGTTCGTGTGCGGCTGTCGCAATCTCGGGGAGGCCGTGCGTCGGATCTACGAGGGCGCCGCATTGATCCGCACGAAGGGCGAGGCGGGCACGGGCAATGTCGTCGAGGCGGTGCGGCACATGCGCCTCCAGACGGCGGCGGTCGCGGACCTCCGGAACAAAGACGACGACGGGCTCCACCGCGTGGCGGTGCACTGTGCGAAATCGTACACCAAGCTCCTCGAGGAGGCGCGCGCGTCGATGGGCCTGCCGGCCAAGGTCGACATCCACGAGCCCCTCTTCGGCGAGGACACCTTGGATACGATCGAGTCGGGTCTCCACGCGCTCCTGATCGAGGTGCGCGACGTGCGGCGCCTCCCCGTCGTGAACTTCGCCGCCGGCGGCATCGCGACGCCCGCGGACGCGGCGATCATGATGCAGCTCGGATGCGACGGCGTCTTCGTCGGCTCGGGGATCTTCAAATCCGAGGACCCCGCGGTGCGCGCGAGGGCGATTGTGGAAGCGGTCCTGCACTTCGACGATCCTGCCATCGTCGCGGAGGTCTCGAAGGGACTCGGCCCGCCGATGAAGGGGATTGAGATCAGCCAGCTTCCTGCGGAGGAGCGTCTGCAAGAGCGCGGCTGGTGATCACCGCCAACGCGGCGTCTACGACCCTTGCACATCCGTCCCCGGTGAGCGCGGTGACCTTGAGGCGGTCTGATTTCGTGCGAACGAGGTCCTCCTTGTTCTCGACCTCGAGGATGACGATCTGCGGGAACGCCTCGCGGACCTCCGCGAGGAGGCGCTCCTGCAACGCCATCGGGAAGCCGCAGGATTCCGACGGATCGAAGATGAACACGATGACGTCGGCGAGATGGCGCAAGGCGACAATCGCCTGTCGCTCGACGGGGTTCCGCTCCTCCATCGATCGGTCGAGCAGCCCGGGCGTGTCGACGACGAGATACTTCCGAAATCTCCGCTCGAAGTGTCCCACGTTGATCCCCTGCGTCGTGAACGGGTACGCGGCCACCTTCGGCTTCCCGGTCGAGACCGCGCGCACGAACTGCGACTTCCCCACGTTCGGGGACCCGGCGATGACGATCGTCGGCATCGCGGGGTCGATGTCCGGGACGCGGATCAGCTTGTAGCGCATCGCCGCCAGCGACTCCAGGTTGGGTGCGATCCGGTTCACGATCGACGAGACGCGTCCATACGCGGCCTTCCGGATCCGAACAGCGTCCGTCGTCCCGGGGGCGCGCCCGCCCTCCCGCGCGGCGCGGCGGCACACGCGCATGACCTGATCCCGGCACCAGTCGATCGCGCCCAGCTCGTGCTTCAGGTTCCCCACGCCGACGAGGACCTCCACGAGCTCCCGCTGGAAGTCGGGCAGACGCTCGAGGCTCGGGACCGCGTCCACGTACTTCTTGAGCGTGGCATCGATCGTGTCCCCGACCGTGTGGACCTTCGAGACGGCGGCCCGGCGAGCCCGTTCGACCTTCGTCAGTCCCTTCCCCGAGGTCTTGGCGGCGCGGCGGAGGGCCTTGTCGAGAAGTTCCTGTGCGGATAGCACCGTCGGGATCGGGAACACGCAACCCCCATGGCGGCTCGCGGATTAAGGCGTCGTCAGCATGGAACCCCGCCTATGAGCCCCGGGAAAATCGTCAGCGCGAGGACGAAGAACAAGGCGACCCGGCTGATCCCCGCGAGGAAGTTGCTCACGATGAACTGACGGCGGTCCAGCGCCTTCCCCTCCTCGTTGAAGAGGGCGTACAGGTACAGGACGGCGGTGTCCGACATGAAGGGGACGCTGAGCAGGATGAAGAGGCCGAGGACCCCCGTGACCCGGACGAACCGCTCGAGCGCCTTCAGGAGCCGGTCGAAGATCCTCGACCGCTTCGCCCACTTGTGCATGGCGCCCTCGACTTTCAGACCCAGCGCGAACACGAGCCACGCCCCCACCGCCTTTCCCAACGCGACCGCGACGAGGGCGGCCGTGAACAGAGCGAGGCTTCCGGCGGTGAGCGCGAAGACGAGGGCGACCTCGATCGGAATCGGGAGGATGATCGCGACAGCAATCGAGAACGCGAAGACGATCAGGAAATAGACGAAGGGGTTCGTCAGAAACTGGCACAGGATCTGTTCGAAGGTGGCCACGGGATTGCGCCGCCACGGGACGGCCCCTATAAAAAAGGTATCCGGGAATTCCCGGGGGCAAGACTCACACGTTCGCCACGAACTTCGCGCCGAGCTCCGCGCGGTCGATGTGGTGGATCTGGCCGTCGCGCGTGAGGAGGCAGACGCGAGAGTCCTCGCGCTCCGACGCGATGTGGTACCCGGTCTTCGCCGCCAAGGTCGAGGAGAACTCGCGGATCGCGGCATGGCTCGGCATGTTGTCGGCCTTGAGGCGGAGCCGCGACTCGCCGACGAACATGTACGCCTTGCACTCGATGAACATCGGTTTGGCGGTGGAGTCCATGGCTGCGTACTCGTCCTCCCATCCGAGGTTCCATCCCTCGACGAGCGTGTGTCGGATGACCGTCCTCGTCTTCAGGGAGGGAAGGAGCTCGAGCGTCTCTCCCATCTTCTTCCACTCGTGGTCCGACTTCGGCGCCATGAGCTTCTCGTACACATCCTGGTTCGGCGCCGCCACAGTCACGTACAGCTGCGTCGGGAGGTTCCCCTCCGCCGCCAGCTTCCGCAGCACGGACGGCGTCGTGCCGTTCGTCACGAGGAATGTCGTCATCCCCCGTTCGTGGTACGACGCGATCATCTCTCCGAGGCGGCGGTACAGCGTGGGCTCGCCGGTGAGGGAGATTGCGACCTGGTTCGGATGCATGGACTCGACGAACCGCTCCCGCGGGACGCGGGGATCGCCGCCAAATCCGGAGAGGAGCTTGTCCTGGGCGTCGAGCGATCCGTCGATGATGAAGTCCGGGTCCTCCGCGACCTGCAGGGAGTCCGCGCCCCACTCCTGCGCGCGCCAGCAGAATAAGCATCCGAGGTTGCATGCGTCCACGGTCGGGGTCATCTGGAGGCAGCGGTGGGAGTCGATTCCGTAAAACGTTTCCTTGTAGCAGCCGACGCCCGTCGTGAGCTTGCTCTTCGCCCAATGGCACACCTTGACGCCGCTGTGCTCGCCGACGATCTTGTAGCCCTGGCGCTCAAGGATCTCGCGCTTGACCGCGTCGACCATAATCGCAGGGGCGAAGAGCTGCGCGATTCATCCCCTTTTCGGCGAGTCGATCGCACGACTCCTCCAAGTCGGTGACAAGACCCCGGCGGGACGTAAGGTTCTCGGAACCTACAAATGGGCGCACCAATATCCATTTCGCCCATAGAGCGCATGGCGACCAACGTGAAGGGGTTGGCGGGGTTTGTCGCGTGCATCATCACCGTGCTGGTGCTACCTACGGCCGCGCCGATGTCGTCGGGCGGGGTCCTTTTCGAGACCCGCGAAACCGAGCCGATTCTCCGAGTGGGCACGATTGACGAGATGAAAACGAGAAACCCGATTAACGCGAGTGCCCGGGACATGTGGACCTCAGACGCGACGTCGACGATCGTCCGAGGCACGTCGAGGCGGTGTGCCCGCCCCGCGACGTTCGTCGGCACGACGGCGCGCACGAGGCCTGGGGGGAACCCCGCGCCCTTGAATGCCCACCACGGGTCGAAGTGGAGGAGTCCCTCGAATCGCTTCAGATCCATGGGAGGCGCCGCGATCATCTCGCCGGCGGTGCAGTTGATACGAATCTCGCGGCCTGCGTACGTCACGTCCCGGTCCCAGATCGTCGGGGGCCTCCCGAGGACGTCGAGCGCGATGAAAGGGACGCGCCAGTGGACGTTGAAGAACGGGAGCACGTACTTCGCGTACCATCGCGTGTCTTTCAGCGCGACGTGCACGCCGGCGAGCTGGCGCTGCGTGACGACCTCGTCCGGTCTCACGTCCCCTCGCCTTCGAAGGTGCTCAGGCCGCCGCGCGCCTTCGGCGCCTCCCCGCGCATCGCCGCCAGCTCGCGCACCTCCTTCGAATCCTCGTCTGCGTCGAGCAAGAACGCGAGCTCCTTTTCATCGAGGAAGAGCGCCGCCGCCATCGCGCGCCGGAACTCCGCGTCCGCCCGGAACACCTCTTTGAAGGACGGGAGGACGTCGAGGGCCGTGCGCCGCCAGGACGCGTGGGTGCTCCCGCCGATCTTCCGACACACGGACTGCGTGGTCTGGCGGCGCGATCGGGTACGCGCCATCTTCGACAGCCACAGCGGGAACCGGTACGGCCCGCCGCCAGCACGGCCGTGCCGCGCCACCGCCACCCCCGCGGTCATCATGTCGGACGCGTACGCCCAGAAGCGGTACGCCTGCACACGCCGCACCCGCCCCAGCCACACGTCCGCGCGAGAGAGCGCCTCGTACCCTCGCGCGAGGTCGTCGGGGTCGCGATACTCGTAGGGGAGGTTCTCGTCGATCCACAGGATGAGGTCCTCCGGGTCCTTGTCCAGGTTGTCCGTCGCGCGACGCGCGCGTCTCGCGTCCCCGGATTGGAAGATCTCGCGGAGTGCGTCGAACACGTTGCCCTCGACGTCGCGGTCACCCAGCTTCACGACGTCTGCGGCGGGGACCACCTTCTTGCCCTCCGCGAGCGCCTGCAGGTCGTTCATCGCGCTCCGGAGGTCCCCGGCCGCATGGGCAGCAATCGCGTCGAGCGCCTCCTCGGAGAGGGACACCTCCTCCGTGTCTGCGGCGCGCTTCAGCGCCTGCTTCACGGCCTGCAGCGTGAGCCGGTTGAACTTGATCTGCCTTGTGAGGGACTTGATCGATCCGGACCGGCGGGACAGCTCGTAGTAGTCATTGCAGATGAGGACAATCGGCTGGCGGGTCTGGCGGATCGCGTCGACGATCGCGCCGATGCCGCCGAAGTCCTCGCGGCCGAACAGGTTGTCCGCCTCGTCGAGGATGATGACCGTGCGCTTCCCCTCGGAGGTCCGCAGGAACTCCCCGGTCGCCGAGAACGTCTGCGTGATCGCCCCCTGGAGCGCGATCTTGCGTACGGCCTCCGCGTTCCGCTTGTCCGAGGCGTTCATCTCGACGACGCCCCACCCCATGTCCGCCGCCAAGGCAAGCGCAGAGGACGTCTTCCCGACCCCCGGGGGCCCACTGAGGACGACCGCCCGCTTCTCCGGCGGCTTCTTGCGCCACGACTCCGCCCATCGCTTCAGATCCTGGATGGCGGTCGGGTTGCCGCATACGTCCTTCAGGGTCTTCGGGCGGTGCTTCTCGGCCCAGTCCATGAGGGTGGGAGCGCGTGAGCGGGTTTAAGGGCTCGGCTCGCACCGCCGAAACTACTCCGAACATACCGGACGGAAGTAAACATTAAGCCTCAGTCGGAGTTCCCCGCCTCGGGAGGAAGCCCCATGATGTGGATGAACAGCGGCAACATCAAGGAAGGCCGGATGAAGGAATTCCAGGAGTGGACGAAGAAGAACGAGAAGCTCCTGCAGAAGAACGCCCCGTCGGGATGGACGTATCGCGGCACGTACGCGTACGTCCTCGGCTTCGGCCGG
The DNA here is from genome assembly GCA_964396265.1 of uncultured Methanomassiliicoccales archaeon. Classification (GTDB taxonomy): domain Archaea; phylum Thermoplasmatota; class Thermoplasmata; order RBG-16-68-12; family EA-27; genus EA-27. The sequence continues at coordinate 78,060 of CAYNEM010000006.1, forward strand.
TTCGGCGTGGCGGGAATGTGGGAATGCGAGAAGTACGGCGACTTCGACAACCTGCGCAACCACGACGACAAGAACTGGATGCGCCTGAACGAGGAGATGTCCGACTTCTTCGATCAGTCCGCGAGCGAAGGCGTGCTCCTGCGAGAGATCGGTGACACGAAGATCTTGGAACCGAAGAAACCACGACCGTAGCCCGGCTCGTTCGTGACAGGACGTGACACATTGAGGCCAGTTTAGCTCCAGCCTAGACTATTCATCGCTGTCACGTATCCGCTTGACTAGTCAAGCTTCCACCTAGAACGCCGTCGAAACCCGCTTTTCGGGCGGTTCGACCGGGTGTTCTCGCAACGATCGCGCGATCCCCGCTCCGGACCGCTCTCATGCTCCCGCGGGCACCTCGTCGCCGGAACGCGAGCTCCGCGCACACGAGTGGCGACCATGAGCATCCGCAGCATGGAAACCCTCACTTCGGTTTGTCAAGACGGGGGAGGTCGAAACGGTCTACCGTTTCGAACGCTACTTTCCCCTCGACGGGGGCTTGAACAGGGCGGCGTCACGCTTCTGGTCTGGCCTCCGGATGCGCTTCTCCATCTCGACCTGCACCTGGGAGAACTTGTCCTGGTCCACGATCGGGCGGTGCTTCCCGTTGCGGAGTCCCCCGTCCTGGCGGATGTACCCGCAGTACAGCGGGTTCCTCAGGATGTTCGCGATCGTCTGGCTTTGCCATCGCTTCCCGGTCTTTGTGCGGATCTCCGCGCGGTTGAGCTCCTCGCAGACTTTTGCGATGCCACGGCCCTCGAGATACATCTCAAAGATCAGGCCGACCGTGCGCGCCTCGTTCGGGTTCACCTTGAGCGCACCGTCGCGCGTCTCGTACCCGTAAGGCCGCGTGAACTCCTCGAACCCCAGGCCCGAGCCGCCCGAACCGTGTGACAAGATACCACGTATCATGGTCTTGTAGTCGAGCTTGCGCTCGACGCACAGCTTGCGCACCGCCTCGTCCTCGTCTTTCGCACTGAAGTGCGAGAGCATCTCCTTCGTCGACCCGAATCGCAGGAAGATCTCCCGGAAGACGACGGGGTCCTTCGGAGCTGCCTCGCGACACGCGCGGCACAGGACGGGGGCCCGCATGTCCTCAATCGGGTGTTCCTGAAGGCCGCTCCGGCTCCAGCATCGCTCGCACCGGTCGTTCCCCACGGTCACGCCTCCGCCGCCAAACGATCAGCCTCGATCGCGAGCACGACCTTTCTCCCTTGAACAGCGTCCCACAATCGGTGATCGACGATCGGCTGATGGGAATCGTCGCGGACGCTCTCGTCCCATCGGATCTTCCCGACGTAGACCGGATTGTGCAGCATGTAGCGGATCCCGGACTTGCTCCAGCGGCGGCCCCGCTGCGAAGGGATCCCATCGTCGTTGAGTTTGGCGGCGATCGCATGGAAGGCGCGCCCCTGGGCGTATTCCTCGAAAATGCCTCGGACGATGCGCGCCTCCGCCTCGTCCACGATGAGCGCACCGTCCACGTATCGATACCCGAAGGGGCGGCGGAACCCGTTGAGCCCTTCCCCGGCCTTGTGCTTCTGCGCCATCCCCATGTACACGCGCTCCCCGATCTGCTCGGACTCGAGCTGCGCGATGCGCTGGATGATGTCCATGACGAAGCGCCCCATGGCGGTGGAGGTGTCGAGGGACTCCGTCGCGCTCACGAAGTCCTTGCCCCACTTCCCCAGGTCGTCCATCATCCCCATGAAGTTCCGCGAGTTGCGGTGGATCCGGTCCATCTTGATCACGAGCATCTTGTCCCAGGCATCTCGGTCCGCAAGCATCCGCTGGTACGCGGGACGGTTCACGTTCCTCCCGGTGTGGCCGTCGTCCACGTACTCCTGCGCGACGGTCCAGCCCTGGGCGCGGCAGAATGCATGGAGACGCTCGCTCTGCGCGTCGAGGGAGAAGCCCTCCTTCGCCTGATCCTCCGTGGATACGCGGGTGTAGAGTGCGACGCGTTGAGCTGCCATCTAGGAATCCTTCTCCTGCGGGAGCGTCGATACGCGCGCGTAGAGTGCGACTCGCTGAGTGCCCATCCCGGGCCCGCATTTGCGCGTCGGCACTTAAAAGTGAGTCCGCAAGAGCACGCGATGCCCCAGAGTGAGTTCGAACCATGCCCCACATCGTGCTACATCGTGGCGAGTGACGGACCGTGTTTAGATTCAAGCTTGAATCGCCTCGTTCCAAACGCGAACTGCGAGACTAGTCTTGGATGCACCTAAACCGACCGCATCCGCGGTACAACGTCCCACCCTGGGCAACGATCGGGCCTGCCCGTTCCGCGGCCCTCGTTCGCTAGGCCCCCGGCTGATGAACGAAAAAGAAAAGCAAGGCCCCGCGCTCGGCGCGTTCTGCAAGCTGGATTGGCGGCTCTTCGACCCGGCGAACCTCGAGGGGCGGTTCGATGGAGAGCGGTACTTGGAAGCTGTCCCGGGAATGAAGTGACGGACGGTCGCTGAGGTCCGGCTGATTACATTTAATTACATTTATATACAAGTGTAACGCTGGCAACCTCCATGAAGGTCATCACCGTCCGGATCCCCGACGAGGATGCCGAGTCCCTGGAGTCCATCGAGCGCGCCGAGAAGGTGGACCGCGCGGCCGCGGTCCGGAAGCTCCTCTCCGAGGGCATCAACCGGTGGAAGGTGCAGAGGGCCCTGGATCTCCTCCGCCAGCATCGGGTGACCCTGCGCACAGCGGCGCGCATGGCGGGCCTCTCCTACGGGGAGATGTTCGATCTGGCGGGCCGGGCGGACATCACGACAGGCTATTCCCTTCAGGACCTCCGACAGGACCTGGGGGAGCCGGACCGGTGATCGTCGATTCCTCCGCCCTCATCCCGCTCAGCCGCATCGGCCGCCTCGACCTGCTTCGCCGGTTGTACCGCCCTGTGAGGACGACGCGGGACGTCTACCGCGAGTGCGTCGAGGAGGGGGCAGCCCGGCCCGGAGCCGACGCCCTTCGCGAGGCCTGCGAGCGGTGGCTTGAGGTCGTGGAGCCCCCCCGCGGCGCCGCGCGACTGGCCGCCGCCGAGGGGATCGAGCTAGCCGACGCCTCGCTCCTGCTCCTGTGCGAGGAGGCGAAGGACGCCCTGCTCACGAACGACGACCACCTGATGCGCGTGGCCCGGGCGCGCGGGATCCGGGGGCGCTGGCTCACGGGCGCCGTCCTCGCCGCCACACGGAGGGGACTGTTGACCCCCGCGGAGGCGAAGGAGCTCGTGACCCGGCTCGTCGGCGAGGGACTGTGGCTCTCCCCCCAGGTCTTCGTGGCAGTGCTGGACGCAATTGAGGCGATGACCGCTTCCCCGCGGTGATGGCAGGTGAACGCAGAGAGCTATTGGACTGGCGACTGTTTGATTCCGCGACACTGTCCCGGCGGTTCAACGGGGACAGGTACGTCGAGCGCCTGAAGGGCCTGAGGCCGTCCCCGGACGAGGTTCGGCGAAAGGCTTAGGGCCCAGATGGGTCAGCCTTTGAGCCACTTGGAGGCCCTCTTTGCGTCCCGCTCGAGTTCCTCGGGCGAATACCGGAAGTAGGGGATGCCCCGCTTGGCGGCCTCGTCGACCATTTCGTAGATACTCACGCCAGCGTAGGCGGCAGCCCCGCCAAGGCTGAACTTGCCATGGAGGTACTTCTCCAGCGCGCGTTCCATTCGCAGCCGCCGGAGGCCCTCGTCCACCGCCCGCCGCGCCACGTCGGATCGGAGGAGGCGGAGGTCCGCGGCCAGCTCATCGATCTCCTCTAGGACATGCTCGTCCTTGCGGATCTGGAGGTTCTTCACAGGGCGATGTAATGACTTGTCATGTGATAAACTTTCCATCAGACGAGCCTCAGTGGAGGTTCCACCCTCCGCCGCGGGAAAGGAAGGAAGGGGAACAGGACCCCCGGCGGAGGAACGTGCGCCAGGTCCAAGGCATGGGATTCTGCCATCGATGTATTTAAATGGCATTATGGCATAGTCTACCGCCGATGGCGGAGCTCGTTTCGGTGGACCGCGCAGGGCGCGTCGTGCTGCCCAAGAAGATCCGAGACGCCTTGGGTATCGACGAGCGGACGAAGCTCCTCGTCGCGGTCGGTGAGCACGGTCGACTGGTGCTCCAGAAAGTGGATGTGGAGGCCATCGCGGGTCGGCTGGAGAAGGAACTCGCCGGGAAGGACGTGGATGCGATTGTCCGGAAAGTCCGGAGGGAGATGAAGGCCCTTGCCCGCCGCCGGTATCCGGACCTTCTTGCTTGACACGAACGTCTTCGTGGCAGCGGTGAAGCACCCGGCGAGGGAGACCGCCACGCTCCGTCTCCTCCTCGAGGTCCTTCGGCGCGACGACGTCGCTCTCGTCGGGAACGACCTGTGGCTCGAAGAGATGCTCCGGTATGCCGAGGCCTTCCGTTCCGAGACCGCCTCCCAGCTCGTCGCCGCCTTAGTCGAGAAGACGCGGTTCGTTCGCGTCGACGCAAGCTTTCGGGCCGTCTGCCGACGGTTCATGACCACTCCCGACCCCGCGGATGTCCTCCACGCCGCGACCTGCCTGCAGGAACGGGCGGTCCTCGTCACGAACGATCGGCACTTCGACCGGATCCGGAAGGAGGGCATCGTCGAGGTCTGGGACATCGCGAAAGCCATTCACTCCCTCTGAGTCCCGCCGTTAGGTCGATGGACGAGTGCGAGCCGTAGCTGGACTAGCCGACGTTCTGCAAGGTGGAGTGGCAGCTCTTGACCCCGTCGACCTGACGCCCGTCCCGAAAGCTGGCATCGGATCCCCGATGGGGCGAGGCGACTTCTCCGCGACATGTCGCGCGCATCCCTTTCGACAGAGAAACCCAACCAGGCTCGGCGGCGACGAGCCGCCAGAAGGACCCAACCATGCGAACGAACGAAGAAGGTGTGTCTCCGGTGATTGCGACCATCCTGATGGTGGCGATCACCGTGGTGTTGGCGGCGGTGCTGTACGTGATGGTGACGAACCTGATCGACGACCCCGGCGGACGGCGACCCATCGTCACCCTGGACTCGATGGGATGCGATGCGGTTGAGTGCCGGGGGCGCGTGACGGCTGCCTCGTCGCCCTCGGTCGATCTGGGCCGGTTCCGCGTGACCGTCCTCGCCGACGGGAACGCCCTGATCCTCCCGACGGAACTTGTGGCCGGCGTGGACATCAGCGGAGGGGGCCTCACGCTCCGATACACGGATCTTGGTGCCGAGGGGAAGGTGACGGGCGGCGACACGTTCCGCATCACGGGGATCTCGGCGGGGGTGGAGTACGAGGTCGTTCTCTTGTGGAACGACGGAACGGGAATCCAGTCCGTGACGTTCAGCACCTAGGCGGGAGCCCCCCGCCTCCTCTTTTTTTCAATTCCCCCGATCCACCAACAGCCGCTGGACCTCGTCGCGGTCCCTGCGCGCCCCGAGCCCTTCGAAGATCGCGAGCGCTCGCCGCAGGTGCTCGAGGCCACGGGCATCCGTGCGGAGGCGCCCGAGGTTGCGGTGCACCTCCCCCATCTGCCAGAGGAAGCCGAGCTTCTCGGACAGCACGAGGCTCCGCTCGTAGAACCTGGCGGCGTTCGCCGCATCCCCCTTCCGCCGGTACGCCTCCCCGATGTTGTTGTACAGGATCGCGACCGTGCGGTGGTCGCCCAGCTCCTCGCTCAGCCGGAGCGCGTCCGCGTAGTCCGCGAGCGCGCCGTCGACGTCGTCCCGCTGCCACCGCAGGATTCCGAGGTTGTTGAGCGCGCCCGCGACCCCGGCCGCATCGCCGACGGCCTCGTACGCCTCCCGGCTGCGGCGGTACAGGTCCGCGGCGGCGTCGAGGTTCCCCGCCTGCCATTCGAGGATGCCCAATGCGTTGAGGATGCGCGCCACGATCGACTGGTCGGCGTCGCCGACGATCCCCAGTGCGCGCTCGAACGAGGCGCGCGCGACATCGAAGTCCCCTTGGCGGTATTCGATCACGCCGAGCTCGAGGACGCCGCGCGCCTCGCCTCGCCGGTCGCCAAGATCCTCCGCGAGGGAGCGCGCCTCGTCGAAGCTCTCCCGGGCGCCGGGCCATTCGCCGCGGACGGACTGGAGCTCGCCTCGCAGGAGGAGCAGGGGGACGCGGCCCGCGGGCTCCAGCGCCCGCAGGTCGAACGAGGCGAGGAGCTTCATCACGTCGTTCTGGAGGCCTTTGGCGGCGAGGGAGCGGCCGATTCCGCCGAGGAGCGCGGCCGCGTCCTTCGTGCGTCCCGCCTGGATGAGGTGGTACAGCATCTCGACGCGCGCCTCGGGGTCCGCGAGGGCCTCGTAGTGCGACGCCGCGAGCGCGTGCAACCGGAGGCGCTGGGGCGTGGTCAGGCGTGAATAGAAGAACTCCCGGAGGAGGTCGTGCATGTCCGCAGTGCCGCCGCCAATCCGGACGAGGGACCGCTCCGCAAGCGCCTCGAGGCGACCGACGTCGCTGACCTCTGGCGCGACGGCCTCGAGGGCGACGGGATGGCGGTGCACCGCCAGCGAGGCGACGATATCCTGTTCTCGTGCATCAAGCTTCGAGGCGACCTCCTCGCGCAGGTACGCGCGCACGTCCGTCATTCCCTGACCGCCCGAGGCCGCGACGAGCTCGAGGAACAGGGGATGGCCCTTCGTCGCCACCACGAGTTCCGCGCGCCGGTCTGCGGGTACGCCCCGATCTTGCAGGAGCCGGAGGGCGCTCGCCTCATCGAGGCCGCCAAACTCGAGCTCGACCACGAGGCCCTCGAGGCTGACCTCCCGCCGCGAGTAGAACACGGGGATCCGACGCCCGGCGATCACGAGCTTCGCGCGCGTCCCCCCGAGCACGCGAACGAGCTGGGTCAGCAGGCCGGCCAACCCCTCCGGAGCCTTGTGGACATCGTCCAGGAAGGCAATCATGGGGAGGTCGCGGACCTCCGCGGCGATCCGGGTCAGCATCTCCTCGACGGGGACCGTCCGCTGCACGTCGATTGTGCGCCCGACCTCCCGCAGTTTGGCGGCGATCCCCGCGAGGACCTGCTCCGTGGTCGTCCACTCCGTCACGCGGAACCATACGGTGACGGCGGAATCGGCGCCCTCCGCGAGCCGCGCGAGGAAGGCGGTCTTGCCGACGCCTGGCAGTCCCCGGACCGTTAAGCACACGGCCGGTGACTTGAGGAACTCGCGCGCTGCCGCCAATTCCCGGGACCGCCCGTAGAAGCGCCTGGGGGTCGCGGTCGTCGGGGGCGCACGCGCGCGGGAGGCGTCAAGATCGAGTACACCGTCCGTCGCCGCCAATGCGAGGTCGAGGAGCGTCGTTCCCATGGGGGCGAGCGGCAGAGATTGCGAGAGTTCGGCGATCTGTTCCGTGCCGCCGGAACGCACGCGCACACGCGTGGCGGCGATCCGCGTCCGCAAGGCCTCCGCCGCCTGGGCCCCCGCGGGGGTCAGCACGTACACCTTGCGCCGCCGGCCGCCCGCCTCCACGTGGGCCATCCGTTTCGTGACGTGCCCGCGCGTCTCCATCTCGCCGAGGACGGCGGAGACGTGGCTGCGGCGCACGCTGACCGCGAGGGCGATCCCCTGCTGCGTCATCTCGAACGGGACCTCGAAGCGCTCCCCGCGGCGCACGTACGCGAGGAGGTGGAGCAGGATGCGCTCCTCCGCGGTCAGCATGTCGGACGCCGAGCGGGGTCCGGGGGTATGAAGATGAGGGCGACGTGTCGGTCCGCTTCACTTGGGGGCCTCGGAGGACTCAGGCCCCGGGCCAACTTCAGCTTCCTTGGTCTTTGGCAGATACTTCACCGCACGACCCCATCTGTAGATGACCCACAGCTCCGTCTTCTCGGGCGAGACAATGAACATCATGGGGTTGGCGATCGAGCCGATCAGGTTACCAAGCGGTCGCTGCCGTCCGCTGGCGAGACGAGCCGAAGCGGCAAACAGCCGCTCGTCCTGGGGCTTCTTGAGTTCGTTCGCCTGAAGGGACAGGGAGAGATGCTCAATGGTGTCCCATCGCATGCGTTCCGTCCGGGGGACCCATGTCAAGACCACCGCGTCCCTTGAGAACCCGACGCGGATGGGCTGGGACACGAGGAGCACCCCCGCGGATAATCCCACCAAGAGAAGTATGGCTCCGAGGAGGCCGATTCGATGGGGTGTCGAGGTGAAGATGATGCCCACCACGATGAACATGGGGAGAACGACAAGCCACAGTTCAGCCATGAAGCGTGCCATCCAACGGACCGCCCCACGGTTGGTTTCCCAGTGGATGTCGCTCTCCAACCTTACACCTTGGATTGCGACCCCATGGCATGAGGCGGCTTGAATTCGTCCGAAAAGGGTTAGAACCCGTGCGGCCGTGTGGCGCCGATGGTCTTCGCGAACCGACTGCGCGACTTCCCTCTGGTCCTTGAGGTCGTGCCCCCCCACGGCCGCGCGAGCGACAAGGCCGTCCGGAGCCTCGTGAAGAAGGTCCACGAGGCCGTCGGCACGATCCCCCGACTCGACGCCGTGAACATCCCGGAGATCCTGGACGAGAACCACGCGGGGATGCCGTTCTATCGGAACATGGACCCGCGGCGGTTCGCGGGCCTGCTGAACCTCGAGGGTCCCCTCGAGCCGATCGTGAACAAGGTCGTCGTCCACATGGAGGGCGTGGGGGCGTTCGACACGTGGGTCAAGGAGTCCCTCGACGCGTACGGCCTGCGGAACTTCGTCCTCGTCGGCGGGGGGAGCAGCCGCGTCACCTACCCGGGGCCGACGGTGGCGGGGGCGAACGAGAGGCTCGCGCACCTCACCGAGGCGTACAAGGGAGTCGTGGGGGGAAACATCGCGATCCCGGAGCGGAGGGACGAGGTGTCCCGCCTCGTCGGGAAGACGCGCACGGGCAGCCGGTTCTTCACGACGCAGGTGCTGTTCGAGGCGGAGCCGATCGCGACGACGCTGCGGCACTACGGCGAGGCGTGCCACTACGAGGGCGTGCACCCCGCGACGGTGCTCCTCAGCTTCGCGCCCGTGTCGGACTACCAGGACGTAGAGTTCCTCGCATGGCTCGGGGCGACCGTGACGCCGGAGACGGAGGAGCGCCTGCTCCAGCGCGGGGTTCGCCCGGGCGTCGCGTCGCTCCAGGTGGCCCTCAAGATCCTCACGAAGATCCGCGACGCGGTCGAGGGCTCGCCACACCCGGTGCCGCTCGGCGCGAACGTCGAGCAGATCGCGACGCACAACTTCGAGCTGGCGGTGAAAATGGCGCAGGAGTTCCTCGCGTGGAAGGACGCGAAGGTCTAAGGTCCTCCCAGGTTGATCCCTCCCATTGAGTTTTCGTCCGCGATCAGAACTCACGACGGTGGAGGACAAGGTCCCTCACTCGAGGGGAACGGTCCCTCGAACGCAGGGAACATCCCTCGATTGGGGGGCCAAGAAGGACCGCACCGTGCACACTCGGCACCGCTTGAGGCCGAGCCGCCCTTGGTTGAGGGGACCTCTGCCCCCATCGAAGGGAACGTCCCATCAGTCCGGGGGATGCACGCCGGACTCCCGAGCGCGTCGCCCCCCATTGAGGGAAATCTCGCAGCGTGGAGAGAAGGTCTACCCGGATGGGGCGGCCCCCTTCCTCAATCGAGACGGAGACGCCCTCCATCGATGGAGAGTTCCTAACGACCGAGGGGAGAGGAGCCTGCACATCGACGACCGCCGACGCCAAAGAAGACGGTCCACCGCCCTTCACGATCGCTTCGCATCCGGAGATGTCGACACGCTCCGGCTGCGGCCCCTGAGGACCGCGACGGTCACACCCGCCGCCAGGATCCCTCCGTCGACCACGGCGCCGACGCCAAGCAAGGGCGGGATTGACAGCAACCCGGTGAAGTGCGACAGGATCCCGGTCGCAGCTTCCGCGAGGACGAAGGGGAGACTCGTGGTGGCAAATGCGACGATAGCGGAACTGCGCCCTCCCTCGTGCCCTTGCGCGCTCCGCCTCGACGACGATGCGCCCAAGGCGATGAGCACGGCGGCGAACACCGCGGCGACGAGGGGCTTCCAGTTGACATTCGCGGGCGCGAGCGGAATGACGACCTCTACCGCTACGCTCGCCGAGCTCACATTCCCGTCGTCGTCCGCCACGACTAACCAGACGATGTAGAACCCGGGCCTGGAGAAAGCGTGCGCCTGCGCGGAGCTCGGCCCGCTCACCGGCGGCGTCCCGTCGCCGAAGTCGAACGCGTAGTCCACGATCGTCCCGTCGAGATCGCTCGAGCCGCTTCCATCGAAGGTGATCGAGACCTCGACTTCCACGGTGGTCACGCTCGCCGTAATCACCGCCGTCGGAGCCAGGCCCCACACCGTGACCGTGACCTGATCCGAATCGGTCAGTCCCTCCGTGTCCGCGGCGGTGAACTGCAGGACGTAGGTTCCCAGGACGGGCGCAAAGAAGTCCGCCGCGTTCGTCGTCCCGCCATTCAGGGTCACGCTCGCGGGCCCGGAGACTTGCGACCATGCGACGACGAGGGCGTCTCCGTCCGGGTCGGAAACGATGCCGTACACAAAGACCTGGGTGCCCTTGCGGGCCATGAAGCTCGACCCAGCATCGACCGATGGCCCCGCGTTGGAGACGGACACCGTCACTTGGACGGAATCCGTGCCCTCGAAGTCCCCGTCATCAACGGTCAGCTCGAACACGTACGTCCCCGAGACCGATGGCGTGAAGTCGGCCGTCGCTGTGCCTGCGCCGTTCATGACCACGGGAGGCCCGGATATCTGAGACCAAACGTAGGCGAGTCCGTCTCCGTCCGGATCGGAGGAGGCCAAGCCGTCAAGGGGCACCGCGGAGTACTTCGGAGCCGTGATGGGCGCTGTGGCAACCGCGACCGGCCGCGCGTTGAGGACCGTCACCACGATCGTGTCTGAGTCGGCGCCGCCAAAGCCGTCGTCCGCCCGAAGGAGGAACATGCACGTGCCGCTCCGTATCGCGGTGAAGGCCGGCATCGCGTCATTTGGGTCGGACAATGTGATTCCAGTAGGTGCCGTCCACGCGTACGTCAGAGCGTCGCCGTCAGGGTCAACCGACCCGGTGGCGTCGAGTGCGAGGAGGACGTTCTTCGCGGCGGTGGTCTGATCCGGACCCGCGTTCGCAACCGGGTTCCGGTTGAGCGGGGTTACTGCGACGGAGGTCTCCCCGATTCCTCCGAAGCCGTCGTCCACGGTGAGGTTGAACACATACGTTCCAAGCTCGGTCGGGATGAAGGATGCCGTGGCGGTATTGGCGCCCGTCAGGGTCACCTCGGGACCGCTGACCTTGCTCCAGGAAAACGTCAACGAGTCTCCGTCGGGGTCACCGCTGCCCGTGCCGTCCAATACGACGATCTGTCCGCGGAAGATCGGGGGGGCCGTGGCGGTGGCGCTCGCCGTCGGCGGGCGGTTCTCAATCTGGATCGTGAGCCCGTCCGTATCATTCTGGTCGGCGCTGTCCCAAACGGTCAGGCTTACGATAAAGGCGCCACGAACGGCGTAGGCGTGCGTCGCGAGGGGGTTCGTGTTCATCTCTCCGTCGCCGAAATCCCAGAGGTGTGCAGTGAGGCCGACGTCGTCGGTCGATCCCGTGGCGTCGAAGAGGATCTGGGTTCCGATGTAGCCGCTCATCGGGGTGGCCGCGGCCAAGGCCGTGGGGGGGTTGTCGATCAGGTTCAGCGAACCGCCAAAGACCACCCCGGCCGGATTGCAGTTGTACGGTCCGTCGCCGCAGCCGAAGAAGCCATTCGCGGCACGGATGGTGATGACGTTTGTGCCCGGGAGAAGGTACGGCAGAATGTCGAAGGTGGCCAGCGAATCGTGCGCTGGACCGGCAAGGGACTCATCCGTCACGCTGCCAGTTGTTCCCACGAACATGCCGTTGACGCGCACCTCAGCGAAGTCATCCACGGCTACCGATGTTGTTCCTCCCGTAAACACCCCGGGGAAGTCGAACACTTTCGAGAAGAAGAATTCCGCGGGGAACGCTGGGGACGTTGTACCATCGATCGCAGGAGCCCAAATCCACGTCGCGCCTGGAATACTCGACAAGTCGGCCGTCCATCCGTCATAAGGGTAATCATACAACGTGGCCCCCGGAGGGCAATTCGACGGCGCGAAGTCGTTTAGGCAAATATTCTGCGCGAGGCCCAGGAAGGTCCCCGCGGAATCGGAGACTGACCAGGTGGTGTCCGAGACGAACGGAATCGTTCCCGTTGGGGCGTCCTCTTCGTCGTCGTTCAGAACGCCGGTGTTCGCGGCCACGAACAGGTCCGGGCCTGTATCGGGGATTGGCAGCGCGCTCAGGGGGTGGGGTTGGAGGAGACCTGCGGAGGGCGCCTCGTCCAGACGAGGGCTTGCGATCGACGAGCCCCCATCGTCCGCCGAACTCGCGAGGAGTTGGGACGACGGGGGGAGGACCAACACCGCCAACACCGCCAAGGCGACGACCGCTGCGGCTCGCAACCCCTCGCCCTCCCTCCGGTACATGTGCGTTCGCCCCCAGCTAAGGAACGCCGCCGCTCACGGGATGAAGTTCTGCGTCTCCGGCAGCGGCAGCACGATCGGGACCTCGAAGAGGTTCGTCGGCGTCGGGTGGATCACGACGAGGCCGTCGCTCGCGAGGAACTGCGCGGCCTGTTCCTGCGCGCCCCGTGAGATGGCGGCGAAGTACGCGTCGGTGATGACCCCCTGGATAGGGAACGGGTGGGGGTTCTTCCGCGCGGCCGTCGTGCAGGGGTTGGCGGCGCACGCGAGGTCGTGGCGGTAGTACGTCGTGTACGCCTCGAGGCCTCCGGCCCGGATCACGGCGCTGGCGCTGGGATTCGGCTGGGTCTGGTCTCCCTTTGCCATCTGGATGAGAACGCCTCGAACGCGCACGTCGTCCTCGTCGCATTCGTCATCATCGTCGTCGTCATCATCGTCGTCGTCATCCTCGCAGCTCTGGAGGACCGTCCGAAGGTGTTTCGCGTAAGCGATCGGTTCCCCGGATTGCATCGCCCACTCGCTCCACTCCATGTACTCTTGGATCGCGATCGCTCCGGCCACGGTGTTGACGAGCGGCGGCTGGTCTCGGAGCGGGATGTTCTCGTTGAAGACGATGCCACCCACGTTGATCAGGGAGGGAATCCGGCTCGCGAGCGTCCTCCCGACGATGTCCCGCTGGTTCCCTAGGCGCTGGAGATGAATCTGCGGGCCGCCCATCGCATTCAGGACGCTGGCCCGGATGGCGGGCTCGATCGCAACGAGTGGGCCGCCGAAATTGGTGCCTAACGACCACCCGAGGAAGTACATCCGGTCGGCATCCAGGTCCGGGGCGCCGTCGCCGTCCACGTCGATGCCCAGCTGGACGGCGCGGACGAGGACCAAGTGGTCAATGGCCGTCTGCTTCATGGCGTGCGCACGGCTGAGCAGTTCGTACGGTTTGAGCGCGAGCCCGCCCTCCTGTGATCCGATGACCTGGTTGCCGTCGACGTCCCTGCTGCGTCCGCCCGCGAGGAAAGTCGTCGAGGAGCCGTCGACCAGCGTCACCCGATTCGTGCTGTTCGGACCGAGTCCTCGCCCCACCGGATTTATCACCATGGAGGCGATGCCATACTTGGCAAGGGTGGGCGCGAGCAGCGTCGGGAACACTTCCTTTTCCCGGTCGCCGCCGACCCCGAGCATCGCCACGGGCCAGCCGTCCTCCGGCTCCGGCCCCGAGGGCAGCAGGAGGTTGAAGTAGAGGTCCTGCATGCCGGTGACTGGCGGCACTCCGTCCTCCGTTCCGACGACATTGAAAGTCACGTCGGGCCTCAGGAAGTTCGGCGCTGAGAGGCGCCCGTAGGCGATCGATCCGACGGCCCCCGGGACGAAGGCGAATGCGTTGAAGTTGACGTTGACCGTCGTGAACGAGTCCGGGGAGACTCCGGTGTGCCGGATGGCGGCGATCGATCCGATTTCCGAGAAGGAGTACACGGTTCGCGCTCCCCCGGGTCCAAGCCCGAAGTCCGCGACGGGCGCCGGGAGCGAGCGCACATAGTCGCGAATCCGCGACATAGCACCGGTAGTGGACTGCGTCGTGAACACGGTGGCCACCGCGACCTCTTTCTTCGAGACTCCAGCGTCACGCGCCGCATCCAGGGCGTCTTGGATCGCCTCCCTGTAGTGACGGGTTCTGCGGTCCCCCGAATGGCGCTCGTCGTCATCGTCATCGTGGTCGGCCTTGCCTCTAAGGAATGCGGCGAATTCCGGACTCTTCCCCACAGGGTTGCCCGCGGGGTCGCGCACGCCGGTCGTAACAATCAGGGCGTAACGCGTCGCCTCCTCGAGCAGTGGATCCGCCTCGACGAACAGCGTGGAGGTCGCCGGGTCCCAGACGACTTGGTTAATTCCAATCCTCATCGCCCTTTCATTGTCGTCGTGACGTCCGCCCCGGTCCTGATCTCGCCCTCGATCGTCATCGTCGTCATTCAGTACGAGAAGAAATACGGTGTCCGAGCTCACGGAGGTCGGGTCGATGGCCCCGTTGAACGGGATGGCGAGCCGCGGCAGCAGGTTGAACCCATCGAGCGTGTTCAGGATGTCGATGTCCTGGCAGTCGGAGGGACGCACCGCACAGTCAGGCTTTGGCAGAGAGATGCGCAGACCGGTGATTTGGTCGTGATCCCGGATAGTCCACAAGTCGCTGGGGAACGGCGACGTCTGCGTCGTCCCCAGGTCGAACCGCGGATATGTGCCCGCAGGCGGACTTCCGGGCGCGGCCACGACGCCCGCGAGCGCCGGTATCACCAATGCCGCCAAGATCCACCCGCCCCACCAAGCGCGACCGAGTGGAAATCCGTTCGAACCCCTTCCCGCATTCCTCCCTGCACTCCTCCACACCGAAGCCGTTTCGATCGAGTCCGACATATAATCGCCGAACTGCGAAGGATGGGGGCGATACAAGGGAAGATTGGAACGTGACCTGATAGATTATCAAGTCTCTTTGGTGCGTCAGCTTATACGTCTTGGGGGGGAGGCGCCTTCGGAGGCTATGCCTCCCACATGGGTTGGCGATTCGATTGCGGCTCCAGGGGCTATCGCGGCGCCCCCCAATCGTCGGTTTCGTCGACGGGCTCGGGGTCGGTGGCACTGCCTCGATCGGCCTGGGATCCCGCATCGCCCGGGACGTCGCCGAGATTTGCGGTGTACCTTTTCGCGCGCCCTTTCCTCTCCACGCGTAGGACCCCCAGCGCTGCCATCCGACTGATGTGGTAGCTGACGGCGGGCTGGCTCACGCCCACATCCTTCGCGAGTTCCTTTTGTGTGAGTCCCGATGTCCCGCGGATCCTCTGGAGCAGGAGGAGTTCGATGTCCGTGAGCCTGGGCTGCATCTCCGCCACGCGATGCCCGTACGGAGCGTACCGCCGGAACCGGCCGTCTCTCCAAGACTTGATTTCTCCTTCCTTTTCAAGGACCCAGAGGTGGTAGGTCAGCGTGCCCATCGCCATCTTGAGGTCCGCGCGGATTGCGGCGAAGTTCGCGGCAGGGTTTGCCGCCAGGTAGCCCACGACCATGCCGCGCTTCTCGTGGTCCAGGATGTCGCCGTGGGTGAGCCGCGCCCACAACACAGCGAACGGTACCCAGAACGACCGCCGCAGGTACTCGTACAGCCATGAGATGGAGACCGCGATACTTACGGTCACCGCGAGGACGATCCAGATGAGCGGGAAGGGAGCGGCGGGCGTCGCCACGATGGTCACGAGGAACGCGCGTTCCACCGCCTGGTTGTTCAGTCGATCCCAAGCGCGGTGGACCACCACATGATCGCCCGCCGGGAGCGAAAAGCTGACTTCATACGGAATCCAGGACCCGTTGTCCACTTGGTACTCGATGCGGTCGACTCCGCTCCCTGCATCGGAGGCGGACAAGGTGAACCGAGTGGCCGTCGTGAAGGGGCCTTGGTCGGGCGTGTATGTCGTGGCCGGCGGCGTATTGTCAAGCACGACGCGGAGCACGCCCGCCACGTTATTGCCTAGGAGGTCCGTCGCTCGGTACTCCAGCGTCCTCGGTCCGTCAGCGCCGACGAGAGTCAACGGCGCCGCGTACGGAGTCCACGCGCCGTCCCCGTCGAGGCGGTATTCCGTCAGGGCGACACCAACAGGAGTTGCCCCGCCATCCGCCGCCGCGAGCGCAAGCGCAGTGGAGGAGTTCACGAACGTGTCCGCAGCGACGAACTTGGGCTCTCCAATCGCGAGGGTCGTCGACGGCGGTGTGTCGTCCACGCGGAGCCGTGCGGAACGCGCCACTTCCCGCGTCCCCGTGTTGTCCTCGCTGTACCACCCGAGAAGGTGCTCGCCCTCGCTAAGCAGCGAGAACGGGCCCACGTAGTCAATCCACAGCGGGGCGTTGTCGATCCTGTAGCGCGTGAACCTGATGCCTGTGCCGTTCCTGTCGAGGACCGAGAGGGAAAGGGGAGTGACCGATGTAACGTACGTCTCCGGAGCTGTGTGGTTGGGTTGCCCGATGAGGAGGGCGGTGATAGGTCCGAAGATCACTTGGATCGTCGCGCACGCTTCGTTGTTCGACTCGTTGAGCTCGTCGATCCCGTCTCCCGAGTCCACGACCACGCAGATGTCATGTGCACCGGACGGCCACGCTGTCCATGTCACCGAGGCGCGGCCGGTCCCGCCGAAAGGGCCTATCTGCGGGATTAGCTGGTCCGTCCCAATCGGGAACCCGCCGGTTGGGGGACCGTCGAAGAAGCGGACGCGGACCGCGGATGCGACGCCAACGCCTTCATTGTGCACGGTCGCTTCGATGATCAGGTCCTCTCCGGGGTTCACCGCGAGCGGTGGGACGAAGGCGATGTCCGCGGGGACGACGCTTAGGTCGGAAGGCCACACGAACTTCGCTACGAAGGCATCCTTCCAGTTGTTGACGTCTGCACTTGAGTCATCCAAATCCGTATCCCATGCGCCGAAGGTGGACGGGAAGTTCGACGACTGCGTTTCTCCGGTCACGTACGCATTGCCCGCGGAATCGAGGGCGATCGACCTCGCGAAGTCGAGGTCACGCCCGCCCAGGTACGTGGAGTAGTCGAGAACGACGCCCCCTGGACCCAGCCTCGTCACGAAGCCGTCGCGTGCCCCCCGGTTCTGCGTGGAGTTTGCGTCGGGGGTGGGGGGGAAATCGGCTGAGTTCGTGTCCCCCGCCACGTAGGCGTTCCCCGCGCGGTCCACCGCAATCCCGTATCCGTAGTCACGCTTAGCGCCCCCGAGAAATGTGGCGTAGAGGAGGGCGGTCCCCGTGGGATCGACCTTCGCCACGAAGGCGTCGGTTACGCCGTTATGGGTGGTGTCGTTGGCCCCATTCGTAGTGGTGAAATTCGTGACGTCTTCCACCGTGGACCCCGTCACGTAGGCGTTTCCGGCGCCGTCCACGGCAATCCCCGATCCTTCGTCGAGCCCACTGCCTCCGAGGAACGTGGCGTACACGAGGGAGGTGCCCGCGGGATTCACCATCGCCACGAACGCGTCCCCCGGTCCGCCACCGTAGGTCTCTTGGACTACACCGGCAGTGACAGGGAAGAATGATGCCGAATCCACCTGTCCCGTTACGTATGCGTTGCCGCCCGAGTCGACCGCGATCGAGAGGCCCGAGTCGTTCCCAGACCCGCCTAGATACGTTGCATAGTCCAGTGAGCCGCCAGTGACGTTGAGCTTCGCCACGAAGGCGTCCGACGCTCCGCCAAGGGTCGTGTCGTTCGCGCCAATTCTCCAGGGGAAGTCATCGGAAGATGTGTCTCCTGTAAGGAACACGCTCCCTCCGGGGGCCACCGCAACGGAGTTCCCTCCGTCTGCCCCTCTGCCCCCGAGATAGCTTGCATAGAGGAGGGCTGCGCCCGTTGCGTTCAGACTCGCCACGAACGCGTCCGACGGTCCGCCAAGGGCCGTGTCGTTCGCGTTAGGGGTGAAAGGGAAGTTGTCGGAAGATGTGTTTCCCGTGACATAGACAGCACCTAGGGTGTCAACGGCGATCGACCGCCCGCGGTCTTCGCCGCCGCCGCCGAGATAGGTCATGTAGATGAGGGAACTGAGCGTGCGATCCAGCTTCGCCACGAAGGCGTCGACTGTTCCATTGAGCGTTTCGTCGAAAGACCCGAGTGTCGCTGTGAAGTTCGCGGACTCGGTCTCCCCCGTCACGTAGGCATTGCCGTCCGCGTCCACAGCGATGGCGGTTCCCCCGTCGGCGCCGGGCCCGCCAAGAAACGTAGCGGTGAGGAGAGGGTCGATCACCAAGGGTTTAGAGCCTTCCACCCCTTGGCATCGCAGGCCGTAGGAACGAGGACCGCGAGGGACGAACGCGCACGGAACGCGATCTGCTCCTTGATATGCGATCGGCGCGGAGTCGGTGAGACTCCCCACGGATGTTTGGATCCACGCGTTGCCGGCTCCATCAATCTCAATCCCGTCCGCACCATCGTACACCAACGTGATGTCCTCGGGGCTTACGCCCGCAAGGAGGTGGAACTCGTATTTCACGCCAGTAGGAGTTGCGCGGTAAATGAGATCCACGCCTCGATATAGATCCTCATACACGACCTCGCCGTAACTCCGGACGCCCGTCCGCCAGAGAGCGGGATCGCTTCCCAGGAAGAAGTGGCTCAGATGGGGGCTGGGTTCCCTCGCCCGCGGGAGTACATCGTTCGCACCTTCGAACAGGAGCTGCAGCATCACTCCCCTCGAGTGGGCAGATCCGTGCAGCTGTGCCGTGGGCATCATCGGATGACGTTCGTCTCCCATCGACGATTGCGAAGTCTCGACGACTTTGAGGAGAACGGAGCTCTCCGCAAATCCCGCTTGGAGATCCCGCGATACGATGTAGAACCGCACATCTCGGTTGTGGATCTGACCTCGGTTTTCTATGAAAGATGAAGACACCGGTTCATCGAGAACCCGGTTCGCAACCATCTCCATAGGAACGGACTGCGCTCTGTCCTCAGCGTTCATGTGATCACTGTCTGGCGAGGGGGCGATTCCGGCGAGGCCCGAAGAGACCGCGAGAAGAAGCGGCCAGAGCCACCACGATTTGTTCCGCGCGTCGAAACCTCGCGTTGGCATCTCTGACCTAAGCGAAATCAATCGGCGTCCCCTTGATGTAGTAATTGGAAGGCCATCTTATAGGTCTGCCGAGGGCAAGTCGAAGCCTTGATATGGGGACACTATGATACGTTCTGTCAGTGGGTGTTGCCATGAAATTCGCGCTGCTATTCGGCGTTGTAGCGATCCTCCTCCTGAGCGTGAACTCCGGCGCTGCGCCCCCGTCCTCTGTGCTCTCCGGTTGGTCGGTCCCCGTGAATCTCGGCCCTATGATCAACTCAGACAGGGTAGACGGGGGGCCCACACTCTCCGAAGACGGCCTCACTCTCTTCTTCGGATCACAACGTGCAGGCGGGGCTGGCCTAAACGACATATGGGTCTCTCAACGGGCTCGCCCGGCAGATTCGTGGGGGCCCCCCGCGAATGTCGGCGCCCCCGTCAACACGGCTTGGTTCGATCAGGCGCCTTCGCTGTCACGCGACGGACACTGGTTGTTCCTCAACAGCAATCGGACGGGGACTTTCGGGCGCAATGACTTGTGGGTCTCCCATCGCGATAACGTCACCGACAATTTCGGCTGGCAGACCCCGGTCAATCTCGGCCCTGGAGTCAACACGGCATTCATCGACCAAGGCGCGAGCTACTTCGAGAACCACTCCGGCGTCCCGTTGCTCTACTTCGGCAGCAACCGGCCAGGAATGGGTGCCTCCGACATCTACGTGAGCGCCCAACTGCCCGACGGCTCGTTCGGCCCCGCGGAGCTCGTCGAAGAGCTGAGTTCCCCGTATCAGGACCAGCGGCCGGTCGTTCGCTTCGACGGACTCGAGATGTTCCTCTTTTCCGACCGACCCGGAACGCTCGGGGATTACGACCTGTGGAGCTCCAGCCGCAGGTCGGTATCCGACCCTTGGACCACCCCGGTGAACCTCGGCGCACAAGTGAACAGCGATTCACCCGATCAGCAGGGGTGGCTAGCCTCCGACCGCCGGACCCTCTACTTCTCGTCCTCCCGCCCCGGTGGGATCGGAGGGCTCGACCTCTACGTGACCACTCGGGCCAACCGGCAGCCCAACGCCGGAGGACTTGGTGTGGGGCTTGAAGGCAGCCCCACGACGTTCGATGCTTCCGACTCACGCGATTCCGATGGAGACCCGCTCCAGTTCCGTTGGGACTTCACCGCCGACGGGAGGTGGGACACGGGCTGGAACTCAAGCTCAACCGCCATGTACACGTTCGGCGACGACTGGACGGGGACGGCCCAGGTCCAGGTAACCGACGGTGATCTCACGGACGTCGCGACGGTGGCGGTCGCCGTTCGCAACACTGTGCCGTCACCCTTCGTCAATGCGGCGACCCAAGAGCACGATCACAACTTGCCGCGAGGTCACTTCTACCCCCTCGACCCGATCACGTTCGATAGCGCCGCGTTAGACCCGGGGAGCGACGACCTCTCGTTCGCATGGGAATTCGGGGACGGCACGAGCCTCGCAGGCGGCACGTACTTCAACGACGGCCTTGGGCCGGACCCCCCGAACTCCCCGGGCGGCACAACCCCGTTCGCCGCGGAAGATCCCGTGCAGCACGCGTACGACCTGCCGGGGGACTACGTCGTCCGCTTGACCGTCCGGGACGACGACGACGGGGAGGCGACCGCAGAGTTCCCGATTCACATCACCTCAGCAATGGACCTCAAGCAGGAGGCAATCCAGCGAATCAAGGCGCTCAAGGAGCAGGCGCTCGACCACGGGGATTCGCGGTTCGTCCGCCACCTCGACGACGCGGAGCGGTCCGTGTGGATGAGCCTCGGCCATGTGGAACCGTTCCGGCCGGGGGGGATCAACGCGGCGACGGCCGCAGACGTTTCCGTGACGCGGAGCCGCGGCAACCGCGTCGACCTCGTCCTCGGCGCCTCGTGGACGCCGCGACTGAGAGGCTACGGTTCTCTCCTGGTGGCCTGGGACAACGGCGACGTCACCACCGTGGACTTGCCCGACCGTTGGCCCTGGAGGTCACTTCGCTACCACGGGGACGTGTGGATCGATGCGTGGAACCAGGACGTTTCGATCCTCTCAAGCCAGAATCGGTGGACGGGACAAGTGACCCTGCGGGTTGCTGTGCGCGACGTCAGCCACGGGTTCACCCTCTCCCTCGACGCGGACCCGGTCGCGAGCCTCACGTTCGCGTACAACGTGCGCCCATGGTGGACCGACGGAGTCCATCTCGACCCGACACACGGGCACCGGGTGTTCGACTTCGAGCGGAAGGCGGTGGAGTGCCTCGTCACCTTCACGCAGGATAACGACGACGATGAAGACGAGGACGGGGAGCGTGGCGGCATTGGCGTCCTCGATGGGGACCACGACCGCGAGGAACGCGGCGGTTGCCGCGACCGGGACCACGACGATGACGACGAGGATGAGGGGGACGACGATCGTGGGGACGAGGACGAAGACGGGCACGACGAGGACGACGGGTCGGACGAAGGCGTCCGCACCGTCCACTGCCGCCTCACGTCGCGCCTCTGGACGGACGCGCAGCGCGCTATCCTGGACGCGGAGTGCGACGCGATCGCGAATCTGCTTGTAAAGGCAGACGAGATCCTTGCCCGCATCGCGCTGGAGGAGGCGAAGGAGACGCCCGTCCGAGAGCCGCGGAACCAGGGCAGGGTGGACCGCGACATCGGGAGGGCCGAGCGGGCCCTCGTCAGGGGGCGCGCCGCGTGGGACGACTCCGAGTACGGGGACGCGATCCGGCAGTTCAGGAAGGGGTGGGAGCATGCGCAGCGGGCGATGCGGCTCGCGATGCGTTAGCTGCACACCTGCGCACCCGACCTCATTCCTCCAATTCAGCGGGCGACCGGGTCTCGCCTCGGCACTCGTCCTCACGCCCCGGTAGGACGGAGTCGTTGATTTGTACGGGATCGCTCGTGTGCGGAAGTAGTCCGTCACGCAGACGCTCGGGCCAAGCAGGATTCTTTCGGGCGGCGATGCTGCTGCCGTTGTCGCACGGGGGCGCGGGGCTGGCGGCGATGATCTGATTCGGACTGTAGGTCCGTTCTCGCCCGTGATGACGGGCCAATCTTCTTGGGAACGAACGACAATTCCGGATCCATGTCCGGCGAAGGCCCCTTCCTCTGGCTCTCGAAGAGCGGACCGCCCGCGGGCTTCTGGCAGCTCCCGCCCGGCGGCATGTGCGTATGCGCGTTCCTTTTCGTGAAGAAGGATGGGAAGATCCTCCTCGGAAAGTACGCCGATGACCCAATGCTGGAGGAGCTCACGGGACTCGATGCGAGGCGCCGCCAAGTGCACGGGAAGGGCCTCACGATTCCCGCCACGCACCTGAAGTTCGGGGAGGATCCGCGGGACGCCGCCAAGCGCGTGGGAGACGACGTCCTCCTTCTCCCCGGCATGCGATACTCGGAGCCGCGCGTGGAAGTCGACACGTACCCGTCGCGCGACTTTCCGGGAAACATGCATTCGGACCTGTGGTTCCTCGTGGACGCGATGCCGCCAGAAGGGCTCCATCTCCGGGAGCCGCCCTGGTACGCCGAACTCGGATGGCACGATCCGACGACGGTTCCGCCGGAGGCGTACGCTCGGAGCCACGAGGATGTGGTCGCGCGATGGCAGCAGCCGCGGCGTGCCTGAGCGAGAGCGGACCTGTGCTTAGTTAGGGAGAATATTGGCGGCCACCCTCGGAGGGATCGCTATTCCCGGGTGGGACCTTCCAGACTCGATCCATGCGTCGCGACCGAGGCGAACGGTTAAACGCGCTCCATCAATGCCCCCGACTGTCCCAGGTGGGGAGGTGTCCAAATGGGCGAACCAGTGATTGCGGAACTGAAAACCCAGGTCCGAGGCGAGGTGATCCTCCCCGGAGAGGAACGCTACGACGAAGCGCGAAAGGTCTACAACGCGCTGATCGACAAGCGGCCTTCCGTCATCGTCCGGTGCACGGGCGTCGCGGACGTCATCGCGGCCGTGAAGGCGGCCCGCGCGTTGGGAGTCAGCGTCGCCGTCCGCGGAGGCGGCCACAGCGTCCCGGGCTTCGGGACCGCGGACGACGCCCTCGTCGTGGACCTGGGTCGAATGAGGGGCATCCGCGTGAACCCCGCTACGAAGACGGTGTCGGCTGAGGGCGGATGCACGTGGGGCGACTTCAACCACGCGACAGCCGCCTTCGGGTTGGCGACCACGGGCGGCATCATCTCGACGACGGGGATCGCGGGACTCACGCTCGGCGGCGGGATCGGCTATCTGACCCGCGGGCTCGGACTGTCGCTCGACAACCTCGTGTCCGCGGACGTCGTGCTCGCGGACGGATCGTTCGTGAACGCGAGCGAGAAGAAGCACGCGGATCTGTTCTGGGCGCTTCGCGGCGGCGGAGGGAACTTCGGCGTGGTCACGAACTTCGAGTTCCGCCTGCACCCCGTCTCCAAGGTCGTCTGGGGGCCGATGTTCTTCGAGGTCGAGGACGCACCCGAGGTCATGAGCGCTTATGACACGTACATCACGAAGGCGCCCCGGCAGCTTGGAGCGTTCTTCGCGTGGCAGATCGCCCCGCCCCTGCCGTTCATCCCCAAGGACCGCCACGGCGACACGTTCTGCGCCCTCGTCGCGTGCTGGACCGGCGCGCCGGAGAAAGCGAAGAAGGCGATCGCGCCGCTGCGCGACGCGGCGCCCGTCGTCGCGGAGTCCGTCGGACCGATGCCGTACCCCGCGATCAACAGTGCATTCGACGGGCTCGTCCCGCCCGGGATGCAGCACTACTGGAAGGCCGTCTTCGCGAAGGGGCTCCCGGACAAGGCGATCGCGGTCCACGCGAAGCACGGGCCGAAGATCCCCGTCGTGAACTCCACCATGCACATCTATCCGATCAACGGGGCCGTCCACGATGTCGCGCCGGGCGCGACCGCGTTCGGGCACCGCGACGCGAAGTACGCGACGGTGATCGCCGGCATGTGGCCCGACCCGGCACAGAACGAGGCGAACACGCGGTGGGTGAAGGAGTACTACCGCGACCTCGCGCCGCACGCGGAGGAGGGCGGGTACATCAACTTCGCCGCCGCCGACGACGCGAACCGCGTCCAGGCGAACTTCGGGCGAGGCTACGCGCGGCTGCGAAAGGTGAAGTCGAAGTACGACGCGAAGAACGCGTTCCGCCACAACCAGAACATCATGCCCGCCTGATGCTTGTTGCGCGTCTCGAATGACACGGCATTCTGCCGGTCGCCGACCTGAAGGTGGTTTGGCGGTGAGCAGTAGCTCCCCCAAGGATATGAGAACGGTCACCAGCCTTTCGGGGGGCGACCGATCTTCTCCCGAACTCGAACCGCCTCTTGAACGAGCGCGCGCAACGCGGGACTCCTCGCTTCGTGCATGCGACGGACCTTCACGTGCTTCAGCCGCTTGCCCGTGCCCTCCAGAAGTTTCTTCGGGTCGTCGAGATCGACACCGTCGTAGAACCCGAGGTTCACGTGGTCCGCCGCGGGCATGATGTAGACCACCGTGTGATTCTCCTTCGTGTAGGACGGCATCCCGTACTTCATCTGCTCCGCGAGGTTTGGCGCGATCTTTCTAACCAGCTTGCGAAGCTCCCTGACGAGGGGCTTGAAATCATCTGGCGTGTTCGCGAAAAACGCGTCGAAGTCGTTCGGCCGCTTCGGCACGTCACTTCCTCCGCAGTTCGTCGAGGACTTCCTTTGCGCGGTCCATGCGGACCTTCCGCTCTTTCACGAGGACCTCGGCGACCCGGTCGATCTCGTCGCCCGTTGCTCCGACCGTGGCGGCGATGTTCCGCGCGTGAAGTCCCATGTGCCCACGCTGGATGCCTTCCGTCGCAAGAGCGCGCAGAGCGGCGAAGTTCTGTGCGAGGCCGACGGAGGCGATGATCTCCGCGAGCTCCTGCGCGGACTTCACCCCGAGCAGTTTCACGTTCGCCTTGGCGGTGGGATGCACGGCCGTCGCGCCGCCAACGAGGCCCACCGCCATCGGGAGCTCAATCGTCCCGACGAGATCCCCATCCGCGTTCTTCTCCCACTTCGTGAGCGAGTGGTACCCGGGTCCGTGCGCCCACGCCGCGTACGAGTGCGCGCCCGCCTCGATCGCGCGGAAGTCGTTGCCGGTGGCGATCACGACCGCGTCGATGCCATTCATGATCCCCTTGTTGTGGGTCGCGCATCGGAAAGGGTCGGCCTCGGCGAACGCATAGGCCTCGAGGATTCCCTCGATGACCTCACCACCTCCGATCGCCTCCTGCGAGAATACCGCCCGGGCCCGCGCGAGCCGCTTCACCGCCAGATTGGAGATGATCCGCAGGTACACGCGGCCGCCGGTGATCTCCTCGAGGTACGGGGCGACGGCCTCCGCCATCGTGTTCACCGCGTTCGCGCCCATCGCGTCCCGGCAGTCCACGAGGAGGTGGACGATGAGCATGGGGCCGCGGATCGTGGAGAGGACGCGGGCCTCGACGTCCTTCGCGCCGCCGCCGAACTTCACGAGGACGGGGTCCTTCTCGTTGCACATCTCCAGGATGCGGTCGCGGTGATGGAGGACGGTCATCTTCGCCCCGTGCGGGTCCGGCACGTCGACGATCTGGACCTGGCCGATCATCACGGGTCCCGTCGTGCTGGCGGTGAACCCGCCCTTCGCGCGCGCCATCTTGGCCGCGTTGCTCGCGGCCGCGACGACGGAGGGCTCCTCGATCGCCATCGGCACGAGGTAGTCCCTCCCGTTGATCTGGAAGTTCACCGCGATGCCCAGGGGCATGGAGAAGGTGCCGACGACGTTCTCGATCATCCGGTTCGCGAGGTCGAGCGGGAGCGCGCCGCCCTGGGAGATGGCGCTCGCCTCTGCGTCCGAGAACCCGCCAACGTCGCGAACGATCCTCAGACGCTCCTCAAGGCTGAGCTTGTAGAAGCCCGAGACTTCCGAGCTCTTCATGGGCCGACCCGCCGCGCGATGGCCGTGCGGGTTAAAGGCTTTCCTCGTTCGTGTCCTCGGCTTTCTCGGCGTCGCGCATCTTGCGGAGGTTCTGCTCGTATGCTTCCTTGGAGATGCGTCCCTCCTTGTAGGCCGTGCGCAACCGCGTGACGCGGTCGACATCGCGCATCGCTTCCGGTGGTGCCTCGGCCGCCCCGGTCGGTTCCGCGTTCTCCCCTTCGGGAGTTCCCACGTCCTCGATCGGTTCTTTCTGCTTGCGCGTCGGCAGGCCCGGGACGCGGATCCCGTACCGCGGGAGGACGAACCCGAGCAGCACCCCGAGGAAGATGCCGACCACCGCCAAGCCCGCAGGCAGCAGGAGCGCGGACGTGCCCGCCGGCGCGACCACGACGATCGTGAACCGCTGCTCGTCGACGTTGCCGACCGCGTCCCGTGCGACGACGACCACGGTGTTCGTGCCGTAGCCCAGGGTCACGTTCGTCTCGAACGCGCCGCCCGGCGCGGCCACGTTGATCCCGTTCACGGTCACGAAGGCCCCGGGCTCCGTCGTCCCCGCGATGCGCACGATGCGCGACTCCGTCCGCGCGGGCGGCAACGGGGCGAACGTCATCGTGGGGTCGGAGGTATCCCGCACGGCGGACGTCGTGGCGGTCACCTGGTTGCCCGCGGGATCGCGGACGATCGCGGTGATCGTGTTCGTGCCCTCGACGCCAAGCGTGACGACCTCTCGGAACGAGCCATCTGCGCCGACGGTGGCGGCGTTGCCGTTGATCTCCACGACGAGCGTCCTCGGATCTGCGGGCTCCACGCCGGAGAGCGCGTCCCGGACGAGGCCCGTCACGAAGACTTGCGTCTCCCCCGTCGCGAAGACCTCGGTGGTGAACCGCGGGATCTCCGGCGCCACGAGGTCGCGGACGATCGAGATCACGTGGCTCGTCGGGTTGCCGGGGATCCGGTTGCCGGCGCCGTCCTGGTCGAACCAGTCCGTGGAGCTCACTATCACGGAGTTCGTCCCGTTCTCGAGCGCGACCGTCTCGGAGAACGCCCCCGTGGCGTCCGTTTGCGTCCAGTTCCCGCGGACGCGGTACGACGCAAACGGCTCCGTCGCGCCGACGACCGCGTGCGTGTCGAGCGTCGTGTACACGAGGTCGGGGGTCGAGAAGGTGAGGATTGGTACGGTATCGTCGACCACGAAGGTGAACGTCGCGTTCGCGAGGTTCCCGGCACGGTCTCCGACCCAGGCGTCGACGGTGTGCGTGCCCTCCGACAGGACCGCCGAGGGCGAGTACGTGGCCGTCCCCTCCCAGAGGGCGAACCGGTTCGCACGCGTCGTGTACAGGATGCTGACAATCGTCCGCGAGGACACGTCGACGCCGTCCAGGAGGAACTGCACGGAGTCGCGATCCAGCTGCCCGAGGTCCGGGTCCTCGAGGCTCACGATGAGGTACGGCGCCCGGTCGTCTGTCGTCCGGTTGTCCGCGCGGTTGAGGTTGCCGCCGAGCGCGGCGACCTGGAAGCTCACGATGCTGGGAGCGGCGCGGTCCAGGGTGACGGACACGGGGATCACGACGACGCCCGGCGCGGTCGGCAGGCCGAGGAGCACCGCCCCGCCATATGGTGCGTCGACCGTGTCGTTCGGGAAGTCCCAGGTCACGCTGAGCGTCACGGACGCGTACGCCGCCAGCCCGGACTCCGTGCCGTTCACGATCTCTGCGGGCCTCGGCGCCTCCGGGACCTGGTACCCCGTCCCGGTGTCGAGCGTGACCGCGACGTCCATGTCGAAGTGCCCGATGCCGCCGGGGACCGTGAACCCGAGGACCTTGACGATGTACTGCCCGTCCGCAGGGGCCACCCATGTCACGCGCTCTTCCGCGTCGCCGTCCGCATTATAGTTCCACAGGCTGCCGCCCTGGCACAGGCCGGGCGCGACGGGCTGGCAGTCGATCACGAGGTACTCCTCCGGGTCGATGATGCCGTTCGCGTTCCCGTCGCGGAACACCGCCATGTCCAGGTCCTCGACATCGGACTGGCCGGCGATGTGGACCTCGAGGATGAGCGCCTTCTCCACCGTGAAGATGTAGGAGAAGGAAGCCCGGAACATCCACTCGCCCCAACCGGGGAAGTTCCACCAGGTCTGCACGTCCTGCGGGATCTCCAGGTCCGCGAAGGCGGTCGTCGTCGCGGGGCCGACGGCGGACGCGCGGAGCGCGGGGAAGTTCATGTTCGAGAGGAAGGGGAAGGTCTCGCGGCCGACGAGGGCCCGCGTCACGACGTCGAGGCTCGTGGGCGCGGACACCCAGCCCGCTTGGCCGACCGTGAGGGTCGCGTTCGCCTCGAGCCCGCGGAGGGCGAACGCGCGGACCGCGATCACGTTGAGGCCGGGGCTCAGGTCGTACGCGACGACCTCCTCGCCGCCGCCCGTCAGGGTGCGGAACTCCGGCTTGTCGAGCTCCTCGCTCTTCGCGACCTGGCGCAGGGGGAATGGGCCGTACGTCGTGGCGCTGCCCTGCGTGGCGGCGTCGCCGCTCGCGCGGTTGAACGCGAAGGTGTCGACGTCGCTCGGGGCGTCCTGCCACGCGGTGCGCACGATGACGCGGAGTCCCGCGGGCGCCGCGAAGAGGCCCTGGTCCGGGATCTCGAAGAAGAAGAACCGCCAGTCGCCCATGTGCGGATTGCGAAGCCGCGTCCCGCTCGCGAGCGTCTTGTCGTAGCCGCCGAAGACGCGGTGGTTGTCGTACAGCGCGGTGCTGGCCAGGTCGCCGCCGAACGTGAGGGACG
Organism: uncultured Methanomassiliicoccales archaeon; assembly: GCA_964396265.1. Taxonomy (GTDB): domain Archaea; phylum Thermoplasmatota; class Thermoplasmata; order RBG-16-68-12; family EA-27; genus EA-27. Next base: position 106,854 of record CAYNEM010000006.1, read on the forward strand.
GCGCGCGGGACCCGACGTTCGCGAGCACGGGGATGGTCGTCGTCACGCCGTTCGTAGTGTCGCGCACGAGGATGGCGCCCTCGTACGAGCCGAGCGCCGCGGTCGGGGGCACGGTCATCGTGGCGGTGATCACCTGGGAGCTATTGCCGAGGACGTTGGCGGTGCCCTGAGAGAGGGAGACCCACGCCCACGGCGCGCGGTCGAAGAACTCGATCACGAACGTCCAGGCAAGGCCGTCGATGTAGACGGGGGTGCCCGTGTCCTCGAGGCTCAGGACGAGACCCTCATGGAGGGACGTCGCGGGGAACGCCGCGCGGACCTCGAGGACGTTCGACGTGTGGAACGTCTCGCCGACCGTGTTCAGCTCGTCGCGGAAGAACGCGGGAGCGGGGAACGGGTCGACCCCGACCCAGCGCGACCACTCGATCGTCCAGTCGTACGCACGCAGCGCGTACGAGTAGTTCGTCTTGAACTGCGTCCCTTGGTGTTCGACGAGCCGTCCCAGGTCTGCGTACGCGGTCACCTTCACGAGCTCCGCGTTCGCCCAAAGGCCCGCGATGGGTGGAGAGACCCGGATGCCGGTAAACGTCGTGCCGTCGACCTTCCATACTCCCGTCCCGTTCACCCAGAGGGCGATGTCGCCGTTGGGCTGGTACGCGTCCCTGCGCGTCGCGTTGGCATGCACGTACTGGCCGATCTTCCGATAGGCGACCGCGTCGAGGTTCGTGGAGATCGCGGCCGTGCCGTGGTTCCTCAGAGTGAGCGCGAGCGGCGAGACACCCCCCGCATACAGGAGTCGCGTGAAGGCGGCGTGCGTGTTCCCTCGGTACGCGCCGGGATGCCACATCGGCGGCGTCACCTCGAGGCCTGCATCCGCGGTCCCCGCCGCGAGCCGCACGGAGCGCGAGACGTTGAGATATCCCGACCCTTGAGTGAGGACGTCGTGGCCTGCGTCGTCCGCGCCCGACAGGAGGAGCGACCGTACCTCCGAGACCGTCGGCGTGCGATTATTCGCCGCCGTGAACGCCTCGTACACGAGGGCCGCGGCCCCCGCAACGACCGCAGCAGAGACGTCGGAGCCGATCATCGCTGCGGAGGTTACCGCCGAGCTCCCGTCCCCGGCGGCGTGGAGGGGGATCGCGAGGGTCGCGGTGTCCGCCGCCAGGAGCTCCGGCTTCACGAACCCTTGCGCGCTCGGGCCCCGCGACCCGGGGATTGCCGGGGCCCTCGCATGGGGGTTCGGCCCCTCGGGCCCGCCGGTCAGCAACGACTGCATCGTGAAGTCGCCCGCACGGCCGGCGGCGAGCACGTTCGGTCCGGAGGCGGGCGAGGCGACCGTCCCGTACCCGAAGCCGTAGTCCCCCGCGCTCGCCACGAAGACCGCCCGTCCCCCGGAGTAGGTCGTGGACAGATAGTCGGCGGTGCGGGACGAGACGTCCCAGCCGTCGTTGTGGACCGTCGGGAAGTTGAAGGCGCTCACGACCACGTGCGCGTCGTCGGTCGTCCCGACGGTGGCATCGTACCCCTCGACCGCGAACGTCCACGACTCCACCACGTCGCTCAGACCGTTCATGATCGTGATGAGCCGGCTCGCGTCGGCCAAGCCCGTGAGCGGCGTCGGAAGCCTTCCCTGCGCGACGATCGCGCTCGCGATCCGCGTCCCGTGCTCCGACTTCGCGCCGGTGATCGCGTCCACGCCGAAGTCCCCGGCGAGCGCGACGAGGTCGCCCGCCCCGGGGATGCGCATCAGGAGCCCCTCCGCAGCTTTCCGAGACAAGAGCCGTGCGGAGTACGGGACGGGGTTCACACCGTCTGCGATGAAATACACCATGCCCGCGGACACGTCCGGATACCCGTCCTGCCCCGGCAGCCCAGTGGTCGCGTTGTACGAGTCGAGCGCCGCGATCGGGCTCGCACGCGATGCGAAGACGTCCGTCGGGTCGAACACCTTGTCGTCGTTCATGTCGAAATAGACGCGGTCGTACTCGCTCGCGTTCGCCGTGTCCACGACGAGGAGGCCGAGGGCCCCGAACTCCCTCTGCACGGTCGGCGCGGGGTGGAAACCGAAATGGAATACTCCGGAGGCGCTCGTGAGCCCGGCGATCGAGTACTGCTCGATCTCCCGCCAGACCCAGGCGCTCAGGCTCACCCAGCCCGGGGTGAAGTCGAGGTTCTGGAAATCGACGTTCTGGTCCGAGGGCACGGTGTCCTGCGCACGGGACCCGGTCTCGTGCATGGAGAAGAGGGTCGCGGACACCCCGGACGGATCGCCGAGCAGGGCCCGCGGGATCGAGAACTCGTTGAACAGCTGCTCGCCGAACTGGAACGCCGCTTGGGTGCCGCCCACGCCGAGCAGCGGGGAGGGCTCCCAAGCCCCCGAGGTCGCGTTCCACGCGTACCAGGTGCCAAACTCCATCCCGTGCACGTACTTGTTCTCCCGGTCCTCGTAGCGGCTGAACCCGTGCGCGAGGAGGGCGTAGTCCGGTCGGTGCGCGACGAACGTGCGGATGTACGCCCCGCCGGATGTCCACGACTTGGCGGTGAGGTCCCCGCCGCCCGTCGCGACCTCCCCGAGGACGGACCAGTGCACCGCGTACAGAGCGCCCGGCTGCGGGGTCTGGCGCACGAATGCGCCGCTGGCGTCGTACACGAGGAACGAGGGGGAGATGGAGGGCGAGAGGCCCTGCGTGGCCACGACGAACTGCGCGCCGCTCGGCGACCAGTCCGCCGCCAGGACCCAGCTCTGGGCCTCGGGAAGCGTCGCAAGCAGGAGGGGGGCCGGGGGCGTCATGTCCCACAGTTTGGCGGTGTCGTCCCGCGCGCCGGTCACGAGCCGCGCCCCCGAAGGAGACCACGAGACCTCGACCACGGGCTGCGAGTGAGAGGAGGCGGTCTTGAGCGGGGTCGCGCGGACGACGGGCGTCGTGGGCTGCACGTTCGTCCCGTTCAGCGAATAGACGACCGCGTTGTTCGTCCCGAGCGCGACCGCGATCTGGTCCGGCGCGCCCGGGCGGAACGCCACCGCATTGACCTCCGTGTTCTCGGCCCAAAGCGTGCCGAACTTCGTGCCCGTCGCGACGTCGAAGAAGTGCACGAACTTGAACGTGCTCGCGGCGATCCACGTGCCGTTCGGGCTGAAGGCGAGGATGCCGTTCTCGCTGATCGCCACGTCCCCGAAGGGCACGTACTGGATCTGGCGGACCAGACCACCCGTGGCCGCATCCCAGAGGCGCAGGAAGTCTTTGTCCGCGCTCGCGACCTTCGTGCCATCGGGGGACCATGCGACGCTGAGGGGCTCGCTCGCGTGGCCTGACATCGTATGGAGCACGGCGCCAGTCCGGTCCCAGAGGCGGACGAGGCGGTCTCCCGCCACGGTCGCGAGCTTCGACCCGTCGGGGGACCATGCGACGTCGTTCACGCGGTCCGCGTGCGACGCGTTCGTGTCGACGGTCGCGCCGCCCGGGGCCACGTACGCCCCGCTCGTCTCGTTGTCCACGTCGAACAGCACGACGAACGAGGCGTTCTGATCGCGCAGATAGGCGGGATATCCCACGTACCAGTTGTCGTCGTCGCGCGTGATGGACAGCGTCGTGAGGTCCCAGTCCGCCTTGTCGCCGCCGGGCGCGCCGGCGCTGTTGTCCCGCGGGTCCGTGGCCCACCGCTCGCGGTCCCCGAAGTCGTTCGTACCGTCAACACGGATCGTGTGCGTGACGTCGAAGGGACCCGCGCCCGTCCTCGTCGTGTTTGCGAAGTACGTCGTGTCCGCGAAGCCCGTGCGGAGGTACGTCGTGAGGGACCGTGGATCGTAGACGATCGGCCAGCCGAAGTACGTCGAGTTCGGGTCCGTCACCACCGCCTGCGTGCCCTGGAGGTCGAGGTGCCCGAAGTCCAGACCCTCGTCGACGACCGCGACGCGCACGCCGGAACCCCGGTATCCTAGGGACCACGCATCGTCGAATCCGTGGTTCGTGACGACGTTCGAGAGCAACGGCTGAGGCCCGACGGGCCCTTCCAAGGGCTGCGGGTAGCGAGAGGAAGGGTATTCCGCCAGGGGATCCGCCTCCGCGACGGGCTTGGCGGCGGAATCGGGGGCGATCGGGACGTCGCCTCCGGACTGGGGGACATCGGTCGCCGGCGGCATCTCCGCTGCAGCGCGGGGGGCGATGGGATAGCCCGCGAGGATCGAAAGGGCCAGAACCGCCACGAGGGCGACGGCTGAGACCCTCTGGCGGGGGTACCTCCTCCCCATGACATCGCGCGATGCTGCCGCCGTTATTTATATTGATGCCCGGAGCGTCGGGATCGTGCCCTTATCACCGAGCGCTCTGATTATTATCCAGTACAATGAATTAATATAGACGCCACCTTCGAAAGGGAGGGACAAGGTGCGGGTCTGGGGAACTTTGAAATACCCCGGCCCTCTTAGCCGAGATTCGGGACAGGGTTTCGGGCTAGCCAGGGGAGTGGGGTCATGCGTTTCGTCCGCTTTGCCGGTGTCGTCGCAATTGCAATCGCTTTCGTCGTGATCACGTCGCCGATCCGGGCAGGACCGGTCGCGGACGCGATGGGCTCGGGGGGCCCGGTCGTGGTCGTCGATTCGTACCGGATGGACCCGGGAGCACTGGTCGCTTCCGGGGCGAAGATCCTCGTCGACTACGATAACGGGTACCTCCTCATGCGCCTCCCACGGGCGAGCGCGAGCTTCTTGAGCGCCCTTCCGGGGGTCGACCCGCTCGAGGGGCGGACGCAGATCGACCTCTTCTTCTCCGGAATCGACTTCGACACCGCCGTCGCCGAGCCCGCGTTCACAGGGGGCATGGACGCCCCGACGGACGGGGCGTACCTCCTGCAGTTCCTCGGTCCCATCCGGAGCGAGTGGCTCGCGGACCTCGAACGGCAGGGCTTGGTGTTCGACCAGTACCTCGCGAACTATGCCTTCGTCGTCCGGGGCACGCCCGCGGCAATCGGGGCCGCGAAAGCCTCGCCCTTCGTCTCGTGGGTCGGCCCGTACCGTGCCGGGTACAAGATGTCGGCGGACCTCCTCGAGCACGAGGGCCTCGTCGACCTGTTCGTCGTCGGCTTTGGCGGCGTCGATGCGATGGTCCTCGCCCAGCACGTCGGGGCGACGGGCGCGGGCGTCGAGTCCATGTGGCCGTCCCCGGCCACCGTCCTCGCCCGGGCCCCCGCGTCCCTCCTGCTCGACCTCGCGAAGCTCCCGGACGTCCTCTACATCGAGGAGCGTTTCCCGTTCGTCACGATGGACCGGATCGCGGGTCAGATCCACAAGTACCACCCCGCGTGGGACACGAGCCGCAGCGGTCTCACGTCGAAACTCACGGGCCGCTCCCCGGGCCCGGACAATACCATGTACAATTCGGACGATTACTTCGAGGGCGCGGGCATCCTCGACACCGGCTTCGACGAGGGGGACCCGAACGACGGCACCCCCGACTTCTTTGACAGCCCGAACGGGGACCGCGTCACCCGCCTCTTCCGACACACGGGGCCCACTTTGGACGGCAGGTGCGGGTCCGCGCACGGGACCCACGTGGCGGGGATCATCGCCGCGGACGGGTACTCATGGGAGCGAGATCTGATCGAGGACTCCGGAGACACTTCGGTCTCCGTGACGGACCAGGAGTGGCACAAGTCCGAAGCCGGCGTCGCGCCGGAGGCGAAGATCTCCCTGGACGGCACGCAGAACGGGAACGACGTCTTCTGCAGCGCGGGGCTCGCCGCGAGCCCCGCGTACTGGGACTGCCAGTACCTCAACGGCTACATCACGGTCACGCTCACCGCTGGCGTCAGCTCCGCGATCTGCGGGGCGCCATGGATCGACGGCGTGAACGTCGTTACGCATAATTCCGCGATCGGTACGGGCGCGCGGGCTTGGTTCGCGCTCCACAGCAACAGCTGGGGCAGCGGCTCGCGGACGTACGGCGCCACCGCGGGCGGCGCAGATGGCCGGACCAACTCGGCCCCGGAGAGGCTCATCGTATTCGCCGCCGGGAACGACGGGCCCGACGCGAACTCGGTCAGCGGCGAGGCGCTCCTCAAGAACGGCCTCTCCGTCGCCGCCGGGCAGAACTTCCGCCCGGAGCAGTTCGAGTCGGACAACCCGAACCTCTTGGCGAGCTTCAGCAGCCGGGGCGGCCCCGGGGAGAGCAGCGGCCGGATCAAGCCGGATATCGTCGGCATCGGCACGTCCGTTGTCGCGCTCTTCGCGAGGGGCGAGACCCTCTCCACGGGCTTCACGGCGGGTGCGGATCTCATCAACGAGGTCGACAAATATTGCAGCATCCCGAAGACCTACTGCTCGGGGGGCGACGCAATCGCGGACTACCGGTACCTCCAGGGCACGAGCATGGCGGCGCCCCACGTGACGGGCGGCGCCCTCCTCGTCCGCGAGTACCTCCGGGAGGTCGTGGCAGGTAACAACCCCGCCTCCCCGTACTTCAACCCACCCTCGCAGCTCGTGAAGGCGATGCTGATCAACGGCGCGGTCCGCATGGACCAGAACCTGTACGCGTATCCCGGATACGACCAGGGGTGGGGGCGCATGGACCTCGAGCAGTCCCTGTTCCCGCCGGTCCCGCGGACGAACCAGATCGACATCGGGGAGTTCACGAGCACGGGCTCGTGGTCGCCCTCGAGCATGAACCTCAACGTCGTCGGGAACGACGTGCCCGTGAAGGTCACGCTCGTGTGGATTGACGCGACCGGGGACGCGCTGTCGCGGAACCTGAACCTCGTGGTGCGTTCCCCGAGCGGCGCCGAGTACCATGGGAACCGTTATCTGAACGGGTGGTCGAACCCCAGCGACGCCGCGTACGATGGGATCAACAACGTGGAGCAGGTCGAGGTTCAGACCCCGGAAATCGGCACATGGACCGTCGAGGTCCGCGGGGTGACGATCCCGACCGCCGCCAAATTCGCGCTCGTGTTCTCCGCGAACATCGGCCCGCAGTCGACGTACAAGGTGGACCTGAGCACGACATATTCCACGACCGTGAGCCTCGCGCCTCTGGGGTCCGCCGAGATCCCGCTGACGACCCTGAACTACGGCACGGGCCCGGACCAGGTGCAGCTGTCGTCCGGGGCCCCGGCCGGCCTGACGGTCACCTTCTGGCCGAGCAACGCGATCAACCTCGGGAGCGCGCAGTCCGCGAACGTCCTCGCGAACTTCACCGCCAGCGTCGCAATCACCCCCGGGATCTACGAATTCGACCTCCGCGCGCGGAGCGCGAACGATCCGAGCCCGACGCCCGCATCGGACTTCATCGCGGTGCGCGTCGAGGTGCTCAGCACCCCGCTGCCGTTCCCCCTCCAAGTCACGAACGGGCCTGTCGACGAACTCGACCCGTCCGTCCTCGTCTTCGAGGACCCGCCGGGCAGCCGCCACATCTTCATCGCATACCGCAAGACCGCGCAGGTCTCGCCCGACGGCCGCACGGGCGGCGTCAATGTCTGGGTCGCCCACGCGACGCTGGACGCCACGGGCATGCCTGGGGCGTTCGTGCACACGCGGGTCTCCGACCTGAACGACGACCCCAACGACCTGCGACTCCTCCGGTTCCATGCAGGGAACCTCCAAAACCGCGTGATCGTCACGTGGACCGGGGACGACCCCGACGAGACGAACCCGGACGCGGTCTCGTGGGCGCGCCTCGCCTTCACGGACCCCCCCTACGCGTCGTGGAGCCTGCGGACGATCCAGAAGAACGAGGGGAGCAGCAACGCGTGCAACATCGCCCGCGTGAGCTTCCCGCTGTTCCGGGCCGCACCCGCCCTCGGCTCCTTCGGGCAGCTCATCTACGTCTGGGAGGTCCTTGCGTATGGCGGCGGCTGCAGCGGCAACCCCGTGGCGGTCACGACGAGCGCGAAGACATCCTTGGACGGGGGCACGACCTGGAGTGCGCGGACGCAGGTGTTCCCGCCGCCCGGGAACGCGAACTTCTACTTCTTCCCGAACGGCGTCGTCGACCAGAACGACGTCGCCTGGGTGTACGTTTACTGGCGGACTCCCACGGGCAACGACCGCGACCTCACGGTACGGCTCCTCGACAACGCCGGCTGGACGGTGTTCCCCCGCAACGACTACACGATTCTTGACACCACGGACAACGTCCAGTGGCCCGGCGCGCTGTCCACGAGCGAGGGCGCCGCGTTCAACCGCGTGTATGTGACGTTCACGCGGGACGCGCTGCAGTCCGACCTCAAGATGTACATGTTGTACACGGACAAGGACTACACGAGCGGGACCCCTCCTGCAGACTTCCGGGATCCGGGCGCGACGAGCTGCGGCCCCGGCTGCACGCTGTCCGCGGACTTCTCCGCGCCGATCGGGAGCGGTCTCAAGGGACCGTACGGCACGAGCGTGTCGAACGCGAACTACGACCGGCGGCCGATCCTGAACATCGTCCGCACGGGCGACGGCATCATCTGGCTCCCGCACATGGAGAACGCGAACGCCTACAACTCCCCGAACCTGTACACCTACTACTCGGGCGACGGGTTCGCGACGGCGCCGGCCGTCACGGTCCTCACCGCCGACGCATTCGCGAAGGGGCACCAGATGAGCGACACGCTCAGCGCGGGCGGGCGGGACCTCGTCTACGAGGTCTTCCACTCCTCGCGCGGCACGGTCACCCAGGTGAATTACGAGGTCTACCTCCTGATCTACTTCTCCTCGTGGCCGACCGCGCCGGACGTGCTCGGGCCCATCGTCACGAGCGCGGGAGGGACGCCGAATCCGGTCGCCAAGGAGAACATCTTCCGCGTCACCGCCAACGCGAACGACATCACGACGGGGAACTCCCTCGTCGCCGGCATGGAGTACAGCGTCGACAGCCTCGCAGGTCCTTGGAATACGATGACGGCGCTCGACGGGTTCGACAGCCCGACGGAGTCCGCGTTCGCGGACCTCAATGCGACCGTCCTCGGCTGGGGCGACCTCGAGTGCCACACGATCTACGTGCGGGCGTCGGACAACCTGGGCAACACGGGTCCGCCATCGTCGTACGAACAGTGCACGACTGGCATCCAGGACCCGCCGCCGTTCGCGCCCGTCCTCACCACCGGCAACCTCGGCCCGACGCTCGCGGACGTGCGCGTGGGCTGGAACGCCGCCACAGACGAAGGCCTGATCAGCGGCACGATCGCGTATCGCGTGTACCGCCAGACGGGCCTTGCCGGATCGCCCGTCCAGGTCACGGAGATACCCGCCAGCGGGGCGCCCACGTATACGTGGACGGATGTCGGCGCTGGGGACGGCGACCCGAACACCTACATCTACGAGGTACGATCGGTCGACAGCGCGACCAACGAGGCGACCGCGATCACGCGCGCCGCCAAGTTCACCCGGCCCGTCACCGCGGGATGGACGCTCCTGTCGGTCCCCGTGATCACGTCCGACCTCTCCGTCACGAGCGTGTTGCAGACGCTGTCGTGGAACCGAGCGCGCACGTTCCTCTCCTCCGACACGGTGGACCCGTGGAAGGCGAACATGCCCTCGAAGACCTCGAACGACTTCCAGATCATCGAGCACACGCTCGCGGTCTGGGTCAACGTCCTGGCGGCGGACACGTTCACGGTCGCGGGCCTCGTACCGTCGGGCGTGACGATCACCCTGCAGCCGGGGTGGAACTTCGTCGGCTTCCCGAGCTTCCGCGCGACGCCCTACACGCTGCTGGACTGGATGACCGCGGTGCCGCAGATCACGATGGTGGACATGTACGACCCGGGCGGTCCCTACTACCTGCGGCGCATGCTCGACACGGATCCGCTGCAGATGGGACAGGGATACTGGGCGTTCGTGGACAGCCCGGTGCAGGTCACATGGGCAGTGCCGTGAGGAACGCTTAAGCGAGTTCCCCGCCATCGGACGGCCATGGACGTCGTCGTCCTCCTCGATGCGAGGGAGCGCAAGTGGCTCGTGCCCCTCGAGGGCGACACGGTCTCCGTCCGCGGCCTGGGGGTGCTCAAGAGCGAGAGCCTGCGACAGGCGATCGGAGGCACGATGTCGATTGGCGGTGAATCGCTCCTCGTGCTGCGACCGTCCGCGCGGGATTTCGCGGAGACCCTCAGCCGCAAGGCCCAGATCATCACCGCCAAGGACGTCGCCCTCCTCCTGTTCTACGCGGACGTGAAGCCCGGCGACACCGCCGTCGAGGCGGGCTCCGGGAGCGGCGCGCTCACCATCGCGCTCGCGCGTTCCGTGGGGGAGACGGGGCGCGTGATCTCCTACGACATCCGCGAGGACTTCCTGGCGGTGGCGCGCGAGAACGTGCGGAAGGCGGGACTGTCGGACCGCGTGGAGTTCCGCCAGGGCGATGTCCGCATCGAGATCGACGCGGCGCCGGACGAGGTCGTGCTTGACATGGTCGATCCATGGAACGCCGTGCACGCGGCATACAGGGCGTTGAAGCCGTGCGGCCACTTGGCGACGTACTCCCCGAACATGGAGCAGGTCAAGGAGAGCGTGCTCGCGATGCGCAAGCTGCCGTTCATCGAGGTGCGGACCGTCGAGTTGTTGGAGCGCGAGATGGAGGTGCGCGAGCAGGGCGTGCGCCCCGCGTTCGCGTCGCTCGGGCACACGGGATATCTCACGGTGGGACGGAAGATCTTGGAGTCCGACTACAGCAAGAGCGTCCCCCGATAGCTCGGCTGCTGCACCTTCGGGCCGAACGCCGTGAACCGGTCCGGGTGCTCCGTGTGCACCGGGATCACCGACTTCGGGTTGACCGCGCGAACGAGATCGCGCATCTCGGGCTCGCTGCAATGCCCGCTCGCGTGCAGATGCACAGGGTTGAGCTTGAACCGCGCCAGCCAGTTGTCCTTCACCTGCGCCTCGACGTCCTCCTCGTCGAACGGCTCGCTCTTCGAGTGCAGGAACAGGCTCCCCGGGATCGGCTTCAGGTCGACGAGCTCCGGGAGCTGGTAGAAGTCGAGCTGGAGCATGAGCTCCCCCTGGTGGCGGTTCACGTACGTGGCGTCGACCGCCTTCGAAGCGACCTTCGCCTTGAGGTCCTTCTCCCACGTGTCCTCCTTCATGAGCTGCCGGAAGTACACGAGGATGTTCGGGTCCCGCAACACGTCCGGCACCTCGATGCGCGTGTCCTTCTTCATCGCGACCAGGAGGTGCGCGGTCTTCGCGCTCAGCACGAACTGGCGCTTCGTCTCCGCCGCCACGCCGTGGAACGTCTTGATCCGGTCGACGTCCCGTGGGTAGAACGTGACGATCACGAGCTTGTCCTTGGCGGCGCGGATGTGGTCCGGCGCACGTTTCCGCACCTCGGCCTCTGAGAACTGCTGGCGGTTCTCCGACGGTGCGACGCGCGTGCCCTCCGTAATCAGGGCGATCGGCTTCGCCTTCTTGGCGGCGGCCTCAAAGTCGTCCGTCATGTCCGCGTGGGGCCCGTGGCGGCGCAGGTCCCCCGTGTAGGCAATCGTGCCCTTCGACGTGTGGATCAGGAACCCGTACGCCGCGGGCGCGGAGTGGTCCACGTGGATCGGCTCGATCTCGAGGCCGTCCACCGCCACGGACCGTCCCGTGCGGAACGTCTTCCACGCGTGCGGCCCCATGTCCATGTTGCGCGACGTCGTCATCCAAGAGTCCAGCATGATCCGCGTGCCCTCCCCGAGGAAGACGGGGATCTCATGGTCCACGTACTGCAGGTGGTTGATGTGGTCGAAGTGGATGTGCGAGATCGCGATCCCGGAGAACGCCGGCGGCGTCCACGCGAAGTCCGTCGGCGCGAGGTCCTCCTGGGTATACAGTCCCGGGATCTTCGGCATCAGGTCGAGGGCAAAGTGGTCCCGGAGCCCGAACCGCCCGCGGGCCTGGAGGTACGGGTCGACGAAGAAGTCCTTCCCGTAGGAGAACGGCTGGCCCATGTCGAGCCAGAGGCGCGCGTCCCCGTCCTCAAGGAGGATCTTGTTGCCGCCGATCTGCGCGACGCCGCCATGGAACGTGAGCTTGACCGTCTCCCCCACCGAGGGACGAATAAACGATACCGCCTAAGAGCGTTGGGGTCGGAGGGGGCGGAGAAAGTGTTGGACGGGATCTGACCCATAAGGAATACGAGCCGCCTCCTCGATTCGTCCACTTCCTGAGCCATCGCTCCCCGGAAGTATTATGCGAGGCCATCCCTTCGCTCGCTGCCAAGCGGGGATCGCCTAGCCTGGCAGGGCGCAGGGTTGCTAACCCTGTGCGCGAAAGCGCCCGGGGGTTCGAATCCCCCTCCCCGCGTGCTCAGCGCTCGATCGTCTCCGCGATCGCCCGCCTCGTCCTTCCATAGCTCAGCCGCGGGCGGCCTTCCTCGTCGAGCCCCATCGTCGCGAGCCGGAGGAGATCCTGGCGGCGCAGTCTCTCGAGGTGCGCGTCCGCGACGACGTGGGCGATGCTCAGCTTCGAGGCGACCTCCTCGGCAGTCCTCGCCACGTCGCCGATCTCCGCGACGATCGCATGGTCGATCTGGTCTAGAGGTCCGTCGACGGGCACGACATGGCGCTCCACGATGCGCCTCGCGAGGTCGTGGAACGCATCCACGACGTTGTCCCCGGACTTCGCGCTCGTGAGCCAGCACGGGGCCGCGTGGCCGAGGCCGGTCGATAGGCCCGCGAACTTGAGCTCGATGTTCTCGCCGAGGTCCCACTTGTTCATCATGATCTGCACGGGGACGTCGCCCGCAGCCTCCTTGGCGGCGCCTATCCAGAGGTCCATGGGCGGCAGCGTCGTCCGAGTCGTGACGTCGAACACCCCGAACACGCCCTGGACGCCCTGAAGATAGACGTCGCGCAGGGGGTCCGCCATCTTGGAATCCCCCGTCGTGTCCCACAGGGTCATCGTCACCTGCACGGAGCGGTTCTCGAAGGCGACCTGCTCCGTCCGCTTGTACACGATCGCCCCGAGGGTCACGCGGTACTTCTCGCTGAACTCGTTGAGCACGTAGCGCCGGACGAGGCTCGTCTTCCCCACGCCCGGGGCCCCGACGATCACGACCTTCGCCTTGAGCTCCTCCGTCACCCGCGAGGGGTCCCCGGCGTTCGAATCCGCTTCCACCGTTTCTGGGCTCGTTTCCCGTCGTGCGAACATCAGGCGCATTTCACCGCCACTACCCTCTCTCTGGGGCGCTTGGAACACTAAAGGACGACGGGAACATGTTCCGGATTTCGGGCTCGGGCCACCCCCTCCGGGCTGTGCGATAACCACCGGCGAATGTTGAAATAGACGGCGAGAAGAGAGTTTCGTCTCGCCATGGGCGTCCTCAAAGCGAAGGTCGTCCTCCTAGGAGACGGCTCCGTCGGCAAGACCTCGCTGATCCGGCGGTTCGTCCGCGACCATTTCTCGGACGACTACCTCATGACGGTCGGGACGAAGGTCACGAAGAAGGAGATCGCCGTCCCGGACGGAGGCCGCGACCTGCGGACGGTCCTGACGGTCTGGGACATCCTCGGACAGAAAGGGTACGCGGGCGTCCAGGAAAGCGCCGTCAGGGGCGCGCAGTCCGTGCTCCTCGTTTTCGACCTGACCCGCGACGAGACGTGGAGGTCCCTGGAGGACTACTGGGTTCCCCTCGTGTGGCGGCTCGTCGGGAAGGTACCCCTCGTGTTTGCGGGAAACAAGGTCGACCTCGCGAGGGACACCGCATACGCGAAGGACGTCCTCTCCTACCTCGCGCAGAAGTACGAGGGCGAGGCGTTCCTGAGCAGCGCGAAAACGGGGGAGAACGTGGAGGCGATGTTCCAGCAGATGGCCGGGGCCGTACTCCGCACGATGAATGATCCGATCGAACGCATCGCGCAGCCCACGCCGCCGCCACAGGGAATCGACCCGGCGTCCCGGATCGCAGACCGGATCATGACGGACTTCTGCGCCGGGTTTGGCGGCCTCGAGACCGCGATGAACATCGTGCGTCAGCAGTTCGAGAAGGCCCGCGTGGACGTGCGCGCGCCGACGACGGCCGGCCTGCTCAAGGTCGTGGACCTGTTGGCAGAGGTCGAGAAAGCGACGAAGGCGCCCGAGGCCGTGTCGCAGAACCGGCTGCGACGAATCGTGTGGGTCCGGGCGCTCTCGTAATGATGGAAGCGACTGCCCTCTGCATCGGACGCACCATGGAGCCTCGGTCCGGAAGAACACACGGCTGAGCTTGCTTTAAGCGCGGTACCGGGCGTGTACCACAAAGATGAAACGCATGTCAGCCTTTCGCCCGGCCGCCGGGGAATGCCGACGTCGCCTTTCAGGGATTGGACACGGGGTGGGCGCGCGGTTGGAGTGGCGATCGTCTTCCTGCTGGTCGCAGGCACTGCCTTCATGGGCGGGTCGCGCGCCTCGGGGGATGTTGCGTGCGAAGGCCTGCAGGTCCGCGTGCATGCCGACCTCTTCATGGTCTATCAATCGGAGCCCGCCCTCGCGGTGGGCCCTGACGGCGAGATCTACTCGGTGTGGATCGACAACCGCGATGAACCGGCAGGCGCCTCGAGCGTGTACTTCGCGAGGTCCACGGACGGTGGGATGAGCTGGACCGACCCGAGCGTGCGCATCAGCCCCTTCAGCGCAGGCCACCAGGGGGAGCCGGCCATCTCAGTGGACCCTTCCTGGACTATTTACGTCGTGTATCGTGGCGGCGTAAGCAGCACGATCGACGTCTGGGTCACGACCTCCACGGATGGGGGGCTTTCGTGGAGCGCGCCCTCGAAGGCCAACGACGTCTCGGGGTTCGTGCAGGTGAGCCAGAGTTACGGACCCGCGATCGCCCTTGCGGGCGATGGCGTCGCATACGTCGCGTGGGAGGACTGGCGGAACGGTGACCCCGACATCTACGTCGCGCAATCAACGGATGGCGGCGCGACGTGGGGGGCGAACGTCCGCGTCAACGACGACGCGGCGGGCATCGAACAGCGAGGCGACCCCGCCTTGGCGGTGGATCCGACGGGGGCCGTGCACGTCGCGTGGCAGGACCGGCGGAACGACCCGCAGGACCCGGACGTCTACGTGTCGAGCTCGCGGGACGGCGGCCTCACGTGGACGCCGAACTTCGCGGTGAACGACGTCGCCACCGGATGGCAGGGAGACCCCGTGCTCGCGGCGGACGGCCTCGGCGTCTACGCGGCCTGGTACGACAACCGCGAGGCGAACGATCCCGGCGACATCTACTTCTCGCGCTCGACGAACGGTGGCCCGTCCTGGTCCGCGAACGTCCGGCTCAACGAGCACGGTCAGAACTGGCAGGGCACCGCGCCCACGATGGCCGCTGGAGAGACGGGGCTGTACGTGGCGTGGGCCTACGCAGAGCCGAACGTCGGTTGGCCCGACGTGCTCCTCGTGCGGTCCCTCGACGGCGGCGCGACATGGGGCCCGAACGTCTGGGTCACCGACTTCGACCGGAGCCAGATAGCCCCGTCGATCACCCTTGGCGGCGATGGACAGGTCTACGTCGCGTGGGTCGACGAGCGCAACAACTACGTCGATCCGAATGGGGGCGGAGAGACCGGGAACCCGGACATCTACTTCACCGCCTGCCTCGCGGCGGGCCTGCCGGAGGCCGTGATCCGGCCGATCGTCGTGAACCCGGTCGAGGTCTCGTTCGGCGAGGACCCCCAGCCCGATGCGCCCGACGAGGACCCCGCGGTTGCCGCCAACCCGGAGCCGGCGGTCGATGGCATGCGGGGCCTGCTTCCATCCGTACGGAACATCACGCCGGTCCCCGCGAGCGAGTCGGGATGCCGTTTCGGCGCCCCCCTCGCGCTCTTCGCGGTCGGACTCCTCCTGGCGGCGTTCGTGGACCGACCGCGGCGGACGCGCCGAGCCTGATCTCGTCCATCGCATCATTAGATGGCGACGGGGACCTCGGTGAAGGCTCTCCGCTCCTCGTCGAGCGACCACGCCCTGAGGTCCGCGGGCTCCCCGTCAAGCACCGCCAGGATCGCGTACAAGTAGTACTCCCAGGCGTTCCGTAAGTCGAACTCGGAAGGCGCGGCCGGATGGTCCGGGTGGGAGTGGTAGAATCCGACGAGCCTCGTCTCGCCGACGCGGAATTCCGCTTCGACCCGCCTCGTCGCCTCGTTGTCGATCGTGTACCGCGTCCCCCGCGGCCCCGGATGGACGTTGTCCGCGCGACGGGCCTCCGTCACGACGCGGTCCTCGCCCGCGTGCCTCCCGATGAGGAACCCGCAGCACTCCTCGGGATAGGCCGCCCTCGCGTGCGCGCGAATCTTCTCGACGGCGTCGCGGGCGATGCGGAGGGACACGGTCAACCGCCCCTGCGTCTATGTCCGACGACGCGTCCCATCGTCACCGCCAAACCCGAGTGGCGGCTCAGGCGAAGATCTCCTTCACCTTCAGAAGCGCCGCCACGAGCCGGTCCACGTCGTCGGCCTCGTTGTACACGTAGAACGACGCGCGTGACGTCGCCGGGACGCCGAGCCTCTCCATCAGGGGCTGGGCGCAGTGGTGGCCCGATCGAATCGCGACCCCCTCCACGTCGAGGATCGACGCAACGTCGTGGGCGTGCGCGCCCTCGAGCAGGAAGCTGATCACGCCGCCCCGGATCTTCACGTCC
This sequence comes from uncultured Methanomassiliicoccales archaeon, assembly GCA_964396265.1. Taxonomy (GTDB): domain Archaea; phylum Thermoplasmatota; class Thermoplasmata; order RBG-16-68-12; family EA-27; genus EA-27. Next base: position 123,416 of record CAYNEM010000006.1, read on the forward strand.
TCGGGACCGAACCCGCGGAATCCCGGGACGCGGCGGAGCTCGTCGAGCGCGTACTCCGTGAGCTCCATCTCGTGGCGCCGCACGTTCTCCATCCCGAGGTCCATCAGGTACTCCGCGGCGGTGCCCAGGCCGACGGAACCCTCGATGTTCATCGTGCCCGCCTCGAATTTGTACGGCACGTCGTTCCACTTCGCCCATCCCTTGTGGACCTCGCGGATCATCTCGCCGCCGCCAAGGAACGGCTCCATCCGTTCGAGCACCTCGCGCTTCCCATAGAGGAGGCCGCTCCCCGTCGGCCCCAGCATCTTGTGGCCGGAGACCGTGTAGAAGTCGCAGTCCATCGCCTGCACATCGACGGGCATGTGCGGGGCGCCCTGCGCGCCGTCCACGACGCAGATCGCACCGACCTCGTGCGCGCGCTTCGCGATCTCCCTTATCGGGTTGATCGTGCCGAGCACGTTCGAGACGTGCGTCACGGTCACAATCTTCGTGTTCTCCGTCACGAGGTCGTCGTACTGCTCCATGCGGAGGGTGCCGTCGTCGTGGATGTCCACCCACTTGAGCGTCACGCCCTTGTGATCCTGCACGAAGTACCACGGGATCGTGTTCGAGTGGTGCTCCATGATCGTTGTCACGATCTCGTCGCCCTTCTTCAGCGGCCCCCGGATACCCCACGAGTACGCGACCGCGTTGATCGACTCCGTCGTGCCGCGCGTGAACACGATCTCGCTCGCGTCCTTCGCGTGGAGGAACTTCGCGAGCGTCTCCCGCGCGCCCTCGTACGCCCTCGTGGCCTCCTCGCTGAGTTCGTACACGCCGCGATGCACGTTCGCGTTGATTCGCGTATAGTAGTCCTCGATCGCCTTGATGACCTGCATCGGCTTCTGGCTGGTGGCCCCGCTGTCCAGGTACACGAGGGACTTGCCGTGCGGCATCCTCTTCAAGATCGGGAAGTCATCCTTGACCTTGAGGGCGTGAACCGACTTCGTCGCCATGGGAATCGCAGGGAAAAGGCGGTGCGTACTTAAGTGATTGGCGGCACCGCGCTCCCCCGACGCGGCCCATCCGGCACGTCCACGTACACGATCCCGTCCTCGACAGACACGGGATACTTCGGCAGGGGGTCCGTTGCAGGCGGAGAAATGGCTTCCCCTGTCCGCACCTCGAATTGCGACAGGTGAAGTGCGCACGTAACGAACTCCCCGCGGAAGAACCCTTTATCCAGCTCGGAGTACGCGTGCGAACAGATACCGGAGAGCGCGTGGAACTCGCCGTCGAGATTCACGACGATGATCCTCCGTCCCAACACGTCGAATCCTTTCATCGTGCCCGGCGGCACGTCCGCCTCTTGCGCGATCGCGACGCGCGTCATCGCGCCCTCAGTCCATCGAGACCGTCGCCTTCGACTCGAGCGCCGCCTTCAGCGTGTGCCACCCGAGGCTCGCGCACTTCACGCGCGCCGGGAACTCGCACACGCCCGCGAACACGGTCAGCTTCCCCAGCGCCGGGTCCGCAGGCGTCCCCGGCATCCCCGTGACCATGCCGTGGAACTTCCCGAACAGGTCGTCGATCTCGTGCGAGGTCTTCCCCTTGATCGCGTCCGTCATCATGCTCGCGGACGCCTTCGAGATCGCGCACCCCTGGCCCTCAAAGCCGACCTCTGCGATCCGGTCCCCGTCCATCTTCAGGTACAGGATGACCTGGTCGCCGCACAGCGGGTTGTTGCCGACCGCCTTGCGGTCCGCAGGGTCGAGCGCGTGATAGTTCCGCGGCCTGCGGCTGTGATCGAGGATCACTTCCTGGTACAGTTCCCTCAGGTCCGCCATGCGCCCCGCCCCGCCGCCATCCTTCGCGGCACTATAAAGCCTCCCGGAGGAGCTCGCCCCCGGGCAGGCGCGACACGAGCCACGCGCCCAGCGCCGCGCGCAGTGGGAGCACGCGAACCTTGTTCACGACCTCGGACGCGAACCCGTACGTCAACAGACCCCGCGCCGCCACGTCGTCGAGGCCGCGCGAGCGGAGGTAGAAGACGGCGTCCTCGTCCATGTGTCCGATCGAGGACCCGTGACGGCACTTCACGTCGTTCGCGAGGATCTGGAGCCCGGGAATCGAATCGACGAGCGCGTCCTTCGACAGCAGGAGGTTCTTGTTCGTCTGCAGCGCGTTCGTCTTCTGCGCATCCTTGTGGACGGTGACGTTCCCGTAGAAGATCGCGCGCGCGTGGCCGTCGAGGATGCCCTTGTACAGCTCGTTGCTCGTGCAGTTCGGCTTCGCGTGGTCGATCCGCGTGTGGTTGTCCACGTGCTGGCGGCCGCCGAGCACGTACAGCCCGTCGAGCGCCAGCTCGCCGCCCTCGTCGGCGAACCACGCGTTCACGTCGTTCCGCACGAGGCCGCCGCCAAACGCGATCGAGTTGTCGGAGACGGAGCTCGCGCGCTCCTGGTGGATCTGCAGACTCGCGACGTGGAACGCCTGCTCGCTCTCCCGCTGGAGCTTGTAGTGGTCGAGCCTCGCGTTCTCGCGGACGACGGCCTCCGTGACCGCATTCGTGAAGTACGCGCCGTCGCCCCACCCGACGTAGCTCTCGACGACGGTCGCCCGCGCGCCGGCTTCGACGAGGAGCAGATTCCGCAGCTGCGAGACCGTCGGCTCTCCGGAAGCGATCGTCACGAAGAGCAGATGGATAGGCAGGTCGACCTCGAGGCCCGCGGGGATCCGCACGAACGCGCCCTCGTGCCAGAGCGCCGTGTTCAGCGCCGCGAAGGGCTGGCGGTCGAACGCCGCGTACTTCCCGAGGTGCGCCTCCGCGAGGGCGGGCTCGTCCTGCAGGACCTCCACGAGGCTCCGGACCTCCATCCCCTCCGGGAGCGTGCGCACCTCCGAGAGCCGGGGGCTCAACTGCCCGTTCACGAACACGAGCTGGATGCCCTTGAACCCGTGGAACGCGACGCGCTCGAGGTCTGCGGAGCTGACGCCGTTGCGGACGCCCGCGGAGCGCTGGAAGGCGATGCGCGCGATCGGCGCGGTGTTCGTGTACTTCCAGTCCTCGTCTTTCAGCGTGGGGAAGCCGCGCTCCTGGAACCGCGCGATCGCCTGGCGGCGCAGCGCGTGCAGCCAAGGGAGGTCCGCGCCCGGTGCCTCCCCTTCGAACCGCCCGAACGTCTCGGCGTACGCCTGGCGGGGGTCCGCGTCCGTCATCGCGGCTCACGCGACCCTGGCGGCGGTCGCCTCGAACCGCGCGTACCCGTCCCGTTCGAGCTCGTGCGCGAGCTCCTCGCCGCCGGAGTCCGCGATGCGCCCGTCCACGAGCACGTGCACGAAGTCGGGCTTGATGTAGTTCAGGATCCGCTGGTAGTGCGTCACAAGGAGGATCGCGCGGTCCGGACTGCGGAGGGAGTTCACGCCCTGGGACACGATCCGCAGCGCGTCGATGTCGAGGCCGGAGTCCGTCTCGTCGAGGACCGCGAGCTTCGGTTGCATCGTCAGGAGCTGGAAGATCTCGTTCCTCTTCTTCTCGCCGCCGGAGAAGCCCTCGTTCAGCCCGCGCTTCGTGAACGACTCGTCGAGGGCGAGCGCCTTCAGCTTCTCCTCGACGAGCTGGAGGAACTCGATCGCGTCGAGCTCGGGCTGCCCATGATATCGCCGGATCGCGTTGAGCGCGGACTTCAGGAAGTACGCGTTGTTCACGCCGGGGATTTCCACGGGGTACTGGAACGCGAGGAACACCCCCTCCCGCGCCCGGTCCTCGGGCTTCAGCCGGAGGAGGTCCTTCCCAAGAAAGCGGACCTCGCCGGCTGTCACGACGTAGTTCGGTCGCCCGGCGAGGACGTTCGCCAGCGTGCTCTTCCCCGAGCCGTTCGGCCCCATGATCGCATGGACCTCGCCCGCGTTGACCGTCAACGTGACGCCCTTGAGGATCGGTTTGTCCCCTACGCTCGCGTGCAGGTCCCGGACTTCCAACATCGGTTCCATCGCGATCCCCTCAGCCCACGGTCCCTTCGAGGTTCAGGCTGACGACGATGAGCTTCTGCGCCTCGACGGCGAACTCCATCGGCAGGTTGTTAAACACCTTCTTGCAGAACCCGTTCACGATCATGTTCGTCGCGTCCTCCGGCGTGATCCCCCGCTGCTGGCAGTAGAACAGCTGGTCCTCGCCGATCTTCGAGGTCGACGCCTCGTGCTCGAGGGTCGCCGTGGGCTCGTTCACCTCGATATAGGGGAACGTGTGCGCGCCGCACTTGTCGCCGACGAGGAGCGAGTCGCACTGTGAGTAGTTCCGCGCGCCCGTCGCCCCGCGCATGACCTTCACCTGGCCGCGGTAGGTGTTCTGCCCGAACCCCGCGGAGATCCCCTTGGAGATGATCGTGCTCCGCGTGTTCTTCCCGATATGGATCATCTTCGTGCCCGTGTCCGCCTGCTGGTGGTTGTTGCACACCGCCACGGAGTAGAACTCGCCCTGGGCGTTGTCGCCCTCGAGCCAGCAGCTCGGGTACTTCCACGTGATCGCAGATCCCGTCTCGACCTGTGTCCACGAGAGCTTGGAGTTCTTCCCGACCGCCCGGCCGCGCTTAGTCACGAAGTTGTAGATGCCGCCCTTTCCGTTCTTGTCGCCCGGATACCAGTTCTGGATCGTGCTGTACTTCAGCTCCGCGTCGTCGAGCGCGATCAGTTCGACGACCGCGGCGTGGAGCTGGTGCTCGTCGCGCATTGGCGCGGTGCAGTTGTGGACCGCAAAGCCCTTGACGAGGTAGGTGTGGGGGGCTTTGGTTTCGATGTTGTACACGTACCCGGCGAAGGGCTTGCGGGCGGTTCGGCGGATAGGGACGAGGAAGTAGCCTGGTCTCCGCCTTACCGTTCGCGACCCCGCGTTCCGAGAATAGCACACCCAGTAGCGTTTCTTGTGATGGATCACGTGACCGTCCTTCATCCGCTCGTCGGTTGCCTCTCGGGGATGGATGCCTGCGTACACTCCTTGGCGGGCGAGCATTTCCTGGAGCTGGAACGCGAGCTGACGGGACACCGTGCAGGCACGGACCCGCGTGAGTGGGCCGGACTTTCCTAAGGCGATTCCAATGCTCCCGTCTCCTTCGATGTACGCGTCGAAAGCGAGTTTCTGGCGCTCTGGCGGCAGTTCCATGACGGCCTTGCTGAACCGCTTGCCTACAGCGTACTTCCCTCCGTGCTTGACGAGCAGAGCCGCCAATTCCTTCGAATAGACGACCACGTAGGCGCCGTGGCGCTTCATGTCGAAGGTAACCGATGGCGCGCGCCCTGTGACTCGCTCAATGAGCGCGGGGACCTTTCGAAGAAGGTCCTCCTCGTGCGACCCGAAGCACAACTCCACGGCGTCGTAGCCGTTGAATTTCGTTGCGCAGCCCTCGGCCACGTAGTAACCCAGCAGCCGGAGGAAGTCGTCGGTGAGTTTGGGATTGTCGCGAGAGACCTGACTAATCGGGAATACCGCGTAGTCTCCCTTTTTCAACTTGCCCGCGGGCACGAATTCAGGCGTGGCGGTCGCGAGCTTTTTCCGATCAATCTTTGGCCAATGGGTGCTTCGGCTGCGTGAGCCCAGAATCCGTTCCCGCTGCACCGCCAACACCGGATGTTCGGGCGTTACGCTGAAGCGGTTTCCAGAGCTCTGGGGTGTGATGTCGATGAGGTCGCCCTCGAAGTAGCGTGTCATCAGCTTGTCCACGTGCGATTTGCGCCCTTTCGAATTGAGGACGGTGTCGTGCAACCCGATCTCCGTGATCGTCACCATCGCTTCCCCGGTGGATACCTCTTCCCAGAAGGGCACGCACCCCTCCAAATATGATACGTACGAACCTTTGTCCGCAATGATCAGCGTGCGTTCGAACTGACCCGTGTTCGCCGCGTTGATGCGGAAGTACGTGGACAGCTCCATCGGGCACCGCACGCCCGGCGGGATGTACGCGAACGATCCGTCGCTGAACACGGCGCTGTTGAGGGCCGCGAAGAAGTTGTCGTTCTGGGGGACGACGAATCCGAGCCACTTCCGCACGAGGTCCGGGTGCTCCTTGACCGCCTCCGAGAACGAGGAGAAGATGATCCCCATGGATGCGAGCTTGTCCTTGAACGTCGTCGCGACCGAGACGGAGTCGAGCACCGCGTCCACCGCCACTCCCGCGAGCCGCTCCTGCTCAACGAGCGGGATGCCGAGGCGGTCGTACAGCTTCTTGATCTCCGGGTCCATCTCCGTCGGCCCCGTGCCCTTATTCTTGGGCGCCGCGAAGTACGAGATTCCCTGGTAGTCGATCGGGCCATACGTGATGTTCGCCCACTTCGGCTCCTTCATCGCCGTCCAGTAGCGGTACGACTTCAGCCGCCACTCGAGGAGCCATTCCGGCTCCTCCTTCCACCGCGAGATCGCGCGGACGACCTCCTCGTTGATGCCCGTCGGGAAGATGTCCATCTCGACGTCGGCGGTGAAGCCGAACTTGTACTCCTGCTTCGCCATCTGCTCTTTGACTTGGTCAACGGTGACCATGGAAACCCCGTGAAACGCAGTTCTCCTTCAAGAAGCATAACGGCGTTATATATAGGTTGTGCAGTCCGCGACGCGACATCATGCGTGGCTCCCGAAGGAAGCCCCCAACGGCGAATCGCGTAAGAACCTTTATGCGACGCGACCAACTGTTGGCGGTAGAATGACGCTCGCACCGCCAAGCGCGGAGGCCCCGCCCGTCGTCGTCACGGACGCGGCGGTGAAGCGCATCAGGTTCCTCCAGGACCGCGAGGGGAAGCCAGGGGCCGCGCTCCGCCTGCGCATCGTTGCGGGCGGATGCTCCGGCATGCAGTACCGCATCGACCTCGCGGAGGAGGTCCGCGCGACGGACCGCGTCGTACAGAAAGACGATGTGCGGATCGCTGTGGACACGAAGTCCGTCGTCTTCCTCAAGGACTCCACGCTCGACTGGGAAGAGGATTTCTTCGGCGGCGAGTTCAAAGTCAAGAATCCGAACGCGAAAACATCGTGCTCGTGCGGGATCAGCTTTACCGTGTGACCGTTCACCGATCGTACCAAGGCCCGACATCACTTTCACCCACGGCAAGATCATACGGGAGATCACGAAGCTCGGTCAGAAGGAACACTCTTGGCCCGGTTTGCCAGTCAAGGCTTCGCGAGACAGGCGGCTGGGACATGCGCTTCTTATTCTGCTAGAGCCGGAAACCAGTGAGCTGCCATGATTCGCACGATGGAAACCCTTGTCAAGCTCGGACAGGGAACCAATCAGGGGAAACTCGGGCTGTCGGTGCGCCCCGATGGAATGGTGGACCTCACCGGTCTGAAGTTCCCCTCGCCAACGACCGTCGGGAGGATTAAGGTCCAGCCAGGGGGCACTGCCCTGATACGAGAGGGCAAGCCCAAATTGAACCATTGCACCCTCACGAATGTGGACGTGTCACGCGCATCGATCGGGGAGTCCATTTGGGAAGAGCTTGACTTCACCCGGGTGTGGATGAACGATGCGAAGGCCAGGGACGTCATCTTCGCAAGCGGAAGCATGAAAGAGGTATCCTTCCACAACGCGGACCTCCGCGATTCTCACTGGGGAAAGGGAGGCAGCTTTGGTCCTGTCGTGGAGGGCGCCGACTTCGAGGGCGCGGACTTTCGAGGCAGTACGTTTAGTCATCCCTTATTTCGCGAGTGTCATTTCGTCAATGCCCGCCTGAAATCCGTCGACTTCTTCGGGGCAGCTTTCGAGAACTGCGTGTTTCGGGGGCTCCTCGAGGATGTCTCGTTCCATGGTTGGGATCAGGATCGAAGGTTCGTGAACGCGATGAAGAACGTCGACTTTTCGGGCGCTGAATTGCGATTCGTGGGATTCTCCAACGGTATCGACCTAACAACCTGTAAGTTCCCTGACAAGGGGTACATGCGAGTCCCCCATCCTCAGAGGACCTATCAGAGAGCGCTTGAGATCGTGCTCACCGAGTGGCAGGGAACCGACAAAGAAACCGGCCGCAAGTATCTCCAAGCTGTGTTGAATAATCTCTTCCGTGAGGAACAACCTTTCGACTTGATGAGGCCCGAGGACCTCATCCACTCCCCCCTTGGACGAACCGTGGGCATGGGAATCGTTCGTGCTCTGGAGAGGGCAAGTGAGCAGCAAGGATGAGGAGTCTCGACAGGGGGATCCTCTGGACTCCGAAATAGATGCGGTAATGCCATAGAGGTGGTTTCACGAATCGAGAGTTCCTTACAGGATGGCAGCGCAGGAGGTTGAGTTCCGCCCTCATGGAGGCATCCGCCTCTTGGAAGGTCGAAGCGCTCGGGGCCTTCGACCGAAGTGCCTCAGAACTCGAACCGAGACTCGAAACGACGAAGGAGAGCGATGTCATTCTGCAGGCGATTGGCGCTACGCTTGAATCCATACGCTTGATGGTACCCCGCAGTCTGGCGGTCGCCGGAGTTGGTGCGCTGATGAGACTACCCGCTCAATCGCAGAGGATCGTACTCGCAGCGCCGCACACGGAGGTTGAAGTGGAGTGGCTACCAGGAGATGAGGATTTCAGAGCGGGTGAGTCTCACCATTCCATGATTGTCGACTTCGGCGAAACGAGCCCTTCCCTATTCTACCCTTGTTTCCTCGGCCTCGATCCCCGCTGTCTTCTCTTGTTCAGTGAGTCGCCGATCTCCCCACGCACCCTAGGAAGCACGCTAGAGGGGAGCGAAGGCCACGTCCAAGCATTGGAACGGATTCTCGCTCCCAAGACGTTGGCGGCCTTTCCAGCATTGGATGGGGACGTGATTGTCTTCGTTGGGCAAGCGGAATCCTTTGTCTCCACGGTGATGGGAAAGGAGAGTCCGCAGGATTAGTCATGAGCGTGGAGGACATAGACCGCATATTGGCTCGGATTCGAGCCATGGGGACGGAGGGTCGTCGCGTCTCTCACCGCGGGCAGCCAGTGAAGGTGCCGTTACGATGTTCCGTTGTGCCGGGAACGGATTGGGACCAGCGAGATTTGGAAACAATCCTCGGCGCAACCCTGCCGGACGAGCTCGTCGAACTCTGGCGCCAAACGTCAGGGCTGCGCCTTTTCGAGGACGCAGTCTATGGCCAGTGGGGTCTCGTAATCTGGAGCCTGGTCGAAATGATGACGAAAAGCCCCTCGGAAGTCGCTCGAAGAGAGGTGGACTTCGGCCCGGGAGACGTAGTGATTGGCAAGTTCCTTGGCGACCAAGATAGGCTGATGATAAGGTGTGAGAAGCGTAAAAATGACTTCGGGTCAGTATTGATTGAGCTAGAAATGGACCCGCGGGAGGAATGGCCGGTTGTCGCTAGGTCTCTCTCCGGGTTCTTGGAGAAGTTCCTTTCGGCCTGGGGAGACAAGTTTTGGGAGCCCTAGGAGGGCCGGGAACCCGACGCGGACCTATAAATGGAACTCCGCCGGCTTCATGGCCCGAGCCCTCGAGGAAACCGACTCCTAGTTGATGACGGCAATAGTGCTTGACAGATGCAGCCGCGGCTACAGGTGTTCCGCTGCCAATTCCGCGAGGTCGATCGTCTCCAGGCCGCGGTTCTTCTTCGCGACCTCGTTCAGGTGATCGAGTGCGTGCGGGCACGTCGTGACCATCAGCGCCGCGCCCGTCTCGCGACCCTCCGTGAGTCGACGCGCCGCCAACCGCGTGGCCTCCTCCGGGAACGCCTCCTTGAACCCGCCGTGAGCCCCGGAGCACAGCGTCGTGTCACGGTTGTGGAACATCTCAAGCTGCACGACGCCTTGCAGATACTTCATCGCGGTCCGCGGCGCTTCAGACTGGCCGCACACCCGCCCGAGCTGGCACGCGTCGTGGTACGCGACCTTCCGCTCGATCTTCTTCGAGAACTTCAGGCGCCGGTCCTTCACGAGCTTCTCGATGTACTGCGAGATGTGGAACACCGCGAACGGCGGGCTGCCCCCGTACCGGCGGTAGTCCTTGAGGAACGCGCGGTAGCACTCCGCGCATGCGGTCACCAGCGCCTTCGCCCCGGTCCCCGCCACCGCCTCGATGTTGTGGGGCATGAGCTCCCGCTTCACGAAATCCCCGAACCCCATCCGGGCGAGCGGCCCTCCGGAGCACCACTCCTCGCGACCGAGCACACGGTACCGCACTTTGGCGGCGTTGAGGATTTTCACGACGGCCTGCGCGATCGAGTTCCTCTCGAACGAGGCGTTGCATCCGACCCAGAACAGCACCTCGGGAGACGGCGACTGCTCCACGCCCGCAGCCCGGAACCAGTCGTCGCGCGTCTCGTTGTCCCTCCCGTACAAGTTCTTCGTCGCCTTCGCGTTTTCGAGGAGCGGCAGATGTTCGGGCAGCGGCCCGAGCCCTTCCTTCACGAGCGTCTCCTTCACGTCGTCCCAGAGACCGTCGAACGGGATGTCCGCGTGGCACACGCTCTCGCACGCGCCGCAGCCCGTGCACTCGTACACCGCGCGTGTGAACTCTCTCGAGATCTCGCTTCCCTTCTTGAGCCGCGTGGGACGCTTGAGGATGTAGTCCAGGGGCGACCACATCTCCACACCTTTCATCAGGAAGACCTTCCCGCGGGGGGCGGCGGACTCCCATCCGATCTCCTGGTACGCGGGGCAAACGGGCACGCAGTATCCGCACATGTTGCACGCGTGCAGGTCCTCCGCGAACGCCTTGAACGACACCGCCATGATTCCACCTACGGGGGCGAACCGACCCGCTCCCGCTCCTCCTTCGCCTCTTCATGCAACGCCTTCTGGATCGCGATCGCACGGGAAGCCGCCTCCTTGGCGGCGGGCTTAGCAGCGCCCTGCGCGAACTTCCGCGAGAAGGAGAGGGCATCCTTCGTCGACCTCGCGACCATGTTCCACGCCTCGTCCTGCTTCACGTCCCTCTCGAACGCATAGCGCGCGGCGCCGCACGCGGGGCACGATTCCGGCGGCTCCTTCCCCTTGGCTTCGTGGCTGCACACGACGCACACCATGCGCTCGAATCTCTCGAAGGGGAACACCTCGGGCGCGTCTCCCCTGGCCTTCGCGCCCGGGACCTCCTCGAGCGCATCGCGGGCCTTCTCGAACTCCTCTGCAGCGCGGCCGAAGATGAACTTCACACGAGGGTCCGCGGACAGGGACTTCGCGCGTCGAAAGAACGCGACCCCGTCACGGCCCACCTGTGCGGCGATCCGGAGGGTATCGGTCTTCTTCGGGGGCGCTTTTGAAGGGGAGCGACCTCTTGCGGGCACGGGCGGGCGCGCATACTGGGCATGGGTAATGAAGATTTGGCAGTTGGGCGGAATCAGATGCCCATGCCGAACTGCTTCTTCCCGATGTCCGACATCGCCTCCGGCGTCCACGGCGGGTCCCACACGATCTGGACCTCCGCCTCCTTCACACCGGGGAGCGCCTCGATCTTCCGCTTTACGTCGGAGGACAGGTACGCGGACGCGGGACAGCCGGGCGCGGTGAGGGTCATCTTGACCACGATCGTCTCCTCCCCGATGGCGATGTCGTACACGAGCCCGAGGTCCCAGATGTTGATCGGGATCTCCGGGTCGTAGCACTTCTTCAACACGGCGACGACGTCGTCCTTGCTCAAGGCCATGGTTCTCGCAAGTAACTAGCAGGCCGTCGCTAATAACGTTTGGGTCCCACGCTCAGTGGACGATCGGCTTCCGGCCAGGGAACCCGGCCTCGAGCGTGTGCCAGAAAGCGATCGAGTGCTCCCCGCGCTGCCAGCACAGGTAGACGAGCTCCCCGTTCACGTACCCGTAGAAGTCCACGAGCCCTCGGTTCGGGTCCTTGAGCTCGCAGCCCATGGTGTTCAGGCGAATCGCGCACTCGTTGAGACCTTGCAACGAGGACGACAGCTCCTCGCGCATCCGCGCGTACGTCTCGTGATCAGGATTGTCCTTGTCCTCGACAAGCTTCCCCCAGTACGACTCGAGGTCCGCGACCAGGTCCCCGACCTCGCGCGCCCGCACGGACTTCGTGTCCATTTCGCGGAAGATCGTGTCGATCTGCGGCAGGAGGACGTTGGCCTCCTCCAAAGTGAAAATCCGCCTCGGGGTGGCCGCGATGTCGAGCTGGGTGTCCGTCAGACCCTGCCTCCGAGGTCATCATGGGAATCGTGACTTAAAGCGTTATTCCCCAGAGGCCGCGGATTTACTACGTATGGCGTTTCGCGCGGCGATCATGACCTTCAACTTCTCCCGCACCTCGTCCGGCGTGCGCGTCTTCAAGCCGCAGTCCGGCTCGATCCACACGCGCTCCGGCGGCAGGAGCCGGAGAGTCCTCGCGATGCCGTCCTCGATCTCCGCTGTGCTCTCGACCCGGTGGGTGTGCACGTCAAGGACGCCGAGGCCGAGCTCCTTCGACGCGTCGAACGGCACCTCCTCGAAGAGCTTCAGGAGCTCGAAGTTCTCGTTCTTGAACGCGAGATGGATCTGCTTGACGGGAAGCCGAAGCATCCCCGGGTAGATCCGGGAGATGTCGCCGTAGCAGATGTGCGTGTGGAACTCCGCGTCGATCCCGCGCACGACGACCTCCATCGCCTCGACCCCCAGGTCGAAGTCTGCGTCGGGACGCGTGTGGATCGCGGGTTCGTCGATCTGGATGTACTTCGCCCCCGCCCGCGCAAGCGCCGCAGCCTCCTTGTGGACCACGCGCGCCATCGCGAGCACGGCGTCGCGGCGCGAGGGGTAGTACTCGTCGAAGGACCACTCGACGATCGTGTACGGGCCGGTCAGCATCCCCTTCATGGGCTTGTCCGTGAGACCCTGGGCGTAGCTCCAGTAGTCGAGCGTGATCGGCTTGTCCCAGCGCACCTCGTCGACGATCACGGGCTTGTGGTAGTACCGGTTCCCGTAGGAGCGCACGAGTTGGCCGGGGCGCATGCCTGCCATGTTCTCGCCGAAATAGCCGACCATGTCCCCGCGCTCCATCTCCCCGTGGACGAACACGTCCAGGCCGAGCGCCTCCTGCAATTCGACGACCTCCTTCGTCGCCTGGCGGGTGAGGGTGTCGAGTTCCTCGCGGGACATTTTCCCCACGGAGAACTGACCGCGGGCCTTCTGCAGGTACTCGGGCTTTGCAAAGCTTCCCACCGTCGTCGTCAGTAAGGGGGCGGTCATCGCGCACCCTCACTCGCGAGTTTGGCGGCGGCGACGAGGACCTCGACCTTCGCGCGCGCCTTCGGCCGCGGGAGGAACTCGAGGCCGTTGGAGGGGGAGAGGAACGATGCCTCGAGCGGCACGTAGTCGCGGAACGAGAGGGCCTGCTTGGCCACGATCGCCGGGTCCTCGATCTTCGTGTTCCGCGCGTCGAGGAGGCCGAGCGCGACGGGCTTCTCGATCCGGCGTCTCCGGAGCGCCTCCGCTGTTCGAACACCCTGGACGAGGTCGAAGCCGAAGACGTCGAACGGCAGGGCCAGCAGGGCTTCCAGGATAGGTTCCACGCCGCCAAAGTAGGTGAACAGCCAAGTTCGCGCGTCCCCCTTTCCCCGCACGAGCGTGGCGGCGATCTCCTCGTAACCCTTCGGGATGGACGGGGACCGAACAAGCGCGGGCTCGTCGATCTGAATGTCCCGCGCCCCCGCCTTCGCGAGCGCCTCGACCTCCCGTCCCAAGGCGACCGCCAGATCGTGCACAAGAGGAGAGGTCTTGGAGACCCCACCCTCGGAGAGCGCCGCGAGGGTGTAGGGGCCCGTCAGGACCGCTTTCACCTGCGCAGGGCTCGCCGCAGCTGCCTCCCGGAAATCGTCCACGGTGACCGGTCCCTTCCACCGCACCGTGCCGTCCGCGCGGGGCCGCCGGTAGTACGTGTTCGTGTCGAAGTAACGCTCGAGGGCGCCGATCTCGAAGCCGTCGAGCCGGGAGGCGAAGTGGCTCTGGGAGTCGTACCAGGTCACCTGCCCATCCGTCACGAGGTCGACGCCAGCCGCGGCTTGCTCCCGCACGACCTCCTTCAAGATCCCGACCTGGACGGCACGGAGGCCATCCCGGGGGAGCTCTCCCCTCTCCCATTTCGCGATGGCCCTGCGGAGGCGCTGGCCCTCGTGCGAGTCGTCGACGCGAGGATAACTGCCGACGACGGTGGTCCTCAAGATCGTACGCCTTGGCGGGTCGATGAG
>CAYNEM010000006.1:137622-141766 GCA_964396265.1 uncultured Methanomassiliicoccales archaeon
CGCGTTTGCATAACAAAGGTGCGAGCGAACCGAACGATGCCCGAGGAAGGAGGCTGCGAGAGCGGGGACTGCCACGCGGTGGTGGCCATCCACGTGCTCGTCTCCGAGCTGAAGCTCCTGACGATGCACGGCCTGATGGGTCACGGACGCCGGTTCAACGAACTCCGGGAGGTCACCGGGATCTGCCAGTCCAGCCTCGCCCGGACCCTCCGGGAGCTCGAGGAGCTGGGGATCGCGGAGCGGGTCGTCCACGCGGACGAGAGGCCCATGGGGGTCGAATACCGCCTGACGGCGATGGGCAAAGACCTGGGCCTGGCGATCGCCGCGTTCGAGCGTTGGACGGATCGGTGGATGGAGCAGCTCCAGGCACACGTGGGGAGGTCGTTCGCGTAATGTTGGAGAAGGAGCCTATGAAGATGGAACCAGTACTCATCCAGAAATCCAGAGACGACTTCGTGGACGAGCCGCCCCGGGGCTGCCCGAGCTGCGGGAGCACGTCGCTGTTCTTCGACCCGATCCGGTCCGAGCTCGTGTGCGACCGATGCGGCCTGGTCCTTGGCACGCAGCCCGTGGACCCCGGACCCGACTGGTCCCCGTACGAGCCGGGCTCCGCGCGCGCGGGGCCCCCGGAGACGGTCTTGCTCGCGGACGGCGGGCTGGGGGGCACGTTTGGCGGCGGTGCCCGGGATGCCTCCGGCCGGAGCCTGAGCGCCAATGAGGCCGCACGGTTTACGAGGCTGCGGCGCGTGAACCAGTGGACCCGCTTGCGGGGGTCGGAGCGGAGCCTGACGGGCGCGCTCGCGAAGGCGAACCAGCTGGCCTCGCGGATCGATCTCCCTCAGGACTTCAAGGAGCGCACCGCCGTGATCCTGCGGAAGGCGCTCAAGGCGGACCTCGCCCGGGGCCGTTCCATGGACGCGATCGTCGCGGCGTGCGTCTACCTCGCGACCCGCGCCCTCGGCGCACCCCGCAGTCTCCAAGAGGTCTCGTCTGCGGCGGAGATCACGGTCCATCGCTTGGCGGCAACCGCCAAACTCGTCTCGCGCGCGACGAAGCTCGCAACGCCCCCGCCCAAGGCGAGGGACTTCGTGGACCGATTCGCCTCGGAGCTGGGGGTTTCTCCGGAGGTGCGCGAGGGATCCCTGAAGCTGCTTCTCGACGCCGCGGACGCACTCGCGATGGCGCCGCCCCTCGGCGCGGCGGCCGGAGCGCTCTACCTCTCCGCCGAAGTCGAGGGGGCGAAGCTTAAACAGTCGGACGTCTCTCGGGTGGCGGGGGTAAGCGAAGTCACCCTGCGCAAGTACTACAAGGTGCTGAAGCAGAAGGCCGCGATCCCACCGGGGGCGGCGTGACGGCGGCGGTCGTATGCGAGGTTTGTGGCCTCCCCAAGGAAATCTGCGTTTGTGAGGAACTGTCGAGGGAAGCGGCTCCCCTGAAGGTGCGGATCGACACGCGCCGGTACGGAAAGGCGGTGACCGTCGTCGAGGGGTTCTCGGACGACACCAACGTGGAAGCGCTCGCGAAGGAACTCAAGCGATACGTCGCAGCGGGTGGCACGGTCAAGAAGGGGCATGTGGAGCTCCAAGGGGACCACCGCCACAAGGTCGTCGGCTTCCTGCGGAACAAAGGCTATACGGTCGAGGATCGAACCTGACCGGCCTCCCTGGGAGGACCTGCGAAGCCGTTAAGCCGGGGGGGAGGAGTGTGGCGAATGTGACTCCTTTGCCAGCGAGCCAGGCCTTGCACATTCGTCCAGTGCCTATCAGGACCCCGATGGAGCGAGACTCCTTCTCGGAACCCGAAGTAGTCAGCACCCTCCTCCTCGAGGCGATTCTCAGCGCGCGCTCGCGCCGTCCGAACCTCCATCGGCTGTTCTCGCTGGCGGCCGATGTCCTCTATGCGGTGCTCGTGTTGTTTCTTCTCATTATGATCCCATGGCGAACGCCTTCCTAGGAATCGACGACCGAGGAGCAGGGATGATCGCACTACGATGGCGCCTCGGGGAGGTCTCCGGGGGGCCCGCCGATACTTTATCCGGTCTGGGTCCCATTGGGAGGATGTAGTGGCGGTCGCACCGGATTCTCGGTATTATGTCCATGCGAGCACACATGCGGCGCACGCGCAGCAGGAGTATCTCGTCCAAGAAGCGGGAGGTTCCAAACTCCCGGCCAGCACATCCACGAAAGGACCCTGGTTCAATCTCAGGACAGACTGGTGGATCGTCATCGCGCTCATCGCCCTGATGGCGTTCGTGGCCGGGTTGATGAATTTCGTCCGGTAGTCCTCTCTCTCACTTCGGAATCTTCCGCGGCGCGTCTTCCTCGAGGAGCCGGACCTCGCCCTCGAAGTTGATGTTGTAGAATCCTTCGCCCTTCGCCCCCGCGAGCCCGGCGACCTCCTCCATGTGGAGGCAGTCCACCGGACACACGTCGACGCACTGCTGGCAGCCGATGCACTTGTTGTAGTCGAACTCCGGGATCACGATCGGCTTCCCCTTCCGGAGGAGCGGCCCGTCGACCATGTCGATGCATCGCGTCGGACATTCCCGTTCGCACTTCCGGCAGCCGATGCACACGTCGACCTCGAGGATCGGGTGCTCCTCGATCCTGTTGATCAGCACGATCTTCTTGTCCGAGGCGTCGTCCGGCTTCTTGAGCTCCTCCGCATGATAGAACAGGTCCTCGCGCGAGTAGTCCGCGTGCTCGAACTCCTGGGAGAACATCCAGGCGTCCGTCGGGCAGTACTCGGAGCAATTCCCGCAGAACAGGCAGTGGCCGACATCGACCGCCGGGCGACGAACGACCTCCTTGTTCTCGTCCATGATCGCCCGCTGCGGCAGGAGGTACGGGGACTTCTCGTCGACCTCGACGAACTCGAAGTAGATGCACTCGTTCGGGCACACCTTCGCGCAGAGCTCGCAGCCGATGCACTTGTACCAGTCGATCACGTGCTGGCCGCGGAACGACTGCGGGAGCTCGATCTTCTCGTACGGGTAGAGGCGCGTGACCGGGGGCCGACCGCCGGGGATGATGCGGTTGATCAATGGCATCGTCACGAGCGCCTGCTTCATCGTCGCGAGGAGAGGCTTCAGGTACGTGCCGCGCGGCCGGGCGTCCCCGGCCTCGGGCTCAGTGGGGTCGGACGGCTCGGACTTCATATGTGTAATCCCCGCCCATCTCCGCGAGCTGGCCCTTCGTCGCGTCCACCAAGCGGCCCTTCTTCGTCTTGATCCATCCGCGCTTCTCGGCCTTGATTTTCGCGCTCAGCTTGAGGAAGCCGTCGATCAGAGCCTCCGGGCGCACGGGGCATCCGGGGATGAACACGTCCGTGGGCACGAACGTGTACGAGCCCTTCACGATGCTGTACGAGTCGTAGTACGGGCCGCCGCAGATCGTGCACTCCCCCATCGCGATGACCCACTTCGGCTCCGCCATCTGCTCGTACAGGCGGCGGACCACGGGGCGGAGCTTCAGGGAGATCGGGCCGTTGAGGAGGAGGACGTCGACCTGTCTCGGGGACGACCGGTAGATGATCCCGAAGCGCTCCACGTCGTACCGCGGGTCGGACGTCGCCGCCATTTCAATCGCGCAGCACATGATTCCGAAGTGGAGGGGCCACGTGCTGTTCCGTTTCGCCCAGTTCAGGAACTTGTCGACGACGGTGTCCATGACCCACTTGCCGGGGCCGGAGTTGAGGGGCTTCCGGAGGTTCTCGTCGACCCAGGAGGCGAACTCCTTCGATCGGAGGCCGATGATGTTCGCCTGCTCTCCGCCGGTGATCATGACAACCGCGTCCCCATGACGCCGTATTGCGTCCCCAAGCTCAGAGCCGTAATAAGACTTTGTTTCGCGTCGCCGAAGGGAGCGCGCGACGCTCCTATTTTCTACATAGACGAGTATGCCCCGGACGTGGGACTCGACCCTGTCCGCGTCGCCGTCGGGTTCGGGTTCCTCCTCGTCGCCGCCGCGATGGACTGGCGGTCGCGCGTCGTGAAGGACGCAATCTGGGCTGCGCTCGGCGCGGTGGCCCTCGCGATCGTGGAACTGGACCTCGTTCTGGCGGCGTCGCCCTGGTATCTCCATCTCATGAGCGCCGCGACCGCGATCCTGTACTTCGGCGTCTTCTACGGCGAGCCGATCTGGGA
>CAYNEM010000007.1:0-57956 GCA_964396265.1 uncultured Methanomassiliicoccales archaeon
GGGACCCGGCCTCATGCAGCGGCACCTCGCGTTCTCGACGGTCGCGGACCTCCGCCAGTTCCTCGCGAAGCGCGTGCCCATGCACGTCTACAATAGCTCCGCGTACTACGAGCGACCCGACGCCCCGACGATGGACGAGAAGGCGTGGTTGGGCGCGGACCTGATCTTCGACCTCGACGCGGACCACATCCCGGGGGCGAGGGAGATGCCGTACGAGGAGATGCTCGAGGCGGTGAAGCGCAAGATCGTCCAGCTCCACGACGAGTTCCTCGTGCAGGACTTCGGGTTCGACGAGCGGTCGCTGCGCATCGTCTTCTCGGGGGGCCGCGGGTACCACATCCACGTGAGCGACGAGCGCGTGTGGTCCCTCGCGAGCCACGAGCGGCGGGAGATCGTGGACTACGTGACGGCAAAAGGGCTCGACTTCTCGGTCGCTTTTAGGGAATCGGTTTGGGACGTCAAGGAGTTTCGGGGGCGAGCATACGCCAAAAAAAGGATAGTCATGGTCCATCCCAACCAAGGGACAGGATGGCAGCGGAAGATAGTACGGGGCTTGCAGACCCTCGCCCAAACTCTCTCCCCTCCGGTCGGGGTGGATCAAGCGGTCGAGTTCTTGTCCTCATTCGAGGGAGTGACTCAGTCGGACGCGCGAGAACTCTGGGACGACCTTTTCGAGCCAGTCAGGTGGATCGACGGCCGTCCAATTCGAAGAGTGGATTACCTCTTGGACCGAGGCTTCATCGAGGTTCTTCGTGATGACAACGTCAAGACGCTGATCGCCGTCATAACGCAGCTTCAGCAAATCCGACTCAATGAGTACATGGAGGTTCCCCTAGAGGGGATTGTCCACAGAGGAGAGACCGACGAGCCCGTGACCTCGGACATCAAGCGCCTCATCCGCATGCCCTCGTCGATCCACGGGAAGTCGGGGCTCGAGGTCATTCCGCTCTCCCGCGACGCGCTCGACGAGTTCCAACCCCTGCGGGACGCGGTCCCCGCCGGGTACACGGACGAGCCCGTCCCCATGAGGATCGCGCGCCCCGTTGAGGTCCGCCTCCGGTCCGAAACCTTTAATTTCAGCCCGGGTCTAACGACTGTCCCAGAGTACGCTGCCGTCTTTCTGGCGTGCCGACAGGCGGCGACGCTGGCCTAAGGGAACCTGATGAACAAGTACCGGGAGCAACTCGAGGGCACGACCCGGCTGCCCCGCATCCGGCGCATCAAGCGGCTCGCCCTCCTCCTCCTGTTCCTCCTGACCCTCGCCCTGTCCGCCTCCGCGCTCCTGACGGAGGGGGCGGGGCTCAAGCCGTTGTACTTTCCACTCGACTACGTGCTGCCCCTCGTCCTCATCCTCCTCCTCGTCGCGACCTTCACGAACTTCGTGTTCCGCACGCTCGAGATCCGTTCTTCGAGGCGCGACAGCCAGCGCTTCCTCATCGCGAAGCACTCGATGCAGCGGGCTCTCCTCGTCATCGTCCTCTGCTTCGTCCTGGGTGCCGTGCTCGTGCTCCCCGCCACCGGGCAGATCGCGGGGAATCAGTTGCGCGTCGTCCGGACGGGACAGGTCACCGCCGGGGCTCCTTTCACCTACAACTTCACGAGCAGCGATGCGTTCGCGCTCTCGCAGTTCGTCGACCTCGTCGTGAGCGTGCGGGTGGGGCAGCCCTCGCTCCGCGTCGAGGTTTTCCGCCTTCCGGATGAGATGATAGTCGCCTTCGGGACCGCGGACGGGACCCCTCCGCGCGAGTTCTCGCACGTCATCGACGGGGAGGTCCGTACGGATTACCGCGTCGAGCTGGTCAGCTTCAATCCGCAGCCTGTGGGGTTCTCCCTCACACTCGGTCGGGTCCTCATGCCCGAGTTGACGAGCCTCGTTCCTGCGGTCCTCTTCGCATTCGCAGCCGCGAACACGATGTGGTTCCTGTACCTGCGCCCCCTCCGAGAAAAACACAAGGCGGCGTCCATCTATGGGGTCCATTCCGCGCGGGAGGTCGATACCGGCGAGCGGATGTACCTGGACCACTACCGCGCCGCCGGCCCCAAGGCGGGGGCGCCCTCGGCGTCCGGCCCCGGACCGGGAAGCCTGGCGGCGGTGACCGGAGGCGAGGTCGCCGAACACGATGTCCCGTCGGCCACGGATGCACCCGGGCTCCTCGAGGAGGGGAACGAGTTGTTCGAGAACGGGCGACTCGAGCCCGCCCTGGTGAGGTTCGACGCCGCCCTCGAACTGGAGCCGGACGATGTGCCCGCCCTGCTCGCTCGCGCCGCGACACTTCTCCGTCTTCAGCGCCGCGACGAGGCCGCGGGTTCGTTCCAGCGTATCCTCGAGATCGAGGAGCGGAACTTGCAGGCCCTCGCGGGCCTCGCGGAGGTCCACGAAGCGAACGGCCGCTGGGGGGATGCGGCCGCGACGTGGGGTCGGTACGCAACGGTCGTGCCGGAGGAGCCGGACGCCCGGCTGAGGATTGCGAACGCCCTTTTGAAGGCGAAGGACCGCCCTGGAGCGCGCCGCGTGCTCGAGGAGGCCCGCCGCGGGTTCCCCGACGACGGCCGGATCCGCGTCCGGTTCGAGGAGATCCACATCGACGTGCCCGGTCTCCTTTCCAAGGCCCTCGTGTCGTCCGCGTCCGGGCGCTTCGACGAGGCGATCGCGCTCCTCGACCGGATCCTCGCGCAGGAACCGGAGAACGTGAACGCCCTCGTGAGCCGGGGCATTGCCCTCCGTCGCGCGGGCCGCGCGGACGAGGCGCTCGCGTCGTTGGACGCCGCCCTCCAGCGGCAACCTTCGAACACAGCCGCGCTCCGGGCGAAGGGTCAAGTCCTCGAGGCCCGCGGCGCCTGGGAGGACGCGTTGAAGGTGTACGAGGCCCTCCACGATGCGAGCCCCCGCGATCCCGAGGTCTGGGCGCTCCAGGCGACGGTCCTGGAGAAGCTCGGGGAGAATGAGGCGGCGCTCGCAGGCTACCAGCAGGCGATCCAGCTCGATCCCGGGAACGCGGACTATCGAGCCAAGGCGCAGGAGCTCGTGATGTCCCGCGGCTCCCAGGAGCGGTTCATCGAGGAACTGTTCCGGATCAAAGGTATGGGCCCCGCGCGGGTCCGCTCGCTCCTCGAGGCGGGGTTCAAGACGCCGGAGGCGATCCGAAAGGCGACCGAGGAGGACCTCGCCAAGGTGAGCGGCATGACGAAGATCGTCGCCAAGGACCTCTTCCGCCACTTCCAGCCCGAACCGCCCCCGCCGTGAGCGGCGAACCTTTTTAGGGGCAGCCCCTTTCCTGAGGCCGATGAACGCATACCTGGTGCGCGGAACCGTCCGCATGGCGCGCGACTGGACCACGTTCTCGAAGGAGGTCGCCGCGGAATCGCCCGAGGGCGCCATCGAGCACGTCCTGTCGGACCTGGGCAGCAAGCACCGCCTCCCGCGGCGGCTCATCAAGGTCAAGGACGCCACCCCCCTCGCGCTGGACAAGGTCACGGACGCCGTCGTCCGCTTCCGACTCGGAGCGCCCCCGTGAGCGCGCCGCCCCCCGACGCGGAACTTCGCCGCGCGGCCGCGAACCTCGAAATCGTCCGCGCGCAGATGGAGAACCTCGGCCGTCAAGAAGAGCTCTTGCGCATCACCCTCGAGGAGATCTCCCGCGCGCGCGAGACGCTCGTCCGGGCGAAAGCGTCGAGCGCAGGCGCGGAACTGCTGATGCCGATCGGCGCGAACAGCTTCGTCTTCGGCACACTCCGGGACGCGGACCGCGTGATCGTCGGCATCGGGAGCGACGTCGCGATCGAGCTCCCGACGGACGAGGCGGTCACTCGCCTCGACGCGCGCGTGAAGGCGATTGAGGAGGCGGAGCGCGGGCTCGCGTCGCGCATGCAGGAGCTCTCGATTGCGGAGGAGGAGAGCGCCGCCAAGGTCCAGGAGCTTTACACCAAGGCCCAGGGCGCGCCGCCCAGGTAGGACATGTTCGAGCGCCTCAAGGAGAAGTTGCGCGGCTGGCGGCAGAAGGCGGCTCAGGAGGTCGCGCCCGAGGACCTCGTCGGGGACAAGGGCCGCAAGGTGCGAGAGGGGAGGCTCGAGGACGTCCTCGGAGACTTAGAGGTCGCACTCCTCGAGGCGGACGTCGCCCTCTCCGTCGTTCAGGCGGTCCTGACGACGATGCGCGACGATCTCCTCGGGAGGCGGATCACGCGCGAGGTGTCGTTCGAGGAGGGCGTCGAGCGCGCGCTGCGCCACGCGATCGAGAAGGTCCTGGCGGCGGAACCGATCGACTTCCTCGCGCTTGTCAAGGCGTCACCGAAGCCGTTCGTCGCGATGTTCGTTGGCGTGAACGGCACGGGGAAGACGACCGCGATCGCGAAGGTCACGCACCTCCTGCAGAAGAACGGGTACAGCGTCGTCATCGCCGCCGCCGACACGTTCCGGGCGGGGGCGATCGAGCAGATCGAGATCCACGCGGATCGGCTCGGGGCGAAGCTCATCAAGCACAAGGCGGGGGCGGACCCCGCGGCGGTCGCCTTCGACGCCGTGGAGCACGCGAAGGCCCGTCACCGCGACGTCGTCCTGATCGACACGGCCGGCCGCATGCAGACGAACCTGAACCTAATGGACCAGATGAAGAAGATCCAACGGGTGGCGAACCCGCACCTCGTCGTTTTCGTCGGCGATGCCCTCGCGGGAAACGACGCGGTCGAGCAGGCGCGCACCTTCCAGGAGGCCGTGGGATTCGACGCCGCGATCCTGTGCAAGATCGACGCGGACGCGAAGGGCGGGGCCGCGCTCAGCATCGCCCACTCCGTCGGGAAGCCGATCCTGTTCGTGGGTACGGGGCAGACGTACGACGACCTCATGGCGTTCGATCCCCACTGGATGGTTGAGAAGCTCTTCGCGGAGACGTAGGCCGTAGGCCGGAAGGCTGATGTACGCCGCGCCCTCATCTGGAGAGGGGGGTCGATGACGCGAGGAGTGTTTGCCTCGTGGCGGTGTGGCTGACCGTCTTCGCAGCGGTGGGCGTCGTTGTCCCTCGGCCGGCGGTCGGCACCGACGTGCCCGGCGGCGTGATTTCTCAGGACGCGACTTGGACCTACGCGGGCTCACCCTATCGAATCTTCGGGGACGTCATCGTGGCGGCGAATGCGGTTCTGGAAATCGAGGCTGGTGTGGGCGTCGTGTTCGAGGGGAACTGGACCCTCCAAGGGAACATCTACGCGAACGGGACTGCAGCCGCCCCGATCGTCTTCACGTCATCGACGCCCCCGACTGCGCCATTTCAGTGGGGGCCGCTGGCCCTCCGAAGCGGGAAGCACTTTCGCGTCTATGGCGCGTCGGGCCTCATCGTCCGGGGCGGCCCCGTCCTCGGCTGCGAAGTGGCCATGGCGGAATATGGGATGTCGATTGGACCATACGTGCGGGGTCGGGTCGAGGACTGCACCGTAAGGGATGTGCGTGGGGCTGCCCTCATTCTCGAGGGAACCCGCGAGTTCGTCATTGCCAACCTCACGATCCAGCGGGTGGGCGTTGCCCTTGCCCTCCTGCATTTCGGCCCTCCAGACACGGGGAAGGACGCGGTTCGGAACCTGCTGACCCACTTGTCGATCTCAAACGCGCTGGAAGGAGTGCGAAGGACTGTCGGAACGGGCCCTGCCGAGCCCGGGAACGCACTGGTGCACTCGCGTTTTCAGGACGTGCAGACGGTGTTTGCTGATCCGTTCCCCGGAGTCGTCCACCACAACACGTTCCTGCGCTACTTGTTTGAATTCTGGGGCGGAGGCAATCCCACGGGGAACTATGACGACGGAGCAGAGGGTAATCACTGGGATACGTATTCGGGCTCGGACGGGGATGGGGACGGAGTCGGAGACACATCCCACGCGTGGGACCGGTACCCGCTCGTGGCCCCCCCGCAGCTCGCCGGGACTTACGCAGCGCCATTCCCGCCGCCCTATGTGGAATCCATGAATCCGCCCTCAGGTTCGTCTGGCATCCCCACGCGTGCAACCGTGCGAATCCATTTCTCCGAGCCGATGGCGCCCTCCCTGCCGGGCGACGTTCTCACCGCAAGTCCGGCCCTGCACGGCAGGCCGGCCTGGAGCCGCGGACAGGATTTGCTCGTCCTGCCAGCGGACGCGACCGCGCGCCTCTTGAGCAGCACGACGTACGAGCTGTGGGTCGCAGGTTGGCTGCCCTCCTTGCACGGCGTGCCCCTCGGCGCCGACCGTGTTCTGACCTTCGCGACACGACCGGCGCCACAGGTCGAGTCGTCGAGCCCTGTCGCGGGCGCGGAGGGGGTTCCCGTCGACGTCGAAATCGTAATCCGGTTCAACGTCCCCATGAATACGACGTCCGTCGAGGACGCGCTCGCCTTGGACGGGGCGAAGGCGTACGAGATCTCGTGGAGCGGGGACAGACGCGAAGCACGCGTCGTCCCGAATGGACCGCTCAGCGCCGGACAGGTCCACTCGATCACGGTGGAGCCCACTGCCAAGGACGATGACGGGCTGACAATCCCCCGATTCCAGATGTCCTTCCA
The DNA here is from genome assembly GCA_964396265.1 of uncultured Methanomassiliicoccales archaeon. Classification (GTDB taxonomy): domain Archaea; phylum Thermoplasmatota; class Thermoplasmata; order RBG-16-68-12; family EA-27; genus EA-27. The sequence goes on from CAYNEM010000007.1 coordinate 6,522, forward strand.
GACGGTAGCGCGGGTCGACACTTGGGCACCGGGTACCGCAGGATTTTACGGTGCGATTGCGCTCGTGTCGGCGCTCGTCGTCGTCCTTACGTGGATCGGCGTCCGACCCCCTCGAAAACAACGGCCCTAGGGACCGGGCCGCGTCCAGCCGAGCCTTTTCCGGATTAGCCACACCTCGTTCTTGATCGCGTCCCGGACGGATCGGATTTTCTTATCGCCCACGCGCGCACGGTATGCGATCGGAATCTCGCGAAGGCGAAGTCCGCCCTGAATTACGGCGGCCTTCAATTCTTCCGAGAATGCCATCCCGTCGCTGTACAATTGCAGGCGGTCGAGAATCGCACGGCGGAACACCCACATCCCCGACTGGCTGTCGCGGATTGGAAACCCGAACAGCCGTCGGAACGTCATGTTCAGGATCGCGTTCCCGACGCGGTGCATCCCCGACATCGCATCGTCCCGGATCTGCGAGAGGCGGTCCCCGCTCACGAAGTCCGCCTGACCCGATTCGACGAGGCGCACGAACTCCGGGATGCGGTCGGCGGGGTACGTGAAGTCCGCGTCGAGCGTCGCGACCACGTCGCCCTTCGCCGCTCCGAACCCCGTCTTGTAGGCGCGACCGTACCCGCGCCGTGGCTCTTCGACGACCCTAGCGCCCTTGGCGGCGGCGATATGCCGCGTCTGGTCGTGGGAGTCCGTGTCCACGATAAGGATCTCGTGGTCCCATCCCGTGAGCGCGGCCCGCACCTCGTCGATCACGCGACCGATGGAGGCCTCCTCGTTCATCGTGGGGATCACGACGGAGACCTTCGCCATCGCGCGCGGATGCGGAGGTTCCGTCATGAACGTTTCGCGGGCAGCGCCTTCCCGAACATCCTGTATCCGGCGTATCCGAGGAGCGCGCCGGACAATCGCAGGAGGGAGTACGGGTTGGCCTGGCGGCGGAACAGCTCGCTCGGGCGGTACGAGGACCACAGCCCCCCGTGCTTCAGCGTAAGCTGCTTCCGCCCCGCGCCGTTCCAGAACGCCTGCTTCAGGAAGGCGAAGTAGGACCCCCGCGTGCGGTGATACACGATTGCGTCCGGCGCATACGCGATCGTCGCCCCCGACTCTACCGCGCGCAGGTTAAGGTCGATGTCCTCGGCCGTCATGAACCACTCGTCGAAGCCGCCGATCCGGAGGAAAAGCCCCCGCTCGTACGCGAGGTTGCACGACGGGAAGGTGATGTCGTACCCGCGATGGAACAGCTCGATGCGTTCGAGGTCCTCGAACGGGCGGTACCCGATCTGGACCGTCTTCCCCGCGACGACGTTCCCCTTCGAGGAGCTCCTCCGAAGATGGCGGAGCCAGAATGGCGAGGCGATGCAGTCGCCGTCGATGAACGCGACGTGCGCGCCCTCGCTCTTCCCCACGCCGTAGTTCCGGCCGGCGGCGCGCGTGCCGCCCTCCTCGTACACGCGGATGAAGTCGTAGCGCTCCGCGAAGGACCGGGCGAGGTCGCGCGTCCGGTCCTCGCTCGACGCGTCGACGACCACGATCTCGAGGGGAGGCTCCTGGATCACGAGGGATTCGAGGAGGGGAGGCAGGTTCCGCTCCTCGTTCCGGACCGTGACCACGATCGAGAAGGTGTCCGCCACGGCCGCGATGTATGGGAGCCCCCTATATGGTTCCAACGGCGCCACACCTTTTATCCAGCGACGGAGATTCGGCGCCCGATGGTCGACGGAGCCCGTGTCGTCGTCACGGGGGGCGCGGGCTTCATCGGCGGTCACCTCGTCGAGCGGCTTGCGGCGAGGAACGACGTCGTCGTCCTGGACCGCGTGCCTGCCTCGGACGCGCGACACCTGTCGGCGGTGCGGGATCGCGTCGAATACATCGAGGGCGACATCCGTCGCACCCCGGACCTTGAGCGCGCGTTCCACGGAGCCGAATACGTCTTCCACCTCGCCGCCTTGATCTCGCCGGCCGAGAGCTTCGCGCATCCGGAGATGTTCAACGACGTGAACACGCACGGCACGCTGGCGGTGCTGCGCGCCGCCAAAGCGGCGGACGTCCGGCGCGTCGTCTTCTCGTCGTCGTGTGCGGTATACGGGGGCGCCTCGCCGCCGCTCCGCGAGGACGGACCCCTCGACCTCCTCTCGCCCTACGCGGTCACCAAAGCCGCGGGGGAACTGTGGTGTCGCCTCTACCACGATCTCAGCCTCGAGACCGTCGTCCTTCGCCTCTTCAACGTGTACGGCCCCCGCCAGTCGTCGTCGGGCCCTTACGGGGCGGTCATCCCGAAATTCCTGCAGGCGATCGCCGCCAAGGAAGCGCCGACGATCTTAGGGGACGGCGAGCAGACGCGCGACTTCGTCTTCGCCGGAGAGGTCGCGGAGGCATTCGAACGGGCCGCCACCGCGGCCGGCGCCTCGGGACAGGTGTTCAACGTAGGCTCCGGCGAGCCCGTGAGTCTCAACCGACTTCTGGCGGTGATGAGTGACCTCTTCGGCGCGCACGCGACCCCCGAACATCGCGAGCCCCGGGCGGGCGACATCCGCGCGTCCTACGCGGACATTGCGAAAGCGGAGCGCGTCCTGGGCTTCCGCGCGAAGGTCTCCCTTGCCCAGGGGCTCTTGGCGGCGGAAGAAAGCCTCCCCTGAGGGCGACGAGACGTCCCGCCGGTGGCGACGCTCACGGCCGGGCGACGCCCATCGCCCGATAGCCCTCGACGAGCCTTCCCTTCATGACGTCCCAACGGAAGCGTGCCTCGTATAGTGCGCGTCCCCGTCGGCCGAGCTCGGAGCGCAGGTCCGGGGACTCCCGCAGCTTCCGCACGGCCTCCGAGAGCGCCGCGACATCGCCGTATCGCACGACGAGGCCGATGCCGGTCTCCCTCACGAGGTCCGCAACCCCGATCCCGTCCGAGACGACGACGGGCACGCCGAACATCATTGCCTCGAACAGTTTGTTGGGGGACGCGAACAGGTTGTTCGGAACGGCGGGGTCGTACAGCACGGGGATGACGTCGGCGCCAGCGGTCCGTTCCAACACCTGCTCGTGTGGGATCACGCCGAGGAACGTCGCGGCGGGAGAGGATGCGAGCAGGGCCACGATCGCCCGCTGGTCCGGTCCCTGGCCCGCGACGACCAGGTCGGCGCCCGTGGACTCACAGGCGGAGACCAAGGATTGGAGCCCGCGGTCGTTCGCCAGGTTGCCCGCGTAGAACAGGTGGAACCGCCCGTGACGGTGCGCGACGACGCGCCGCTCCTCCGGCACGTTCGCGACCTCGATGAGCCGCGCGGGCTCGACGAGGAGGCGCGCCCGGCGCGCGAGGTCCGGGAGGATGACGAGGTCCGCTCGACCGACCGCGCGACCTTCGCTCCGCGCGATCCATCGCCGGACCGGCGAGGGGATCCTCCGCGTGATCATGTCCCCATAGAAGTCCCAGACGTCGAACACGAACTTCGCCCCCCAGGAGGCCTTTGCGCGGAGGGCGGGGCGTACCGTGTCGTAGTCCGCAGCGTGCACGACGTCTGGCCGCAAGGTCTTCAGAAGGGCGAACGCCTTGCGCCACCACCGGGGGAGCTTCCACAGCAGGGAGGTCCTTCCGTATGGCGCGGCGAGCCGCACCCGATGGATCGTGTACCCTGCGCGCCGCTCCGTCTGAGGAAAGGCGACGTCCCGATCCCAGAGGATGGCGTGGACCTCGTGCCCCTCTTCCGCAAGCGCCCGGGCTTCCCGGTCGAGCCGGGGTTCGACGCCCGCAACGCATTTCGACCGCAGCATCGCGACGCGTGCCATCCGCTACCCCAGGAAGGCGTCGACGATGGCGGCGATCCTCTTGGCGGTCGTGCCGTCACCGTACGGGCTCTCCCACGTCCGTGGCCTCGCGAGCTGGGAACGCACCGCCGCCAGGATGCGGTCGGGGTCCGTTCCCGCGAGGACGTTCGATCCGATGTCCAGGGTCTCCGGCCTCTCCGTGTTCTCCCGCAGCGTCACGCACGGCACGCGCAGGTAGCAGGCCTCCTCTTGGAGGCCGCCGGAGTCCGTCATCACGAGCGCGGCGTCCTTCTGGAGTGCGAGCATGTCGAGGTAACCGACCGGCGGGATTCTCCGGAGGTTCGCGATATCGTCGACGCGGGGCCCGAGCCCCGACGCTTCGACGCGCTTCGAGGTCCGCGGGTGGATCGGGAACACGATCGGCATGCCCGTCTCCCGGGACACGGCCTCGAAGGCGTCCAGCGCCCTCGCGAGACGCGAGGGGTCGTCCACGTTCTCCGCGCGGTGGAACGTGAGCAGGATGTAGCGGCCGGCCTGGAGACCGAGCTGCGTCACGGCGCGGGAGGGCCGGACGGCCCTCGGGAGGTTCGCGACGAGCGCGTCGATCACCGTATTCCCGACGACGTGGATCCCCTCGGTGACGTTCTCACGCGACAGGTTGTCGCGCGCGATCGACGTGGGGGCGAAGAGCAGCCGCGAAAGCTGGTCCGTGACGATCCGGTTCACTTCCTCGGGCATCGTCTTGTCGAACGACCGGATGCCCGCCTCGACGTGGGCGAGCGGCCGCCCGAGCTTGCTTGCGAGAAGCGCGCCGGCAAGCGTCGTGTTCGTGTCCCCGTGGACGATGACGAGGTCCGCCCCTTCCGCGACAGGCGCGATCTGTCGCATGGTCGTCGCGACCTGGTCGTGCGGCGGCTGGTCCTTGAGCTCGAACCGATGGTCCGGGTCGCGGACCTCCAGGTCCGTGAAGAAGACGCGATCCATCTCGAGGTCGTAATGCTGCCCGGAATGGACGAGCACGTGGTCGTGGGATAGGTCGTCGAGGGACTCCACGACGGGGGCCATCTTAATCACTTCCGGCCGCGTGCCGATGATTGTGACGACGCGCCCCACGGCCCGGCTCGATGAGTCGCATCCCTATAAAACATCGGGCGAAAGATAGTCGTTGGCGGGGACTCGGTGTGGAGGGAGAGGCGTCCCGCGGCCGGCCTCCACGTCCGTCGCGGCCTCCATTCGCGTCGATGAACTGATGAACTGCCGGCGTGTTGCGGGGCCGTGCGCGAGCGCGAGTGACCATGAGCCGCGTCCTCATGGTGCTGAGCAACGGGTTCGTCAACGACCCTCGGGTGAGCGCGGAGGCCCGGAGCCTCGTGGCAGCCGATCACGAGGTCACGGTCCTGTGCTGGGACCGTGCAGGCACACTGCCGCCGGAGGAGACCCGCGACGCGGTCCGGATCGTGCGGCTGCGGAACACGCCGTACATGCGCATGTGGTCTTTCGACCTGTTCCGCCTGCGTCCGTTCTGGCGGCTCGCCGTACGGAGGGCTCTCGAACTTCACGGGCGTACCCCCTTCGACGTCGTGCACTGCCACGACCTCGACACGCTCCCGGCTGGCGTCGCGCTGAAGCGGACCGCAGGTCTTTCCCTGGTCTACGACGCGCACGAGTTCTTCCCCTACATGATCGGGGACCTCTCGCGGGCGAAACCGTTTGAGGGGTGGTTCACGGGTTTGGAGCGGCGGCTCGTCCCGAAGGTGGACCTCGTCATCGTCGCCGCCCCGGGACAGCGCCCGTACTTCGATCGGATGACGAAGGCCCCGATCCAGGTCGTGATGAGCTCCCGCCCGCTCGCCCACGGGGCGTACGCGCTCTCCGGGAATTCCCGGATGAAGGTCCTGTACATCGGCGGCCTCCAGCCACATCGCCTCCTCCCCTCGTTCGCGCAGCTCGCGGTGGAGGATGATTCGTTCGACGCGGACATCGGGGGCTTCGGGCCGCTGGCCGGTGAGATTCGCGCGCTGGCCGCCAGATCCCGGGGCAACCTGCGATGTCTTGGCGTCGTGCCCATGGACGAGGTCGTGCCCCGGACGCGCGGAGCGGACGTCGTCTATTCCCTCCTCGACCCGGCGACCCGCGTGTTCCCCCCGGCCGCACCGAACAAGCTCTTCGAGGCGCTCGTCGCCGGGCGCCCCCTCTTGGTCTCAAAGGGCACCTGGGTCGGGGACGAGGTCGTCGCGGCGGACTGTGGGGTCGCAATCGAGTATTCGAAGGATGCGCTCCGTGAAGCGATTAGCGGGCTGCGGTCGGACCCGGGGAGTCGGGAGCGGATGGGGAGGAACGCGTTCCGTCTCGCTCAGGAACGATACAACTGGTCGAGGGATGAGGCGGCCTTGCTTGACGCGTACAGAGGTCTGCAATCTAGATGAATCACGAGCTCAGGCCTCCTCCTGGAGGTCCGCGACGAAAATCGACTGCAAGAGTCCTTCCGGGAGGAGGACCTTCCTTACGTTGAGGCCCAATCCCCGATAGAGAGCGGGATAGTCGTGGACGAAACAGTGGCCGACCTGAGAGCCGACCATGTAGTCCTCGAACCAGTCGACGTTGACAACGTACTTCCGGGAGACCCGACGCGCTTCCAAGAGGGCCAGGGCGACCTGTTCGGCGTCTAGGTGCATGAAGACCTCGCTCGCGAGCACGAGGTCGACCGACTTGTCCCGAAGGGGGAGTTTCTCCGCGATTCCCGACGCAATCCGCCCCCGCATCGTCGGCGCGTAATCACGGGCCTCCGTGAGCTGATCTAGGCTGAGGTCAATGCCGATGAGAGGGACGGACAAAGGTCCGAGAACCCGTTTCAGGATGCGCCCGAATCCGCAGCCGACCTCCGCCGCGGAGTCGAATTCGAGGCTGCGAAACACCTCCGACAAAGCCTGTTCTTGCAGGGGGAACTTGTCTACGCGAAGACGCCCGACCTCGTATTCGCGACGGTACCGCACTCCCCGGCGCCGCCAGTATCGATGCAGTTCTGCGCCCTGCCCGCGCCATGCCCCCATCGCATCGTAGTAGACACGGAGGACTCGCCGTGCAATCTGCTCGGGGTTGTGAACGCGATTTACGTACTCCTCGCCCCTCGGCCCGAGGTCACGCCACTTTTCGGGGGATGAAATCCACGCGAGCATCGAATCGCGCAGCGAACGGGCGTCCACGCGTATGATCGGGGGCTCCTCCGGATACAAGGAGGGATCGTGAGAACATGCCGCGACCTTGCCAAGAGCCATCGCCTCGATCGCGACGATGCTGTAGATTCCAAGATCGTTCACTTGGTCGATCACGAAGTCAGCGCCGGCCATCAGTTCAATCGCGTGTGCATGGGGGACCCCCTCGACGAGGAGCAACGTGGCGTCTCGGCCTTCGAGGCGGGTGACGCCTGGCTCCGGGGAGGCTGACGCAGTGGGGCCGAGCGACTGGAAGGCCTCAATGATCAAGCCGGTTCCCTTGATGCGACGATTCGAGGGAAAGTGGCCGATGACGGGCTTGGAATTCGGCGGCGGAGTCGGAACATCGCGGACGAGGACCGGATTGGGGATCCACTCGGCGCCAGGGACGAAGCGAACTAGATCGGGAGTCGACGCGAGGACCCGATGCATGAATCGGAGATAACTGGTCCCTTTCCTCAGTCGCGTCTCGGTTCCGTGTAGATGGACGACGTATACCTTTCCCGCCATCAATGCGCGAAACGCAGGCCATACGAGCTGGCTCTGCCGGATTCCTCCATGAATGTGGACGACGTCCGCCTTTCGAAACTCGGCGAGGTGCCGGAGGAGGGCCACGTTGTCGTGGATTGGCCCCTGCCGGACCGCCAATTCGATGTCTGGCTCGTCTACGATGACCTCGCGGCCGCTGAGCACCACCGCGGAGTGACCTAGGGCAGTCTGGGCATCCGCGAGGCGCCGCGCGACGCTCGCGAAATCGTTGACGTGGAGAATCCGCAGAGTGAGGAGAAGCTGGCGAGTTTGTTTTAAGGTTTCCGTCGGCCCCTGTCAGCTCCACGACGGACGAACAAGATTCCCCCCGACGCTGGAGCATGTGGTCTCAGATGAGCGCCTCGAGCCAGCTCGACGGAACGTCCAAATAGCCCGCGTTTTTATTCCCAGGCATCCCAAATGGCGGGGAAGTTCCTGATCGCGCGAGTCTGGAGGATTCGGGGAACGTGACCTCTCCTGGGGTTCCGCTTGAGTGGTCCCGCGCCCACCGGGGAGCCTTACGGGGCTGGGGGGAGTGGGCCCAAACGGCGTCTTTCGACCCGGCACGCGCGACCGCAATGGGCGAAGGACCACGCGAGGCGTTCGGACGCACGCCGCCGGCTGGAGATCTCGGTCCGAGCAGAGTGAGGGTGCAATGACCGATCCACTCGTGAGCGTGATCATCCCAGTCTACAACCAAGAGCGATATCTCGCGTCGGCGGTTGAATCCGTACTGAATCAGACGTTTTCGGACTTCGAACTGATCGTGGTGGACGATGGGAGCACAGATCGGACCCCGGACGTGATTGCCTCGTTCGTCTCGCGGATTCGCGCCCTCCGGAAGCCGAACGGGGGCGGCGCCTCTGCGCTGAACCTCGGGATCCAAGAGGCTCGAGGCGCTTGGATCGCATGGCTTTCCTCGGACGACCTGTGGGAGCCGACGAAGCTCGAGCGACAGATCGCGGAGATTCGCAGGCAGCCAACTTACGCCTTCTCGTACACGGACGCACACATCGTGGACGCAGAGGGACGCATCGTGGAGCGACAGCACCTCCCCAACCCGAGGACGCGGCGGGCGCGAATGCTCCTCCTCGTCCGCCGTTCGTTCATCAACGGTATCGGTGTGCTCGTCCGCCGAGACGTTTTCAAGGATGTAGGCCTCTTCGACGAAGAGAACCGCTTCACGTACGACTTCGACATGTGGTCTCGCATCGCCCCCCGATACGATTTCCTTCACGTCCCGGAGCCGCTCGTCCGTTACCGGGTCCATCAGGGCCAGGCGTCCAGGAACATCGCGGCTATGGAACGGTCCCGAAAGCGCGTCATCTCCCGCGCGCTACGTCGCTACGGCCGTGTTTACGGTACGCTCGGCGTGGTCCTGCGCGGTGTGGACGCCGTCCTGAAGGTGCCGTGGCAACTGAGCCCTCGGGGCGGTCGATTGACGATCGGGTTCCGGGCGCGCGAGGCCATCGAATCCGCCCGGGTACTCGTGAATCCGGATGCCCCGTGAGCAGGCAACTGTTCGATTCGAGGGTCTCGCGACGGCCGTTCAGGTTTATATTCGGATGCTTCCATTGGCCCCCGGCCTCGCGGCACGTTCTTCGCTCGGGGTGCGTATGAAGGAGTTGGAAGGAAAGCACGTCCTCGTAACCGGCGGCACGGGGTCACTCGGCCGCGCGCTCGTCCGTCGACTGCTCGCCGGCGACATGGGAGTGCCGGAGCAAGTCGTCGTCTTCTCGAGGGACGAGACGAAGCAGCACTACATGCGGCTGCGCTACAAGGAACTCCGCGTGGCCACCGAGGAAGTCATCTACAAGGGCTCGCGGGAGCGGCTCACGTTCCGGGTTGGGGACATCCGTGACTACGCGTCCGTCGTGGCGGCGGTACGAGACGCGGACATCGTCTTCAACGCCGCAGCCCTCAAGCAGGTCCCGACATGCGAATACTTCCCCGAGGAGGCCGTCGCGACGAACGTTCTCGGCCCGAGCAACATCGTCCGCGCGATCCGCGAGACGCAGGCCCCGGTAGATACCGTCGTCGGCATCTCTACCGACAAGGCCTGCAAGCCGGTCAACGTGATGGGCATGACCAAGGCGCTGCAAGAGCGGATCCTCACGAAAGCCAACCTCGAGTGCCCGCGGACGCGATTCGTCTGCGTACGATACGGCAACGTGATCTCGTCTCGAGGGTCCGTCATTCCCCTCTTTCTAGATCAGATCCGGAAGGGCGGCCCCGTAACGATCACCCTGAAGGAGATGACGCGGTTCCTCCTGACCCTTGAACAGGCGGTGAACACGATCTTCGCCGCGGTCCGTCATGCGAGGCCCGGCGAGACCTACGTGCCCCAAGCGCCCTCGGCCCGCATGCTCGACGTTGCCATAACTCTCATGGGCAACGCCGAGGTCCCAATCCATTACACGGGAATCCGTCCAGGGGAGAAGGTGCACGAGATCCTCATTTCCGAAGAGGAGTGCCACCGGACGATTGCGCGGGACGGGTACTTTGTCATCGAGCCGATTCTTCCCGAGTTGCGGCCCACGGAGTCGGAGACCCCCGCGTTGTCGGGCGAGTACTCTTCTGCGGAAGCGCTGCTCCAGGGGGAAGAACTTCGATCCCTTCTCCTCCCCTACCAGAACGCCGCGGAGGAGGAGCTTCTATGAAAGTCATGACGATTTTCGGCACTCGGCCGGAGATCATTCGCCTTAGTCGGATCATCCCCGCGCTGGACAAGCACTGCCAGCATGTGCTCGTACACACGGGCCAAAATTACGACGAGATGCTGAGCAGCGTGTTCTTTCGGGAACTCGGGGTCCGCGAGCCGGACATTCACCTGGGCGTGAAGTCCGTGGGGTTCGCCGAGCAGGTCGGGCAGATCATTGTGAGTGCGGCGGACGCGATGCGTCGGGAGAAACCCGACCGAGTCCTCATCTTGGGCGACACGAACAGTGGACTCTCGGCCATGGTCGCGGCACGCATGGGGATTCCGGTCTACCACATCGAAGCAGGCAACCGATGCTATGACGACCGCGTCCCCGAAGAGGTGAATCGGAGGATCATCGACGCCTGCAGCACGGTCTTCATGGCGTACACGAACCGAAGCAAAGACAACCTCCTCGAGGAAGGCGTCGAGCGGGAGCGCATCTACGTGATCGGGAATCCGATCTTCGAAATTCTGACCGCGTATGCGCCCCAGATTGAGGCCAGCGATGCGCTCGATCGGTTCGGGGTGACGAAGGGGGCTTACTTCGCGGCCACGCTCCACCGAACGGAGAACGTGGACGTCGCCGAACGGCTTGTGGAGCTACTCGACTCCCTGCAGGCAGTCCACGGGAAGTATGGCCTGCCGGTCGTGGTGAGCCTGCACCCGCGGACGGCAGACCGGATGAAGGCGCACGGCGTCGACCCGGGGGACTACGAGCTCGTATTCACGAAGCCCCTGGGCCTGTTCGACTGGGTGAAGCTGGAGAAGAACGCGAAGTGCGTCCTCACGGATAGCGGCACCCTTCAGGACGAATGCAGCATCTTTCATGTGCCGATTGTGACCCTTAGGGATGTGACGGAAAGGGCCGAGACGCAGGAGGTCGGCAGCAACATCACGGTCGGCGCAGATCGGGAGACGATCCTCCGCGGCGTAGACGTGGCGCTCTCGACCTCGACGGACTGGATCACGCCCGCGGAGTACCTGGAGCCGCACGTCTCCGTGACCGTGGCCAAGATTCTCCTCGGGCATCTCCCGTTCTCGCGCACGAGGCTCCAGGCGTGACCCTCGTCATCACGGGTGCACACGGGACGCTGGGCAGGGCCTTGGCAACTCTCCTCCCGGACGCCCTGCGTCCGACCCGCCGCGAGCTCGACGTGACCGACGAGGGTTCGATCCGCGCATACCTGTCTGCGGACCCGCCGACGGTGGTAATCCACGCGGCCGCGCTCACGGACGTCGTCCGATGCGAGCAGGACCGCGATCAGGCCCACCGCGTGAACGTCGAGGGGACGGCTGCGGTCCTCCGCCTTGCGCGCGACGTCTCCGCGGACTGTTACTTCCTCTACGTGAGCACCGCCGGGGTGTTCCGCGGGGACACGGGGAACTACAGCGAGGATTCGCCGCCGGACCCCGTGAACTACTACGGACGGACGAAGCTCCTCGGAGAGGAACAGGTGCTGCGTCATCCGGGCACGTGCGTCGTCCGGACGAACTTCGTGCGGCGGGGGGCGTGGCCCCATCCCTCCGCGTTCGTGGATCGCTTCGGCACGTTCCTGTACGACACTGGCGCCGCGAAGGGGATATGCGACGTCCTCGCCGGGCGCCTCACGGGGACTGTCCACGTGTGTGGCGCCGTCCGGCTCAGCCTCTACGACCTCGCCCGGCGCTCCGACCCTACGGTGACGCCGGTCTCGATGGACGGATATCGGGGCCCGCCGCTGACCCGGGACATGTCGTTGATCTCTCGCAGGTGGCGGACCTATACGCTCGACGATTGAGCGGTGCGCGATTCACGGGACGACGCGCAAGTCCGGTAGAGGCACGATGAACTTCCCTCCCCGTCGCACGAACGTGCGCTCGCGGGAAAGGATCTCTCGGAAGTAGCTCCATGCCAACATGAGCGCGTAGTCCGGGGGGTTCCTTTGGAACTCGTCTGGCGGCAAGATCGGGATGTGCGTCCCCGGCGTGAACCGCCCCTGGCGGCTCGGCGACGCGTCCACAATGTACGGCAGGATGTCCCGGTTGATCTTGGAATAGCCGAGTAGTGTGTTCCCACGGCCGGGGGCGCCGTATCCGGCGAGGGCCTTGCCGCGCGATCTGAACGTAAGGAGCATCTTCCGGAGCTGCGCCGCTCGGGAGGCCACTTTCCCGGCGAACCTGGCGTACGTCGAGGCGGACGTCAGACCCTCTCTGCGCTCCTGCGCCATCATCGCCGCCAGCCTGGCGGACGGACGAGGCCGGGACGGGAGCGGCCGTGCGAAGACACGCATCGAGCCTCCGTGAATGGGGATCGGTTGCATGTCGACGACTTGGAGGCCGAACCGGTTGAGGAACGGCACGAGGGCGGAGAGCGAGTAATAGCACAGGTGCTCGTGATAGAAGAAGTCGTACTGCATCCCGCGAAGGAGCTCCCGTAGGTGATGCACCTCGACGATGAAGACGCCGTTCGGTCCAAGGAGCCTCGTCACGCCGCGGATGACGCCCTCGAGGTCGTCGATGTGGGCGAAGACGTTGCTCGCCGTCACGACCGAGGCGGTCCCGTGGGTCTCGGCGATTCGCTCGGCGAGACGTTCATTGAAGAAACCCTCCATGATGTCGAACCCTCGATTGCGAGCGATTGCCGCCACGTTTGTCGCCGGCTCGACACCTAAGGCCCGGATGTCCAGGAGCTGGAGCGGCTCAAGCAGCACGCCGTCGTTGCACCCGATGTCGACGACGAACGGGTCCCTAGTCTTGGAGAGGGACCGCGCGAGGTCTTTCGCGTACCGCTCGAAGTGCTCCCGCAGGGTGGTCGTCACGGAGGAGAGGTACCGATAGTCGGAGAACAGTACCTTGGGCGAGACGACGTCCAGGACCTGGACCAACGAACAGTCGTGGCAATAGAAGATCCTTAGGGGGTAACTCCGTTCGTGGCCCACTTCATCTTTCGTGAGGAAGTCCCCCGCAAGGGGCATCCTTCCGAGGTCGAGGAACGGCGTGACCCTGCGCCCGCCGCACGCACGGCAGGTCCTGCGGCGGTAGTAGTCCGCGCGATGAGACACGCCGCCGACCCTCGCCATGCGGCGGGGATTTGCTCCGGTTATTTGGACTTTGGCGCGACGCGGGCTGGACTGCGGGCGAGGTCATGCGCACCTCCGCGAGCTTCCTCCTCTCGGTGACGCCGCAGACGTGGACCACGTGTTCCTTGGTCAACTCCCAATGGAACCGGAGGAGGGGTCGCGAGCCCGCCTGCCGCGACGGCGTGGTATACGAGAAATGGGAAGGACTGACCAAGGCCCGTTCGCTCCCGCCCACTTTGGGGTCCATGTCGGAGAAGCGGACTTGGCGGATAGCTTGGACCGCGCACCCCTCGCACCGACGGTACGCCTTCCGTCGGCGCCGCCACGTCTGACGCGAGGGCTTAAGGGGAGAGTCCCGCATTGTATGCGACAGGGGGCGAGTCCGTGCGCGGGTTCCGGTTTCTCAGTGCGATTCTGACTTCGGCAATGTTGCTCACGAGCGGCTTGTTCCTCACCACCCCGTCTCCGGAGGCGGCGTCGGGCGTGCCCGTTCTGTTTGGCGCCATTGGAAACCATATCGTGACCGTCAACCAGGGGACTGGAGAAGCCGAGGAGCTGGGGACGACCCCCAGTTATTCCGGGCTGGAAGCGATGACCTACCATGCGGACCGCGGAACGATGTACGGGATCGTGGACGGTGCGACGGACCCGAAACTCGCGCGCATCGATCGCGGCTCGGGTCAGGCCACCGTGATCGGACCCATCGACATCGCGAGCCCGTTCCTCGACCTCCATCTGGCCGAAGCCCTGGCCTTCAACCCTGCCGACGGGAAGCTCTATGCGGCTGGGAGCGAGTTCGGGGTCCCGCAGGGCGCGAGCAAGAGCGATCGACTCGTCACCGTGGATCCAGCGACCGGTTCCGCCACGATGATCGCGTTCTTCAGCGGAGTCGAGGAGGCCGACGCGATGGACTTCGCGGGCGGCACGCTGTACGTGTCGAACACCGCCCCGCCGCAAACGTTCCTCTACGCCGTCGATCCCGCCACCGCCATCGCGACCCTGATCGGCGAGGTCGGGTTCAACCACGTCGCGGACGTCGCGTACAATGCGGACACGGACGTCCTCTACGGGACCGCGCACACGGACCGGCTCCTGATTCGTATCTCACGAACGACGGGTCAGGGGACCGAAGTGGGGACCACGCACGGGCCCGGGGATTTTGGCGGCGCGACTCTGACCGCCCTTGCCGCGGCCCCCGCCGTGACGGAGGAGGATTGTACATACGAGATCATTCAGGGTTCGAACGACTACTTCGTCCAGCCCTTCGGCCAGTCCCAGAACGTGGTCTCGTTCTATGACTATCGGAGTGCAAGCGCCCACACCCCGTTCGTTGAGGCTTACGCGAGCGTCTTCTTGCTCTATGTTGACACAGGCAGCGGCAACCTGTATCTCGTGTTCCACTTCAACATCGACAACGGAGGGACTCCGGATGCGGAGACCACAGTGGGGATCACGGGTATCCCGAGCGGCGCCACCGTGGCGCTTTCCGACGACCCGGGGGCGGGAGCGGGCGCAGAGTTTTTCATCGGTCGCTTCCCGCAGGGGCAGTTCCGTTTTTTCACCAACACCGACGGAGGGATTCTCGGACCGTTGCCCACGACAGGCACGTGGTCGATGGATGTCGACGTGAGCCATTTCGGTCCCAACCCGATACAGTCGCAGAAGTGGGTCGACCGGGACACGACACGTCTCCCTCTGGCTTTGCAGGGAACGATCACTATCAAGAGCGTGTGCAACCAGGCGCCGACGGGTGACCCCGGCGGACCGTACTCGGCGGTCGAGGGCAGCCCGATCACGTTTGACGCAGGCGCCAGCGGGGACCCGGACGGCGACGCCCTCACGTATCGCTGGGACTTTCAGACAGACGGGACCTGGGACACCGCGTTCTCATCGGACCCGACGGCCACGTTCACGTTCGGCGACGACTGGTCTGGGTTTGCCACGGTCGAGGTGAGCGACGGGAACCTCAAGGACGATGCGACAGTACCCGTGACGATCACGAACGTGGACCCGACGATCCAGTTCGTGATGGTCCCCTCCGGCGACGAGGCGGGCTCCCTCGCCGTCTCCGCGCACGTCACGGACCCCGGGAGCGACGACCTCTCCTTCACATGGTGGGGCGCCTGCAGCGGCTGGCCCGGCGCGCCGGTCTTCTACCCGAACGACCCGGCGATCGTCCCGGACCCCGACCCCAGCCCCGACGTCCACCCCCGCGACGTCACGGACTCGCAGACGGTCGTGTGCGGGGACGACGGCACCTTCGACTGGAACCTGAAGGTCGAGGACGACGACGGCGGCATGGCCACGTCGAGCGGCACGTTCGGCGTCGCGAACCTCGCCCCCTCGCTGACGCTACCACCGCCCACGTTCGTCAACACGGACGAGGGCGTCGCATGGACCCTCACCGCCACCGCGGAGGACGCCGGCAGCGACGACCTGACGTTCACATGGACGTGGCCCTTCGGCCCGACGGAGACGAACACGCACTACAACGACGCCGTCGGCCCCGACCCCGATCCGTCCCCCGGCCCCACGTTCCCCTTCTCCGCCACGGACGCCTCCACGCACACGTACGGCGACGACGGCACGTACACCGTGACGCTCCGCGTCGAGGACGACGACGGCGCCTTCCTCACGGTCACGACGACGTTCTCCACGGCGAACCTCCCGCCGTCCCTCACGGTCTCGCCGCCCTCCTCCACGACCGTCGACGAGGGGACGCTCGTGACCCTGAGCGCCACCGCCAAGGACCCGGGCAGCGACGACCTCACCTTCACCTGGACGTGGACCCACGGCCCCACGGAGACCACGACGTACTTCAACGACGGCGTCGGACCCGACCCCGACCCCTCGCCCGGCGCCACGTTCCCGTTCACCGCCACGGACGCCTCCTCGCGCACGTACGGGGACGACTGCCCGTGCGTCGTGCAACTCCGCGTGGAGGACGACGACGGCGGCTACGTCACGTTCGAGACTTCGGTCACCGTCCTCAATGTGGATCCGTCCGTCCTGGCGGCGGATGCCTCGGGCGACGAGGCCGAGACCATCGCCTTCGCCGCCACGTTCTCCGACCCCGGTTTCGACTTCGGCGCGGGCGACTCCCGCGAGGACTTCACCGCCACCGTGGACTGGGGCGATGGATCCTCGGAATCCGTCGCGGTCTCGGAGATCGCCGGCGGTCCCGGCGTCCTCACGACGGGCTCCTTGGCGGCGGACCACGTCTACGGCGACAACGGCGCGTTCCCCGTCCTGGTCACGGTCTGCGACGACGACGGTGGCTGCGGGATCGTGTTCGCCACGATCACCGTCCTCAATCTCGCCCCCGCCCCCTCCATCGACGCGGCGACGCAGCAGGACAGCCACCTCCCCGCGGGCCGGTTCCATCCCCTCGACCCGATTGCGTTCAACAGCTCCGGCCTCGACGCGGGGAGCGACGACCTCGTGTTCGCGTGGGACTTCGGCGACGGCACCGTGCTCCCCCGCGGGACGTACTTCAACGACGGCGTCGGACCCGATCCACTCCCCAGCCCCGGCCCCACGTACCCGTTCGCCGCCAAGGACACGGTCGAGCACACCTACGCCCTGCCGGGCGACTACGTCGTCACACTGACGGTCACCGACGACGACGGCGGGACCGCGCAGGCGCAGCTGACGATCCACGTCACATCCCCAGCGGACCTGAAGGACGAGTCGATCCAGCGCATCCGCGCGCTCAAGGAGAAGGCGCTCGACCGCCAGGATTGGAAGTTCGTCCAGAACCTCGACGACGCGGAGCGCTTCGTGCTCCGGAGCCTCGGGTACGCGGACCCGTTCCGGCCCGCGTCCATCACGGTCGAGCTCGGGGCGAACGTCTCCGTGTCGAGGAACGAGGGCGACGAGGTCGATCTCACGGTCCAGGGCCCGTTCCTAAAAGACGCCCTCCTCGTGGCCTGGGACAACGGCGTGGTCACGACCGTGGACCTGCCGGACAACTGGCCGAAGAAGTCGCTCCACTACGACGACACCGTCTGGGTCGACCTGTGGGAGCAGCACCTCGCGGTCGACTCCAAGTTCAGCAAGAAGGCGGGGACCGTGACGTTGCAGGTCCACGTCGACGACGCGAGGATGGGCTTCTCCCTCTCCCTGGACGCGGACTTCGTCGCGCACCTCTCCTTCGACTACGAGGTCCTGCCGTACTGGATCGACGGCGCCCACCTCGACCCCAAGCTCGGCGCGAACGTCTTCGTGTGCGAGGCCGCCGCGGTGGACCGCCTCGTCAAGCTCCAGGTCTTGGACGGCGATGATGAAGATGATGACGACGATGACGATGACGATGATGATGGCGGCGATGACGATGGCAACCGCGACGGCGACCGGAGCGGCGATCGCGTCCTAGGCGGCGATCATGACGGCGGAGACGACGACGACGATGATGATGATGATGATGATGAGGGCGACGACCACGATGATGAGGACGGGGACGACCGAAAGGTCGGCTGCGGCTGTGGCGGGGATGACAAGGACGACGGGTGCGGCGACGACGACGACGATGGCGGCGATGACGACGGCGACCGCGACGGAGATCGGAGCGGCTCAGGCACCCTTGGCAGCGATCATGACGGCGGGGACGACGATGATGGCGACGAGGATGACAAGGGCTGCCGCTGCGGCGACGACGATGATGACGACGACGATGACGAATCGGACGAAGACGTCCGCACGGTCCACTGCCGCCTTACGTCGCGCCTTTGGACGGACGCGGAGCGCGCGGCCCTCGACGCGGAGTGCGACGCGATCGCGAACCTGCTCGTGAAGGCCGACGAGATGCTCGCCCGGATCGCCCTCGAAGAGGCGAAGGAGACGCCCGTCCGGGACCCCGCAAGCCAGGTCAAATTCGACCGTGAGATCGCGAAGTCCGAACGGTCCTTGCCGGAGGCGGACGAGGAATGGGACCTCCTTGAGTACGGCGACGCGATCTGCCAGTTCATGCAGGCGTGGCAGCACGCGCAGCACGCGATCAAGCTAGCGGAGACCTGAGGAGACTTCGCCCCTTCCGAGTCCCGTGCAACGTCGCACTGGATCGTTGGGCGAGCGCGCGGTAGGAAGCCACAAATAGCCCTGGCTCGGTTGCGCGCTCGGCGCATTCCATGGCCAAGAAGTTCCTGATGACCCTCGTATGGCGGATCGCGCAGACCGGTCCCATCCTCAGCCTGTTCTTCTGGAGCACGGCGCTCGCAGGTATCTTCTGGCCTATCCTCGGAAGCAGTAACCCGCCCGGCCCTCTGTACTCCTTCTTGATCAGCATCGGGATCCCCGCGGAGCGCACGACCGTTGTCGGCCTCGTCCTCCTGTTCCTCGTCTTTGCGGCGTTCATCCTGACCATCGGTTTCCTCTACGACAGGAAGTTCAAGCTATGGCGGGAACAGATGGAGATCGCGGTCGATCGTAATCCATTCGCAGACGATCAGCTCTATCGCAAGGAGCAGATGATGTGGGGGCAGTACTACCTGCCGCTCGCGAGGGCCGTCTACCGGGTATCCCCGGATCCCGAGCTCAAGGAAGCAATCGCCGCCGCAGAGGACTGGGTCAAGACAGGGCGGATCCGACCCAAGTAGGTCGCGCAAAGCTCCTTAGTCACGGTGCTTATCGGTCCGAGGGGACGGAGATGGTCGCCAAGGTCGCGGTCATCGGCGCCGGGGAGATGGGCCACGGGATTGCGGAACTGTGCGCGCTCCGGGGCATGTCCGTCGCGATGCGGGACACGAAGCCCGAGTTCGTGGACCGCGGCATGGAGCGCATCCGTTGGTCGCTCGGGAAGCTCGTCGAACGCGGTGAGGTCACGAAGGAGCTGGCGGACAAGGCCGTCGAGCGCATCCATCCGACGGTGGACCTCGCCGAGGCCGTCCGAGACGCGGACATCGTCATCGAGGCGGTCTTCGAGGACATTGAGTTGAAGAAACGAGTGCTCGCCGAGATCGATGCCCACGCGTCCCCGAACGCCCTCCTTGCGTCGAACACGAGCGGGTTGAGCATCACCGCAATGGGACGCGCGACAGGGAGACGTGACAAGGTCGTCGGGCTTCACTTCTTCAACCCCGTCATGCGCATGGCCTTGGTCGAGATCGTTCGGGGGGACGACACGAGCGACGCGACGCTTCGCCACGCGGAGGAATTCACACGCGCGCTGGGCAAGACGCCGATTGTCTGCCGCAAGGACGTCCCCGGGTTCATCACGACCCGCACAATCTTCCCCTACATGTACGAGGCCGCGTGGATCCACCACGAGGAAGGCGTCCCGAAGGAGGTCATCGACCGCGCGATGAAGTCCCGCGTGGGTTTCCCGATGGGGCCCTTCGAGCTCGCGGATCAGGTCGGCATCGACCTTCTTTACATGGCCCCGACCAAACAAGGACTGCCGGTCCCACCGCCGATTCAGTCGATGTACGAGGCGAAACGATTCGGGAAGAAGTCGGGAGCCGGGTTCTATGAATACGGAGCGGATCGGAAGGCGCCGATCGTGTCGGATCAGGGCGGAGACTTCAACCCCCTCCGCATCCTCGCTCCGGTCATCAACGAGGCCGCGCGGCTCGTCGAATGGCAGGTCGCGTCACCCGAGGAAATTGACCTTGCGATGCGCCTCGGGACCGCGTTCCCCAAGGGTCCGCTGCGGCTCGCTGACGAGTACGGGCTCGACGCGGTTCTTGCGGCACTGATGGGGTCGAAACGATATGAGACTGCGGGGCTTCTCCGAGACATGGTCGCCCGGGGTGAACTGGGCATCAAGAGCGGAAAGGGTTTCTACGCGTACGCGAAGGAGGGCGAGGCAATGGGATACGAAACAATTCTCGTGACGAAGGACGCAGAGACGAGCGTAGCGACGATCACCTTGAACCGGCCGGAGCGGCTGAACACGATCACGCCCGAAATGGTCGACGAACTGGAACGCGCCCTCCTCGACCTAGAGAGGGACGACGACGTTCGCTGCCTCGTGGTCACGGGCGCGGGCGAGAAGGCGTTCTCCGCGGGTGCGGACGTGACCTCCTTCGGGAGCATGGACAAGTCGCACAAGACGTGGAGCTACTCTCGACGTGTACAGAAAGTCCTCCAGCGACTCGCGGACTTCTCGAAGCCAACGTTGGCGGCGATCAACGGCCACTGCTTCGGGGGCGGCCTCGAGGTCGCCCTCGCCTGCGACTTCCGTATCGCTGCTCGACGCGCGAAGATCGGGCAGACGGAACTGAACCTCGGTCTGCTCACAGGTGCGGGTGGCATCCCGAGGCTCGTGAGGCTCCTCGGCCTCGCGAAAGCCAAGGAACTCGTGCTTCTCGCCCCCCGCTTGACCGCGGACGAGGCGGACAACATAGGCCTCATCACGCAGTCGTTGGACAACGAGGACTTCGCCGCGAAGGTCCGTGAGTTCTCCTCGAGACTCGCGAAATCCGCGCCGATCGCGTACCGCCTCGCGAAGGGGGTCCTGAATCGTGCGTCGGACATGCCCCTGGAGGCGGCACTCGAGGACGAATCCCTCGCATTCGGACACATCACCTCGACGGAGGACGCGCACGAGGGCATTCAGGCGATGCTGGAGAAGCGAGACCCGAAGTTCAAGGGTCAGTGAGGCCGACCGCTCCCTTCCCGCGGAGCGCCGCGATCTGGGACCTCGTGAAACCCGCCCACCGGAGGACCTCGTCCGTGTGTTCGCCCCGACGGGGCGCGTTCGCGGGCGTGCGGACGCCCGAGGCATGGAGTTTCGCCGGATGCGCGAGCACACGCCGCTTCCCGGCGCCGACGGAGACCAGGGGGAGGAGCCCCCGCGCTTTCACGTGCGGATCGTCCACGACCTCGTCCATCGTTCGGACCGGGGAGATCGGGAGATCTTCCGCGTCGAACAGCTCCGTCCACGCCGCCAGCGTCCGCCTACGGAACGCCTCTTGAAGATCTCGCATCACATGTTTCCCGACCTCGCCGCCGGCAAACTGTTCGTCGATGTGCGCGTCGAGACCCAAGAGCTCGCACAGGCGCCTCCAGAACTTCCCCTCGACACACGCGACGGAGAGCCAGCGGCCGTCCTTCGTCTCGTACAGATTGTAGAAGGGGAAAACACCCGTGACGATCGTCTCGCCCGCGGCGGGGAGCTCGAGGGTCCCAAGGTAGTGCGCCAGGTTCAGGACCATGAGGCTGAGGCTCGCGTCGAAGATGGAGACGTCGAGGAACTCGCCGCCGCCAAACCGCTCGCGTCGCAGGAGGGACGCCGTGATCGACGTTGCCGCCAGGAGCGCGCTCGCGAGGTCGCTCACCGGTACGCCGGGGATCGCGGGCCTCCCACCTTCCGTGGACGTCACGCTCAGGATACCCGCCAGCGCCTCGAAGTTCAGGTCGTGGCCCGGCTTGTTCGCATAGGGTCCTGTGCGGCCGAAGCCGCCGAAGGAGCAGTACACGATGCGGGGGTTCGCGCGACGGATCCGAGGGTAGTCAATCCCGAGGGCCTTCGTTGTCCTCGGTCGGAACTGCTCAATGAACACATCTGCCTTCTTCGCCAAACGATAGAGGACGGCACGGCCCTCCCTGGTCCGAAGGTCGATGACGGCGCTCCTCTTCCCACGGTTCACCATGAGGAACGGGTATGAGGTTCCGTCCACGAGGGGCGGCACGACCCGCATGTAGTCCCCGAGCCCGGGGTCCTCGATCTTGATCACGTCCGCGCCCAAGTTGGCCAGCAGCTGCGTCGCGAACGGACCGGGTAACAGGCGGCTGCAATCGAGGACCACGATGCCGTCGAGCGGACGGGGCATGCGCGCGGCATCGGGGACCCGTTCCTTAAGGGTTCTCGCGAAGTCGTCGCGCGAGAACAATCGAAACTGCTCCCGGAAACCAGCGTGTCATCAATCACTCGTGGACGCCGACGGGCAAGGACTTATTAGCGGCGGGCGTGATGCTTTCGGATGATGGCGCGGGAGGCGTTGATCGTCGAGGCGGTGCGAACGCCTCTCGGGCGACGCGGCGGGGCACTGAAGGACGTCCGACCCGATGACCTGGCGGCCATCGTACTCCAAGAGATCGTGGACCGGACCGGAATTTCCAAGTCGATCGTGGAGGACGTGATCCTCGGATGCGTCACGCAGATCGACGAGCAAGGTCTCAACATCGCGCGGATCGCCGCCCTAGTCGCGGGCTTCCCGGAGTCCGTCCCGGGCACAAGCGTGAACCGCCAATGCGGGAGCGGTCAGCAGGCAGTGAACTTCGCCGCACAGGGAATTATGGCGGGCGTCCACGACCTCCTGATCGCGGGAGGCGTGGAGTCGATGTCCCGCGTGCCGATGGGTTCCGACGCGGGCGTGCTGAACGACCGGCTTCTCGAGAAGTACGAGATCGTCCCGCAGGGGATCTCCGCGGACTACGTCGCGGACAAGTACCATATCACGAGGTCGCAGATGGACGAGTACGCCTACCACTCCCAGATGCGGGCGATCCGCGCAATCGACGAGGGACGGTTCAAGCGGGAGATCGTGTCCGTGCTCGTGAAGGACGCGGAGGGGAACAAGAGAAACTTCGACACGGACGAGCACCCGCGTCGGAGCTCGACTCTGGAGAAACTCGCCGCGCTCCCCCCCGCATTCCGGCCGGACGGGAACATCACCGCGGGGAACTCCTCCGGGATCAACGACGGGTCCTCCGCCCTCCTCCTAGCCAGCGAGGAGAAGGTACGGGAGCTTGGCCTCATCCCCCGCGCGCGGGTCATGAGCATGTCCGTCATCGGGACGAACCCGACCGTGATGCTGGAGGGTCCGATCCCGGCGTCGCGCATGGCTCTCCAGAAGGCGGGCCTCACCCTCGACGATATCGACCTATGGGAGATCAACGAGGCGTTTGC
The DNA here is from genome assembly GCA_964396265.1 of uncultured Methanomassiliicoccales archaeon. Classification (GTDB taxonomy): domain Archaea; phylum Thermoplasmatota; class Thermoplasmata; order RBG-16-68-12; family EA-27; genus EA-27. The sequence continues at coordinate 29,634 of CAYNEM010000007.1, forward strand.
CTCCGTCCCTCTTGCGACGATTCAGACGCTCGGACTTGACCCATCAAAGGTGAATGTGAATGGGGGGGCCATCGCCCTGGGTCACCCTCTAGGTTGCTCGGGAGCGCGTTTGATGACGACACTCCTTCATGAGCTCGAGCGCCAGAAGCTGCGATACGGGCTGAGCACCCTGTGCATCGGGTTCGGCCAGGGTGTCGCGACGATCATCGAGCGGCTCCCCTAGTCCCAAGGTTCTTGGCCGAAAGGGACATCGACGCGCGTGCGTCTCTGGGACAACTTCTCTCTCGTCGTCGTGCTCGCCCTCGTGGCGGGGCTCGTCACCGGCGGGCCCCCGGGGTACACACGCGAGATTTCCACGGTCTCCCTCGTGTTCGCGATGACCTTCTCCCTAGCGGAGGTGCGATTCCGGGGGCTCTCGGCGCGCGCGGAGTTGCGTGGGTTTGTGCGCGCCCTGGCCCTCAATTACGGCGTCTTGAGCGGCGTGATCCTCGGCCTCTCGTTCCTTTATGTCGACCGGGATGTGAGGCTCGGATGGGTCGTCATGGCGGCGGTGCCGTCGGCCGTCGCCGTCATCCCGATCACGTCCATGCTCCGGGGGAACGCACAGCGGGCGCTCTTTTCATCCGCCTTCCTTTACGTGGCGGCCCTCGGAATCGCGCCGGTCCTTACCTTGCTCTTCGCGGGGGAGGCCGCCAACCCCTTGGACCTTGGCACCCAACTGTTCCTGTTAATCGCCCTCCCGATGGTTGTGTCTCGCCCGCTGGCCTCCAGTCCGGTCCTCGCGAAGCACCGTCGACTTTTCGTCAACGCGTCGTTCTTCGTGCTCGTCCTGACGCTAGCGGGCGCCAACCGGTCCGTCTTCACGACGAGCCCCGGACTGGTCGCCGCCCTCGCGGTCGGGGGCCTTGTCCGTACATGGGGTATCGGTGCTGCCATTTACGTCGTGACGACCCTCCGTTCCGAAGACCGTGCCCTCCGCGTCTCGGATTCCCTGTTCGCGTGCCTGAAGAACCTGGGGTTGGCGGCGGTGCTCGGGGCATCCCTGTTCGGGCCCGTTGCGGCGCTTCCCGCCATCATCTCTATGTTCTTGGAGATCTCGTGGGTCGTCGTGCTGGGTCGATGGTTCTCCTGACTACAGCTCGCCAATCTCTTCGCGGGAGATTACGAGCCGTTGGATCTGCGAGGTGCCCTCCCAGATCTGGAACACCTTCGCGTCCCGCATCCACTTCTCGACGGGTTCGTCCTTCATGTAGGCGGTGCCGCCGCCGATCTGGACCGCATCCGTCGTGACCTCCATCGCCATGTCCGCAGCGAACAGCTTTGCGTAGGATGCCTCCCTGTTCATCGGAAGGCCCGCGTCTCGCATCCATGCGGCCCGCCACGTGAGGAGGCGCGCAGCCTCGATCTTCGTCTTCATGTCGGCGAGCATGAACCGGATCGCCTGGAATGAGCCGATTGCCCTCCCGAACGCCTTTCGCTTCCGGGCGTAGTCCAGGGACCAGTCGTACGCCGCCTGAGCGACACCGATGGCACCAGCAGCTACCAGGGGGCGAGACGCCTCTAGGGCATGCATCGCACCGACGAACGCGGGGCCTTCCTCCGTCCCGAGCATGTTGTCGCCGGGAATCTCGCAATCCTCGAGGAGGACCTCGGCGGTATGGCTTGCCCGGACGCCCATCTTGTCCTCGACCTTGCCCATCCGGAGCCCTGGGGTGTCCTTCTCGACGACGAACGCGCGGATGCCCAGATGACGGAGGGTCGGGTCGACCGTCGCGAACACGACGTGGAGTTCCGCGATGCCTCCGTTCGTGATGAATCGCTTCGTCCCGTTCAAGACCCACCGCCCGTCTTTCTTCTCCGCGCGGGTCCGGATGCCGGCGACGTCCGACCCCGCGTCCGGTTCTGTCAGGCATAGAGCCCCGAGCTTCGGCTCCGGCCCGCAGAATCGGGGGAGGAACCTCCCCTTCTGCTCCGGAGTTCCCATATGAAGGATCGGCAGGTAGGCGAGGCCGGCGCCGATCAGGCCCGTCGCGATCCCCGCGCAACCCCAGTTGAGCTCTTCGTTCACCATGCATTGGGTCAGCGTGGACTGGATGCCCCCGCCGCCGTACTCCGCGGGGAGGAACGCGGTGTCGAGGCCGACCTCGTGGGCCTTTCGCACGACGTCCCAAGGAATGCCACCCTTCCGGTCCCACTCAAGGGATACGGGGCGCATCTCCCGCTCCGCGAATTCGCGGGCGGTTTTCCGGATGAGCCTCTGCTCTTCCGACAGCTCGAAGTCCACCATGTGCCTCGCGGCGAATGATGAGCCCCTCCCTATTTAACGGTTGGAGGCGCACCGACTAGGGTTGAGCGCCGATGTCTTTCGCGACCTGCGTAAGTCGCGAGATCTGGGGTTGGATGGCCATGATTCTCGGCAGGCTTCCCTTGAACCTCATCTTTCCAGTAAGGACGGCGGTGTTGAAGTCGGTCTGCCCACGAACGATTCGGGCCCAGACATCGTAGGGCGCCTCGAACTTGAAGTCCGCCGGATCCTCACCAGTTACCTTCTCCGCGGTGACCACGCCGTCGGTGATTGCGAGCATCATGGACGTGGCGCGGTCGGTAACCGTGAGCGTGACCTTCGCGTTAAGGGCCGCAGCCATATTGCCCCAGTCGGCGTCCGCGTTGAGTCGCCGGACGAGTTCGTCGAAGTACTCCGCCGACAGGTATTGCATCATCTCGGCCGCCGAACCAATCAGGGCGAATAAGCCTTTCTCACTGGCGCACCTCCCCGAGCCTTGGGCCCCGCAACCTTTAAATCACGTTTCCGGGATACGGCCGAGCGTCCGACATCCGTCGGACCGGTCAGAAGGGAGCGTCGGGATGGGACTAAACCAGGGCACGGCCTACATCGCATTCTCAAGGTGAAACCATGCATCTCAAGGAAATCGAAATGGAGAACTTCAAGTCGTTCGGGCGCAAGGTGAACGTCCCCTTCCTCCAGGGCTACACGGCCATCACGGGGCCGAACGGGAGCGGGAAGTGCGTCGTCGGAGACACGCGCGTCTGGCTTCCGGACGGGGAGGAGCGCACGATCTCGGGGCTCGTGGAGCACGCCCTTCGTCACGGGGACGTCGTGGACCAGTTCGACGACGGCGTCGCGGCCTACGAGAACCCGGACGACGTCGAGGTCCTGACGCTCGACCCTAGGGCGCTGACGTTCGACCGTTCCCCGGTGATCGCGTTCGTGAAGCGCAAGGCGCCGGACCGCCTCCTGAGGCTCCGCACGCGGTCGGGACGCCGGATCACCGCCACGCCGTACCACCCCATGTTCGCGATGCACCAAGGCCGGCTCGTGTGCCCGCGCGCGGACGAGCTCGCCGCCGGCCAGGCGATCGCCGCGTACGTCCCGCCGCCCGCCGTCCTCGTCGAGCGGTTCGAGGAACGGGACGTCGTCGGCGGCGGCGACTCCATGGTCGTCGTCCGCGACGCGCACGAGACGTGGGCTCCCGGCGTCCTGTGGGACGAGATCCAGGACATCGAGTGGGTGAGCCCCCCGGAGCGCTGGGTGTACGATCTCTCGGTGCTGCGCACGCACAACTTCGTCGCGGAGGGGCTCGTCGCCCACAACTCGAACATCGCGGACGCGATCCTGTTCGTCCTCGGGCCCCGGTCCGGGAAGGCGATCCGGGCGGGGAAGCTCACGGACCTCATCTGGAACGGCGGGCGGGAGAAGAAGGGCGCGTCGCACACGGAGGTGTCCCTCCTGTTCGACAATCGCGACCGCGTGATCCCCATCGAGTCCGACGACGTCAAGCTCACGCGGCGCATCGTCCTCAGCCCGAGCGTCGAGGGCGGTTACAACTCGTACTTCTACGTGAACGACCGGAAGTCCCAGCTCCAGGAGTTCGACCAGCTCCTCGCTCACGCGCGAATCAGCGCGGAGGGGTACAACCTTGTCCAGCAGGGCGACATCCAGAGAATCGTCCAGATGAGCGCGATGGACCGACGGCGGATCCTGGACGACATCGCGGGCATCACGAAGTTCGACGAGGATATCCATGCCGCGGAGGGGAAGCGGACGGCGGCCGAGGACAACCTCGAGCGCATCCGCATCATCCTCCAGGAGATCGACAAGCAGCTCAAACAGCTCGAGTCCGATCGCGGGAGCGCGCTCAAGTACAAGGAGCTCAAGGGGAAGCTGGACCTCGCGAAGGCCCAGCTCGCGTACAAGAACAAGTCCCTCGTCGAGGAGTCCATCGTGGGCGCGAAGGAGCAGCTCGCGAGGCACGAGGAAGAGCGGAGGAAGCTCGAGGCGCAGAAGGCCGGGCTCCAGGCGGAACTCGCGGCGGCCGCGCAGCGGCTGCGGGAGATGGAGGCGAAGATCGCCGAGCGCGGCGGGGAGGAGGCGCGACAGCTCCAGGAGAAGCTGAACGGCGTCCGGATCGAGAGGGCGACCACGGAGAACGACGTCGAGAAGGCTAAGGATGCTGCGAAGCAGCTCAAACTCGACGCGAACGACCTCGGCAAAGAACGGACGAGGCAGCAGAAGGAGATCGATGGCCTGGAGAAGGAGCGCTCGGCCCTCGCGAAGCGACATGTGGAGGTCACGCGGGTACTCGGGGAGGTCGACGGCGAGCTGAAGGAGGTCGATGCGTTCGCGGCCAAGAGCGACGCAAAGATCCTCGCGCTCCAGCGGGACATCGTCACCCTCAACCAGCAGGTCGACGGGCTCGAGGAGAAGGTACGCGCGCTCACGCTCGAGGCGGACCGCCAGAGGGACTCCATCGACCGTCTCTCCGCGGAGGTGTCGCAGATCGAGGAATCGCGGAAAGGGTACGCCCTCGAGCTTGCGGACGCGGAGTTCCAGATCGGAGGGATCAAGGGCGACACGAAGGACGCCACGAAGTCCGGGCGGAAGCTGCAGGAGGACTTCTACGCAAGGCGCAAGGAGGAGGCGGAGCTTTCGAGGGAGACGCAGGAGCTCGAACAAGCCATCCTCGGCCTGACGCGGGAGTACGAACGCCTCAAGGCGGAATCCGAGGTCGCGAACGCCCTCGCGAAGGGCTACTCGCGGGCGGTGGCCGCGGTCCTGGAGGCAAGGGACCGGGGTTCCATCAAGGGGGTCCACGGGACCGTCGCGGAGCTCGCAAAGGCAAACCGACGGTTCGAGGTGGCGATGAACGTGGCGGCCGGGAACCGCATGCAGGCGGTCGTCGTCGACACGGACGTCGTCGCATCGGAGGGCATCGAGTTCCTGAAGAAGGGGCGCGCCGGGCGGGCCACGTTCCTGCCACTGAACAAGATGCTCAGCGCGCGGCCGCGCGGGAAGGCGATGATGGCCGCCAAGGAGACGCTCGGCTTCGCGATCGACCTCATCGAGTTCGACGAGAAGTACCGCGACGCGTTCTACTACGTGTTCGGGGACACGCTCGTCGTCGAGACGCTCGACCAGGCGCGCTCGCTCATGGGCGGCATCCGGATGGTCACCCTCGCCGGGGAGCTGATCGAGGCCTCCGGGGCGATGATCGGCGGGGATCTCGAGAGGGCCCCCGTAAGCTTTGGCGGTGCATCGCGGGGCGAGCTGGAGAAGGTCGCGTCCGACCTCCGCAAGGCGACGGAACAGGCGGACAAGGCGCGCGCGAGGCTGGCGGCGACGCGCGCGGAGCTGTCGACGATCGAGGGCGAGCTCAAGAAGGTGGGCGCGACGACCGGCGCGACCGAGGTCAAGCTCGACGCGCTCGAAAGCCAACGCCGAGAGATGGCGGCCAGGCTGAAGGCGGCGGACGAGGACCTGAAGGCGAAGAAGGACCGCCTCGTCGATCTGCGGAAGACGTCGGACCGGACCGGGCAGGACCTCGATCGGCTGGGAAAGCAGCTCGGAGAGCTGAAAGCCCTGCGCGACGGGCGGAAGAAGCAGGTCATCGACGCGACGCCGCAGCAGGTCGCCGCCAAGATGAAGCAGCTCGCCGCGCAGAAGGCGGAGCTTCAGGAGGAATTCCACGCGCTCGGCGCGAAGCTCGAGACCTACGAGGCGCAGCTCAAGATGTTCCGCGACCGTCTCGGAGAGATAGACGGACGGTTGGCGGCGAACAAGCGGGACCTGGAGGAGACCGCCGCGCACATCGCGGATTCCTCGTCCAAGCTCGAGGAGATGGAGAAGGAGATCCGCGCCCTTGAGAAGATGACCGCGAACGCGGACCGCGAGGTCCGGGAGTTCCAGACGGGGCGGGACGAGGCGTACAAGGAGAAGACGAACCTCGAGGCGGCCGTCGACAAGGTCGCGCAGAAGATGGAGTCGAAGGACGCGATGTTCCTCGCGATTCAGCAGACGCTCGGTGAGCAGGAGGGGAAGCTGAGGCAGGCCGAGGAGGAGATTGCGGCGGTCGCGATCGAGGTGAAAGGCGACCTCCCGAGCTTGGAGACCTTGAAGCGTACGATCATGGAGTCGGAGGCGCAGGTCAACGCCCTCGGGAACGTCAACCTGCGGGCGCTCGAGGACTACGAGGAACACCAGAGACGCCACACGGGGCTGAGCCAGGAGTTCCAGCAGCTGGAGACGCAGCGAGCCGATCTCCTGAATCTCGTCGAGGAGCTGAACGGGAAGAAGAAGGAGGGGCTCCTGAAGGTGTTCGGAGCGATCAACGAGAACTTCAAGCGTGTGTACGCGGAGTTGAGCGAGGGCGGCGAGGCCGAGCTCGTCCTCGAGAACGACCAGGACCCGCTGCAAGGCGGCCTCATCATGCGAGCGAAGCCGCCCCACAAGAAGGTCCTGCGACTCGATGCCCTCTCGGGCGGCGAGAAGTCGCTGGTCTCCATGGCCTTCATCGTCGCGATCCAGCAGTACGACCCTTCCCCGTTCTACCTGCTCGACGAGGTCGACCAGAACCTCGACGCGCTGAACGCGGAGAAGGTCGCGCGGATGATCGCCCGCAACTCCCACGCCGCGCAATTCGTTCAGATCAGCCTGAGGAAGGTCACCCTGAAGCAGGCGGACCACATCGCCGGCGTCACCATGCGGTCGGACGGCATCAGTGAGCTGATCATGAAGGTCAACCTCGCGGACATCCAGGAAGAGAAGCCCACACAGGAGGTGCCGGCGTGACCCAGTACGAGGACGTCCTCAACCACCTGATGTTCCATAAGGCGCTGCTCAGCGACCACGAGGGCGGGGAGCGCATCACGCGCTACATGGCGATGGTCCAGGAGATCGAGCACGGCCACTACCTGGCGGTCCGCGATCCGATGGAGAAAGCGATCGCCGCGGCGTTCGAGCTCGTGCTCGACGCGCAGTTCGACCCCTGGGAGATCGATCTGGCGGCGTTCACCAAGCTGTACCTTGACAAGGTGCGAGACGACGGGGTCGTCAACTTCGTCACCGCGGGGAAGCTTGTCGCGATGGCGTGGTCGATTCTGAAGCTGCAGACGGACGAGGTCGTCGCGAAGGCGGAGCCGCCGAAGCCGCAGGGGGACTTCTACTTCTCGGAGTGGGACCCGGGGCTCGACGTGTACTCCTCGCCGCAGGAATTCGACTACACGCAGGCCGTCCTTCAGGGGCACGTCCCTCTCCAGGAGGCGATCCGCCGCGAGGGGAAGCGCGCGGTCACGCTCGTCGAGCTCATGCAGGCGTTCGACGAAGCCCGCGTCGAGGCGGAACTCCAGCTCCAACTTGCGGCGATTCGCGAGAAGAACCGGGCCGCCGTCAGCACGACGGTGGGCTTCGAGCGCAAGGTGCACGGTGAGGACCTGAACGAAGACATGGCCCTGACGTGGTCCCGAATCATGGAACACAACGGGAGCCCCGTGGCCTTCGAGAGCCTCGCGACCCGCGACCCTTGGGACCGGGTCACCGTGTTCGTCGCCGTCCTGTTCCTCGCGAAGATGGAGAAGGTGGCCCTCCTGCAGAAGGACCTCCCCTTCGGGGAGATCTACGTGCAGCGCCTCTCGGAGGAGGAGACGGTCGCGGCCGCCCTCGCACCCGAGGCGAAGTCTCCGGAGGTGGCGGCATGAGCGAATCGGGCGTGGTCGAGGCGGCGCTGTTCAGCGCGGGCAAGCCTCTGGCGGCAGAGGAGATTGCGCAGACCACGGGCCTGCCGGCGGAGGTCGTGACGTCCGCCCTCTCCGCGCTTTCCAAGGGGTACGAGGAGCGGGAGAGCTCCATCGAGGTCCTCCGCATCGGCGAGAAGTGGACGATGCAGATCCGGGCGGCCTACGGGGAGAGGGCGCACGACTTCATTCCCCCGGAGCTTCCGAAGGACCTGCTCAAGACGTCGGCTCTTATCGCGTACCACCAACCCGTAAAGCAGAGCGACCTCGTGCGGATGGTGGGCTCGAAGGCGTACGAGCACGTGAAGGCGCTCACGGACCACGGACTGATCACGACGAGGCCAGTGGGGCAGACCCTCGAGCTCCGTACGAGCGCCTCGTTCCCCGAGTTCTTCGGGCTCCCCGCGAACGACCGCGAGGAGATGAGGCGTCTTCTGGCGACCCGGACCGGCGCTCCAGCGCAACCCATGCCTGGAACCGGCCAGACGACCCCACCCGGGCCCCCTGCGAAGCCAGAGGCCGAGAGTCCATGACACGGTGCGAATCGTGAAAGTACGTTTAAATAGCATCGTCCAGGTATGTGCTGCCCACACCCCCTCGCGACCCGAGCGGGGCCAGCTCGAGGACAAGATGCGGAGCCGGACCAATGGGTAGCGGTTTCCTTCGCGACGTCGCTCTTCGGAAGCAGCTCGAGGAGAAGGTCAAGGAAGCCGCCAAGACGCGTCAACTCGCCGAGTCCGCGATTGCCGCCGCGAAATCGATGATTGACAGCGCGCGGAAGGTCGACGGAAACGTCATAGAGGCTCAGAAGGCTCTCGCCGAGGCCACCGGCGCAGTCGGGAGCAAGGATTACAGGACCGCCCTCGAGAGGGCCCAGGAAGCTTCGGAGCGCGGGAAGCGGGCGCTCTCCGCGCGTGCGAGAGAGGTCGTCGACAGCACGCGGTCCCACGTGCAGCTCGCGAAGGGGGCCGGGGTGGACCCCGGGAATGCGCTCGGGACCCTCGACCGTGCGGACGAGGCGCTCGCCAAGGAAACCTTCGACGGCGCAATCGAGCTCGCAAACAATGCGTGGAAGGTAATCGAGAAGGGCCTCCACGAGCACTTGTCCTCCTCGTTCTCGACGGCCCAGTCCTTGATCCTCTCCGCGAAGAACATGGGGCGCGACACCTCGGCCGTGGAGGACCTGCTCTCCCGCGCCCGCTCCGCGGTCGAGTCGAATGACTTCGAGCAGGCCATCGCGTTCACGAAGGAGTGCCTCGACTCTGTTGGAGAGGATCTCAAGGGGGAGATCCAGCGCGCGACGCAGGACGTCCAGGCTGCGATGCAGGCGACCCGCGAGATTGGCGGTGAGGTTGCGAACATGCAGAAGCTCCTCGACCGCGCGCAGGCGGACGTGGGCCGACACGAGTACGACAAGGCGTTCAATTCCCTCAAGCAGGCGCGGTCGGAGGCAGACCGGTCCCTCGGCAAGACCCTGGAGTCCAGGACCGCCGAGTTCGCGAGGCTCCTCCTGGAGGCCGAGGCGATCGGCGCAGACGTCTCACGGGCCCGTACGGCGTACTGGCAGTTCGAGAAGGCGATGCGAGAGGGCGACATCCCGCAGGCGACGATCCTCGCGCGGGACGGATATCAGGCGCTGCAGAAGGCCCAGTTCGATCGCGTCCTCAACACGATCGGTGCCCTTCGGGAGAAATTCGTCACCGCGAAGAACATCGGCGCGGACATCACTCCGGCGCTCCAGTGGCTGAACCAGGCGCGTGCGGCGCTTCAGAACGGGCAGTTCCACGAGTCGCTGGAGGCCTCGAAGAAGGCGGACGACTCGGTCGATCAGATCGTGCGCGAGTTCCAGAGCGTCGAAGGCGAGATCCGAGCGCTCCAGCGGTCGTTCGCGGACGCGGAGGTCCTCGGGGTCGACACGACCCCCGCACGCCGTCTTCTCGAGCGGGCGCGTGTCGCCCTCGGCCAGCGGGACTTCCACACGGCCGTGGACCAGCTGCGCCGTAGCCGCGACGATCTCGAGCGCGCGGAGTCGGACCGCGCGATGGAAGTCATCGAGAAGGCGGAGTTCCTCCTGACGGCAGGGGAGAAGATGGGCGCGGGCCTCGAGGACGCCAGCGCCGCGCTTGAGGAGGCGATCACCGCCGGGAAGGGGAAGAACTTCTCGCGAGCGATGGAGATGGCGACGCGCAGCCGCGAACTGACGGAGCGGTCGATCCAGCGCACTCTCAATGAGACAATCGGGGGCCTTCGGAGCAGCATGCAATTCCTCGGGGAAGACGCCTCTTCGGTCCGGATGTTCCTCGAACGCGCGGAGTCCGCGCTCAGCGCACGCGACTTCGAGACGGCCTACGGATACCTAGAGGAGGCGATGCGCCTCTCGGAGGGCAAGACGAAGGACCGCGGGCTCCAGTTTCACGATCTGCTGCGGAGCACCATCCAGGTCGGCATCCAGCTGGGCATCGACGTGAGCACGCTCGAGACCGGCCTGAAGCAGGCGAACGCCGACGTGGACCGCGGCAGGTACGCCGAGGTCATCGGTCTCAAGGAGAAACTGATCCGAGAGATCGGGGTCGTGTCCGAGAACGTATTCAACCTTGTCAAGGGGAAGGTCGTCGAGGCCAAGAACCTGCAGGTCGACATCACGGAGATGCGGGATCTCCTCAAGCGCGCGAAGATGGCGATCGGCGTGGAGGACTATCCGGAGGCTCTCCGGCACCTGTCCGACTGCAACGACAAGGCAGGCCGGAGCGTCGGCGTGCACAAGGAAGTGTTCAACGCGATCTCGAGCGCCGCAGCGCTCGTCGCCGAGGCGAAGAAGCGCGACGTGAACGTAAGCAAGGTGCTCGAGATGCTCCTGGAGGCGAAGCGCGCACACGAACGGCTCGATCACGAGCGAGCGTTGGATCTGGCGCGGCGGGCGAAGGCCGAGACGGAGAAACTCATGATCCTGTACACGAGCGCGCAGAAGATCATCTCGGCTCGAGAACTGCTCGACCTCGTAGGTCGGGCAGGGATCAACGCGCCCCATCTGAAGGAGCTGCTCGACGATGCGAAGGAGGCGATGAAGAACAAGGAGTACGAGAAGGCGCTCGCGTACTCCGAGCGCGGTGAGCAGGAGGTCCGCGAGCTCATGCAGGAGCGCGTCACGACGATCCTCAGCTCCGCGGAGACCCTCGTGGGTTCCCTGGAGGGCATGAACTTCCTCGCGCAGGAGGAGAAACTCATCAACGCCCGCGAGGCCCTCGAACGAGGGGATCTCGCGCGGGCCATTCAGCTCGCGGTCGAGGCCCGCGATGAAGTTGAGTCCGTGAAGATGAAGGGAGAGCTCGCCGGCGTCGCGGTGAGTCGCGCTCGGGACCTGTCTACGGAAGTCGAAGCGATGAACGTCACCTCGTCCGAGGGCGTGTCCCTGCTTGAGAAGGCGATCGCCGCCAACCGGGAAGGCAAGTTCGACGAGGCGATTTCCTCAGCGGAGGGGGCGATGGCGCGCTTGGAGGGCGATCGGGAGACCCAGGTCGCTGCAATGATCACACGATTCGAAGAGGCCATCCAACGGGCAAGGAGGGAGAAGACGGACACGCGGTCCGCAGAGAAGCTGATCTTGCGGGCCAGGGAGTTCCTGAAGGAGCGAAAGTACCGCCAAGCTCTCGCCCTCGCGATGCAGGCGGAGGGCGAGGCGGAGAAGGTCGGGCTCCAACAGGACATGGCATCGAAGGCGATCGCGACGGCGGACAAGAAGCTCGGTGGATTCTCGATGAAGATCCCCGACCTCGAGAATATGCTAGAAGAGGCGAAGCGGGCGCTGGAGGCGGGGGACTATGTTCGCGCGCTCGACGTTGCGATCAAGACAGGCGAGGAGTTCAACCACCGTCGCGAAAGATTCGAGGAAGCTCTCGAGATCGGGAAGCGTGCGCAGCGGATCCGCGACGTCGCGGACGCGGCGGGGGTGGACACCTTCGAGATCGATGCACTCATGATGCGCGCGCAGGAGGCGGTCCACGGGGGGCACCCAGACCCGGCGTGCAGCTCGTACCAACGGGCGCTCGACCAGGCCCTCGCCGGCGTGAAGACGCGACTGCTGTCGGACGGCGACGCCGCTCGCGGCATCGCGGACGCGGGGAGGCGCTTCGGAGCGGACATGAGCGTGCCCTACCGGAGGCTGAGCGAGGCGAAAGCCCTCTTCGAGGCGGAGGACTTCGAAGGGGCGACGAGGCTCCTGCGGGCAGCCGCGGAGGCCGCCAGGGACGGGGTTACGCGACTCGTCGAGGAAGCCATTGCGGCGGCGGAGTCCAACCTCGAACACTCCCGGAAGCTCGGGGCGGACACGAAGCGTGCGGAGGAGCTCGTCGCGAGGGCCCGCGACGACCTCATGGGGGGCTCGTTCGAGCAAGCCCTCGTCTCGGCGAAGGAGAGCCAGGAGGCCGTCCAGGTGCGCCTGGACACGGAGAAGAAGTTCGCGGAGAGGTCCTTCCAGGCGGAATCGACGATTCGGAAGGCGAAGAAGTTCGGCATCGACGTGCTGGAGGCGGAGCGCCAGCTGGCGGAGGCGATCGGGACCAAAAAGACGGACTTCGACGCCTCCATGTCCCTTGCGGAGAAGGCGTTCCAGACAGCGGAGAAGGCAATCGAATCGTTCGCGCCGAACCTGACCGCCTCGTTCGAAGTGCAATCCCCGGTCGCGGGGGAATGGGCGGAGGCGACCTTGACGATCGCCAACGGCGCGAAGGCGCTTGCGAAGGAAGTGAGGGTCAAGATCCTTGGGGACGTGGAGGTCGAGGGGCTGCGGGACATTCCATCGATCAAGGCGAAGGGGGCGGAGGCGCTCCCGATCCGTGTCAAGATGATCGCGGGCGGGTCCGTCCCCTTGGCGATTCAGATCAAGAGCCAGCGGATCTTGGACGGGAAGGAGTACGCGTCGGAGGTCATCGCCACCGTCGAGGTCGCACGCTCCCGCCGTGTGGAGGCTCCTGCGACCCCAAGCACGGGGCAAGCACGACCCGCGGAGCCTGCACCGGCGCAGCCCGGGCCGGAGGCCCCCCAGCTCAAGGCGAACATGGAGTCCCGATGCCCTATGTGCCGAGGTAGCATCAAGGTCGGGTTCACGATCCGTCGGTGTTCCCATTGCGGAAGCGACATGCACGAACTGTGCTTCTCGCGCGCGACGCAGTGTCCTGCCTGCAAGAAGCCCCTCGGCGCGAAGAAGAAGATCGCGTTCAAGGTCGGGTGACGGCTGCCAGTCCGCCGGTTGCAGCCTCGGCAGATCCCACGAGCACCCCGCGTTCCATGAGGCGGACGATGCGTTGGACGTCGGGCGCGAGCGCGCGGTCTCCTTCGAGCCTCTTCACGGTCCGTCGGAGGGCCCGCATGGCGGCGCGGGGTCCCAATCCCGGTTGGAGCGGACGCGCGAACTCGAGCCCCTGCGCCCCGACGAGGTACTCCAGGGCCACGGCGAGCCTCGCGTTCTCGAACGCCTGCCCACACTTGAGCGCAGCGGTCTGTCCCATGCTCACCCAATCCTCCTGCCCTGCGCTCGTCGGAATGGAGTCGGAGCTCGCGGGGTGCGCGAGGATCTTCGACTCGGAGGCGAGCGCCGCCGCCGTGTACTGCGCGACCATCATGCCGCTGTTCAGTCCACTGTTCTCCGTCAGGAAGGGAGGAAGTCCGCTCTGGTGCGCGTCGACCAGCCGCGCGATGCGACGCTCGGCGAATCCGGTGATCACGCAGAACGCGAGCGCGAGGAAGTCGAGGGCCATGGCGAGGCTCTGCCCGTGGAACGTTCCCCCGCTGAGGACGCGGCCGTCCGGGAACACGAGCGGGTTGTCCGTCGAGGAATTGATCTCGATCCCCGCGACGCGCGCCGCGTAGTCGATCGCCTCCCCGCACGCCCCGAGGACCTGGGGGATGCATCGCAGCGTGTACGCGTCCTGGACCTTGTGCGGTCCCTTGTGCGAGGGGATGATCTCGCTCCCCCGCAGGAGGCGCCTCATGTTTGCGGCGACGGTGGTGGACCCCGGCATCGGCTTCGCCGCCGCCAGGCGGGCGTCGTACGGGACGGGGCTAGCCTTCAGCGCCTCGAACGAAAGGCTCGCGGCGACCTGCGCGTCCTTCAGGAGGACGCCGCCATCGTGGACGAGGAGGCAACCGAGGGCGGCCATGACGGACGTGCCGTTGATCAGCGCCAGTCCCTCCTTCGATTCGAGCTCTATCGGTCGGAGCCGGGCGCGCTGAAGGGCCGCCTTCCCCGATACGACCCTCCCGCCAACCTCCGCTTCTCCTTCCCCGATCAGGACGAGGGCCGCGTGCGCGAGAGGTGCCAGGTCTCCGCTCGCTCCGAGAGAACCCTTCGAAGGGATGACGGGATGGACGCCGCGGTTCACAAAATCCAAGAGGCGCTGCACGACCTCGGGCCGGACGCCGGACAGGCCCCGGGAGAGCGCATTCGCGCGCAGCAGGAGCGTGGCCCGGACCTGCTCCCGAGACAGCGGCGCCCCGACGCCGACCGCGTGGCTTCGCACGAGGTTCCGCTGCAGCTCCCGGACCTGCTCCTCGGGAATCGAGACGTTCTCCAGTTGCCCGAATCCCGTCTTGATGCCGTACGCGAGCCCCCCGTGTCGGACCACGCGCTCGAGGGCCCGGCGGGATCGGGCGACGGCCTGCTTCGCGCCGGGCGAGAGGACCGCGATCTCGCCCCCCCGGGCGACCGCAACGACGTCCTTGATCGCAAGCGAGCGGCCGTCGACCCGGACCATCGGCCCGCGATGGCGGGTGCCCGGGAAAAGGCCTTCGCTTTTCCGGAAACCTTTAACGGGCCGCGTCTTCTTGGCGGCGCGATGCAGGTCCTGTTCCTGGGGACTTCCGGCAGCTGGCCCACACCCAAGCGGAATGTGAGCGCTGTCGCGGTCAAGCGCGGACCCGAGATCGTGCTGTTCGACTGCGGCGAGGGCACGCAGCGTCAGTTCATGCAGTCACCGTTCTCGTACATGCAGGTGTCCCGCATCTTCGTCTCCCACTTTCACGGGGACCACTTCCTGGGGCTGCCGGGGCTCGTGCAGTCCATGACGATGAACGACCGGAAGGCGCCTCTCGAGGCGTACGGACCGCGCGGGATGCGGGACCTGATGCGGCAGCTCTTGACCCTGGGGTACTTCACGCCCGGGTTCGAGGTCCCCGTGCGGGAGATGTCCGGCGGCGACGTCGTGGACTTCGGCGAGTACACGGTGCGCGCTCTCGAGGCTGCACACACGGTCCCCGCGCTCTCGTACTCCCTCGAGGAGAAGGACCGGCCGGGACGGTTCGACCGGGCGCGCGCGATCTCGCTCGGCATCCCCGAGGGGCCGCTCTGGGGGCGCCTCCAGGATGGCCACACGGTCAGCGTAGGTGGCGCGACGTTCACGCCCGACATGGTGCTCGGCGCCCCCCGCCGCGGGAGGAAGATCGTATACACGGGCGACACGATGCCCACCGCCGCGCTCGTCGAGTTCGCGCGCGGGGCGGACCTCCTCATCCACGACGCGACCGCGGAGTCGAAGCTCGAGGAGAAGGCGAACCGTTACGGGCACAGCACGGCCCGGCAGGCCGCGACCGTCGCGAAGGACGCGGGCGTCCGCACCCTCGCCCTGACCCATGTGAGCCCGCGGTACGAGGAGGTCGAACCGATCCTCTCCGACGGCAAGAGCGTGTTCGAGAACACCGTCCTCGCGCAGGACTTCCTGCAGCTCGAGGTCCCCTACCAGGACTAGAGGACAGAAGGCCAGCTAGGGGATGACTGCGAGGGACCCGCCAACGAGCGCACGGGTTCCGGACCGTGCAGAGCGCGTCCGCGACAGAAGCCTAATAAAGGGTATACTGTCTTTGAGGCCCAGCTCCGGGGGAGCGGCGTGACGCGAAACATCATCGTCGAGGCACACAGCCATACGCCCATCGAGCGTCAGAGCACAGAGATCGTCGAGAGGAAGGGAATCGGCCATCCGGACTCGATCGCGGACGGTCTTGCGGAGTCCGTCTCTCGGGCGCTGTGCAAGATGTACGTCGAGCGCTTCGAGCGCATCCTCCATCACAACACGGACGAGGTACAGGTCGTGGGGGGACAGAGCGCCCCGAAGTTCGGCGGCGGCGTCGTGCTCGAGCCCGCATACATCCTTCTCGTCGGGCGCGCGGTGACCCAGGTCAACGGCGAGAGACTCCCTTATCGCACGACCGCGGTGCAGGCCGCGCACGACTATCTCGCGAAGACCTGCACGAACCTCAATGTGGACGCTGACGCCGTCATCGACTGCAAGATCGGGCAGGGGAGCGTGGACCTGCGCGGGCTGTACAACACGCAGAAGCAGCTCGCGAACGACACGTCCTTCGGTGTCGCTGCAGCACCGTACAGTCAGACGGAGCTGCTCGCGCTGAGAACCGAGGAGTTGATTAACGGACCAATGAAGAAGGACCTGCGCGAGGTCGGCCAAGACGTCAAGGTCATGGCGGTGCGACGGGGCGACAATGTCCGCCTGACGATCGCAGCTGCCATCGTGGACAAGTACGTGCCGGACAAGGACCACTACGTGAATGTGATTGAGGAAATCAAAGAGCGCGTGCTCGACTATTCCGCGAAGCTCACGGACCGGACCGTGACGGTGGACGTGAACACGGGGGACAACTACTACGAGGGCATCGTTTACCTGACGGTCACGGGCGTTTCGTTCGAGAACGGGGACGACGGGTCCGTCGGCCGGGGGAACCGCGTGAACGGCCTGATCACCCCGTACCGACCGATGAGCCTTGAGGCGGCGGCCGGAAAGAATCCCGTGACCCACGTCGGCAAACTTTACAACCTCCTCTCGTTCGACATCGCCCACAAGGTGGCGGAGGAATGCAAGGGCGACGTCGAAGAGGTCTGGGTCCGCATCGTCTCCCAGATCGGGAAGCCGATCGACCAACCTCAGTTGGCCGTCGCGCAGCTCTCGCTCGCGAAGGGCGTCAAGCTGCCCGCGGTGAAGGACACCGTTACCGGGATCATGGACGAGGGCTTGGAGCACATCCAGAAGATCACGGACCGGACGGTCGCGGGCAAGGTCCGCGTCTTCTGACCAAGGATACCTATTTGTAGAATCCTACCCTTGTTCGCCGTGCCCGATGAACGAGGACGTCGATTTCCTCCAGCAACAGGTCGACGAGCACCACGCTTGGTTCTCGAAATCGCTCCCCCTCATTGCGTCGGAGAATCTAATCAGCCCCCTCGCGCGTGAGATGCTCCTCACGGATTTCCAAGACCGATACGCGGAGGGACTTCCCGGAGAGCGTTACTACCAGGGGAACGCGTACGTGGACGCGGTCGAGACGCGCGTCACGGACCTCGCGAAGAAGCTCTTCCGGTGCTCGCATGCGGACGTCCGCCCGATCTCGGGGACGAACGCGAACCTGGCGGTGCTGTTCGCGTTGACGGAGCCCGGTGACACGATCACGAGCGTCGCGCTCAGCGACGGCGCCCACATCTCCACCGCCAAGTTCGGGTCCGTAGGCGTCCGGGGGTGCAAGACCGTCACGTACCCCTTCAACAGACGCGACATGAACATCGACGTCGACGGCACGATCCGCGTCCTGAAGGAGACGAGGCCGAAGATCGCCTTGTTCGGCCAGTCCGTCTTCCTCTTCCCGACTCCCCTCAGAGAACTGCGCGATGCGTTGGAGGAGGTTGGCTGCCCGGTGTGGTACGACGCCGCACACGTGCTCGGCCTCATCGCGGGAGGGGCCTTCCAGGACCCGCTCCGCGAGGGCGCCCACGTGATCACGGGGAGCACGCACAAGACGCTGCCCGGACCCCAGCACGGAATCCTCCTCGCGGAACCCCGCGACGACAAGATGACGAAGAAGCTCCTCCGTGGCGTCTTCCCGGGCGTCGTGAGCAACCATCACCTGCACGCGATGGCGGCCCTCGGCATCACCCTCGCAGAACACCTCGAGTTCGGACGCGCGTACGCGGACCAGGTCGTGAGGAACGCGCGCGCCCTGGGGGAGGCGCTGCACGAACGCGGCGTCAACGTCGTGTGCGAACACCTCGGCTTCACGCGATCCCATGCGTTGGCGGTGGACGTCACGGGGCACGGAGGCGGAGCGGACGTCGCGGTCCGGCTCGAGCGCGCGAACATCGTGGCGAACAAGAACCTCATGCCGAGCGACACATCCCCTGTGAACCCGTCGGGGATCCGCCTGGGGAGCCAGGAGCTCACCAGGCTCGGGATGAAGGAATCGCACATGACCGAGGTCGCGGACCTGATGGCGCGCGTCATCGTGGGAAACGAGGACCCTGCCCGGGTAGGTCGCGACGTCGCCTCGCTCCGGCAGGACTTCCAGACCGTCCAGTACTGCTTCCGGGCAGGCGCCGCGGCCCACCTCCGTTACCGACTGGCCTACCCCCCGGTCCCACCGCCGGACCCGGGTGTGAGAATCGGGGGCGGATAATCGAATGTCAGGGGTTATATGCGGGTAAGCTGTTTCTGCCTGCGAGAATACCTTCTGGGGACGTAGGGCATGGATAAGAACAGGGCCAAGGTCAAGGTGTGCCTCGCCGGCGAGCCGATGGTCGGCAAGACCTCCCTGATTCGCCGGTATGTGCTTGACGAGTACGACGATCGGTACATCGCGACGCTCGGCGCGAAGGTCACGAAGAAGGAGATCGACGCGAGCGAACGGGACGGACGCCCCAACGTCACGATGATCCTCTGGGACATCTGGGGGAACAAGAACGTCCGGGAGCTTCTCAAAGATGCGTATTACCATGGAGCCCACGGGATCATCGCCGTGTGCGACGTGACGCGCCCCGAGACGCTCGGGGAACTCGACGCATGGGCCGAGGCGATCCGCAGCGTCGCGGGAGACATCCCCGTGTGTCTCCTCGGGAACAAGTTCGACCTTGCGCAGGACCGCCTCCTCAAGGAAAGCGCCATCAAGACCTTCGCGGCGGAGCGCTCGTGGCCCTTCTATCTGACGAGCGCGAAGACCGGACAGCACGTCGAGGACGCGTTCGGCGCGATCGTCGACACAATCCTGCGCAAGAGCGCCCCGTAGCGTTTTTCCCATGGAAAAGGTTAAAGTCCCTCCTTACAGTCGCCGCTTGTATGGGGGCCAACGTCCCCGTTGAAGGCCTGCAGGACCTCGAGAGCAAGCGCGAGGTCTCGAACGCGGAGGCCGAGAAACACCGGCGGCGGCGCGACGAGCTCAACCTCCTCACGCGGGAGTGGGTCGAGAGACGCGACGCGCTCAACGCCCAGGTCCGAGCGCTGGTCGAACAGGCGACTCAGCACCGCCAGCTTCGCGACGAACTGAACGTGCAGGTCCAGGCGGCGAAGGCGGAGCGCGACAAGTACAACCGACGCGTCAACGACCTCCTAATGAAGACGAACGACATCAAGCGCACGCGGGTGCCCAAGGGCGGCATCCCCGTCACCCGCCTGAAGCGGGAGCTCCGCGATCTCGAGTTCCGACAGCAGACGCGTGTCATGAAGCCCTCGGAGGAGCGGCAACTCATTGAGGAGATGAGTCGCCTCCAGCAGGAAGTGACGAAGCGCGAGAAGGAGCTGGAGGAGGACGAGGACGTGAAGAAGGCGATTGAGGAGCTCCGTCAGGCGAAGGACATCGCGGAGGCGTCGCACAAGAGCGTAGGCGAGCTCGCGGAGGCGGCGCAGAAGGAGCACGACCAGATGGTCGCGCTGTTCGAACAGGGGGACGCGCTCCGCCGGGAGGCGGACGGCGCGCAAGAGGAGTTCATCAAGACGAAGATGCTCGCGGACGAGGAGCATCGGAAGCACATCGATTCCATTCGCGAGGTCCACGACTACGACAAGATCGTCCACGGCATCCGGCTGAGGGACCGCACAGGCGAGGTTGTCGAAGAGATCGACACGAAGCGTCAGGCCGAGATGATCTTCGAGCGGTTCCGGAAGGGGGAGAAGCTCAGCACGGACGACCTTTTGACGCTCCAGAAGTCCGGCTACATGTGAGCCGCATCCGTCCGGCGTCCGTCGGGGGCAACGTCGTGCAGGCGGAATGGACCGACGCCCTTTCCGCCATGGGCCGCTCATGAGCCTATCCGTCGGTTTCTTTAGTCGCTGACCCATCCTACGCGCCATGGCCGCGAGCCGCCTCGCCCTGACGACGGAGGAGCGCGTCCTCCTCTACCTGTCGGACTTCAAGGGCATGGAGGAGCGGTTCGAGCTCCCGGTCGCCCTGACGCAGAAGAGCGTCGCGTTCGCCGCGGGCATCCATCGCAAGCACGTGTCGCGGTACCTCGACGAGCTAGTCTCGGAAGGGGCCGTCGCCGAGCGGAAGGCGCACATCGGCGGCATGAAGCAACGGATGCTTGCGTACTATCTGAGCGCGCGGGGATGGGAGCGTTCGAAGTCGATCCGCGACCATCTGAGCACGATCCGCGTGCCGGTCGTGGTGAACGGCAGCACGAAGGAGATGACACTCGATGAGATCGACCGCGCAACGTCCGTGCGCCTCACGTTCTCCGACATCGTGCGAGAGGCGATGGATCGGCCCGTCCTCGACCTGCGCGAGCTGGAAGGGATCGACGAGCGGCGGAAGCGGGACATGGACGAGCGCCTCGCGAAGATCGAGGCGTACACGAAAGCGATGATCACCGCTTGGCAGGACGGCAAGGTCACCGCCACGGAACAGCTGTTGCTCGAGCAGCTGCGCCAGCACCTCGAGATCTCCGAGCTCGACCATCGTCGGATCGAGTCGGACACGCTCGAGCGCGTGCTCGGCACCATGGAGGACGAGCGGAAGACGTATCGGGACCTGATCCGCCACGCCATCGCCCACCGGCCGCTCGAGAAGTCCCGGTCCGTTCTCGAGGAGGTCCGGAAGCTCCTGCACGTGACGAAAACGGACGCGGAGCGCATCGAGCGCGAGGTGGTCGAGGAGTCCGCCCCGCCGACCTAGCGCGCCGCGAACAGCCTGTACTTCTGCATCGGGTCCGCGACCTCCATCTCGATCCGCTTCGTCACGAGCTTCTCCGGGTGGTGGACCATCGAGACCCTCTTCGCGAGGTCCTCGAACGACTTGAACGGCCCCTTCTTCCTCTCCTCGAGGATGGCCCACATCGTCTTCTTCCCGAGACCGGGGAGCAGTTCGAGCATGTGGAACCGCGTCGTGATCGCCTGGGCCTCGTTGAAGAAGCGCACGAACCGGTCCTCCTTCTCCCGGACGATGTCCGCGATGAGGAGGGGCAACTCGTTCTGCGCCGCGGTCGTGAGCTCCTCGAACCCCACGCGACGCTTCACGTGAAGGATATGCGCGCGCTGATCGGCGTCCTTGCCGATGTAGACGCGATCGCTCGCGAGGAGCGTGACCGACTCCTTCGGCACGAGCTCGAACAGCTTGAACTCGTCCTCCCCGAGCGCGTAGGCGAGCGGCTCGCGCTGGAACCGCGAGCGGTCCGGGTGGCCTTGCGGGAGATGGTCAAGAATGCGCGCGTAGTCCTCCACGGCGGTCCCCTCACAGGTACTTCGCCGCGATCTGGACGACCTGGTCCACCGCTTCCTTGCTGAGGGAGAATCGCTCCTTCGCGAACACCGCGCGAACGTCGTCCGCGTGCGTCGGGAGGATGTCGACGAGTTTGAAGGCGTTCGCCAGCGTCATCATCTCGACGGCCATGAGGTCCTGGACGAGCTGCGCGGTCTGCTCCAGCGGGAAACGCCCGAAGGACTGGGCGTGCGTGAGCGCGTACTTCTGCTCCATGTTGAGCGCCCCCCGCTCCCGCTCCTCGCGCTCGAGGAGGGACCGGACCTCGGCGAGAGACAGGTACTGCTCCTCTTCCTCCATTGCAACCCCCTACGTGCTCCTCAGGTGCTCCGGAAGCACGATCGCCTGCTTGATCTTCCCGCCGAACCGGACGTCGATCACGTACGCGCGTCCGCGACGCTCGACGACGGTGCCCGTGAGCCCGTGGAACCGGTGGTGCGGCCATCCCTTCTGCACGCTCGAGTCGATCAGGATCGTGGCCTTGTCCCCGACCTTGAATGTGCGGAGCGCCCGCGTGATGGGCGAGAGCCCGCGCTGGCGCGCCCGGCGCTTCAACTTCAGCCGGGACTTCTCCATGATGCCCTTGGAGGCCTTGACCATCTCACACCTCGTCGTGGATCCGGACGACGTCCAGTTCGAGCACCTCGCAACCGACCCCGAGGATCCCCGCGAGGCTCGGCACGGTCCGCCCGCCGTCGCCGTGGAGGACCTCCTTCACGTACGTGCCCGCTTCCGCGGTCACGAGGAGTTCCGCCTCCCCGCCCTCCGCCCGGACGACGCGCACGTCCCTCACGACGCGCTTGCGGACGAGGTCGGCCCTGCGATGGGACACCCTGACCGGAGTCCGTTGCGCGATGCGCACTCCCGCCAAACCCCCGACCCCTTCATTAACCTTTGCGGGGTCCACCAGGGCGTCGAACCGAACGAGGACGCGGTAGGTCTTGTCGACACGGTCCTCCTTCACCGCCACGACCTCGTCCCGCGTGGACATGCGGAGACCTTCGACTTCCGCAAGGCCCGAGCGGTTCACGATGGCCGCCACCGCCGCCAAATCGACTCTCCGCAACCGAGGGCGCGACACCTCGAGGATGAAGGGGCGGCCGTTCCCGAGCATCCGGGCGTCGACGTCCTCCCGCCCCATCCCGTGGAGCGCATGGGCGGTGCCGCCGACCTGCGCCATCAGGGGGGCCGCGACGATCTCCTCGACGCTGGTCTCGTACATCTTCCCCTTGCCGCCACAGCGTTCGCATCCCTTCCCCCGGCAGCGCGTGCACGGCCATCGGGTCTGGGGGATACCGCGGCTGAGCTTGCGATATCGTCCGTAGACGAACAGGGGGGCCACGTCGAGCTCCACGACGTCGTACTGCGTGTCCACCTGCACCGCGATCTCGGGGTGCTTGAGGTCTGCGTCCTTCCCCGTCTTGGCGGCGATGAGCTTGCCGACCTCGCGGTTGAGCTCCGACTTGACCGGTTCGCCCTGAGTGAGGGTGAGCTCGTCCCATAGGGACTCCTCCCGGGCGGCGACCTCGGGCTCGACCTTGGAGCCGACGAGGAACGTGCGATAATCCCACTCCGCGAGCTTGGCGGCGGCGAGCTCTGCGAACTTCGGGACCTCCGTCATGAGGCCGGCGCATAGCCAGCAGGGTCCGTCGCGGATCCCGTGGCCCATGCGTACCACGCGACCTCGCTCCGGATTCGTGAACCCGTGACCGGCCTTGCCGAACAGCCGCCCGAGGCACGCATCGCAGAGCGCGCGCTCGCCGAGTTTCGACCAGTCGACGGCAGCGGCGGCGTCGCGGACGGGTGAGAGGTCCATGATCGCCGCCAAACCCCGGGCCCTCTCAGGACCCTGCGCCCTTCGCCAAAAAGATCTCGATGCTCGACACGTTCGCGGTCTTGCCGTCCTCGCCCGAGAGCTTCTCCGTGCCGATCTGGACCGTGCGTACCTTCGCGTCGTGGATGAACCGGCTGCGGACGACCTCCGCGACGTCGACCGCGATAGAGATGTTCCGCCCTCGCGCCTTCACGACGACTTCGGGCATGCCGCTTTCGAAGTGGGTAACGACCGCCAGGACGTAGTCCATGAGGGGCTTCTTCCCGATGAACACGTAGTTCTTTGGCGCGTCCGCATGCTTCGGCGTGTCCACGTCGCTCCCCCGGGAGGACGCTCATTCGGCCCGACCGTTATTAATCCTTCCCCCGGGCGCTGCCGACCGCGGAATCCTTTAATACGCGGGGAAGGATGCGAACCGCGATGGCGGGCGAAAAGCGCGGGGAAGGGTTCCACTCCGCGGCCGGCCTCATCCGGTACTTCGACCAAGAGGACGAGAAGGCGCTCAAGATCCCGCCCTGGTTCGTGGTCGCGTTCGGGATCGGCATCGCCGTCGCGATCATCGTGGCGACCGTGCAGTGGCCTGTGTGACGCCGACCGACGCCTGGGGGTTCAGTCGGGGACGATTCCGCGTGGTCCCGCTGGGGGTTGAATCGCTCTGAGCTTCGATCCCGAGTATCCGGTCATCATCGAGGACTACCAGCCACAATGGCCGCTGCTGTTCGAGGCGGAGAGAGCCCGGATCCTGGCGGCGGTGGGGCTGCCGGGCGTGGCAATCGAACACGTCGGCAGCACCGCAGTCCCGGGCTTGGCGGCCAAACCGATCATCGACATCCTGGTGGGGCTCCGCAACCTTGGTGACGCCCCGGTCGTCATCCCGTCACTCGAAGGTCTCGGGTACGAATATGTCCCCGAGCGTGAGCTCGAGACGCCGGAGCGAAGATTTCTGGCGCGGCCTAAGATCAAGCCGCGGACGCATCACATCCACATGGTCGAGGTTGGCTCGGAGTTCTCGGAGCGCCACCTCCTGTTCCGCGACTATCTGCGGGCGCACCCAGACATGGCGAGGGAATACGAGGACCTCAAGCGCGCTTTGGCGGCGCGGTTTCGTGAGAACCGCGAGGCATACACAGAGGGCAAGACAACGTTCGTCCGGCGCATCGAGGAGATCGCGGTCCGATCATCCCGGTGAGACTCCGTCCCCCCACGCCTGGATGCAGACGCGGCGGAACCCGAGTGAATCCATCAGGCGGATCGACGGTTCGTTGTCCTTGTACACATGGCATGCGGGCGTCTTGCCCTTCGCGAAGGTTTCGCGGATCAGCGCGCACGAGAGAGCTCTCGCGTAGCCCTTCCGGCGGTGTTCGTCAAGGACGTGGAGGAAGCCGAGCATGACGATGTTGTCCGTCTCGACGTGCGTCAGGTACCACGCGACCGGCTCCCCGTCCACGTAGATGGCGGCGCTTAGGCCTTCCTCGATGCGCGACCGGATGTAACCTGTCGCGGGCCAGTCCGGTGCCCAGATCTTCGCGACTTTCTCCGAGTACTTCGGATCGAGGGGAGCCGTGTCGTGCTTCTGCTCGTCGCGGAAGTCCTTCGCCTCCATAGCGTAGTAGATCGCCTCCCCCCACCATCCGACCCGGAGACGCTGGTGGATCGCGGGGAACGCGAGT
The DNA here is from genome assembly GCA_964396265.1 of uncultured Methanomassiliicoccales archaeon. Classification (GTDB taxonomy): domain Archaea; phylum Thermoplasmatota; class Thermoplasmata; order RBG-16-68-12; family EA-27; genus EA-27. Next base: position 54,681 of record CAYNEM010000007.1, read on the forward strand.
TCGTCCGCCACATGGAAGATCGCGGATCCTGGCGGCACAGAGCTGAGCACATGACGTGCGGCGGTTGGGTCCGTCGCGTGCATCGCGAACTGGTGGGGCGCCTCGGGGTGGTCCGAGGCCTTGAGCGCGAGCACGGCCGACGGGTCCGGCAGGCGGTCGGCGAACGCGAGGGTGAAGTCCGGGTGCTGGAACGTGCGATGGATGACCGTCGCGTTGCGGAGAGGATCGCGGAACAGGAAAGGTCGCACGACCTCCCGATCCTCGAGGAGAACTGTCACGGCTCCCCCATGCAGTCGGGGGGATTAATCCGCCGCCATACGTTCGGGCACGGGGCCGCGCGTGGAACGCGCGATGGATTTCTCCGCGGCTACCCTCGTGCGCGCCGTCGAAGTCATCCGCCACGGGCGCGAGATGCTCGAGCCCAGGATTCCCTCGCTGCGCCGCCCGTTGTCTCAAAGAACGAGGGCACGAGATTTGAGGAGGTACAATACACCACGAGTCCCAAGTTCGCCAAAGCGAAACGCCTCACCGCCAAGCTCTTCGCGCGTGAGGCCTGCGACACGCGCGGACTTCTCCATGCAGTTCGTCGCCGAGATAGAGCATGTCGAGGCTCCGAGGGCATCGCGTGCGACGTTCTCCCACCCAACGAAAGCAGGCCATGCGAGGTTCGCGAACGCTTGCGCAAGAACGGGAGGTTCGAGGATGGTCGCGGTGTTATCGACCCTGAGAATTTCCGTTAGAGACTTATACCTATCCCGGTTATGCTTTCTGCTCAAGGGTCGACACGGGGGACATGTCTTGATGACGAGGGGAGTTCGTGGGGGGCAAGCGGGCGTCTAGGTTCAGTTCGCTTTCCTGCTAGCGCGTTCTTCTATCCAGACATGCAGGCAACACGGGTCGTAAGAGCCGGGGGAAGGGGAATGACATCGAGGTCCAAGAGTGTAGGGTCAGAGAGATCGAGCGCGATTGTTCCGATGGGGATTGCGGCGTTGGGCCTGTTCGTCGTATTCGCATCGATGCTCGCTCCTGTCGCGAGGGCCGATGATCCGCCAAAGGTTTGGACAGACAAAGACAACTACTATCCCGAAGAGGTCGTGCTGATCAATGGTACGGGATTCCTGACCGATCATGCGGTCAACATGACCGTCACCAGGCCTAATGGCGCACAGGACAACTGGACGGCGAACACGAATGGCACGGGTGCATTCAACACCACCTATACCCTCAACGGGATTTTCGGGCTGTATCTCCTGGAGGCGTTTGATGGAACAAACTATGCGAATACGACCTTCTGGGATGCGGAGATCGACTTCCAGCAATGCCGCAACGATTCGAACAATGACGAGATCAAAGACGATTGTGACTGGACAACCGGAGCCATCAACGCCGCGAACTCGGTCTATGTTGAGGGGAATGCGGTTCCTCAGCGACTATTCCATGAGATCCAGGACACGGGCAGTCACACGATGAGAATCCGATACGCGTTCACGAAGTCGGACGAATACGCCTACGACTTCCTGACGACCGTGAATCTGACACAAAGCGGCTCCCTCCTGAAGGAGTGTGACGATCTTCCGAGCTTCGTGACAGCGAGCGAATGTTCCGGCGTGTTCAGTGGGGCGACGGATGCCTCAATCCCCTCCGACTCGTTCGACGGAGTTTCGCTCCGAGAGTATCCCGCCAGCCGGTACATCAAGGTTGGCGGCGCCACATCACCGACGATAACCATTCTCGGACATGTCCCCTCCACCGCATGCTTCCAGAATTGCGGCACGAGCGACGTCGACATCGAAATCTCGTTCAGTACGTCGACAGCGGACCAGCTCGTAGGTCTGTGGTTTGCCGGCCATCTCGCGATTGGGATCGATCCTCCCGGTTCCGCGATAGGCTGGGGCGTTGGTTATGGCGCGAGCAGCATATCCGGTTCACCCTTCCACATCAGCTACACCAAGTTCGACGACGACGCCATCGGGAACAGGGACAACCAGGTCTCGGCTGGAGCCGCCCTGCCGCCTGGCAAGATCAAGATCGTCAAGAAAAGCCTCGGCGACAATGACATCTTCCCCTTCACCGCGACGGGAACCGACGTGCCATCTTCCTTCGACATAACAACGACGGGCGGAGGAGTCGGCACCGAGGGAACCGGGAGCACGGAGTTCACCGCCCTCGACACGGGCACTTACACGTTCACGGAGTCGACTCCCCCCTCCGGGTGGGACTTCATCATTGTTGATTGCATCAAGGAGAAGACGAGCTCGATTACCTATGACCAGCCGAACAGGAAGGCCACGATTGGTCTGGTCGCCGCCGATGTCGTCACCTGCACCTACAAGAACGAAAAAGACGCCGTAATCATCGTCGAGAAAGAGACCAGCCCTGACGGAGCTTCGGGAAGTTTCGAGTTCGACCCCTCCTGGGCGGCGAACTTCTTCCTCTCTGACGGTGGGCAGCATAACAGCGGGGATCTCAGCCCGGGCACGTACAACGTGGTCGAGATTGTGCCCGGCGGTTGGGACCTCAAGAGCGTCGTCTGCACGTCGAGCGCGGGCGGTACCGAGGTCAACACCGCAATCTCCCTCCAGGCCGGCGAGACCGTCACCTGCGTCTTCACGAACGAGGAGGACGCCTTCATCATCGTCGAGAAGGAGACGGACCCCGACGGCGCCTCCGGCTTCGACTTCGACACCTCCTACGACGCCTCCAACTTCGTCCTGAATGACGAGGGCACGGACAACAGCGGCGACCTCGACCCCGGCACCTACACGGTCGAGGAGCTCGCAGAGTCCGGCTGGGATCTGGTCGACATCACCTGCGTCCGGGACGACGGCACCGCCTCGACCTGGACGTTCAGCAGCGACGGGACGAGCTTCCACGCGACGTTCACTCTGGGAGACCGGTTCGTGAAGATCGTCCTCGTGGCGGGGGAGACCGTCCACTGCACGTTCACGAACGAGAAGGACGCCTTCATCGTCGTCGAGAAGCAGACGAACCCCGGCGGGGACCCGAAGTCGTTCGAGTTCGATCCCTCGTGGGCGGCGAACTTCTTCCTCTCCGACAACGGCCAGAACAACAGCGGGGACCTCAGCCCCGCCACGTACTCCGTGAGCGAGATCGTCCCGGCGGGCTGGGACCTCACCTCCACGGTCTGCACGTCCTCGAACGGCGACTCGGAGACGGCGGGCTCCCTCTCCCTCCAGGCGGGGGAGACGATCACCTGCGTCTTCACGAACGAGAAGGACGCCTTCATCGTCGTCGAGAAGCAGACGAACCCCGGCG
>CAYNEM010000007.1:58056-58192 GCA_964396265.1 uncultured Methanomassiliicoccales archaeon
GCGGGCTCCCTCTCCCTCCAGGCGGGGGAGACGATCACCTGCGTCTTCACGAACGTCAAGCTCGGCACGGTCACCATCCTGAAGGAGACGGCTCCCGACGGCGACAATACGGACTTCGATTATGAGTTCGGTGTTC
>CAYNEM010000007.1:58292-137178 GCA_964396265.1 uncultured Methanomassiliicoccales archaeon
AAGGAGACGGCTCCCGACGGCGACAATACGGACTTCGATTATGAGTTCGGTGTTCCGATTGAGCCCTTCACCTTGAAGGACGGGGAGTCGAAGGAATTCGCGGATCTCTTCCCCGAGCCTTACACGGTGGAGGAGTTTGGAGAGTCGGGCTGGGACCTGACAAACATCGGGTGCAGCTCGGACCAGGGGGCGCAGGGCGGCTCCACCTTCGTGTACGGCCGCTTTGTCTCGGGGTCCTTCGTGAACGGCGGCAGCGATGCCTTCAACACGGGCGACACGACAGCGGAAATCAGCCTCGCCGCGGGCGACGAGGTCACCTGCACGTACACGAACCAGGCGGACGCGTTCATCATCGTCGAAAAGCAGACGGATCCCAACGGAGACCCGCAGGTCTTCGAGTTCGACCCGTCCTGGGGGGCGAACTTCTTCCTGTCGGACGGACAGACGAACAACAGTGGCGACCTCGAACCCGGCACGTACTCCGTGAGCGAGGTCAACCTCCCGTCGGGCTGGGAGCTCGACCACGTGACATGCACCGAGGGCACCCCCGGCTCGATCAGCCTCCAAGCCGGCGAGACGATCACCTGCACGTTCTACAACGAGGACGGCGCATTCATTGTCGTCAAGAAGGAGACCAACCCCGACGGATCCACGACGCAGTTCGAGTTCGATCCCTCCTGGGCGGCGAACTTCTTCCTCGCCGACGGGGGGCAGCACAGCAGCGGCGATCTGAACCCCGGCACGTACTCCGTGATCGAGGTCAACCTCCCGCCAGACTGGGACTTGGAAAGCGCGGTGTGTTCGGACGGGAGCAATGCGGGCTCGATTTCCCTGCAAGCGGGCGAGACCGTCACGTGCACCTTCAACAACAAGTTCACGGGGGACACGAAGATTCTCACGGAGGTCCATGTGACCTGCCCGGGGGACGACGACGACGATGACGACGACGACGGCGCACCCGGGATCGGCCCGCAATCGGGCGACGACGACGATGACGACGACGAAGGGGGCTGTCCCCCCAGGGACGACGATGATGGCGGCGATGACGACGGCGATGACGACGACGGAGCGCCGGGCATCGGCCCGCAATCAGGCGACGATGACGATGACGACAATGAGGACAACGGGGACGACGGCGGGCTCTGCGGAGCGGACGACGATGGGGAGGACGTGACGGGACTATCTCTGCCCCTCGGAACCGCGGTCCACGACTGTGCGTTCGTCTCCCTCGCCGACGGGAGCATCCCGCCCGTCACGATCACCGGCCAAGTCACCTACAAGCTCTTCATAGGGAACTGCGGGTCGGGCACGCTTGCGATGTTGTTGTTCAACCCCGGCGGTCCCTTCCCGGGCACCCAGACGGTCACGATGTCCGGCGGCCTCGTTCCAGCGTCCTCCTCAACGCTCTCCCTCCCGGCGGGTCTATACGGCTTCCAGGCGTTCTACCTCGGCAACCACAACTTCAATCCCTCGGATGGCGTGTGCGAGCCCTTCACGATCGAGAAGGCGGGCACAACGACCCTCACAGCCGTCCACGCGGACTGCCCCGGTGACGGCGACGAGGACGATGACGGCGCACCGGGCATCGGTCCACAGCACGATGACGACGACGAAAGCGGTTGCCCCCCCAGGGACGATGACGACGATGACGACGACGATGACGACACCGACGGGGTAGGCCCGAAGGATGACGACGGAGGGGACGACGACGATGACGACGATGATGGCGGCGATGACGGCGGGGTCCTCTGTGGGACGGACAACGAGGAGGACGTGACGGGACGATCCCTGCCCCTCGGCACCGCGGTCCACGACTGTGCAAGGGTGACGGGTGCCGTTGACGGATTCCCGCTCACGGGAACGATTACGTACCAACTCTTCTCAAGCATCAACTGCCAGGGGACGTCGATCACCCAGGGGCCATTTGCGCTGGGAACCGAATCGCCCCTAATTACGCTGGGGGCGGGGTCGTACGGCTACATCGCGACTTACTCCGGCGACGGCAACTACAGCGGTTCGACGGGGGTATGCGAGCGATTCACGATCGAGAAGGCGGGTACGACGACGCTGACCGCGGTCCACGCGGACTGCCCCGGTGACGACGAGGACGTTGACGACGAAGGGGGCTGCTCGGGGGACGATGACGACGACGACGATGACGACACCGACGGCGTCGACCCGAACGATGACGACGATGATGGCGGCGATGACGGCGGGGTCCTCTGTGGGACGGACAACGAGGAGGACGTGACGGGACGATCCCTGCCCCTCGGCACCGCGGTCCACGACTGTGCAAGGGTGACGGGTGCCGTTGACGGATTCCCGCTCACGGGAACGATTACGTACCAACTCTTCTCAAGCATCAACTGCCAGGGGACGTCGATCACCCAGGGGCCATTTGCGCTGGGAACCGAATCCCCCACAAGTACGCCTGACGGAGGATCGTACGGCTACCGCGTGACCTTCACTCCCGGCGACGGCAACTACAGCGGTTCGACGGGGGTATGCGAGCCCTTCACGATTGGGAAGGTGGACACGAGGACGCTCACCGCGGTCCATGCGGACTGCCCCGGTGACGACGACGACGATGACGAAGGCATGCACCGCATCGGTCCAAGGCACGATGACGATGAGGGGGGCTGCCGCGGGGACGACGACAGGGACGGCGAGGGCGGGGACGACGACGACTACGAAGATTTCGATAGGCACGACAGCGGGATCCTATGTGGTGCGGACCGCGAGGAGGACATGACGGGACGATCCCTGCCCCTCGGCACCACGGTCCACGACTGTGCACGGGTGACGGGTGCCGTGGAGGGATTCCCGCTCACGGGAACGATCGCGTACAACCTCTACTCGAACGGCAACTGCCAGGGCGCGTCGTTCTTCGAGGAGTCACTCCCGGTAGGAACCGAATCGAGTCCGATGACACTCGGACCGGGATCGTACAGCTACCGCGCGACGTACTCCGGCGATGACAGCTACTTCGGGTCGACCGGTGCGTGCGAGTCCTTTTCGATCAAGGATGGGAAGTTCATTGACGACGGGCAGCGGCAGATCCGCAAGTACTGGGACGACGATGGCGGCGATGACGACAGGGACGACGAGGACGACGAATGGAGCAGCTGCGACGATCTCCTCGGCGTCTCCATCCCCGGTAGCGCGACCGTGAGGGACGAGATTGGAGCGTTCCTCAGGTACGAGGCAGTCAGGTACGAGTCCCATCCGAACGACGAATGCTCGGGCTCTCCGTTTCCAGCCAAGACGGTCCCCGTCGGCTCCGAGCCGTCCGCGATCCCTGCGCGCGGCTCGGGTTCGGACAGCTCCTTGACGACTTCCTCCGGCGACTCGACCTACACCGAATCCACGAGCGATTACGCATCCTTCACTCTGGACCGGGCGCGCACGACGGAGGGGCGGACCGTCCACGATCCCCTTGACAGCGACAACAAGGGCTCTTCGGTGCCGCTGGGCACTGCGGTCCACGAGTCTTCGACGGTCTTGGGGGAGGTCAGCAACGTCGCGATCTCGAGCAGCCGACGAACTTGGATCCGTTCTTTCTGAACGCCAATCGCATGGGTGCGGCCTCCCCGGCGCGGACCATCTCCGCGGTGACTAGCGGATGCATTCCGAGGCTATTTGCTGCGAGTTAAGCGGTCGAATTCCCATGGGTCCGTCGCTCGGGGGGGACTCGCTAGGGTTCGGAGCGCCTTGTCGAGCTTCGCATTTCGCCTCCGAAGCCGCCGGTTTCGAGCGGATTGCCAGATGAGGCCAGACACCATCGCCAGAAAAACGAGGAATACGAGGGGACCGAAGGGTTGTCCCGTAAGCCCGTCCCACGGGGATCCCCCGCCGGTCACCGTCACCTCGACCGCCGCGCTTTTGTCCCCGGAGGTCACGAGGATCGCGCCACTGGTCGCTGCCTCGCCGGAGGAGAATGTGGCGCTCCGTCGGTCGGGGGACGGCTGTACCGTGCCAACGGTTGCGGACCAGCTGAAGGTAGCGTTCGCAATCTCGTTTCCATGAGAGTCGATGGCGACGGCGACAAGGGAGGCACTGCTCCCCGCGGGTAGGCGGAGGGAGGTAGGGACGACGAGGATTCGATCGACCGCACCGGCGACGACGATCACGTCTCCCTCGGACCGGGTGCCCGCCGCGGACGCCGAGATCACCACGTACCCCGCTGTCGTCGGAGCGGTGAAGGTCCCATCGTTGGCGATCGAACCCGCGGACGCCGTCCAAGTCGCGGCGACGCCCGTCCAAGAGTTACCGGAGGCGTCGGTCGCGGTCGCGACGAAGCGGAGCGTGCCGGCGGCCGCGACGCGCTGAGAGCGTGGGCTGATCGTCAGGCTTGCGATGCTCGCGGGGATGACCTCGAGGTCCTTGGAGGTGGAGACAGACCCGGAGGAGGCCGTGACGTGTGCGAGGCCCGCATCGGCCGGCGCCGTGAAGAGCGCCTGGGTCCCCTGGTCATCCAGGGCGGCGACCTGACCGATCGTCGTCGACCACGTGATTGTCGCGTTGGTGATCAGGTTGTCGTACAGATCTTGAGCCCTCGCGTTCAAGGTAGCCCATTCGCCGGCAGGAACGGCCGCCGAGGAAGCGGACAGGGTGAGCGTCGTGAGCGGGCCCGGTACGATCGTCACGTTGAGGGCCGCCGATGCGTCCGGGACCGCGACGGTCGTCACGGAAACCGTCCCGCTCGCGACCTTCATGGCGGCGTGCAGGACCCCTGACACATTGATCGGACCCATCTCCGGACTCGCGCTCCAGGTAAACGTCGCATTCGTGAGCTCGTTGTCGTATTCGTCGAGGGCGGTCGCCTGAAACGTGAGGGTGCTTCCCGCAGGCACGGTGAGGGGACCTGAGGCGATGCCAGATGAGAGCTTGATTCGTTTTCCGGTGCCGGGACTCACAGTGACCGGCACGTCGGCAGACTGGTCCTCCGTGGAAATCGTGACCGCGCCCTTCCCCGTCTTCGTGCCGACGTAGAGGCTCGCGGTGTCGCCGTTGGGGGCCGTCGGCGTGATTGTTCCGATGCTCGTCGTCCAGGTGAATTGCAGGCCGGGGATCGGATTCCCGAACGCGTCAAGGCCCTGCGCCCGGACGGTCTCGGTCGAACCCACCTTGACCTGCACCTGGCCCGGGGTCGCTTCTACTCTCGCGAGGGCGCCGACTCGGACTTCGACGTGGGCGGTGTTGGCGGCCCCGTCCGCTTCGGCCGTCACGGACCCGGTCGCGGGGGATGTCGCAGCGGTGAACCGCCCCGTCGCGTCGATCGTTCCGATCCCGCCGGCGACGGACCAACCGATCGACGCGTCGGGCACCGGGTTTCCGTAGTGATCGTAGACCGTGGACGTGAACTGGATGAATTGTCCGACCGTGACGTTCACGAAGGTTGGAGCGAGGTCGAGACGGTCGGTCGGTCCCGGGAGGATTCGAACCTCCGCGGTCGCGGAGAGGCTTCGAGCGGTCACATCGATCGTGTCGGTCCCCGTGACCGTTCCCGCCGCATAGTCCGCCTCTTCCCCGGAGGAATTCGTCGGTGTGATCGTTCCGAGGCCCGTCCGGGAGGACCACTCGAACTGCAGCCCGGGGACGGCGTTCCCATCGGCGTCGTAGGCGCGCGCCTGGAACCGCGTCATGTTCGTCACGCCGATCTGCGCGCTCGACGGGAGGACTTCGATTCGCAGGATGTCGCTCTTCGACGCGAAGGCGAAGGCGGAGAGCTTCCCCAACTCGTCCCCGACGACGAGGTACCCGTCCGCGAGGGCGACGGAGGAGGTGCTTCCGTTCGTCGCGAGCAGGAACTGATGGCGAAGGGCCCCCGTCGCGGCGTCCCAGGCGTACAGGTTCCCGTCCCACGTCGAGAGGAAGACGGTTCCGTTGACGTACGCGGGGGAGGTGGCGACGCCGCCACTCGACATGTCGTAGGACCACACGACGTCGCCGGAGGCGGAGTCGAGCGCGTACATCCGCCCGCTCCCGGACTCGTTCGCGAAGACGCCGACGAAGATGCGACCCTCTGCCTTGACCGGCGACGACAGGTCGAACGTGCGACCAAGGCGGCTCCCCCAGAGCTTTTTTCCGGAGAGGGCGTCGAGCGCAAACAGTGTGCCGGAGTAGTCCCCAACGTACAGCACACCGTCCACGACCGTCGGCGCCGACGTGATCGTCGTTCCGATGTCGGTCCGCCAGAACTCGATACCCATCAGGGCGTCGACCGCAAGGACGTCTCCATTCGTGTCCGTCATGTACACGATTCCGGACCAGTACGTCGGCCCATGGTATCCGCGCGCGGGGAGTCGGAACGTCCACACGCTCGCCCCGGTCAGCGCGTCGTTGGCACGGAGGGTCCTTCCGCTGCTGTCGTGCCAGAAGACGAGGGAACCTTCGACGACAGGGGTCGTGAACGCCGCAGCCGACCCTGCGGATGCCCGCGCACTCCAATTCGTCGCGCCCGTCGTCTCGTCGAGGGCGAACAGGGTGATCGAGGAGCCGGAATTCGTGGACATCGCCACGTAGACGACGCCGCCTTTCACCGCCGGGGTGCCGTGGATCCGACCGGAATCCCCGATTGTGACTTGCCACTTGAGGTCGCCCGTCGTGAGGTTCACCGCGTTGACCGTCCCCTCTCGTTCCGTGAAGAAGATGGTTCGATCGTGGATGACCGTCCCGCTCCAGCGGATTCGCGAGCCCACGGTCGTCGTCCACGACGGCGAGAGGGGGAGGCCGACGGGGACGGGGCTCACGCCGCCCCGCGAGGCGTCGTGGTGGAACTCCGGCCAATCCGGGGAGGAGAGGTCGTTCGGTGGCTTTTGCGGCGTGCGGAACGTGTGGTAGTTGGTCCCGTTGTCGTCAAAGGCCCGGTTTCCCGCCTCGTCCGTCGACGCCACCCCGAAGTAATACGTGGTGTCCGCGGCGAGGTCCTCGAGGAGGGTCGAGTGACTCGTTGTCCATCGGGGATCGGAGGCAGCGGCGGTCGGGGGCCGGCTGGGTCCCCAAGCGATGGCGGAATCAGCCCGTTCGTTCGTCGTCCATGTGATCGTCGCGCGGAAGAAGCGCACATTGGCGGCGGAGATCGCAGAGATCACGGGCACAGCGTCGTCGATGGTCGCATCGTCATAGACCGGCCCGCTCCCTCCGCGGCCGTCGTCCGCATCAGAATACTGCGCGGTCAGTGTGTCGCCATTCCTTACTTGGAGGACCCCGTCCGGGGAGGGCGTCAAGTTGTTCTGGAGCTGAATGGAGCCAGTGAACACGGACGTGGAGGGGCCGGTCTCCATGAGAGTGACCGCCTCCGGAGTGGCTTCTGTGGAGCTCGACATGCTCACGCTGACGGTGTCGGGGGCATTCCCATCCCGGTTCGGTCCGGTGTCGACGACCGTGATATTGACCTTGGCGCTTGAGCGATACATGTTCCGGTCCATCTGGACGACTCCGCTCTCCCCCGCCAGGCCACCGACCATGACGAGAGCGTAGGGCTGCGGCCCCTGCGGGACGTTGAACCCGGAGACGGTGACGGTCCACACCCCCGGCTGGACGCCGGTCCGTACGAGCACGCTTTCAACGTTGTTCAGGCGGTCCGTCCCTCCAGGGTTCGGCTGGGACTGGCCCGGGTTGTAGCCCGTGTACTGGTTCCCGCGGTAGACCGTTCCGTCCGGCGCACGGACGACGAGGTCCAGATCGTTCACGAGGTTCGGGCTCGTGAACGCGACGCCGGGATAGTCCGTCCACACGACCGTGATCTCGATGGGCGTTGACGTGTCTCTGATCGCGAGGGTGTACGTGACGGTATTCCCCGTGTGGAGGCCCCCGGCCCGATCGTCGACGAGGAGTCCCCGGGGGTCCCCCTGGAAAAAGAGGCCGTCGTCGAGCTGGACGCGGCCCCAGCCTTGGACGAAATTCGGATACCGGGTCTCCCCGTTGTCGTACGAACTCGTGCCCGTCATCTCAACCGCGCCGTTGATCAGTGTCGCCTTAAGGAGGGCTGCGGAGGGCACGAAGCCGTCCGCGGAAACCTTCGTGCCTGTCGGATACCAGCCATCCATGTAGTATTGCCGCACGAGGGCGGCCGCGCCTGCGACCGTGGGTGTCGCCATGCTCGTCCCTGAATACTGGATGTAGTCGTCGCAGGCGCCGCCCGGATCGCATCCGCGCGCCGACCAGATGCTCACGCCTGGCGCGACGAGGTCCGGCTTGATCCGTCCATCCCTGGCGGGGCCTCGGCTGCTGAAGTACGCGACGCTCTCCAGGCCCGCCCCATTCTGTCCTGCGCCGACGGCGATGACGTTCTTCGCGACCGCGAACGGGCTGAGCGTGTCCATTCCCGACCCTGCGTTCCCCGCGGCGAAGAGGACAAGGAAGTCTGGATGGCGCCAGAGGAAGTCGTCCGTCTCGACCGCCTCCGCGATGTACTCCCCGCAGCAAGACCCCCAGCTGTTCGTGTGGAACGTGGATCCCCGGTCCGCAGCCTCCTGGTACATCGTGTGCACGTCCGTGGGCGTGTAGATGCTTGAGCCGTCCGTCGAAAGGTCCTGGACCTGGAGGCTCGCATCGAACGCTTGCCCGTCGTGAGGGCCGGCGGTCCCGCCAGATCCGGTCGCGTCCCCGTCGTAGACATGCCAGACCCCATCATCCCCCGCGATGGTCCCCGACACATGCGTCCCGTGGTTGATTCCGTTGTCCGAGCCGTCCCCTCCGGCATCCCCCGGGACGTAGTAGTCCGTCACCTTACGGTGGGTTGGACCCGGAGTGGATTGGCCCGGATCCTCGAAGGCATCGTGTTGGTGGTCGATTCCCGTGTCGCCCACGGTCACGACCTGTCCCGTCCCGAGGATCCCGTGCGCGTGGATGGGGGTCGCATGGCTCGTGGTGTTGCCGCTCTGGATCGCCCAGCGGGCGATGTCGTTGAATGCGTAGGCCTCCGTCTGGGGCTCGATCCACATCACCGTCGGATTGCGGGCGAGGGCGACGAGCGCGTCCCTGTCAATCGCGGCTCGCACGATGCCCGTCCACGCAGACGACGATTCCACGTCTGATCCCCCGAGGGCGAGGACCGCGCGCGCGACATCCATCGTGCGGGATCGTTCGAACGGAAGGACGACGACGCGAATGCGCGACGGTTCGAGTCCATCATCCGACGCACGTCGCTCTGGCGCGATTGCGTCCGTGACGGCTTCCTCCTGATTGGAAAGGGGCGGCCCGGTTGGCGGCGGACGGCTGCCCGCGCTCTCGAGAGGTTGTTCCTCGAATAGTCGCGGGCTGAGCTTGTAGGCCGGTTCGAAGGGGCCGGTCCATCGGACGCTTGTACTGCGCATGGCGTTCGCGAGCGCAGAGGCGTCGGCCTGGACGAGGAACGCGTTCTCGTGAATGTAGTAGAGCACGATCGCGCCCGCGTCTTCCACCTCCTGGCGGTGGCTCGTCGCGATCGGTCCATCGAACTGGATCAGGTAGTGGCTGAGTTCCGTCCGTGTCGCGTCGTCGTATCGAAGCGGCGCCGGAAGGGAAGGCGATTCCGCGAGGGGATCGAAGTGGAAGCCATTCAGGCTGAGGAAACTCGGGCCGCGGATCGGAAGCGGGAGGTCTGCGATGGCCGGGACCTGGGAGCTTGGACTCGCGGCCGTCGATTGCAGAAGCGCGGCAAAGGAGACGGCGATCAAGGAAAAGGCGATGAACACGGCGGCTCGATGTGGTCGCTCGGTGGACGAGGGTGTCTCCTCACGTCGGGGAGAACACTGTTCCTTCCCTCGCGACGCCTTCGCCATAGGGCCCGCACCGGTGCACCATGCGCATAATCTGTACGAGCAAACCGGCCCATTGCAATAACCAGGAAGGATTGCAGGTAAGGATTGCAATAATCAGTAAAGATAGTTTCACGGAGCCTATCTGATAACCTGTCGGTGTCAGAAAGTCAGGGTGCCGGGATGTCGCTGCGAGACTCCCGCTAAAGGGAACGCGTATCTCGAACCCCTAGCGACCTTTACGTGCACGTTCACGAGCGTGATTGGGTTCCCGCATCCCCGTCGACAAGCCCGGCCTCCATCGGGCCGCCGTCATCAATCCACCGCCACACATTCAAATATGACGCGAGGCTGAAACCCTCGTTGGACACGACCGAGTCGAGGGTTCCGCGAGCGGTCGACGCGATCCTCCCGAGCCGCGAGACGATCGAGGGTGCGGGGGTCCACCTGCGCCGCGCCTTCGGGAACCACGAGGTCCCGCGTCTCGACCCGTTCCTCCTCCTCGACGACTTCCGCTCCGAGAACCCTTTGGAGTACGTCGCAGGATTTCCCTGGCACCCGCACCGGGGGATCGAGACGGTCACCTACATGCTCGACGGTTTCGTGGAGCACGAGGACAGCCTCGGGAACCGCGGCGTGATCGGCGGCGGGGACGTGCAGTGGATGACCGCCGGGAGCGGCATCATCCATCAGGAGATGCCGAAGCCCCGGGACCCTAAGGACGGGTTCATGGGCGGGTTCCAGCTCTGGGTGAACCTCCCCTCGTCCCAGAAGATGATGGACCCGAAATACCAGGAGGTCCAGCGGACGCGAATTCCGGAAGCGGAGCCCGCGAAGGGCGTGAAGGTGCGCGTGATCGCCGGGCAGGTTGGCGGCGTGACCGGCCCCGTGCAGGACATCTCGGTCGCACCCGAGTACCTCGACGTCCGCCTCTCGCCGCACACCGTGTTCGAGCACACCGCCACGAAGGGGCGCACCGCATTCTCCTACGTCCTTCAGGGCAAGGGTCGATTCGATGTCGAGAGCGGGGAGACCGTGGACTCTGAAAACCTCGTGATCTTCCGCGACGGGGAGACGGTGCGCGTGGAAGCGACCGGCGACGATCCCCTTCGGTTCCTCCTGATTTCGGGGAAGCCGATCCGCGAGCCCGTGGCTTGGTGGGGCCCGATCGTCATGAACTCGAAGCGCGAGCTCGAGGTCGCGATCGAGGAATACCAGAACGGCACGTTCATCAAGCGGGGAAAGTCGAGGATCCCCGAGTCCTCATAGAGGGAAGAGGGAAGGACGCCCAGGGCAGGATTTGAACCTGCGCTCCCTTCCGAGAAGCGGTTTTCGAGACCGCCGCGATACCGAGCTTCGCGACCTGGGCTCTAGCTTCCCCGTCTAGAAAAGCCTCCCTATTAACCCATCGCCGCCAAAGCCTTCTCGTACGCCGGTGCGACATCTGACCGAAGGCTTTTTTACCGTGCATGTATTTCGCAGGCCGCCCAAGGAGGGCAAGTCTATGGAATCTCAGCCTGTTGTGCGAAGGAAGACGCCGGTCCGGAAGGTCCTGTTGCTCGTGGGGCTTGTGGCGGTGCTCGCCGCGCTCCCCGCGTTGGTGGTGGCCTCGACGACGGCCGTCGTCCCTGAGAACGTGCGCGGTCCGCTGCGCGTCGCATCTGTTTCCGCCCCGGAATCCGTCAAAGCATACGAGTCGATCAACGTCCGCCTCACCCTCGCTGGAGAGGTCTTCGGATCCCTTAACGTCAATCTTCAGTACGCGGCATACTTCGCAACGATCTTTTCGGGGGCGACGCAGATGACCCCCGTCGGCGGCCGCACATACGAGGCGTCGATCCCCGGATTCCCGTCCGGGACCGAGGTCTGGTTCGCCGCGGGCGTGACGGCAGGGACGCGGGCGCCGACGATCTCGCAATCCTACACGGTCCAAGTCGGCACGGTCCTGCGCAATGGTGCGTCCAACCTCAAGATCACCGACGTCACCCACACGCAGAGCGCGCCGAATCCGCAGGTGCCCGTGACGGTCGAGGCGACGGTGTCAAGCCTGTCCCCGATTGTAGAGGTCGACGTTGCGTACATGGCGTTCTGCCCCGAGCAGCTCAGCATGCCTGTCGACCCGCCGATGACGATGGCGCGGCCGCAGCGGTACACGATTACGATTACGACGCCCGAGCCATGCTCGTTCGCAGAGAGCGCCGTCCTGCTATACCGCGTGCTGGCGGTGGACACGAGCGGGAACACGGCGGTCAGCGACGCGTACGCGGTCGAAATGCAGAGAGAGACGTTCACGCCCTGGCGGTAGGACCTGCGCGGCCGAGTCCTTTAATACGCTCGCGCGACTTCGCGGGCCCGTGCGCATCGAGGTGCACATCCATCCCGGCGGAGTCGATCGGTCCATGGAGCTTGCAGCACCGGCCAGCGGCCTCGACCTTCTGACCGCCCTCGACCTTGCACCCGACGCGCACATCCTCCTGCGGGCGGAGACGCCGCTCCCCGAGGACGAGGCGTTGCTCGAGGGGGATCGCATCCGGGTCGTCGCGGTGGTCTCCGGTGGCTGAGCCGACCACGCTCTACCTCGTGCGCCACGGGGAGATCGACCGGCCTCGGACGCAGGACTTCGCCCATGCGGTCCTTACGGATGTGGGCCTCCAACAGGTCCACGACGTCGGGACGAGCTGGACGCTGCCGATCCCGGACATTATCTACTGCAGCCCGCTCGCGCGATCGGTGGAGACCGCCAGCGTCCTGGCGGCGGTGTTCCGCCGGCCGATCCGGACCGTGTACGGCCTCGAGGAGTGGTCCGCCACGGACAAGGACGTGCCGCAGGAGACGTACCGCGAGACGGAGAGCCGGTGCTGGGCCGACTTCGACTATGGGAACGACGAGGGCGAGTCGCTGAACCACGCGGCGCAACGCATCATCCACCACCTCACGGAAATCGCGCGCCGCCACCCCGGGCGACCCGTCATGGTCTCGGGCCACTCGATCCTCTTCGCGCTGTTCATTGCGCATCTCCGCGGGGAACGGGCGACGGAGGAGTCGAAGAACCGCGTTGGCTTCGCGTGGTGGGCGACCGTGGAGCATCGGAGCGGCTGGCTCGTCGTGCGGGACTTCGCCCCATGACGGCCCTATACCGTCACGTGTGAGCGATCCGGAAAAGGCGCATCTTCCTCCGCGCGAATCTTTATGGCGGCGGCCTCTCGTGCCGCACAAGACATGAGCCTCCCTCGGCTGCAGACCAAGTTCGTCGAGCGAAGGCTCTACCGCGCGGAACATATCGCGGACATCCTCGACCTGGTGCGACCCCTTCTACGCATCCCTCTCGCGGACTGCCGCATGCTCGACATCGGGAGCGGTTACGGGGCGATTTGCGTCCCCGCCTCTCGGCTTGTCCGGTCCGTCGTGGCGGTGGACAGCGACCCAGGGCTTCTCGAGAGCGCGCGCGCGTGGGCCGAGCGCGAGGGAAGGACGAACACGACGTTTCGCAACATCTCCGTGCTCGACCTCGCGTCGGATTCGTTCGACCTCGTGATCTGCAGCGACGTGATCGAACACGTGGAGGACCAGGAGGGCGTCGCGGCGGCGATTGCGCGAAGCCTCGCACCTGGCGGCGTGTTCTATCTCACCACGAACAACCGCTGGTGGCCCGTGGAGGGCCACTTCGGCCTCCCTCTCCTCTCGTGGCTTCCCCGCCGGTGGGCGGACCGCTACGTCCGGTTCATGGGCCGGGGGTCGCGATACGACATCTATCCTCTTTCCCTCTCCCAGACGACCGGCCTGCTGGCCCGCCACGGACTCACGCACGATCTCGTGCCGCCCCTGCGCCCTACCACGCGGCTCTATCGCTTCGGAAAGTGGTTGGTGGAGCGCGATCCGTCGTGGTGGAAGGTCGCGAACGCGTTCCAGATCGTCGGACGCAAACGCGAGACCGCCGCAAGCCTTTAACCGCGCCCCCGTTTCCCCATCGGGCCGCGCGATGTCTGAGGAAGAGGACGAGATGCTCCGGGCCCTCGGGCTTACGAGCGTCGACCAGCTCTTCGCGGACATTCCCGCAGACGTCCGCGTGGAGGGCCTCCCGCTTCCGAAGGGCCTGTCCGAGGCCGAGGTCGTCGACCGCGTCACGGACATCCTCGCGAAGAACCGCGTCGGGCGCGACATGCCGACGTTCCTCGGCGCGGGCCTGTACGACCACTTCGTCCCCGCGAGCGTCCGCGCGATCGCGTCGCGCTCCGAGTTCGCCACCTCCTACACACCCTATCAGCCGGAGCTGAGCCAGGGGATCCTCCAGGCGCTGTTCGAGTACCAGTCGATGGTCTGCGAGCTCACGGGCATGGACGGCGCGAACACCTCCATGTACGACGGCTCGACGGCGCTCGGGGAGGCCGCGCTGATGGCGGCGCGGATCACGGGCAAGCGGGAGATCGTGTTGCCGCGGGCGATGCACTGGGAACGCCGCCAGGTCCTCGAGAATTACGGCCGTGGGCCTGGGCTCCACTACAAGGAGGTTCCCTTCGATCGCGACACCGGGAGGATCGATTCCGCGCTGCTGGAGGCCGCGGTCGGTCCGGACACCGCGGCGGTCTACGTCGAGAGCCCCAACTTCCTCGGCGTTTTCGAACGTCTGGACGAGATCCGGGACAGCGTCTCAAGCCTCCTCATCGTCGGCGTGAACCCCCTCAGCCTGGCGGTGGCTCGGCCTCCGGGCGACTTCGGGGCGGACATCGTGATCGGCGAGGGCCAGGCGCTCGGCAACGCGGTCGCTTTCGGAGGGCCGCTTCTCGGCATCTTCGCGTGCCGGGAGGACCACATCCGCCGGATGCCCGGTCGCGTGATCGGCATGACGCGAGACGCGGAGGGGCGTCGCGCGTTCTGCATGACGATGCAGAGCCGGGAGCAGCACATCCGCCGCGAGAAGGCGATGTCGAACATCTGCACGAACGAGACGCTGCTGGCGGTGGCGTCGGCCGCGTACATGTCGGTACTCGGGGCGAACGGACTTCGGCGTGTCGCGACCGAGAACATCGAGAGGGCGCGGACGTTGGCGGCGCGGATCGCGAAGGTCGGAGGGTTCCACGCCCCCGCGTTCTCGGGGCCGCACTTCAACGAGTTCGTCGTCCGGACCGAGGTCCCCTACGAGCACGTGCACCGCTCGCTCCTCGCGCGGGGCGTTCACGGAGGTCTCTCCCTGGAGACGCACTTCCCGGAGCTCGGGCACACCGCCCTCTTCGCGACGACGGAGATGCATCGCCCGGCGGACTATGACAAGCTCGCGGCGGCGATGGAGATGGTTCCATGAGGTTCCGCCAGGCGATCTGGGACGAGCCGCTCTTGTTCGAGAAGCCCTCGAACGCGCTCGTGCCCTCGAAGCCGGGCGTCCTCCCGCCAGACCTGGAGCGGAAGGACCTCGACCTGCCGAACCTCCCGGAATGGGAGGTCGTCCGCCACTTCACGCGCCTCAGCCAGATGACGTTCGGCATCGACTCCGGCTTCTACCCGCTCGGGTCGTGCACGATGAAATACAACCCGAAGGTCCACGAGGAGCTCGCGGCGCTGCCGCAGGTGCGGCACGCGCACCCGTATCAGGACGAGGCGACCGTTCAGGGCAGCCTCCAGATCCTGTACGAGCTTCAGAACATCCTTGCGCAGATTGGCGGCATGGACGCGGTGACGCTCCAGCCGGCGGCGGGCGCGCAAGGCGAGTTCACCGGGCTCCTGCTCGCGCAGGCATACCTGAAGGACCGAGGCGACGGTGCGCGGGACGAAGTCCTGCTCCCGGACACGGCCCACGGGACGAACTTCGCGACCGCGGGCATGCTCGGGTTCAAGGTCGTCGAGCTGCCGAGCCGCGACGGGCAGGTCGATCTGGCGGCGCTGGAAAAGGCCGCGGGGAAGCACACTCTCGCCCTGATGCTCACGAACCCGAACACGCTCGGCATCTTCGAGGGCCGCGTCGAGGACATCGCGCGGATTGTGCACGACGCGGGCGGCCTCCTGTACTACGACGGGGCGAACTTCAACGCGATCCTCGGCAGGACGAACCCAGGCAAGATGGGGTTCGACATGTTGCACTTCAACCTCCACAAGACTTTCACGACCCCGCACGGTGGCGGCGGTCCCGGCGTCGGACCCGTGGGTGTGAAGGCGTTCCTCGAGCCCTACCTTCCCGTCCCCGCGGTCGCGTTCGACGGCACGAAGTACCATCTCAACTACGATCGACCGAAGTCGATCGGGAAGGTGCGCGCGTGGTACGGGAACTTCGCCCTCCTCGTGCGAGCGTACGCGTACATCCTGAGCCAGGGCAGCGATGGGCTGCGATGGGTGACGGAGCGTGCAGTGCTCAACGCGAATTACCTAAAGAAGCGGCTCGACCCCCACCTCGAGACGCCCTACCCCGGACTGCGGAAGCACGAGTTCGTCGCGAGCGGCGCGAGGCTGAAGGAGCGCGGGCTGCGCACGGTCGACCTCGCGAAGCGCCTCATGGACCACGGGTTCCACCCGCCGACCGTGTACTTCCCGCACCTCATCGATGAGGCGTTCATGCCGGAGCCCACGGAGACGGAATCAAAGGAGACTCTCGACGCGTTCGCGGACGCCGTGGCGGAAATCCTGGAGGAGGACCCCGAGGTCGTGCGCACGGCGCCCCACAACACGACGGTCTCGCGCGTGGACGAGGTCCTTGCGGCGCGCGAACCGATTCTCAGCTGGCGGATGTGGCGGAAGAAGAAGGGCGCCTGAGTCAAAGATTGTCCCGCGGGTACTGCCGCTTCATCGGCGGATTCAAGATCACCTGCAGGGCCCGCCCCGACCCCCAGAGCCGGCCGGAGACGACCGCCCCGCGGATGATGCCCAGCGGCTGCGGGCGCATGTCGACGGCCGAAAATTCCCCCGTTAAGGTGCGTACCGCGGTTTCCATCTCCCCAGCGTCCATCCACACGCCCTTGCAACCCAGACACACGTCGAGGGAGGCTTCGCCGACCGGACGTCTCGCCATGACACGGCCGTCCCGAGGGCAGGACAAGGTCGAGGCACCCCCCGCGTACTCGAGGATGAGGCGTTCCACCTCGGCGTCCTTCGATGCCTTCGTGATCTCCCCACGGTCGAACCACGCGCCCTGGCATGTCGGGCACACGTCGAGATCGAAACGACCACGTCCGGTTCCCTGTGTCGTGACCGTCTCCGCACCATCCCTCGGACACCTCATGGCTTGGCCCCCGTCCCCGATCGGCCTTGTGTGCAAAAAGCGTTTCGGTGGCTCGTACCGGCCCGTGAGTGACCAAGCCACATCGTCACTCATAATCCGACGCGTCGAGCGCTTGGATCAGGATGTACGCCCAGTCCAACTTCCGTTTCTTCGTCTCGCGGTCCTCGTCTTTCGGGCTCGGGTTCTCGAAGTCGAATCCCAACAGGAGGAGGCTCGAGGCCCCGAGGTGGTCCGCGAGGAACGCGGCCCGATCGCCATCCGTGAAGCCGCCGAAGTTGAAGACTCGGCCGAACGGTCTAGACTGTGTCGTCGCGAGGACCTTGCCCGTGAACCGCGGGGCCCATCGCTCGACCGCGGGGATGTTGTCCCCGTGCGCGTGGATCACCGCCACGCTCCCCTCTCGGTTGGCGGCGATCTGGTCGTCGACGTTCCCGTCGAGGTCCGTGACGATCACGTCCGGGCGGATGCCCTGCGCGCGCAAGACGGACGTCGCCTCGTCCGCCGCCACGATCGGGTGCAGGACCGCCGCCAGTTCGTCGACGAGCCCCTCCGCGTTCCCCGCGATCGTCGCCTCCCTGCCGCCAAACAGCGGCCGAAGGTCCTCGGGGTCGATCCGCGTCCCCCCGAGCTTCGCGTCCAAGATGCGGGCGGACCGTTCGTCCTCCTCGCGCGAGTACCCGAAGTCCTTCAAGATCTGGCGGTAGTAGACGTCCCACGCCTCGAAGTCCATGTGCGCTCAGTGCCGCCAAGAGTCGGCGGGCAGCTCATCGCTCCGCGGGCGGTACGAGAGGCCGGCAAGGACGAGCGTGACGATTGCGAGCCCGACGATGACCAGGATGAACGTGATCGTGCCCGAGGGCTCGGAGCCGAACACGACCTCGAGGGACTTGATGGCCGCCAGGATGGTCAGGCCGAGGCCGATGAAAAAGCTGGCGACGATGAGGACGTGGGGCGGCGCCTTCCCACGCTTCGCGCGCGCCTCGACGCCGCGGCCGAACTCGATTGTCAGGAACCCGAAGATCCACCAGACGAGGGAACCGCCGACGAACGCGAGGAACTTCGTGACCAGCTCCTGCTTCTTGTTCATCTCCTGAATCCCGAAGACGAGGCCCACCAGGAACGGCACGATCGCGATGAGGTTGAAGAAGATAGACAGGTCGCCGGTCACCGGTGCCGTGCGTACGCGCTCGTACGCCCGTTTCAGCTTGTCCACGAGGTCGCGCGGGTGGAACGTGAACGCGGAGACGATGATGTACGCGCCGAGGAGGAGTGCGATGCCCGGGATCGCCGCCTCCGGGCTCAGGCGGGCGAGCGCGCCGAACAGGATGAGGGAAAGGCCCAGAGGGACAACGAACTTCCGACGGATCTTCGGGTCCTTCCACGATCGGGCGATGAGATACCACGTGGACTCGAGCGCGGGGTTCTGGCGCACGAACACGCGCCGCACGTGGTCGACGCGGATGCGCGACGCGATCATCGGGAAGATGGACTCGTCCTCCGCGCCATCGCTCACGAGGTAAGCGCGTGCAGGCTTGACCTCCTCGAGCACCGCCTCAAGCTGCTCCGTCAGGATGCGGTCCGACACGGGCCCCACGCGCACGTCGCCCGTGAGCGCCGCGACCTCCGCGGGCTGACCAGCGGCCACGAGCTCGTCGTAGATCGAGATCGCCGTGAGGAGCGAATTGACGTCGCTGTCCTCCGGGTCCGCGAGGCCGAGCTTCATCGCCGCCGCAAGGGCGTCGTCCCTCCCGACGAGCGGGCCCCGGATGCCCGTCTTCACGCCCAGGTCGTTGTCCCGGTCGACGCAGAGGACGAGGGTCTTCATCGTCGGTCCTTACGTACTCGTTTCTTGTTATTTCAAGATTTGGAAGTTGTTCCAGTACGCGCGACGGGGGAGACAAGGTTCATCTGGCGGCACGTCAGGTTCATGATTGCATGGCGGAACTCTGCTCGCGTTGCCGCGCAGCGGTGCCTCCGGGATCCTCCCAGTGCCCGAACTGTGGGACGAGCCTTCCCCGCTCGCCGAAGCCCGTCGATCAACTCCTCGAGGCCCTCGACGACCTCAGCCGGACCGCGGACGCGGCGTTCGCGGAGGAAGAGGTTCGGGTCGTGGACGAGGCGCTCGGCGAGCTCGAGGCGGCCCAGAACGGCCTGCCAAACGTCCCGCCGCGCCACGCGGACCTGCGGTCGTTCGTGAAGCGTCTGGAGATCTCCGGCCCGGCCCAGACCCACGGGCGGCTCGGGGCTTTCCCGCCGCGAAACCCGTACGCGTCCCCGCTCGTGGTCCTCGGGGTCCTGCTGGCCGCAACGGGCCTGTTCCTTGTCCCCTCATCCCCACAGGGAGGTTTCTCTGCGATTGTGACGGGCCTTGCGCTGACGGTCGTCGGCTCGGTATTCTACAGCTCCCGCCCGGCCCCTCAGTAGAGTCCGAGGCCGTCCTGGATCCGGTCGATCTCGATTGGCGTCGTCCGACCTCCGATCACAGCGCCCTTCGAATTCGCGACGACGCACGCGCCGATCTGGGCGGTCCCGTAATTCGCCGTCGTGATCTTCGCGGGGACATGGAGCGCCTCGATGAGGACTTGGAGTTCCGCCTCCGTCGCGTGCGGGTGCGCGAGCACGCCCTTGTTCGTCGCCAGGCCCGCGCTGCCGACCGTCCGCATCCCAGCGAGGGTCCCCCGGACCGCATCGACGCCGAGCGTCTCCGAGATCATGCGCACCGTGCGGTCGTCGTAGCCCGGATTCACGACCGCGCCGAGGTCGTTGCAGAGGACGTTGTTCCCCGCCGCGTTCAGGCGGTGCGGCAGGGCGAGGACGGACAGGTCCCGCAGCAGGGTCCTCTCTTCCTTGCTCGCGAACCCGGATAGTACGGCTCCCTTCCGGTTCAGGGCGACAAGGCAACCGACGACGTTGGCGCCTCCGACCGTCATGGGGACGACCGGTACCTCGAGTGCCTCGCCGACGGAGCGGACGTCGCGCGGGGTGACATCCCGGCCCACGACGCAAAGGTCCTCGCTCGCCGCGCAGTAGACGCCCACGTAGGGATTTCCGGAAAACTCCAGCTTACGAAGCAGTAACTCACTCCTCCGGGAGTGAGACCGTCACCTGTTCGTCCTCGAACTTGATGACCTTGAGGCGTATCCGATGTGGCGGCTTCTGGATTCCCCGGCGCCAGAGCACCTCGTTGACGAGAGGATCGATCCAGACGTCCTCGGTCTTCGCCTTCATGTGGCGGACGACGTGTTCGCGGATCGCCTTGATCGCGCGGGGCGCTCGCTTCGTGCGGGGAACGGTTCGCACGACCCGCAACGGGACCATCATGATGCGCGTGACCTCTTCCGCCATGATCTCACATCTTGAGCTTGTTCCGCCGCCAGGAGCGGCGCTTCGGGTGGCGCAGGAACCGCCGCCGGGTCCGCTGCATGACCCAGGCGGGCACGCGCCGGTTCGACTTGTCCCTACTGAGGAGGCGGCCTTTCTTCGCGGCGGGCTTGTTCCTTGCCATCGTCACCGCCTCTCGATCGTGATCTCGCGCTTCTTCGGGACGACGCGGCGAAGAATGTCCTGCAGCGTCCGATCGTCGATCTGGGACTGCACGCGACCGGACTGCGCGAGCGCGATAAGCTGCGACTCCACGGACTCCGCGATCTCGGGGTAGGCGAGCTCGATGCGGCCGAGGCGCTCGCGGGCCTCCGGGGTGAGGATCTGGCGAAGGACGGACTGGCGCTGCGCGGCGGCCTGCTGGGCGTGCACCTCCGCCACCGCCTGCTGCTGCGCCTGCTGCTGGACCTCCATCATGCGTCGCCGTCGGATGGCATCCAGTTCGGGGTCCTCAACCATCATCGGGCCCTCGCATACTTCGTGAGCTCGGGGTTCTTGGCGGCGAGTTCGAGGAGGATCTGGTGTGAAAGGTTGTCGAGGAACCGGCGGCCCTCGGGCGTCACGCGTCGCCCTTTTGCCTCCGCCTTCGAGACGTATCCCAGGGTCTCGAGTTGCTGCAGGCACTCCCGGATCACGGAACGGCTTCCCTTGCGCGGGTGGGACGGGGCCGAGCCTCTGTCCCTCTTCCCGCCGAACTCCGCCGCCAGGCGCGACGACCCGATCGGGCCGGTCACGTACACCTTCCGGAAGACCGCCGCCAGCCGGGCCCACCACCATTCGGGGTCCCGGGGCGCCTTCTGCGTGTGGACGCCGGTCCGCACGTATGGCGCCCACTCGGGGGGCGCAACCTTCCCGGAGGCTTTCAGCTGGTTGCCCGTCCTCGCAATGAGGAGGTCTGCAGGTACGTCGAACGCTGTCGCCATCGGATTGACGTCCGGAGGACGTGTCTAAAAGTCACGTCCTATAAGTGTCTTGTGGCGGCGGATATGGGATAGGCCGGCTTGCGGAACCTTCTAGCCGGGAGGCGTTATCTCGGGACCGGATGCAACCCGCGTGGGGGCCTCAGGCAGCAATGTACGCGCCCCCGCGGCCGTGGGATCGCCGGCTCGTGGCGGGCGCTGCCCTCGCGTTCACGGGCTTTCTGCTTCAGGGCCTAGGCTGGCTCTCCTATCTTCTGACGTGGAACTGGGGCCTGAACCTATTCGTCTTCATTCTCTTGGGAGTCGGCAGCATCCTGGCCGGGGTCGGCTTCCTGCTCGCGTTCCTTGGCCTCGCGCGGTTGCGGGCCTAGGACCGCGCACTCGAACCTTCCTCGCGACCCCAAGCTCCTCAGTCCAAGCTCTGGACGATCTCCACGCGGTCGAACTCCTTGCGCAGCCGCGTCATCTGCTCCAGCTCCAATCCTTCGGGAGCGAGGGTCACGAACAGGGTCGCCTCGTAGACGCTCGACAGGTCCGTCACCTTCTTGATGAACTTGAACACCTTGTCGAATCCGTTCTCGACCACCAGGTATTCGAGGCCGTCGACGAGCAGCGCTCCCCCCTTGTTGGCCTTCAGGAAGTTGCTAAGCGCGCGCATGACCTCGAACTCGAGCCGGCGCGGGTCGAGGCTCCGGGTCCCCATGGCGGTGTCCGACAACCAGTACTGCTCGATGTCCGGCAACCCGTACTCGCGCTGGAGCTTGTCGGGGAAGGCCGTGGACATGCACAGTCCCGGGATCCGCTTGCGGACGACGCTGACGAACCAGTCGTAAGCTACGTGGGGCTCCTCGCCGATGATCAGGTAATTGTACTTCCGGGCGATCTCTTTCAGGATCACGCCGCAGTTCCCGCACTTCCAGCGTGCGGGATCCGCATCCACCTCGATCCGTTCGACTTCTCCGCAGGTAGGGCATCGGATGGAGTTCCCGTCCTCGCTGGGGCTCGGTCTCGACTCGAGGGGCCGCCAACAGTTGATGCACAGGCCGTCCGCTGCGTGTTCGGGGTGGTACGTCTTCCCGCAGACACACGTGTACGCCTTCCTAGAGTCGTCGACGGCCCGATCGCACACCCCGCAGACCGGCGTCGACTCAAGCGCCACGTCTCGACCTCCGGTGTCGGGTGATCCCCAAGGCAGCGACGACGACGACGACCCACGCGATCCCCTCGAACTCCGGAACGATGATGTCGATGTGGCCCCACGTGTTGGGGCTCATGTCGTTCACGGCAGTGCTCCCCCAGGTGTAGTTGAAGGGGAGCCCCTCGTTGTGCGCGACGATGGCAAACCCGGCACGCCGGCCTGGGGGAGGAACGGCGATTCCCCAGACGTCTGTGTAGTGAATCTGGAACTCGTAGACTTCCTGGAAGGACGAGAAGTTCCCGACCGCGAAATCGCCAGGATTGCAGGCAAGGCCGCACGGGCCCCACGCGACCCCGGTCCCCCTCTCCTTGATGAGGGGTGAGAAGCCGCTGTGGACGCGGAACCTCCGGTCATCCAGCGCCGGCGCAATCCCTCCGTTGTGCGCGGTGTCGAACAGGAGTTCGCCCCAGTCAAGAAGGCTTGGTGTCGTGTCTGAGAATACGGCGAGGCATAGATACACGAAACCCGTATCGTCCCGCCGGCCGACCGAGAACGACATATCGAGGGTGAAGTCCATGCTCGCATTGTCGTATTCCCCGTTCCCGAAGTCGCAGAAGCCGTCCACCAGGGGAATGTTCGCGAGGGGGGTCGCCGCGATGGGCCGTGCGCCGGGTCCATGTAGCGGAAGGAGGCCTGGCTCCCCGCGCGTCCCCCGGAGACCTGCGGGGTCGCTCACGTCCCCACCTCCGGACCAATCCGTGGACGCGAATACAAGGGTCGGGTTGTTCGTCGGTCCGAGGAAGGCAAGAGGGGCGGACGCCTCGAGTCGGGTGCCGACGAACGCGACCGGGAACGGGTGGGCCTGCAGCTCCCACCCTCCGAGTGTTCCGTTCCAGGCGGAGAGCTCCTTGGATGTGATGCGACCCATGCGCCCTCGAATCTCGAGCCGTCGGTCCGCGACGAGGCCCAAGACCGACTGACCGATCGAGGAGCGGTCATCGGTGTCGACGAAGATCCGCAGGATGTCCTCTCCGGCCTCGCGACGGATCGGGAAGACGGACGCGTTGGGAGCCGGTCCCGAGTCCTGGATCCTCGGGACGCGCGTGTCCGGAAGGAGGGAACCTCCCAGGACCTCACCTTCCGTCCGGAGGTAGAAGAAAGCATCGGCCGCCAGGGCGTTGGCGGACTCCCATAGGTCGACGGAGTCCGGCGCAGTGTCATCCGCGTCCCGGTCGACGGACGTCCAGTCGTCGAACAGGCCGTCGATCGTCTTGCCTGTCGGGCTGGCGGCGACATACACGCGGGCGCCCGCGCCGAGGAGCGTGAGTGGAACGGAGTTACCGGAACCCACGGCCGTTGCTGTGACCCCCGTCACGCGGAGGGTCACGAAGGCCCCCGGCAAGAGCCCCGCCGGATCCAGGTAGACCTCCTCGACGCGCTCCGTTCCGCTCCGTACCACGAACGGCGTTGCGGGCAGGGTGCCAGCGCCCCCGCCGACGCGTTCGACGGAGATGCCGCTGACAGAGACGTCGCCCCCCAGGGCGCGCATCCTCAGCTCGAGCACCGGCGCGTTCGCCGACACCACGCTCGCGATGGGCCGCTGATCGACGACGAGCGCTCCCGGGGCGAGCCCCACGGCGGCCCCGAGGTCCGACACCCCCGCCGTGCTCAGCGCGATCCTCAACTGAAGGTCCGGGCTGGTCGTGAACCCGACCATCGTATCGTCGAGAGAGAACTCGAACTCCCGGCCCACCACGGCTGCGGGGAAGATGCCGTGGTTGAGGAACGCGGTCGCGTTGTCGGGATCGGGCCCTCCGGTCCACTCCCGGAACGTTACTCCCTCCAGGCTTCCGTCCCATCCGTAGAGCTCCGCGACGAAGTGGGCGTCCATGCCGGGCCCCGCATACCCGGGGCCGCGGGATCCGGAGCTGAAGAACACGTACACGCTAGACGCGATGGACCCCGAGAAGAGGGGCGCCTCCGTCCTGCCGTAGACGAGAAGCTCGTATTGGGTCGTGTGGACTGCAAAAGACTCTAGGTCGACGGAGTCCAGTCGCGCATCCTTCGCATCGGGGTATTGGAGGACCCCGGCCCACTCACCGAAGTCGCCGTCGACCACGAACGCCGTCTGGGGGGGCGGACTTCCGATCATCAATCCGAGAAGCGGGATTGCAACGTAGGCGACGCAGATGATCATGGCTCCGATGCGCATGTCCCTACGACTCACCTCACCGGACGGCGTCCGGCCGCTCGCGATACCAATCCGATCCCGGGAGACCCCGCTGTTCAACCCGTTCGTCCGACCGCTGTTGCCGTTGACCATCCCGTTCGTACGGCCTTTGGTCCCATTGACGATCCCGTTCGTGCGACCTCGCGTCCCGTTGACCATCCCGTTCGTACGGCCTTTGGTCCCATTGACGATCCCGTTCGTGCGACCTCGCGTCCCGTTGACCAATCCGTTCGTTCGCCCGACGTTGCCGTTCGTGAGGCCCGTGGCCCCGGCGGCGCTCGCCCGTCCCATCTGGGCCCGCCGAGGGCCGTCCCCTGGGGGCGCGCGTGCGGGAAGGTCCACCGGCGACTGGTCAACGTCCGTGACGTCGTCTCCCATGGAAGCACCGGGATGGGCGTCCCGACGTTCGCGCCTGCGGGAATTCCGAGACTTCCGAGAGGACTCGTCGCTCATCTCAGCCTCCCCGGGCAGGCCTCGCGCGCACGCGAGGACCTCGCAGGGCCCTCCGGATGGATCCAAGTCCGAGGGCGACGACGAGCGAGCCAGTGAGGGCTGCGGCGGCGTTGAGCCAGCCGAAGGCCTCGTAGCGGTCCCCGATCACCGGAACGCGGAGGATGTCGTGGAAGAAGGAACCCAACAAAAGCCCCGATCCTCCGACCGAGACGAGCAGGATCCCCGCATAGAATGTGGGCCTCTTTCCCCAGCGGCGTCGAGCCCCGGCCGGGGCGTCGTGCGTTTTCCCCTGGAGCCGCTCTGGAGAAGGGGCATCGACCTCGGGCGCCGGGCGCGGGGCGCTCGCCCGGAGTGCTTCCGGCCTCTCGAGAGGCTTCGATGCCCGGACGAATGTGGTCGCGATTTCGGGCTCCCCCGGGGGAGGCGGGGGGATCTCCCGCTTCGATTCCTGGGCGACGGGCATCGGGCGGGGCGGGGGCGCCGGTCGCGGTTTCATCACGGCCCGCAGCCGGTCCGCATGCTCCTTTGGCAGCCCGGAGAACAAGGCGATGTCGGCAGGGTCGCCTTCGAGGAATCGCGCATACGTCCCGAAGAACTTGGCGACCGCCCCGGCCGTCTTGCGGGACGCGCCCAGGCTCAGTAGAAAGAGGACCAGCTCCCGCCTGCCCATGGCGGACTCGGGCCCAAGGGCCGCGCCGGCAACTTCGGTCGGGCTTCGACCCGAGTCACCGGAACGGTCCCCCGGTGCCCCCCGATCCAGGTAGTGAAGGAGCCGCTCCACCAGGTCAGCCCGGCTTCCCGACAACTTCAACCCGGACTCCCGGCACAGCACCTCCAGCTCGTGTCGCTTGGCGATCTGGATCTCGGCCCGGACCAGGTTCCGCAGCTCCTGGGCAGGGGGTTCGGGCGCGTCCTTCAGGATCTCCACGAAGATGGCGCACGTCCCGCAGAATCCCTCGGTCTCTCGTTCCTCGAACGCGAGCGGTCCCTTGCAGTTCGGGCAGCGGTCCGGTGCAAGGTCCGATTCCTTCTCGGGGGTTCGCTTCCCCGCACTCTTGCCGACGGGAGTTCGTTCGGCCGGCCGTACCGACGGCGCAGCAGCCCGGGGAGCTTCCCCCGAGCGATCAGCGGCCGTTGCTGGGTCGGGGTGTGGCGGCGGAGCCTCCGTCTGTCGAGACTCCTGCGGCCCGGGCAGAACGACAGAAGGGCCTTTGCCGGAGACCATTTCCAGGTTGTGGACCCTCGGATCGGGGACCGTGTCCTTGAGCCAGAGGACGACGATCCTGCGCCGCACCGTGTCGGCGTCCTGCTCCCGGATGATGTCGACCACGCCGTCGAAGGGCTGACAGACCGTGGAGACGACTTCCTGCTCATGCATGTCTCGCTCCAAGAGGAACAGGCCGGTGACCTTGTTGTAGGCCAGCTTCGCTTTGACGTTCTGGGCGAATTCGTACACCTGACTCGAGTTGTGGATCCGCAGGGACGGGGACAGGATCTCCACGAGCCCTCGGCGCGCGACGCGGGGGGCGAGCCCTGCGATGGCTCGGCTCACCCCGATGCCCACGTCCGTCAGATCCACGGAACAACGGAGGATCGGGCCCCGCTCCTCGACCCCCGCAACGTTCTCCCTTTGCCGGGAGTACCAGTCCACGATTCGCAACCGGTTCTCCGACAGCGCGGCCGGAACATCCGCACCGGACCGCGTCAGGGATTCGAGGAATTGTTCGGGCGACGTGGACGACACGAGGGCGATTACTGCCTCCCCCAAGCGCAGCCCCTCGGCTACGAACCGGAGAGCGAACTCGTCCTTCTCGTTCCCCGGCGGGCCTTGCAGGATCACGGACGAGCCGGCGAGAAACCCGCCGCCGACCAGTGCATCGAAGCCCTCCACGCCCGAGCGGACCCGCATCAGACCACCTTCTCATCCGCAAGGACCGTGAGGCCGGCGTCCGAGATGTAGACGGGATGTTTTACGGTGTCATGCTTGGTGAACCGCATCTTCCGGACGGTGATCGTGCGCCGCAGCTGCCCCTTCGTCTCCTCGAGTCCGAGATGCGTGAAGGAGTCTGCCAGGAACTGCTCGATGCCGTACCTCGTCAGGAGCTCCCCTTCCGGGGACTCCGCCAGGAGGACTGTCGTCACGTCCTCCTCCCGGAGGAAACGGCAGAAGGAGAACAGCCCTTGGCGGAACGCCTCGGCGGTCGGGTAGTGAAGACCCACGGCGGAGAGGGAGTCGATGACGAGCCTCCGCACGTGCAGCTTCTTCAGGGACGCGGACAGGAAGTCCTGGAGCTCCTCGAAGCTCGCGGCGTCGTGCGAGGTCTTCGACATGCGCAGTTGGCCTAGGTCGATCAGGAAGAACAGGCCCCGACGCTTCTGCTCGCCGCTGGACATGCCGAATCGCTTCATCCCCCTCTCCAGGTTGGCCTGGCTCTCCTCGAGTACGAGGTACATCGAGGACTCGTTGTACTGCGAGGCGCCCGTGAGGCAGTAGTGGAGCGCAAAGAGGCTCTTGCCGCTCCCGGCAGGCCCGGAGATCAGGTTGATCGTCCGAAGGGGGAATCCCCCCTCGACGAGGACGTCGAATCCCTCGATCCCGGTCGGGACTCGCTCGCTCAGAACACCCCTCCTGCTCGGTAGAGGAGGTTGTGTCGATGCACGACATCCTCGTGGCCTCGTCGGGCCTCTTCTGCGGCCGTGTCGAAGACGCGGTTCGCCGCGGCCCGCCCGATCGAGTCCGCGATGATCGCGTGGAGGGCGCCGAGGATCTCACCGAAGGTCTTCCGGACCGGCCCTGCCCCCTTCCTGAGGAGGCGCTCGGAGAGGTCCTTGTCTAGATCTGGCTGCGTCGTGCCGAGGTGTGCCTCCAGTCGCTCCAGGATCCCGGGCAACCCGAGCCGTTCCACCTTCGCGAAGACGTTGGCGACGCAGGCGACGCAGTATGCGACGGCCTCCTTGTCGAGATCGGGGGGGCTCTTGAAGTCCAGCTCCAGAGCAACCCTTGGCGATAGCATCCGATACTCGAAGGTCGAGCGGACGGTGGACGTCCGAAGCCGGCGCTGGAGGATGCCGAGTTCGTACATCGGCACGAGGAGGTTCGAAACGGTGCTCGTGTGAATGTCCAGGGCTCGGGAGACCTCGCTCGCGATGTGCCACTCCCCGGAAGAGAGGTAGCGCAGGAGGCGGATGCCGTTCTCCCGGCTGAGCACCGACGCTGCCTTTCGGAATCCTTTCGCGTCCATCCATCGCACCTGGTCGCGGCTGGCTAGACTTTCTCCCCTGCTACTCTAAGCGCCTTGGAGGAGGCATCGTAAGAGGATTCCTCGCCGAATCTCCGGTATGATTATCATCCCTGTGAACCGGGGGTCGATCGTCGGGGCCCTGAGGCCCCCCGCCGCCAAAGATTCATCTCGGCGGGCCCGTTCCGGCGGTGGTGGCGATGGCGATGAAGGTCGTGGTCGGCGTCACGGGAGCCTCCGGGGTCCAGTATGCCCACGCGCTCCTGCGCAACCTCGAGGGGGCCCGCGTGGACCTCGTCGTCAGCGAGGATGCGAAGAAGGTGATCGCGCACGAGACTGAGCTCTCCGTGGAAGCGTTCGAGAAGCTCGCCGAGGCGACGTATGCGAACGACGACACGACCGCGCCGCCCGCGTCCGGCTCCTATCGCTTCGACGCGATGGTCGTCATCCCCTGCTCGATGGGCACGCTGGGGAAGGTTGCGTGGGGGATCAGCGACAACCTGATCACGCGCGCGGCGGCGGTGACGCTGAAGGAGCGCAGGAAGCTCATCCTCGTCCCGCGCGAGACGCCGCTGGCGGCGACCCACATCGAGAATATGCTCCGCCTGACGAACCAAGGCGCCGTGATCTTGCCCGCGATGCCGGGGTTCTATCACGGTCCGAAGTCCATCGACGATCTCGTGGATTTCGTGGTGGGGAAGGTGCTCGACCAGCTCGGGATCGAGCACACGCTGTTCAAGAGGTGGGGGGAATGACCGCCGCCGAGGACCTGGGAACGCTCGCAAGCGAGTACTGGGATGGGCGGCTCGAGGATGCGCCCCTCTACGCGACCGCGATCGGGGACCGGAGGTTCGACGACCGGCTCGCGGACATCACGTCCCAGGGCCGCTTGCGCTTCAGCCGCTTCCTCGAGGGCGTCATCGCGCGAGCCCAGGCGATCCCCGAGGGAGGGCTCGGGGACGAAGCGCGCGTGACGCGCGACATGCTGATCATGGAAGCGGAGAGCGAGCTCGCGTACCTCCGTTGTGGGGTGGACGAGTGGTCCGTGGATCCGCTGGGAGGACCTCAAGTCTCGTTGCTGAACGTGGAGTCGTATCAGACGGTCCGGACGCCCGCGGACGCCCGGGCGATGGTGGTCCGCTGGACGGCGATGGGCACCTACGTGGCTCAGCATCTCGCGAACCTCCGGCGGGCGTTGGCGGAGGACAAGGTCGCCGTGGCCGACTGCGTCCGAAAGGTGATCGAGGAACTCGAGGACTTGGGCGGCAAGCCGGAGGAGCAGTGGACGCTCCTCAAACCCTTGGCGGTACCGCACGACGATTGGTCCGAGGACGAGCGGGCGGGACTCCGTGATGGCCTCACGCGGGCCGTTGCCGAGTCGATCCGACCTGCGTTCGACCAATACCTCGTGATGCTCCGGTCAGAGCTGCTCCCGCGAGCGCGGCCCTCCGACAGGGCGGGCATCATGCACGTGCCGGATGGCGATCGCGCGTACCGGAAACTAGTCCGCGTGTACACGTCCCTCGACCTGAATCCCGAGGAGGTGCATGCCACGGGTCTCCGCGAGGTCGCTCGCATCAACGGGGAGATGGCGCGGCTAGGCGCGAAGGTCTTCGGCCTCCAGGACCGGACGAGGATCCTGGAGAAACTGAGGACGGACCCGGAATTGTACTTCACGACGCGCGACGAGGTCGCCGCCAAGGCGGAGTCCGCGCTGGCGAGGGCTAGGGCCGCGATCCCGCAGTGGTTCGGGCGCCTCCCGGGGGCCGATTGCACAGTCGTCCGCATGGGGGAGCATGAGGAAAAGCACTCGACCATCGCCTATTATCGTTGGCCCGCGGCGGACGGGTCCCGACCCGGAGCTTACTACATCAACACGTACGCGCCGGCGACGCGGCCGAGGTACGAGGCGGAGGCGCTCGCGTATCACGAGGCGATCCCGGGCCACCACCTGCAGCTCGCGATCATGCAGGAACTGACCCATCTTCCAGCCTTCCGTCGACACTCCGGGGTGACCGCGTTCATCGAAGGGTGGGGGCTGTACTCGGAGCGGCTCGCGGACGAGATGGGCCTGTACTCCTCCGACCTCGATCGGATGGGAATGCTCTCCTACGATGCCTGGCGGGCGTGCCGCCTCGTCGTGGACACGGGGATGCACGCGAAGGGGTGGAGCCGCCAGCGGGCGATCGACTTCATGTGGGAGAACACGGCGCTCGCCAAGAACAACATTGTGAACGAGGTAGACCGGTACATCGCGTGGCCGGCCCAGGCACTCGCGTACAAGACGGGGCAGATGGAGTTGCTCCGGCTCCGGGATGCAGCCCGTGACGTGTGCGGCGTTCGTTTCGATGTCAAGGCCTTCCACGACGCCGTGCTTGAGAACGGTGCCCTGGATCTGCGGACGCTCGCCGCGATGGTTTCGGCGTTCAGCCGCAACCTTGCGCAGGGCCGGTACTAGGAACCGGCCTGCCTTGCGTCGTGCATCGTCGCCGGAGTCGACCGAGCGCAGTCGGGCTACGTCTTTGTGGCGACGGTCTCGACCTTGTCGAACTCCTTCCGAAGGAGGGTCATCTCCTCCGGGCCCAGCCCGGTGGGCGTGATCGGGACGAACATCGTCGCGTCGTGGACGCTCGCGAGGTCGTTCACCTTCTTGACGAACTTCAGGACTCGGTCGAATGAGTTCTCCACGACCAGATACTCGATGCCATCGAGCACGAGCGCTCCGCCCTTGTTGTTCTTGACGAAGTTGCTCAACGCCCTCATGATCTCGAAGTCGAGGCGCCTCGGATCGAGCGTCCTGGGGCCCGGACTGGTGTCCGACAGCCAGTAAAGCTCGACGCCGTCCGCCAGCTCGAACTCCCTCTTCAGCTTCTCGGGGAACGTCGTCGACATGACGAGGCCGGGCACGCCCGTCCTCACGACGGCCTTGAGCCAGTCGTACGCGAGGACCGGATCCTCGGTGATCACGAGGTAGTTGTACCGTGTCGGGATCTCCTCGAGGACCATCCGGCAGTCCTCGCACCGGGTGACCTTGAGGAGGGTCCCCTCCTGGAGCAACTGGAGTTCCGAGCACCATGGACACTTGATCGTGACCATCGCCTTGACAGGCTCGGGCACGACCTGGAGCTTCCGGCCGCAGTTCCCGCACGTTCCGAGCTCCTCGGCGTGCGGCTTGTGGTAGGTCTCCCCGCACGGGCACCGGTAGGCTTCTGTGACGTCCTCGATGTCCGCCCCGCAGGTCGCGCAGACCATGAGGAGCATCGGTTCCTCGGCGAAGGGAGGCGGGGGCGCTAAGCCCGCGGCGGGGTGCTCCCCGGGCTCGAGCTCCGGCTCGGGCGGGATCTGCTTCGCCCGTCGATCGTACCAGAACCACGTGAATCCAGAGAGTCCGACCACGGACGTGATGCACATGACCCAATACGCGAGTCCGGAAACGAAGAGGCCCGCGCCGAGCATCGTGGGGAAGAAGTAGAACAGCGTCAGGAGCAGGACGGTGATCTTCCCGATCCAATGGACCCACTTGGTCTTCGCGACCCCGGCCCGCATCTTGACGGGGTGGTCGATACGGAACCGCTCGTAGAACTTCCCTTGGAGCATCCCGAGGAGCCACCAGGACACCGCGAGGATGACGAAGAGGATCTGGGGATTCTCCACGAAGTCGAACGAGGCGAACCGGGCGGAATCCCCCGGCGGATCGTCGGCGTTGTACCGCGCGTTGTAGAACATGACCTCCCCGACGGGTGTCCGGATCAGGTGCGCGCCGACGTCGGTTGTCCGGAAGTCCGAGAAGCTGAGGAAGCCGACGACGAGGTCGATGTGGCGGTGATCGACCAGGCCTTGGACGCGCGAAGGCGCGTCGACGCGGATGTTCCGGACGAAGTACCCGTAACCGCTCGTCGTCGCGTCACCGTTGGCGGTGAAGAGGAGTCGCACGTACGGCTGCTCCCCGATCCAAGGAGACAAGTCGAACCTCGAGGAGCCGAGGACGGTCGTAGGGAATGTGTCGACCGGCGCGTCCAGATCCCCGACAGCCGTCACGTTCTGCCACACAATCCGGTCCGGGCTTACCTGCACCAGGAGGACGTCGTTAGCCGCCGCGCCACCGGTGTGGTCGAAGGTGAGGTTGGCGTTCGACGCGAACTGGAGGTCCAGCCGCGTGAGCTGGAAGGCGTCTGCGGAGAAGCCTGTCTCGTTCCTCGCGCTGGGTTCGTACGCCCCCTGGTCGACCCACGGGACCGCGCTGCGGTTTCCGTGCCACAGGAATTGGCCTGGCGGAAACTGCGAGGGCGGGGGCACGCGCCACCACCCGCCGAGAGCCGGGAAGGGGAACCAGGGCGACGGACAACCCTGGAGGCTCGTGTCGTCGAACGCATCAAAGGTGAAAACATTGTGGACCGCGTTCGCGAGCGTGATGTTCATCTGGTCGAAGGGCCGGCCAAGGGAACGGGTGTTCGCGTTGAAGATGAAGCGGATCTCGATGCTCTGGCTCGATGTGTTGGTCGTTCCGACGAGCCCGGAGCTGCTCGCTTCCGCTGGCAGGTCCTGCTCCGCGCGGTCCGCGCGCGTGATCCGCACGAACCGGAACTCCGTGCCGAGCACTGGTCGGAGGACACCCTCGAGCTCGTTCTCGAGGTGCGCGAGGTATGAGGTGACCTCGGCGGACTCGAGCACGCCGTTGGCCACGCTGGTGGTGGTCGCTCCTGTGACCTGGCACTCGAAAGCGAATCCGCGCGGCCAGTTCATCCTCTCATCGTACATCCTCAGGATCTTGAGGCGGAGTTCCGCTGCCTGCTCGCCCGTCAGCAGCCACGTGATGCGACCGCCGCCGGAAACATCCCCGAGGCTGAGGAGTTCGAGGTCCGAGCTCACGATGACCTCTCCCGTCTGCGCCCTCACCTGGTAGATGGAAAGCAGGGAGAATGTGAGGACGATGAGGACGCCGAGCCGTGACGCCGTGCCCATGGAGTCCCGCGAGTATCCGGGCCGCCCCTAAATAGACTTGCCGGAGAGTTCCCGACGCGGCGAGTCACAGGCGGCGCGCGGCCTCCAAGGAACGAGCATCAAGCTTCCCACGGTGGTCGCGCCGACAAAGGTTTATCCCGGCACGCCGAAATCCCTTGGCGATGCTCCCGGAGCAGCTTTCGAAGATCCTCGAATCGGGAGTCGACCTCGATCAGGAGTACGACAAGGTCTCCCGCACCCTGGAGTCCATCGGCCTTTCGAGCTACGAGGCGCGCGGCTACGTGGCCCTGGTCGCACACGGCTTCGGGAGCGCGGAGGCAATCGCGGAAACCGCCAGGATCCCGAGGACAAGTGCGTACAAGGTCCTCCAGTCCTTGTGTCACAAGGGGTTTGCGATCTCCACGAAGGGGCGCCCCACGATCTTCAAGCCGGAGAGCCCGGGGAAGATCAAGGCGAAGGTGACGGAGCACATCTCGGAGACGTTCGACAAGCTCGAGATGCTCCACGAAATCCTCCGGGACAAAGGCGAACCGCAGCTCGTTTATACGATCGCGGGCAAAGGCCGCGTCCTCGAAAAGGTGGGCGAGCTCCTCGACACGTGCCAGGACACGTGTATCATCGCAACGCCGACGATGCACGAGATCCGCGAGGCCCTCGCGAAGAAGATGGAGAACGCGGTCGACCGCGGGATCCGGCTCACGATCATCACGGAGCCGTTGCAGAAAGTCCCGGGCGGCGCTCAGGTGTTCTGGAAGAAAGGGCTCCTCGCGACGACGATTATCTCGGACGCGGAGAAGGCGCTCCTCGCTTCCCCGGACCTGCAGGCGTCCGGCTACACGGACAACGCGAACCTTGCGAAATACCTCGAGAGCTTCCTCCAGATCCTCATGGAGCAGACGCCGCCGAAGGCGTGACAGACGAGGAACGTGACCCAACCGTTTATAGAGCGGCGAGGTTTCGCGGCAGCGTGGACTACGACGCCCTGGTGATCGGGGCGGGTCCCGTCGGGGGCTTCGTGGCGGGGGCCATCGCGAGCCAGGGATACCGGGTGGGCCTCGTCGAGGAGCACCGTGAGGTCGGGGAGCCCGTGCAGTGCGGGGGCTTGATCACGCCCCGCGTGTTCGATCTCGTCCCGGGGCGCGATACGATAGTCAACGATGTCCGCGGCGCGGAGATCTTCTCCCCGAAGGGTCGGAGGATCCGCATCGACGCACACCGGACGGAGGCCGTGGTCGTGGACCGCGCGAAGTTCGACCGGTCTGTCGTGCGACACGCGATCAAGAACGGCGCGAAGACCTTGCTCGGGACGAAGGCCCTCGCCGGACGCTACGCGGACGGGGGTGTCGAGGTCGTCGTCGATAGGGACGGCCGGCACGAGAGCCTCACCGCCAAGATCCTGATCGGCGCCGACGGCGTCCAATCCGTCGTGGCGAAATGGTTCGGCATCCTGAGGCCGAAATACGTTCTGCCGGGATTCGAGTGCGAGATGACGGGCGTCGAGGGAGACCCTGCGTTCGTGAAGCTCTTCGTCGGCAGCGAGGTCGCGCCCGGATTCTTCGGTTGGATCATCCCCGCGGGCGATGGTCGCGGTCGCGTGGGCCTCTGCCTCAAGGAGGGGAATGCGTATGCGTACTATCAGAAGCTCATCCGGGACGGCCCGGCGAAACCCTTCGTGAAGGACGCCCAGCCCCTCCTGTACATCGCCGGCGGAATTCCCGTCGGGTTCCCGCGGCGAACGTTCGCGGACCACGTCATGATCGTCGGCGACGCCGCCTGCCAGGTGAAGGGCACCAGCGGCGGTGGGATCTACTCCGGGTTGCGATGCGCGGCGCTCTGTGCCGCGACCGCGGTCGAGGCCCTGCAGAAGGACGATTTCACGGCCAAGCAGATGAGGAAGTACCACAAGGCATGGATCCGTTCGGTCGGCAAGGAGCTCCGGAAGGATCTCGCGATCCTCGAGTCGTACATGTCTCTGACGGACCGTCAGCTCGAGGATGTCTTCGATCTGTTCGACAGCCCCGAGATGATCAACCTGATCGAGACTTACGGGGACATTGACTTCCCGTCGAAACTGGGTTGGCGGTTGCTCCGCGAGGAACCGCGCCTCCTGAAGTATGCGGGCAAGGCCCTCCGACCGATGCTCCCGAGGTTCGGCGGCTAGATCGAATACCACTGCCCCTCGACGGGGAGCAGCACCTCGCGCCCCGGGAGGGAGTCCGCGAGCGCCTGCCGGTTGTCCCCGTGCATGAGCACGACGCGGGCAGGGTCGCACGCTTCGATGAATTTCACGAGGTCGTCGTGGCCCGCGTGCGCGGAGAAGTCGAACTTCTTCAGCTGGAACCGTGGCGTCACGAGCTCCCCCTCGAGTTCCAGGACACCCTCGTCGAGCAGGCGGCGCCCGTTCGTCCCCGGGACCTGGAAACCCGTGAGGCAGCACGCGCTCTTCGGGTCGTCCCGGATCGCGCCGAGGTATCGCTGCACGGGGCCGCCGTCGAGCATCCCGCTCGTGCACACGATGACCTCCCCCCCGAGCGCCCTCTCACGGCCGCGTGAGGAGTGGACGACGCGCGTCCGGTTCATCGCCTGCCGGAGTTTGCTCGTCGATCGAACGTACCCGTGGTGCTCGACATAGATCGAGTTGACCTCCTTCCCCATGCCGTCGAGGAACACGTCGAGCTTCTCGCGTGCCAGGGTCATGAGCACCTCCTGTGTACGCCCGACGGCGAACGAGGGCACGACGGCGATGCCCCCGTTGCGCACGATGTTCTTCACGAACGCGAGGAACTCGTACTCCGCCTTCAACCGGTCCGGATGGTTCCGGCCCGCGTACGTGGACTCGATGACGAGGGTGTCGCACTTCACGGGCTTCGCGCCAAGCACGAGATTCGTGTCGGCCGTGTGCAGGTCGCCAGTGAACACGACGGTCTCCCGCCCTTTCAGCTCGAACATCGTGGCGCCCGGGATGTGGCCCGCGCTGTGAAGGGAGATCTCCATCCCGTTGATCTCCACGGACTCGTTGAAGTCTATCGCCTGATAGAACCGCGAGCACTCGCGCACGTCCTGCTCGGAGAACGGGGTCGAGAACCCCTCGATCCTCGCAATCTTGATGCTGTCCTCGAGCATCAGGTCTGCGACGTCGAACGTCGGCGGCGAGGCGTAGATGTCGACCGCGTGACGCCCCGTCAGCCAGGGGATCATCCCGGAGTGGTCGAGATGGGAGTGGGAGATGAACGCCGCGTCCAGGGGCGGCGCCTCCATCGGGTATTGCGGCGGCTTGCCGGGCAGCATGCCGTAGTCGAAGAGGAGGGTCGCGGGACCCTCCTTCAGGACCATGCCGAGGCGCCCGACATGAGTCGCTCCGCCGAGGAATTGGATGTCCACGGCGGTCGATGCCTCCCGCGCTATAAGGCCTTCGCGACGCCGCCGAGGAAGAGCGGCTGACACCGGATCGCACGGGCCATGCGTCCTTGCCCGAGCAGACGCATTGCGACGTTGAGGTTGCGGTCGTTGCGGAAGAAGAGGTCCGCGAGCCGTTTGATCCTTGCCCCGCGCGCGAGCGGGGCGGCCACGGCGGACCGCCACCTTCGCTCGTACGCCTCCAGTGGCACACCCCCCTGCACGTGGTCGGCGGCGGCAAGTCCGGCGATTCGTCCGCAGATCATGGAGACGTTGATCCCGCCGCCGTTCGTCGCCATGACGTGGCCCGCCGCGTCCCCGACGAGGATCACGGGCCGGCGCACCGTCCGTTCGATCGGTCCGAGCACGGGCACGTGGCCCCCGGTCCCCTTCTTCACGGGATAGCCCTGGCGGCGGAGGAACGCCTCGAACAGGCGATTCAGATTCCCGTCAAAGTGCTGCCACGCGCCCAGGCCGACGTTCGCCTCGCCGTCCTTCGGGATGACCCACGCGTAGCCGCCCGGGGCGAGCGTCCCGAACCACAGGTCCGTGACGGACGTGAAGTCGCCCTCGACGTTGCAGCTCATCGCGGGGCCCGTGACCGGGTGCGGGAGACCCACGCTGGTCGCGACGCGGGAGCCCGGGCCGTCCGCCCCGACGATGACTTTGGCGGCGAACGTCCCGCGGTCCGTGACGACCTCGTTCCCTTGGACCTTGAGGCACGTCGTCTGGGTGCGGAGCTCCGCGCCCTCCGCGACGGCTTCGTCCGCGATCCCCTGGTCCATCAGATCCCGACGGACGGTGAAGCCCTCGAAGGGGACGTCCCAGTGGCGGCCCGCGGGGCTCCAGAGTCGGAGGATGTCCGTGTCGCGCTCGTGGACCCGGTTCGGCGCCGTCATCAGGTCCTCGAGGTCGGTGACCGTCGGAAAGATCGCGCGCACCTCCTGGTCGGCTGCGACGTATTCCCCGCATTGCACGGGGACGCCGACAACCTTACGGCGGTCAAGGAGGAGCACGTCCAGCCCGCGCCGGGCCGCGTATCGCGCGGCCGTGCTTCCCGCCGGCCCCGCGCCGACGACGATCACGTCGTGCGCGCCCGCACCCCCCAGAGGTGAAACGAGGAGCGCATGGACAGGTACTCAACCCTCGCGTCCTCGAAACCCGACTCTTGCAAGTTCGCGACGTACGAGCCCGCGGGCCCAGTCCCCTCGGGTCGCATCGCGTCACGCGTTCCGGTGCACGACAAACTCGACGAGCCGGGCGAGCGCGTCCTTGCCGGGCCCCTGACGGACGGCGTCGAGCGCCGCCGTAGCGAGGGACCCGAAACGGTCC
Organism: uncultured Methanomassiliicoccales archaeon; assembly: GCA_964396265.1. Lineage (GTDB taxonomy): Archaea > Thermoplasmatota > Thermoplasmata > RBG-16-68-12 > EA-27 > EA-27. The sequence continues at coordinate 96,291 of CAYNEM010000007.1, forward strand.
GCGTCTATGCGGGCGCGTTCTACGGCCCCCGAATTCCGAATCAGGGCGAGGCCCCGCACGACATCCGCCTCCGTCCGTGTCCGTTGCCCGAGAAGCTCGGAGAGGTTCGCATGCAGGTCGCTCCCGTCGTTCAGCGCGTGGAGCATGAGGAGGGTCATGTTTCCCTCCTTCAGATCCGTCCCCACCGGTTTCCCGAGGATCTGGGGGTCGCCCACGACGTCGAGGATGTCGTCCACGATCTGGAAAGCGATTCCGAGGTTCGTGCCGTAGTCCGTGAGGGCCTCGATCTCCTTCGGGGTGCCGCCGCCGAGCATCGCCCCGAGATGCGCTCCCGCGCTGATCGCCATCGCCGTCTTCCGTCGGATGATATCGAGATATTGGTCGCGCGTCGTGGACAGGTCCCCGGCGTGCCTCTTCTGGACGATCTCCGCCTCCGCGATTCCCGTACAGACCGCGGCGGTGAGGTCCACGACCTCCGGCTCGAAGTGCCCGCCGATCGCGAACGCTTTCACGAAGAGGAAGTCCCCGGCCACGAGGGCGTTCTGGAGGCCGTACTTGCGGTATGCGGCCTCGCGCCCGCGACGGAACCCACCGTCGTCGTTGATGTCGTCGTGTACGAGAGTCGCGCTGTGGATGAGTTCCAGGGCCGCGGCGATCTCGACGATGCGCCCGAGGTTCTTTCCGCCGACAGCCTTGTTCGCGAGCACCGCGACGAGGGGCCTGATTCTCTTCCCGCCAGCCTGGATCACGTACCGTGCAATGTCCGTGAGGATGGGTTCCTGGCTCCGGATGGACTGCTGAATCCGGTTCTCGACGAGCGCGAGTTCCTCTTCGACCCCAAAATCGAGTGCGCTCGTCATGGGCATTTGGGACTTATGAGTGGGGCTTATATAACGGTTTGTTACGGACGATACTTTCCAAGCGGGATTCCTCCCTTACGCGACCCCCCATCGCCCGTAACGACCGACCGCGCGATTCGAGCGGATCGCGGACCAAGGTCTAAATGCAGGCCTGCCGTAGGTCCTCGCGTGGACGACGAGCTCGAGGCGATCCGGGCACGAAAGCGCACGGAGCTCGAAGTCGAGGCAACCGCATCCGCGGCGGTCGCTCCGATGACCCTGACGGATGCGAACTTCTGGGACGTCGTCAAGGGGAATCGCGTCGTCCTCGTCGACTTCTGGGCCGACTGGTGCGGACCGTGCCACCGCCTCGCGCCGACCGTCGAGGCGATCGCGAGGGACTATGCGGGACGTCTGACGGTGGGCAAGTTGAACACGGACGAGAACCGGCGAACGGCGGAGGGTTTTGGCATCCGTTCAATCCCCACCCTCCTCGTGTTCAAGGAAGGCAAGCTCGTCGACACGGTCATCGGGGCGGTCCCCCGCCCGATCCTCGAGCAGACGCTTCAGCGCTGGCTCTGACGGGTCGCGGCGCGTGGCGTGCGGAGATGTGCTTTGATCCCGTCGACGATTCCGGCGAACGCCTTCGCCGCCGGGCTATCCGGATGTTCGAGCACGAACGGTTTCCCCGCGTCGCCGCCGACGACGATGCGCGGGTCAAGCGGGATCCGCCCGAGGAACGGCAGGCCGAGCTCTTTGGCGGCGGCTTCACCTCCGCCTTTCTTGAACACTTCGACCTCCTTGCCGCAGTGCGGGCAGATCATGCCGCTCATGTTCTCGATGATCCCGATCACGGGGAGATTCACGGCCCGCGCAAACATGATGCTCTTCCTCACGTCTAGCAGGGCGACGTCCTGCGGCGTGGTGACGACGACCGCGCCGTCCGCGTCCGGGATCTCCTGGGCGATGCTGAGCGGTTCGTCGCTCGTCCCCGGTGGCAGGTCGATGATCAGGTAGTCGAGCTCGCCCCATCGCACGTCCATCAGCATCTGTTTGAGCGCCTTGATCTTGAGAGGCCCCCTCCAGATCACCGGAGTGTCCCGATCCCCGAGCACGAGCTGCATGCTCACGGCCTTCACGTCGAGGACCGCGGAGACAGGCTCGAGACCAGCCTCCGTTGGCACGATCCGCGCATGCTCCACGCCAAGGATCTTCGGCACGTCGGGCCCCGTGACGTCCGCGTCGACGATGCCGACGCGCGCCTCCTTCGCCAACGTTACCGCCAGATTGACGGCGATGCTGGTTTTGCCCACGCCGCCCTTCCCTGACATGACGACGATCTTGTGCTTGATCTTCGCCATCGCTTGCGCCATGCGCATGCGTTCCTGCATCGCCGCCATGATGTGGGGAGGGATGGCGGGCGCCTGGGGAAGTTCCTCGGCCACGAAGGGCTCCCAGAGAACGGCGCTATATGAAGATGAGTCGCCTCACACCTGCAGCCTGCGGATGATCTGCTCCTTCAGGCTTTGCGGGGACACGCCCTCGACGGGAATGGAGAACGTCTTCGCGACCGCCACGACGACGGTCGGCTCGACGCGGTCGATCTGTCGGGCGATGTCGAGCCGAATGTCCTTCATGTCGCGTCCCTCCGAGGGGACGGATAGCTCGCGGGCGGCCTTGAGCACCTGGTCACGGTTCGCGCCGACCCCGGTTCCCTCATCCCGCGACAGTTCATCCCTCAATTCTCGTTCGACCTGAGCCTTGCCGCGACGGAATTCGCCCATCGCACGGCCGATCGAGCGAGCGAACTCGGGCAGCTTCGTCGGTCCGAACAGGAGCAGGAGCGCTACGATGATGAGAAGGATGATCCACTCCCACGGCTGCGCGAGCACAGGGCCTCCCGAGGACCAACTCGTCACGTTCTACCTCCGCTTGTCCTTCGATGGTTATGGTAGGCTAATACTTTTCGCTCGTACCCCGGGACTCTCGGGAGCCGCCATGTTCCGGTTCGAGGGCACCCGTTCATGGTAGAACCGATCAACTTCCCCCCTCCTGCGCGAACACGGCCGGGCGCGAGGTCGGACGTGCCGCCACCGACTGACGGTGGAGGAACGGCGGTCGCGTGAACATCACGAGGAGGCCCGTGAGTACGAGGAGCACCTCGTAGGTGCTCTTCAGGCCGATTCCTGCGAGGACGAGGAGCCACAACCCGGCGGCGGCGCCCCGCGCGCCCTCGGCACGAACGCGCTCGAAGAGCGTGTAGACAATCGCGGCGAGCCCGACGGCATACAGCGGGAGCGGCAGATGCAGGGAGAACGACGTCGTCCACATCGCGATGAGTGGGACGAGCGGCGTGCGAACGGCCGCGATCAGGAATGCAGATGTGGCGACCGATGCGAGAAGGAACGCGCGCCGGTCCCATCGGCATCCGAGCCCGAAGGGAGCCGCGCAGGCGGCGACGATTCCCCCCAGCTCCGCAATGCCGGAGAGCTGAACCGTTCCGGCAACGGAGGCCGCGGCAAGGGCGTCCGCCACCGCCAAGGCGAGGTAGACCACAAGGGTGCTCCCGAGGAGCACCGGCACCGTGAGACGCCGCGGCGGCTTCTGCCAGGCGGAGGCGGCGGCGAAACGAGGGGACGAGGAGAGTATTCCCGCGACGAGGTACACGGCGATGCCCGCAAGTCCTATCGACCGGAGGACGGAGGCGCTGGCCGGGAGCGGGGCGAGCGTGAGGACGAGCACGACCGCCACGAGGACCGCTAGCATCCCATTGCGGGCCCTCGTCGACCATGCGGTCCATGCGACCAAGACGCTTGCGAGCAGGAACGTGAAGTTGTAGGCCACGACGCCGACCACCAAGACCGCGCCGAACGCCCCCTCTCGTGCGGGACCGGACGGGACCGCAGATCCCGCCCGCAGGACGATTCCCAGGGAGAGGAAGGAGGCGGTCGCCGCGACGAGGAGGGCCGCCGTCAGGCCCTCGGGCGGCTCAGGCAGCGTTCGCAGCCGGAACGTCGCACGCCGGAGCCGGTTCCGATTCACCTCGAGCAGTTTGTTCCCTTTCATGGAGATCCAGCCCAAGCTCCCCCGCCTCCCACCGGACGAGAGTGCGCAGCATGGCCACGGCGGCAGGGAGCAGGCGAAGTCTTGCGCGCGACGAAAGGTCCGTCTCGTAGAGGGAGAGCCACGTGCCGAGGTGGTCACGAAGGAACGCCTTCCGCGCCTCATGGGTGCGGTCCGCTTCGTCCGTCAGGCACGCCGCAGACGCCAGCGCCTCCTTCAAACACAGGAGGGACGTGAACTCGCATTCGACGGAGAGGTGGTCTCCCCGCTCGCCCACGGCGTCCAGGCCGAACGCACGATAGAACCCTTGGATGTCCGCGAGTTCCCTCTGGCGGGAGAAGGTGCTCGCGTATGCGGTCTCGTACGCGGGGCACTCGCCGAGCAGGAGGAGTCGACTCCGCTCGGCCGCCGCGTCCTCGTGGCGGATCCGCGCGTCCCCGAATGCGTCGAGGAGGTCGGAGGAGTCGCGGCCGAGGGGACCCGCTGTTCCGGAGGTTCGAACCGCCTCCCGCCAAGCGCGCGGCCACTCCCGCTTCGCCTGGGGGAGGAAGCCGTCCTCGAACAGCTCCCCGAGGAGTCCGTACAGTCGTCCGAGACCGATGAGGCGAGGCCACGGCCAGCTCTCCCCGTTCACGCTATCCCTCCCGACGGTCAGAGGATTTCGGCGAATCCCTTTCGGCAACATCGCGCGTCCTTTCCTTCGGGGGCTGCGGGCGTCGTTTCCTCAGCATCGGCACGACGATCGAAAGCACAACGAGCACGATGACGAGGGCGAGTCCCACGAGCAAGAAGGGCGGGGCCGTCGGGTTCGGGAGCTGGACGTCCACCCAGGAGGAAACGGACTTTCGCGAGCCCACGTCCTGGCTGCTCCCGTCCCATACGGCGAACGCCAGGATGGTCCCCGCGCCGAGAATGACATCCTCTGAGTCTCCGGACACGAGCGGGCGCGCGATGACCACCGCCCAGCCCGTGCCGGAGTGCACCCCGCGTCCGACCGCGTCCTGATGTGCCTGGGTGGCCAGCGTACCGAACCCCTCTGCGACTGCGTCCTCGACCGCGGTGACCTTGAGGGGGTCCGAGAAGGGATTCCCCACTTGCCAGCCTGGGAGGTAGACGCGGGCGTCAGCCGAGAACGCGTCCGGGAGGTGGTAGGGCGGGCCCCCGATCGCGTACGGGTACATGTCGACCCAGAAGTTCGGGTACGCGTGCTCGAGGTCGCGGAAGCCCTCCTCCAGGTCCGCCTGCCAGTCCGCCTTCCACTGGGTCACCTGGAGCGCCTTGCCCGGCCCCCCCATGCAGACGAAACGCGTTGCGTCTCCCGGTCCGTAGAGGATCGCGACCGCGTCCCGGAACTCGACGTCCCTCGTCGTCCGGTTGTCCTTCGTCGCATCGTCCCACTCGATCAAGAACGCCGCGTGCGTCAGGTTCGTGAGCATTCGGACCCGCAGGGCCGGGACGAAGGGTCCGGCACGCGTGGGGGCGACGACGGCCTGCGCGGAGAGTGCGATTTCCAAGGCGGTCGATCGACTCCACAAGGATGAGGAGGGCTCCGTCACCGGGAGCGTGCCATCCACGTAGGCGCCAGCGAGAACGTCCTGCGCCTGCGCGGTGGTCCCGAAGACGCCTACAAGCTGACCCGCCGTGAGGACCATGGCAATCGCCATCACGACGACCACAACCTTCCGAGTCGAGACGTCCATCGAGATTCCTCCTAGGTAATGTTGTGGCGGTACACCTGCAACGCCGCGTCGAACTCCGGCCGGACGATCTCTGGCTCCTTGAGCGGCACGCGCACGACTTCCTGCCCGAGGATGTCGTACCCCACGGCCTCGTCCCCGTCGAGGCGGAACTTCCGCAACAGTTTCGGCGTGCTGACGCTGAGGAGGAGGACGGCCCGCAGCTCGGGCTCGCCCCCCTGGCGCATCCGGGTGTAGGTGTCGACCGCCGCGTCCGCGAGGGGGCCGAACATCTGGCGGTTGAACTGACGCGGGACGTTGATCGGAGGCACGTAGTACACGTTCGGCTCGAGCCCGAGGTGCGGGTACATGGGCAACGCCAGCTTCTTCACGTGGACCATGTAGTCGATGGGGTTCTCCGGGTCGGCGTTCTCCGGAGTCGAGACGTACCCGACCATCCGGATCTTTCCGATGCAGTTCCGCATGCACCGCGGGATGATCCCCTTCTCCATCGCCGGATAGCAGAAGATGCACTTCTCGGACACGCGAGTTGTGTGGTTGTACATCGGCCGCTTGTACGGGCACGCCTTCACGCACTCCCGATAGCCGCGGCACCGCTGCTGGTCGATCAGGACGACCCCGTCCTCCTTTCGCTTGTAGATCGCCTTGCGCGGGCACGAGGCGAGGCAACCCGGGTACGTGCAATGGTTGCAGATGCGGGCGAGGTAGAACTGCCACACCTGGTGCGGGATCTTCATGTGGTACTTGTCCTCCGTAAGCGCCCCGCTCGTCTCGTCCTCCCCCCGGTTCGGGTTGGCCCAGTCCTGGTCCTCCGGCCGCCACCCAAGCACCCGCTCCCCATCCGGTGCGGCCTCGAAGATTGTCTTGCCGCGGTACACGGGGGTCGGTCCGGACGTGTCCCAGGTCTGCTTGCCCGAGAGGTCGAGGATCCGCGCGTCCCATCCGAGGGGATAGGATCCCCACGGCTTCGTCTCCACGCTGTTCCACAGCATGTACTCCTGGCCCTTGCCGGAGGTCCACGTCGTCTTGCATGCGAGGGTGCACGTCTGGCACCCGATGCACTTGTTGATGTCGAACACCGCGGCGACCTGCCGGTCCGGGCGCGACTCCTCGTACTCGTATTTCATCAACCGGCCGATCTGCCAGTTCTTCACGTCAGGCATCCCGTCACCCTCCGTACTCGCCCGCGAGGTACCGTTCCATCATGATTCCCTGGTACGTCGGGCGGAATCCCTCCGCCGCGGGCCGCCACAGCCCCGTTCCCCCGATGCCGCCGGGCTCCGCGCGCGTGATCTTCACGAAAGCCTCCTTCGGCGCGCCGACCGCGCCGTGCACGTCCATCTCGAAGCCCTTGCCGATGAGCTGGCCGTAGTAGCCCTTCCGCACGAGGCTGTCCGTGAGGAGGGTGGGTTTTAGCCACGCGCGAGTGACGCTCTGGTGGGAGCCGTAGCGGTACATCGCCTGGTACCCCGTGCGCGGGCTCTTCGCGAGGCCGTCCTCGCGGGCCTCGTGGCCCTCGACGCTCCCGTGCGTCGCGATGTGCATGTGGAACCACGCGCGCGCGGTGCGACGCGGCATGTTCAGGTAGTATCGCGCCCGGACGAGCCAACGCATGATCCGGTAGTCGTCCGCGTTGCCCTGCCAGCCGCGGAAGGGGCGATCGGACGGGTCCCCGTCGACCCAGATGTAGTCCCCGTCCTCGATGCCCAGGTCCTTCGCGTCGAGCGGGTTCATGTCCACGTATCCCTCGCCGACGTAGGGCGTGCGCTTGTCGTGGCGGTAGAAGTCCCCGAACGGCCCGAACAGGAGGATCGACAGGTCTTGCGATGCCGCCATGGAGTGGCACGCATGGCGGTACTTCGGCGTGTACAGGATGAACTGGAACCCCTGACTCGTCAGCGGATGTCTCGTCGTCTTCACCTCCGCCCAGCTCTTCACGACGTTCCGGACTTGCCGACTCTCCGTGGATAGGTCCAAGGGGTCGATGCCGTAGTCCTGCGGAGCTCGGGGCGCGATCGCGGGGTGGGGCTTCGACACGATCACGGCCGGCTCATAGAACGTCGAGTCCACGGTCTCCCGCCAGACCGGGAGGTTCTCACCGTACTCGAGGAACTCGTCCTCGTCCCGATAGAACTCGAGTCGGCCAGTCTTGTTGTACCAGGGCTTGCTCTCGTTCACCTGTTCCCATCCCACGATATGGGGGCTCGTTCGTGTGAGGGTGAGGAACGGGATCCCTTTTGCGCACGAATCGAGGAGGTCCTGGTAGGAATAGCCGCGACACGTGGTGCTAGCGTCAAGCACGCGCTGGATGTACTTCGTGTGGACGCCGTCGAGGACGTGCCGCCAATAGTTCGCAATGCTGGTCGTGAGTGCCGGGTCTCCGAACTCCGCCGCGAGGGCCTGCGAGACGCCTGCGACGACCTCGAGATCGTCCCGGAGCTCGAAGGGGGCGGGGATCGGGGTCGGGACGACCGCCTGGAGGAAGGGGTTCGTGCACGACGCGTAGATGTCGGCCACCTTCCGTTCGATCCACGCGGGCACGCCGAACACGACGTCCGCGTACTCGCACGTCGCCGTCCAGAACCACTCGTTGACCACGATCGCCTCGATCTTCGGCACCGTGTTCACGATCACGTCATGGGCCCACTTCGCGTTGCCCAGGATCGAGTTCGAGTTTGCCCACCAGGCGGTCTTCGTGGGCGTAGGCATGTGCGTGATCCCCGTGAACAGCTTGTTGCCGACCCGGAGCGGCCGGTCCCCGTAGTTATAGAAGTGGGCCGACTCCCCCTTCCAGTACGACTTCGTCTTCGCGGGCTTCGTCGTGTCCAGCTCGATGTTGAACGGGTCCTCGCTCAGCCACTGAGGCAGGCCCGAGAAGGTCTCCGCGCGGTAGTTCCCCGCATACGAGCCGACCTCGCCGCCAAAACGACCCTCGTTCCCCGTCAGGGATGCGAGGAGGAACACGGCCCGGTCCTTCAGGTCCGCGTTCCAGTAGTGGTTGGGGCCCATGCCGGTCGAGAACAGGACGGAGCCCCGGTTGGCCGCCATTGTGACGGCGAGTTCCTCGATGGCCGACGTCGGCGCCCAGCAGATCTCGGACGCGGTCGCGGGGTCGAAGTTGTCCATGATGTACTGCTTGACGAGGTCGAAGACCGGACGCGCCTTGACGGTCCCCCCGCCGGCGAGGGGGACGTCGAACTCCCCTTCGAGGGCCACGTTGATGCCCGCTGCGTCGAAGTTCGTTCCCACCATGTCCCGGGTGAGGACCCTCGGCGCAACGGCGGTACCGTCCCACACGACGAAGTCGCCCCACTCCTGCCGCAGAGCCGCCGGAACGAGCTGCTTCCCCTGGAGCGGCGATGGCGGCACGGGGTCCGTCGGCGCGAGAACCGTGATGTGGTTCGTGAGGTTCGCCTGCGTGTAGCCTGGGAAGACATCGCCAGCCTGCAAGAGCTTCCGCGTGTCCATGCGGACGAGCAGCGGCAGGTCTGTGAACCGCTTCACGTAGTCCGTGTCGTAGAGGCCGTCCCGGAGGAGGACGTGGCACACACCGAACGCGAGCGCGGCGTCCGTGGCGGGGCGGATCACAATGACCTCGTCGCCCTTGTTGCTCGACGACTGGTACTCCGTCGCGATGGTGATGACCTGCGCCCCTCGCATGCGGGCCTCCGTGATCCAGTGGGCGTCCGGCATCTTCGTGGCGATCCAGTTCATCCCCCAGAGCGTGATCACGTTCGCGTGTTCCGCGGCGTACAGGTCGAACTCGCTCGTCTTGACCCCCGTGACCATCGGGTGCCCGGGAGGCAGGTCCGTGTGCCACGCATAGTTGTCCCATCCTCGGCCGCCGAGCGCGGCGGTGGGCCCGACGCCGCGGATCTTGTCGTCGATCAGGGCGAGCATGTTCACGAAACGGTACATGCTGCCGAATCGGATCGGCGATAGGAAAGGCATGCCCCCGCGGGCCTTCATCGTCCGCGTGCCCGCGAGCTGCATCGCGTCGACCATCGCCTGGTCGTACCCCTGGGCCTCAAGAAGGGCCTTGCCCGCCGCGCCGCTGTATGTCTCCGCGACGTTCTTGAACGCCTTCGCCACGAGGCGGAACGCCTCGTCATACGGGAGCTTCAACCAAGATTCCTTGCCGCGCCCCACGAAGTATTGGCGAAGCGGGAGTCCGTCGGGGGCCCTCGGCATGCCCGCGTCGATCCAGTCCTTGAACCCCTGCCGGACCATGGCGCCCTTGACCCGCCGGTCGGAGTAGAACCGTCGTATGTACGCGTGCCCGGACGGGCAGATCCGCGGGTCCCACCGCGCGGAGCATCGGTTCCCGTAGAGGTCCGTCGCAAGGCCATAGCCGAACGAGGGATCGACCCACTTCACGACCCCGTTCTTCGCATGCGCCTTGAGCAGACAGCCGTGCGTGTCGTTCGGCGCGCACAGGTAGTGGAAGGTCTGGTCGTCCGAGTACAGGTCCCGATACACGCTCTCCCAGTCGCGGTTCGGGTAGGTGTCGAGGGGGTTCAGGTCCTGGGAGATCGGGCGGAGGTGGTGGCCAGCGAAGACGACGCTCGGGATCGCCGCGGCCGCGGCGGCCGCCGCAGCGACCGGAGGAATGAGCTTGAGGAACTTCCGTCGAGTGAGATGGTTGAGGGGACCCTCGCGGGACTCCTCCGCGCCCATGCTAACCCTCCTCGCGGCCAACGAGCACGGTGTCCTCGTGGGCCCGCAGCATCTGCCGCCGGCGGACGTCCCACGGGACTGTCTCTGGGTCCGTTTCCGCGTCCCCTGGATTCAAGGCGTTCCCTGCAGCTTCCATTGCACCGGCCGTTGCCGTCGCCGCCACCGTGCCCGCTGCCGCCAACGCGAGAGCCGACACGAACTTCCGGCGAGAGATGCCCGCCTTCGGTTCCGGATTCGCCGCCATGCGATTCCTCCCGATGGGCCGGGGACACGACGGACTCGTCTATACCTTCTCCCGAACCTGTTCGGGACATGGAGGAGTCGTTCCCAGCCCGGGACGAGGACAATTACAGTCCTTAGGGACCCTCCATATACCCCGAACCTGTACGGGAGGTCCGATGCAGGAGGCGACCCTTCGGGTACGCGTTCCCGGTTGTTGGGTCGCGCGCTTCGCAGGCGACGGGCGGAGCGTGCGGATCGTGGACCGCAAAGCCATCGGCCGGCGGGCGATGGACAGCCTCGTGGAAATCCGGCGGCGGGGGAGCCCGTCCTCCTGGGACGAGCTGATCTCTAGCGCGCGCGAGGGAACCGCGATCACGAACTTCCGTGCGGTGGCGAGCGACGAGAAGCACCTCCTGGGCATCGTCCGCTGCAGGGACTGCAATTCGTGCCGCCAGCTCGTCGAGTCCGACTGCTTCGTGACGAACGCATCGTCCCGGGACGGCTCGCTCGAGTGGACGGTCCGGTTCGACGATCCGAAGAGGCTCGCCGAGCTCGTCTCCGTGCTCAATCGGAGGCAGGCGACGGTAGAGGTGCGCCGGGTGACCCGCGTGCTGGGGACGTCGTACCTCACGCCTCGGCAGTCGGAGGTCCTCACGCTCGCTTACGAGCTCGGGTACTTCGAGTTCCCCAAGAAGATCGGGATCGCCGCACTCGCGAAGAGGCTCGGGGTCTCCAAGAGCACGGTCGCGGAAACGCTGCACCGCGCCGAGAAAAAGGCGCTCGGCACCGTGATCGCGGGCGGTCTGTGACCCGAACGCGTTCGGGGATAGGTTCCTCTCCCCTGCACGCCTGCCGTGGTTCGTGACCCGGGTCGTGTCGGATGCGATGGCGGACGACTTCCCGAGGATCGATCCCGACGACACGGTACGCGAGGGGGTCGGGAAGCTCCTTGCATCGGAGTGGCCAAGCAGCCTGGTGATCGGCCCACAGGACCGCCTGATGGGAGCATTCGGAAGACGCGAAGTGCTTCGCGCGCTTAGCCGAAGGACGGGCGGGTTCTTCCCGGAGGGGGAACTAGGGTTTGGGTTGGTGCGCGGCGAGGCATTCCAATCCGAAGCGCTTCGGGAGGTCTGGAGCGGGTTCTGGAGGTCTCCGGCCAGCGAGGTGGCCGCGCAGGCGGTGCGGACGGTCTCCGAGTCGGCGCCCCTCGAAGTGGTGGCCCGTCTCCTGGCGAAGGAGGGGGAGGACATCGTGGCGGTCCTCCACGGCGCACGCGTCGTGGGCGCCCTTGACCCGCGTCACGTGCTCCGAGGCCTCTCGGGACGTTCGCGAGAGGGGTCGCGGGACGGTCCAAGCCGCCCTGGAGTCCCTAGGCAGTCGCTTGAGGCTTCCGGCCCCGCCTCCGCTCGTGGATTACCGCGGCGACGTAGCCTGCGAGGTAGAGGAAGGACATCGGCACCGAGATGAGCAGCATCGTCACGCCGCTCCCATCTGGGGTGATGACGACGCCGAAGACGAAGATCCCTATGATTGCGAGCCGCCAGTATTTCCGCCACATGGCCGCCCGGACGAGTCCCACGGCGGTGAGTCCATACATGACGACGGGGACCTGGAATGCGAGGCCGAACCCGAGCATGAATAGCAGACTGAAGTCCATGAACTCATCAATGTGGAGTTGAAGGAAGTCGACGCCCATGTTGGCAGCGATGTCGTAGAGGAAGCGGAACGTGAACGGGAGCACGACGAAGAACGCGACGAGGACGCCCGCGGCGAACAGGGCCATAGACGGGACGAGAAGTCGGAGGATCGTCTGCTTCTCCCGAGGCCGTAGGGCCGGGCCGATGAACATTCCCATCTGGTAGGAGATCATCGGCATCCCGACGAGGAGCGAGAGGAAGAGTGCGGTCTTGAACTGCACGACAATCGCCTCTGCAGGGCCGAGGACGGACGAGCTGACGCCCGGCGGCTTCAGGTAGTCGAGGGCGAGGTTGAAGAACTGGCTGGCAAAAGGCCGCAAGGGGTCCGGGTAGGGGTACGGGATGGACGCGCCCCCGACGTTCGCGACGCGCGCCTGAAACCCGGAAAAGAACACGAACAAGATAATGATCGTCAAGAACGACCACTTCAGACGCTCGCGGAGTTCCTCGATGTGCTCGAGGATGCCCATCCTGACCAGCCCGTCCTCAGCCATCCGCCGAGGACAAGGGGTCGGCCTAGATTACCGTTTGTGACTTACGAGTACCGGTCCTCGGTCCACGGGTCCGCCGTGTCGCTGTAGCCGCGCACCTCCCAGAAACCGAGGTCGTGGCGGTGGCGGAAGTCGAGGACGCGGATCCACTTCGCGCTCTTCCAGCCGTACTTGAGCGGCACGACGAGCCGGACGGGTCCGCCGTGTTCCTCCGAGAGGGGCTTCCCGTCGAGCGTGTCCGCGAGGAGGACATCGTCTCGGAGCAAGTCCGGCAGGCGGAGGCTCGTCGTGTATCCCTCCCCGCACTCGATCCAGACGCTCGTCGCGGACGGCTTTGGGCGCGCCAGCCCCGCGAGCGCGGAGAACGCGACCCCTTCCCAGCGCATGTCGAACTTCGTCCAGCCGGTCACGCACGAGAAGTCACGCATCACCGCCACGCGGGGTAGCGCCCGGAACTCTTCGAGGCTGAACCGGAGAGGCACCTCGACCTCGCCCGTCACCTTGAGGTCCCACGCCTTCGGATCGCCGCGCGGGATGACCCCGAGATCCAGGCGGGGGAAGCCCACGGACACGTGCTGCCCCGGCGGAAGGCGGCGAGGCGCCACGTCGCAACCTACCGGCCGGTCCCAAATAAACCCGACGCCGGAGGCCCCGCCATAATGCGCTACTGAGAATCGTTATATAAGGCGGCGATTTTCGCGCAATCGGATGGCCGCCGACCTTTTCGCGCGTTATTTCCTCGTGGTGGTGTTCGCGGTCTTCGCCCTCTTGTTCCCTGTCGGGACGTTCCTCGCGTCGAGGTTCCTGCGCCCCCATGCCCCGGGTCCCCTCAAGGACCTGACGTACGAGTGCGGCGAGGTCCCGGAGGGCGACGCGATGATCCAGTTCCACTTCCAGTACTACGTGTTCGCGATCATCTTCGTCGTCTTCGACGTCGCCGCGATCTTCCTCCTCCTGTGGGCGCTCGCGTTCCCCATCACGATCGCGTCGCCCGTCGCGTTCGCGGCCCTCGTGCTCTTTGTCGCCGTGATGTTCATCGCGACGAACTACGCCCTGAAGAAGGAGGAGGTCCTCTACATATGAGCGGCCGGGGGAACCTCCTTGGCGGGTGAACGCGAGGTCCTCGCGGCCCTGAAGGAAGGGCTTTCCGTCTCGGTCAAGGAGGCCGGGATCGTTCGCGAGCGCGTCGTTCGCGTCGCCGTCGACCGGAAGGACCTCGTCCGTGCCTGCACCATTCTCAAGGGGATGGGGTTCGAGCACCTGACGTGCATCATGGCCGTGGACTGGCGGGATCACTTCGAGGCCGTGTACCACGTCACGAGCTGGTCGCGGAACGTGATGGTCCAGATCAACGCCTGGATTCCGCACGACGACCCACGGATCGACACGGTCACGTCCTTGTGGTCGGGGGCGAACGTCCACGAGCGCGAGGCCTACGACCTCATGGGCATCGTGTTCGACGGCCACCCGAACCTGGAGCGGATCCTCCTCCCGAAGGACTACGAGTACCACCCGCTCCGGAAGGACTTCCCCCAGGAGATCGACCGGCAGTACGTCTCCCGCCGCAGGATCGGGGGTGGCGGCTGATGGCGGAGATGTGGATCAACATGGGGCCGCAGCACCCCATGACCCATGGCCTGTGGAACCTCCGCATCAAGGTGGACGGGGAGACGATCGTCGACGCGATGCCGGAGATCGGGTACCTGCATCGCGGGTACGAGAAGATCATGGAGGTCCGCGAGTTCCAGAAGAACGTCGTCCTCACGGACCGCCTGTGCTACGTGTCCTCGATCACGTGGAGCCACTGCTACTGCCTCGCGTGCGAGGAGATGATGGACATCGAGGCGCCGCCGCGCGGCCAGTACCTGCGCGTCGTCACGAACGAGCTCCAGCGGATCGCGTCCCACCTCATGTGGCTGGCGGCGTACGGTCCGGACCTGGGGCTCCTGACGGTGCTCCTCTGGGCGCTCCGGGAGCGCGAGCTGTTCCTCGACCTGCTCCAGCTCATCACGGGCGCGCGCATGAACCAGAACTATCCACGGATCGGCGGCGTGCGGAATGACATGCCCCCCGACTTCGACAAGTACTGCCGGAAGGTGATCGCCCACTTCCGCAAGAAACTCCGGGAACACGAGCAGGTGCTCGAGCAGAGCAAGCTTTTCCAGATGCGGACCGTCGGCGTCGGGCGTCTGTCGAGGGCCGACGCGATGGACTGGGGCGTCACCGGTCCGAACCTCCGCGCATGCGGCGCGAAGATCGACCTTCGGCAGATGGACCCGTACGACGCGTACCCGGACCTCGCGTTCGAGCCGGTCGTGCGGTCCGAGGGGGACTCGTATGCGCGCTACAAGGTGCGCATGGAGGAGATGAAGGCCTCCTGCGACCTCATCGAGCAGGCGCTCGTGAAGATGCCCGAGGGGGCCTACCGGTCCAAGCCGCCGCGCCGCGCAGAGGGCGAGGGCTTCCGGCGCACGGAGGATTCGCGGGGCGAGGCCCTCTTTCACATCATCGGGGACGGAGATGACCGGCCGTACCGTGTGAAGATCCGGAGCCCTGTGTACTCGAACATCTTCGCCGCGCCCCTCATGATGCGGGGGAACAAGATTGCGGACGTCGTGGCAATCATGGGCAGCATCGACGTGTGCGTCGGGGAGATGGACAAGTGAGCGGCTTCCTGATCGACCTTTACGGGTGGTCGTACGCGCTGGCGGACTTCTCGCTCTGGCTGGGGAGCCTGCCCGTCCACGGGATCGCCGCCATCTCGAACGCCGCCACGGGTTCGGTCCCGCCCCCGCTCCAGGGGACCCTCGCGTTCCTCGACAGCGAGCCCCTGACCGCATTCCTCGCAATCATCATCGAGATCAATATCATGCTGATTTGGGCCGCGACCTTGCACTTGTTCACGGTCATGTGGATCGAGCGCAAGCTGTACTCGCGCCTCCAGGACCGTCGCGGGATCATGATCGGCCTGGGCTCGTTCGACTTCCTGGCCCGTCTGCTGGGCCGCATCCCCCTCGTGGGGCGACCGTTCCGGAGGCCGAGCCACCTCGGAACCGGCTATCTTCAGAACCTCGCAGACGGCATCAAGCTGATCCAGAAGGAGGTCATCACGCCGGACCGCGCGGACAAGTGGATGTTCCACGTCGCCCCCGTGATGATCGCGTTCTCCACGCTCATGGCGTTCGTCGCCCTCCCGTGGTCCGACGGGATGTGGATCATGGGGTCAAAGGAGATGCGCCTGGTTGGCGGCGTGAGCCAGCTGGTGCCCGTGAACCCGTTCGGCATCCTCTTCATCCTGGCGGTGTTCTCGATCGCGCCGCTCGGCATCCTGATCGCGGGCTGGGCCTCGAACAACAAGTACACGCTCATCGGGGGGATGCGCGCCGCCGCGCAGCTCATGTCCTACGAGATCCCCCTCGCCCTCTGCGTCATCGCGGTCGTCGTTTTCTCGGGGACGCTCGATCCGTTCGAGATGGTGCGGCAGCAGAGCGAGACGTTCCGATTCGGACCGTGGTCGATCGACTTTCTACCGAACTGGCGGGTCTTCAACCCCCTCCTGTGGATCGCGTTCGTCGTGTTCTTCATCAGCGTCATCGCGGAATCGGAGCGCATCCCCTTCGACATCCCCGAGGCCGAGGCGGAGCTCGTGGAGGGGTGGACGACGGAATACAGTGGGATGCGGTTCGGACTGGTGTTCGCGTTCAAGTGGCTCCGCGCGCTGGTCGGCGCTGGCCTGATCGCGATCCTGTTTCTCGGCGGATGGTCGGGTCCCGACACTTTCGTGACGCTCAACGCACCGAACCTCATGGACCTCTCGAAGACGTACCTGATCCCGATCCTCCCCCAGGAGTTCTGGTTCACCGTACGCGTGTACATCATCTTCATCGTGTTCGTGTGGATCGGCTGGTCCGTCCCGCGCATACGGATCGACCAGATCCTGAACATCGGTTGGAAGTGGCTCGTGCCCCTCTCGCTCCTCTCAATCCTAATGGCGGTGGCCGCACGCGCGTGGCTGGGGGGCTTCTGAGATGGTGGAGGCGGACGTGGTCGCGTTCCTCGTCCTGAGCGCGCTCGAGATCCTCTCGGCGGTCATGGTCGTCACGTCGCGGAAGCTCGTCCACAACGTGTTCTGGCTCCTGATGACCCTCCTGGTGATCGCCGGCATCTACGTCCTGTTCCGCGCGGAGCTGATCGCGCTCATCCAGATCGTCGTCTATGCGGGCGCGGTCCCCGTCCTGTTCCTGTTCGGCATCATGCTCACGCGTCGAAAGATCATGGAGGCGCCGCATGAATCCGAGTAGGGGCGAGCGGTTTGCGCGTTGGGTGCTCGGCCGGGGCCTCATGGCCCTCGCGGTCGTCCTCCTGATGGCGGTGATGACGGCCTCTTTCCTCAACGTCCCATGGCCAACGCCTCCGGCCGAGTGCGGCGGGGATCTCTGCGAGATCGTGATCGCGGAAGGCGAGGAGGGACGGATCGTGCCCGCGGACCAGTCCCTCACGAAGTCCCTGTTTGGCCCTTATGCGATCCTCGTGCTCCTCAGCGCGCTCGTCCTGGCGGCGTGCATGATCGGCGGCGTCTACCTCGCGAAGATGGAAGGGGGTGCCCCGCCCCCATGATCCCCTTGGAGTACGAGATCATCCTGTCCGCGGCGCTCTTCGTCATCGGCGTCTACGGCGTGCTCACGCGGCGCAACGGCATCGTCGTCCTCATGTCGATCGAGATCATGTTCAACGCGCCGATCCTGAACTTGGTCGCGTTCTCCGCGTACACGAACAATGCGGCGGGCCAGATGTTCGCGCTCGTCGCGATCGCCCTCGCCGCCGGCGAGGCGGCCGTCGGGCTGGCGCTCTTCCTCGTCCTCTACCAGGCCCACGGGACCGTCGACCTGTCCCGCGTGCGCCTGCTGAGGTGGTGACGTGCTCGAGTACGCGTGGCTCATCATCGCCCTTCCCCTCCTCAGCTTCGTCGTCTCCGGGACCGTCGGCCGGTACGCTGGGAAGCACGTCGGATGGATCACGGTCGGGAGCATCGCGGGTTCCTTCGGGGTCGCCCTCCTGGTCCTGGTCCAGGTCCTCTCGGCGGGGGCCGTCGGCGGCGAGTACCGCCCCCAGATCGTGAAGGGGATCGTATGGATCGAGGGCTTCGAGTTCAACCTGCTTATCGACAACCTCTCCGCGTGGATGCTCGTGCTCGTCTCCCTCCTCAGCACGCTCATCGCGCTCTACTCGATCGGCTACATGAAGGACGAGGAGGGCAAGCCGCGGTACTTCGCGGAGATCAGCCTCTTCGTGGCCGGGATGCTCGGCACGGTGAGCGCGGACAACTTCCTGCAGCTCCTGGTCTTCTGGGAGATCATGGGCCTGTGCTCGTACCTCCTCATCGGGTTCTGGTACCACAAGCCCGAGGCTGCGAGCGCCGCCAAGAAGGCGTTCCTCGTCACGCGCCTCGGCGACGTGCTCTTCCTGATCGGCGTGGCCGTGATCTTCGTCGTCTTCGGCACGGTGGAGTTCGAGGGCATCCAGACCGCGATCGCGACGCAGTTCGGGGCAGGAACTCTCGACTTGCGGATGATGACGGTCATCCCGCTGCTGCTCTTTGGCGGCGCGATCGGCAAGAGCGCGCAGTTCCCCCTCCACGTGTGGCTCCCGGACGCGATGGAGGGGCCGACGCCCGTGTCCGCCCTCATCCACGCCGCCACGATGGTCAAGGCTGGTGTCTACCTCGTCGCGCGGTCGTTCATCTTCCTCGTCCCGATCGACCCGGGTACCGGGGTCGTGATCGAGGAGGTGGTCCCCTGGAACGCGATCCTCTTCATCGCGGTCATCGGCGGCTTCACGGCCTTCTTCGCCGCCACGATGGCGCTCGCGAACCACGACATCAAGCGCGTGCTCGCGTTCTCGACGATCTCCCAGCTCGCGTATATGTTCTTGGGCCTCGGCGCCGGGGCGTGGTTCCTCGCCGAGCAGGGCGCGGGCGCCAGCACCGCCGGGTTCAGCGCGGCGATGTTCCACCTCACGAACCACGCGTTCTTCAAAGCCCTTCTGTTCCTCGCCGCCGGCTCCGTGATCCACGCCGTCCACACCAACGACATGCGGAAGATGGGAGGCCTGCGGAAGCACATGCCGATCACCGCAACGACGATGCTCCTCGGCTCGCTCGCCCTGGCGGGCTTCCCGGGGTTTAGCGGCTTCTGGTCAAAGGACGAGATTCTTAAGATCACCTTCGAGGTGGGCGGGGCGAACACGATTTTCCTGATCCTGTGGATCCTCGGCGTGGTGACCGCGTTCATGACCGCGTTCTACGCGTTCCGCCTATGGTTCATGACGTTCGGGGGCAAGTTCCGCGGACACCACGAGGGGCACGTCCACGAAAGCCCGCGCGTGATGACCGTTCCCCTGATGATCCTGGCGGTGTTCACGATCGGGAGCGGCGCCCTCGCGTTCCTCACGAACGGATGGTCGAACTTCGTGTTCTACGGACACGCGCACGAGGAGCTGCCGACCGCCAGCTTGGCGGGGGCGCCCCTCCTCGCCGGGATCTCCATCGCCGTGGCCCTCGGCGGAATCGTGCTCGCGTTCCTCGTGTATTCCCGCCAAAGCATTCCCGCGGAACGGTTCACGCGGAGCGCGGTCGGCGCGCGCCTCCACCGCCTGCTCCTCAACCGCTACTACATGGACCGTGCGTACGACAACATGGCGGCGCATGGGGTCTCCGGCATCTCGCGAGCCATCGACTGGTTCGACCGGAAGGTGGTCGACGGCGTCGTGAACGGCATCGGTCGGGGGACCTTGCGCTTGGCGGCGGCGAGCGACAAGTTCGACCGCACCGCAATCGACGGCGCGGTGAACGCGCTCTCCATGTCGACCGTCCGTTCGTCGTTTGCGCTTCGGCAGCGCCAGACGGGCCGGGTCCAGAACTACGCGGCCGTCGTCGTCCTCGGCCTCACCGCGCTGATCCTCCTCGCCGTGGTCGTGCGCATGCTCCTCAGGTGATCTTGTGACGATCCCGTTTCTCACGCTGCTCGTCTGGCTCCCGTTCCTCGGGTTCCTCGCCACGATCCTCATCGGTTCCACGCAGAAACGTGCGCGTTGGATCGCACTCTCGGTGTCCCTTGCCGACACGGTCCTCGCCACACTGCTCGTGGTCACGTTCGTGACCGGCTGGCTCGACGCGTGGCTTCCGGCCTCCGCGGGCTGGGTGGGCGGCCCCGAGTTCCGGTACGCGGAGGAATACAACTGGGTGCCGAGCCTCGGCATCTCGTACGTCATGGGGGTCGACGGCCTCTCGCTCGGCCTCGTCCTGCTCACGCCCCTCCTCACGACGCTCGCGATCGCCTTCAGCTGGGACAAGGACTACCGCCCGAAGGCCTTCTTCGGCCTCCTCTTGCTCATGGAGTGGTCAATCCTGGGCGTGTTCCTCACGCTCGACTTCTTCCTCTTCTTCGTGTTTTGGGAGCTCGTCCTCATCCCGATGTTCTTCCTGATCGGGATCTGGGGAGGGCCGAACCGTCAGTACGCTTCGATCAAGTTCCTGATCTACACGCACGTCGGCTCCGTGATCATGCTCCTGAGCATCTTCGCGATGTATCTCACGCTCCAGGGGCCCGCCCATCTCGGGTACCGGACGTTCAACATGATCCGCATCTCGGAGTACATGGGGGGCCCTGGGGGCTCGACGCTCCTCGCTGCCTTCCAGGTCCCCGTGTTCCTCGCCTTTCTCTTCGGGTTCATGGTGAAGCTTCCGAGCGTCCCGTTCCACACGTGGCTGCCGGACGCGCACGTCGAGGCACCGACGGCGGGGTCCGTGATCCTGGCGGGCCTCCTGCTGAAGATGGGCGGGTACGGGATCTTCCGGATCGCCCTGCCCATGCTGCCGGACGCCGCGCACGACCTGTGGTGGGTCATGGCGATCTTCGGCGTCGTCTCCATGATCTACGCGTCCCTCATCTGCCTCTCGCAGGTCGACCTCAAGAAGCTCATCGCGTACTCTTCCATCGGACACATGGGCTTCGTCCTCCTCGGCGCCGCGAGCCTGCACCCCATCGGCATCCAGGGAGGCATCTTCCAGCTGTTCAACCACGGCATCATCACCGCCGCGCTGTTCATGCTTGCGGGCACGATCAAGCACAACGCGGGGACGCGGGACATCCCGAAGCTTCGCGGGCTGTCGAAGGACATGCCGAAGTACTCCCTCATCCTCATGATCTCGTTCTTCGCGTCCCTCGGCCTGCCCGGGCTGAACAGCTTCGTGTCCGAGTTCATGGTGTTCGCGGGCGCATACAGCGGCGACCCGTTCCAGGCGTACCGCGCCCTCATCCTGGTCCCGCTGCTGGCGATCGCGATCACGGGCGCGTACTACGTGTGGACGATGCAGAAGATGGTGTTCGGGACCCCGAACGAGGCGCTCGGCCCGCTGCACGACCTGAAGCGGAAGGAGGTCGTGGTCTACTCCATCCTCATCTTCCTCATGTTCGCGGTCGGGTTCCTGCCCGCCTTGTGGCTCGGGTTCCTCGAAGGGCCGAGCACCTACATCGCGGGCGTCTTGGGGGGGCCCTAGGATGGCTCTCCCCTATCACCTGACGATCCTTCTGTTCTTCCCCGCGATCGCGGCAATCGTCACGGTCGTCGGCGGCAGGAACGAGCGGGTCGCGAGGTGGCTCGGGACTGGGCTCTCCCTCGTCCCACTGGCCCTCAGCTCGTACCTGGTGTTCGCCTTCCTCTTCGCGCGAGGGGACCTCGTTTCCGAGTCCGTCACGGGACGGATGGGCACCCAGACGTACTACGCATGGGAGCAGGGGTCCTGGATCCCGCAGATCGATGTGGACTACCGCCTCGGTGTCGACGAGCTGTCGATCTTCCTCGTGTTCCTCACGACACTCCTCACGACGCTCGCGCTGGCGTTCAGCTGGGGCGAGCACCACCGCGTCCGCGAATACTACGCGATGTTCCTATTCATGGAGACCACGATCCTCGGCGTCTTCCTCTCCCTGGACTTCTTCCTGTTCTTCATCTTCTGGGAGGCGGGCCTCGTCCCCATGTACTTCGTCATCGCCGTGTGGGGCGGCCCCCGCAAGCGGTACGCGGCGATCAAGTTTTTCCTGTTCACACAGGCCGCGTCGCTCCTCGTGCTCCTCGGCATCTTCGCGATGTACTTCTACAGCTCGCCGAACACGTTCGACATGACCGCGTTGATCGCAAACAACCCGACGTTCGGCGCGGTGCCCGCGATCGCGGCCCTCGTCTTCCTCGCCTTCCTCGTCGGGTTTGGCACGAAGCTCCCCACGTGGCCCCTGCACACGTGGTTGCCCGACGCCCATGTCGAAGCGCCCACGGGCGGCTCCGTCCTGCTCGCAGGCATCCTGCTGAAGCTCGGCGGCTACGGACTCTTCCGCGTGAACTGGCAGATGATGGTTGATACAGCCGTGGAATGGTGGTGGCTCGTCGCCGCCCTCGGGATCATCTCGATCGTGTACGGGGCGTTCGTGTGCCTCGCCCAGGACGACCTGAAGCGCCTCGTCGCGTTCTCGTCCATCAGCCACATGGGATTCGTCACCCTCGGGTTTGCGGCGGGCGCGTTCCTGTCCGGATCGCAATCGCCCGGCGGCGAGCTCGCGTTCGCCGGCGCGGTGTTCATGATGTTCGCCCACGGCCTCGTGAGCCCGGCCCTGTTCATGGTCGCGGGCGCGCTCGGCCACACCCTCGGCACGCGGAACATCAGCGAGCTTGGCGGCATCGCGAAGAAGATGCCCACGATGACGACGTTCGTCATGATCGCCTTCCTCGCGTCCCTCGGCCTTCCGGGCCTCGTCGGCTTCGTCGCGGAGTTCACCATCTTCCTCGGGGTCTGGGCGGCCTGGGGGTACGCGATCCTGATCCCCATGATGGCCGTGGTGATCACCGCCGCATACTTCCTGTGGGCCGCCCAGCGCTCGTTCTTCGGGCCCCTCAATCCGAGGTGGGAGGGAGCGAAGGACGCGCACGGCTTTGAGGTCGCACCGCTGGCGGTGCTGAGCGTCCTGTTCGTGCTCTTCGGCATCCTGCCCATGATCTTCTTCGGGCCGATCCTCGAATGGACGCGCGCGGTGCTCCCGTGATCGACTGGCTCGTGCTCCTCCCCGTGATCGTCCTCGCGTCGTGCGCCCTGCTCCTTTCGCTCCTCACGTTCGTCGTGAAGCGTCCGGCGATCCTGTGGGGCGTCGCGACGGGCGGCCTCCTCCTCGCGATCCTCCTCACGGTCGACATGATGGGCCTCTCGTGGTCGCGGCTCCTCGGCCTCGACCTCTGGCCCGTCCCCGGTGCCGGCGATTCCGGGGCCCTCCCGTACCTCAAGCTCGATGTCGACAGGTTCGCCCTCTTCTTCGACCTCGTCTTCCTCACCGTCGCGCTCCTCGCGATCCTCGCGTCGCGGTCGTACCTGAAGAAGGACGAGCCGCACCAGGCGGAGTACTACGCCCTCCTTTTCTTCGCGCTCGTGGGCATGATGCTCACCGCCGCCGCGACGGACCTCTTCGTGCTGTACCTCGCGTTCGAGCTGTCGTCGCTGAGCACGTTCACGCTCGTCGCGTTCCGGAAGCGGGACAAGCGCGCAACGGAGGCGGCCCTGAAGTTCTTCCTCATCGGCGCGATCAGCAGCGCGATCATCCTCTTCGGCATCTCGATCATCTACATCGTCGCCGGCGGCATCGATCAGGCGGCCCTTTCGATGGACCTCGACTGGCTCCGAGGGACGCTCACGTCGGGGTCGCTCGCCGCCTCGGGCTTGGAACCCCCGTTCATCGTGGCGGTGGTCTTCCTTCTCGCCGGCTTCGGCTTCAAGGTCGCGACGGTCCCGTTCCACATGTGGGCGCCGGACGTGTACGAGGGCTCGCCGACGACGATCAGCGCGTTCCTGTCGGCGGGGTCGAAGAAGGTCGGCGTCGTCGCGATGTTCAAGGTGTTCCTCGTCGCGCTCCTGGCGGTGCAGGTCGACTGGCTGTTCGCGGTCGCCGTCCTCGCCGTCGTGACGATGACCGTCGGGAACGTGCTCGCGATCCCCCAACGGAACATCAAGCGGATGCTCGCGTACTCCAGCATCGCTCACGCGGGGTACATCCTCATCGCGATCGTCGTCGGGGGGCTCGCGGTGCAAAACGATCCGCGGTCTCTGGAAGCCGCTTCGTACGGCCTCGCCGGTGGCCTGTTCCACGTCTTCACGCACGCCCTCATGAAGGCAGGGGCGTTCCTAGTCGTCGCGGCTGCGGCGGTGATGTTCATCGGGGAGGACCTGGACAGTTGGAGAGGCCTCGGCAAACGGAGCCCGTTCCTCGCGTTCGCCATGGTCGTCTTCCTCCTATCCCTGGCTGGCATCCCGCCGTTTGGCGGCTTCTTCAGCAAATTCGTGCTTTTCTCCGGCGCCGTCTTCGCGGCCGATCCGGCGATCCCTGGCGGCAATCCGTGGTTCTTGTGGCTCGCGGTCGCGGGGGTGCTGAACAGCGCACTTTCGCTGTACTATTACGCGCGGGTCATACGGTACATGTACATCCTGGATCCCACGGACCCCACGCCCGTGGAGCCGCCGCAGTCCATGAATCTCGCGATCGCGATCGCGGTGATCGGCGTATTCCTGACGGGCCTGTTGGCGCAGCCCCTCATCCAGTACATGCAAGCGGCAGCCAGTGGATTCCTGGCGCCCTAACCCTAGTAGGTCTCAACCGCCAGACCAGGGATTCGCGCGAACACATGGTCCCGGGTGAGAAGTCTCTGGCCGTGCCGTTTCGAGACAGCTGCGATGAGCAGGTCGATGGCGCTCACGGGCTCGCCGCGGGCCAGAAGCTCGGCGCCGAGGCGGCCCGCCTCCTCGCAGGCCTCCATGTCTGCGTCGAGGAGGACGAGTGAACCCAGGAGGGCGCGCGTCCGCGCGAGCTGTGCCCCTCCGGCACGGTAGGCACCCACTAAGAGTTCGGCCGCCGCCAAGCTGGTCACGCACTTTGGTTCCCCGGACTCCTCCAGCTCTTTCGCCTTCAGTAGTGCTCCGGGGGTGCCCTTGCGTAGGTCGACCAGGAACGAGGTGTCGAGGCTGACCACGCCATCACCTCGACATCTCGCGCACGATGCTCTTGAGCTTGTCCCGTGAGAGCTCGTCGCTGCGTTTGAGCCACTGCTCGTACTCGTGGAGTCGGGACTTCGGGATCTCCTTCCAGTCGCCGGCGAACTCGAGGAGGGACCGACTGGATCGCGTGATCCGGCGAATGACGTCGCTGAAGCTCTCGCCGTCGCGTTTGAGGGCGGCAAGCGCCCGATACGCGTCTTCGGACACCGTGATGGTCTTGACCGCCATGCTTGTGTTGATGTAAACACACTTATATCAACTTATCACATTGCTTTCGTCCCCCTCACGCATTTCGCAGGCACGATTTGAAGGGACCGCGCTCCCATCAAGGTCGCTGTGTCCCCTCTCGTCCACGGACTCATCGCGTGGCTGCTCGCGTGCCTCGTGTCCAATCGACCCATGGACCGGCGGCTCATTGTGATCGCGGGTCTGGCGGGGGATCTGGATGGCGTGTTCGTGCTGTTCGACGCAGACCTCTTCCTCTGGTATCATCACACGTTCGGCCACTCCTTCGTCTTCGGCCTCCCCCTCGCCTTGGTCGCGGGCGCGCTCGTCCGGCGGTGGTGGGTCGGCGCCGGGGCGATGGCAGCGTTCGCCCTGCATCTCGTGGCGGACGTCGTGGGCTCGAGCTGGGCCATCCAGCCCTTCTATCCTCTGTCCTCGTGGGGGATCTCCGCGGATCCTACGATCTCGTCCACGACGATTTACTTGGTTCTCAACCCCATCGTGGCGGCCGTGGTCCTCGGACTCGCCGGGCTCGTCATGTACCGGCGGGAAGTGTCTCCCTTCGAGGTGATCTCCCTCCGGCTGGACCGGTACGCGGTGTACGCCTGGGTCTACCCGTTCAAGCACCGATGCGAGTCCTGCGGCCGGCGCGCCCTGGCACGGTGCGGGTCGTGCGGTCGAAATCGATGTGCCGCGCACTTCGCGAACTTTTGGCGGCTTCGTTGCGCGGGCTGCTCGACTCCGAGGTAGACGTCGTGGGGCCGTCCGGGCGCTACCTTCTTGCCCTCCGGCGGGTTCGCCGCCGGGATGGACCGGCGCGGCGCCTCACGGAAGACCGTTCTTGCGGAGCTCCGCGAGGCTCGCGACGACGACCTCCGCTTCCGCGACGGCAGGATCCTCGGCAGCATGTGCACGGAGCCGCTCCCGATCGCCCGTCGCGCGCACGCGATGTTCCTCGAGACGAACCTCGGGAATCCGGGGTACTACAAGGGGACGTGGCGGCTCGAGCGTGCGACCCTCCGATTCCTCGAGCGGCTCCTCCACGGCAAAGGCGTCGGGGGCTTCACGGTCTCCGGCGCGACGGAGGGGAACATCACCGCGCTGTGGATGGCGCGGAACCTCACGCGCCGCCGCACGGTGGTGTGCGCGAAGACCGCCCACTTCTCCGTCCGCAAGGCCGCGGACCTCCTCGGCATGCGGTGCGTCCAGGTCGGGCACGACGATGCGTATCGTCTCGACGTCGGACAGCTCCGGAAGCGGCTCACGAGGGACGTGGCGGCGGTCGTCGCAGTGGCGGGGACGACGGAGCTCGGCCAGGTCGACCCGATCGACGAGATCGGGGAGCTGTGCGAGGACCGCGCGTGGCTCCACGTAGACGCGGCGTTCGGCGGCTTCGTCCTCCCATTCCTCGAATCGACACGCCGCCTGCCGCGATGGGACTTCCAGGTTCCGGGCGTCTCCTCCCTCGTCCTCGACGCCCACAAGATGGGGATGGCTACGATCCCCGCCTCCCACCTCCTCGTCCGCGAAGCCCGGCACTTCGCGCAGATCGCCGTCGAGTCGCCGTACCTCACGAGCGTGTACCAGACGTCTCTCCTAGGGACGCGGAACAGCGCCGGGGTGGCAGCTGCGTACGCCGCCATGCGGTCCCTGGGGCAAGATGGATATCGCAAGATTGTTGCGAAGTGCATGAGGAACACTTTGACGATCGCCGCCAGGGCGGAGGAGGCCGGCCTGAAGCTCGCGATTCCCCCGGTGATGAACGTGCTCGCGATCCGCGTTCGCGACGTAGAGGCCGTTCAGCGAGCTCTTGATGCGCATGGGTGGAAGGTCAGCACATCGAGGAATCCGCCCGCGATACGCATCGTTGTCATGCCCCACATCACCGCCACGCGGGCGATGGAGTTCGCAGACGACCTTGTCGCGGTGGTGCGGAAACACGGCGAGGAGTAGCAACCCTCATCCGGCCTGCAGTGCGAGAAATGAAAGACCAAAGCCCACGAGCAGAACCGCATAGATCGACGCGCCCACGACAATAGCCTTCTTCCACCTCTCACGGGACTCGAATCTCCAGGTCATGACAATAGCGTACGCCATCGCGGGAACGACAAGCGACGTGCCCGCCATGAACAAGGAGGCCAGCCGCGAGGCCTCGATGAGCGCAGCGAGAGAACTCGGGTCGCTCGGACTCGCGCCTCGGATCAGGAAGGCGGCGGCGAACCCGAAGTTCGCCGCAGTAAGCGGGAGAGCCGAAACGACAACAATGAGTATGAAGATGCGAGTGTCTAGCACCATGTGCTTCAGGCCCGGGAGGTAGATGATTGCCATTCCGAATCCCGCCATCATCCCCGGCACTCCGTAGGCAAGCGCCGCCCACTCAAGCTGGGGGAGCGGCTTGGCGGCGATCCGGCCGATCAGAAGCATGTACATCGCAACGCCGAAAAGCATGGGGATCGATGCGCTCTGACCCAGAACCATGAACTGACCCCTGAAACGTCTCTTCGCTTCGGGCGCCATCTGCTCGGTTGCGTGGCCGCGTGAAACCATGATGGCGAGAATCGCCGTGAGGGACCCGAGGGCTGGAAGGCCCAGGGTGTAGACTAGGATCAGGTCAGCCACGCAAGGCGTATTAGCTTCGGACTATGAAACCATGGTCGAGCGAAAGTAATCGTCCGGCGGCCGTCAGCTTCTTCCGAGAACGATTGAATGGTCCGCCGATGGCGGCATCGCGCATCGTCTTCCACGTCGACATGGACGCATTCTACGCCTCGTGCGAGTTGAAGGGGCACCCGGAGTGGCGGGGGAAACCCGTGATCGTGGGCGCGGATCCGCGAGAAGGCCGGGGCCGCGGCGTCGTCCTCACCGCCACGTACGAAGCGCGGAAGTTCGGGGTCCGCTCCGGCATGCCGATCTCCCAGGCGTACCGTCAGTGCAAGGACCCGGAAACCGTCTACGTGCCGCCGCACTTCGACCTCTACGTCCGCACGTCGCGGGAGGCGTTTGAGACCGTGCGGTCGTTCGCGGACGTATTCGAGCCGTGGGGGATCGACGAGGCGTACTTGGACGTCACCGCCAAAGCCGGGTCCTGGGACCGCGCCCGCGCATTGGCGGCGGAGCTGAAGGCCGCCGTCCGCGAGAGGCACGACCTCGTGTGCTCTGTGGGCGTCGCCCCGAACAAGGCCGTCGCGAAGATCGCCTCGGACCTCGAGAAGCCCGACGGGCTCACCGTCGTCGAGCCGGACAGGGTCGAAGCCTTCCTCGCGCCGATCCCCGTGAACCGCATCTTCGGCGTCGGCAAGAAGACGGACGCGCGGCTGGAGACGCTCGGCATCCGGACGATCGCGGACCTGGCGGCGTACCCGAAGGAGGACCTCGAGAAGCTGTTCGGATCGTGGGCCGGCCACATGGCGGGCGTCGCCCACGGGATCGACGAATCTCCCGTTCAGCCGTGGACGGGGCCGCCGAAGAGCATCGGGTCCGAGACCACGTTCGACGAGGACACGCGGGAACCCGAGGTCGTTCACGCGGTCGTGCAGGACCTCATCGGCGAGGTCCACCCGCAGCTGGAGCAGGACGGGCTCGTGTACCGCACCGTCGGGATCAAGGTGCGCTTCGAGGACTTCGAGACCCACACCGCCGCCAAAAGCCTGCGCATATACACGCGGGAGAAGGAGCCGATCGTCGAGCAGACGCGGGCGATGCTCCGAGATTTCCTTGAGGACGGACGGAAGATCCGACTCATCGGCGTGCGTCTCTCGAACCTGCAGTACGGGGAGCCGAATGCCTCCTCCCTCAGTCGGTTCATAGCTGGGGAATAGCGCGAGCCCGGACTGACGACCTACCGAGGCAACCGGCCCCGCGCCCATGTCACAAAACGGCGAAGATGGATCATCGCCTGTTCCGAATCGCGTCGAGACAGGAGCCGCTCCTCGTATTCCGCCGCGTTCCTCACCTTGAGAAGCTCCGCAAGATGTGAAGCCGCTCTCTCGACCTGAGCCTTTTCGATGTCCAGCTGTCGCAGGATCGACACGGCCTCGTCGTGGCCCTGGGCGGCCGATCGTTTCCCCAAGTAGAACACGGCGACGGCATCGGCCATCGAGACTCCGGAGTGGATCGCGTTGGACACCGCCGCGTCCCAATCCCCCAACCCCGCCGCCCCCTCGGCAGCCCGCTCGAACTCCTCGGACTTTCGCACATAATTCGAGTACTTCGCCTTCTCGACGAAACGCGACCTAGGCGGCACGGGCCCTCACCTCCTGGAGGGTTGCGCCTGCGATCACGCGGCCCTCTTCAAGCGCAGCTCTCACGAACGGAGCCGCGCGCTTCGACTTCAGTTCGGCCGTCGCAAGGACCTTCGCGTCGAGGGCAAGTCCGTACCGTCGCCCGAGTTGCGCCCGTAGCCGTGAGACCGCCGCCTCCGTCGCAACGACGTTTCCGGAGACCACCAACAGGTCGACGTCACTGCCTCTCCTGGCGGTCCTCATGGCACGACTTCCGAAGAGGATCACGGACACCGCGGTTCCCCCCAGGGACGACCGGATGAGATCGGTGATCTCCCGGGCTTTCGCCCGTTCCGAACCGAAGAGCGTCGCGAGGATCTCGAACAGGTGGTGATCGCGATTGACGCGGAAGACGTGGGCTCGCCCCAGAACTCGTTCGCGGACGAGTCCTTCCCGCGCGAGGCCCCGGAGGGCACCGAGGACGGTCGAATGGCTCATGCCGAGAATGCGGGCCATCTCCCGACCGACGAACTCTTTGTCCGGGAGCTCCACGACGAGTCTGGCGACACGAATCCGCGCGGTCGAACCCAGAACCACATCGATTCCCGAGGGCGGGGTAATGGTCGGATATTCGTCCATATGGACAGCTTTTCGACCATATGGACACGTTTCCGTCCACTTAAACCTGTCGGCCATGCGCACGGACGCGAACCACGTCCAGTTCGTCAGGCGGTCCGCGCGAACGGGCCGCGGACGGACGGAGCCTACGAAATCAGCTTCACCCGGAGCGCCTTCGCGACGTTCGTCCACCGGTTCGCGACGGTCGTGAACGGGCTTCCGGCGAACAGGAGCCCGACCGCGCGATTGTCCTTGTCGACGATCAGTGAGCCGCTGTCGCCGCCGTCGCTGAACTTCCCCCGCGCCCCGGAGACGAGGAATTGGTCCGTGAAGACGAGCGACCCGTTCGAGTAGCCGACGCGGATCGTGACGTCCGTGGCGGTGACGTGCCCCTCCGTGTACCGCGTCGTCCGCCCCGACTTGCGAACGAACAGGTCAACCTCCGGCTCCGCGTCGCCTTTCGCGCGACCGATGTTCAGGATCTCCGGTGCGACCTCCTCGCGGACGACGGGGGTCGCAATGGCGGCGTCGACGAGGTTCGCCTCGTCCGTCTTCAGGGGGACGAACCCGGCCAGTTGGGCGATCGTGTCGCGGTCGGGCCGGCCGCCGTCATACGGTCCCGGCTGGAGGACGTTGTCGCCGACCTTGCCACGGTTCTCGTTCGCGAGCACGTGGTTGTTGCTCAGGATGTACATGTCGCTCCCCTCGCGGACGAGGGCGCCGAACGTGCCCGCGGAGATGTCCTTGTGCCCGACGGAGACGCCCGCGGGCGCGGGGCGCACGCGCCGCTGGTAGATCGGCGGGAACTTCTTCCCAATCTGGAAGATGCCCGTCTCGACGACATCCGTCGGGATCCCCTCGATCTCGTCCGGGATGCGCTGGTCCTTCGGCACCAGACTGCTGTAGATCTTCCGGCCGACGTACACTTGGAGGGCCTTCTCCTTCGTCGGGATCCGGTGCACGACCTTGTTCCCGATGCCCACGCCCTGCACGTTCGGGTTCACGCCCGTCGTCACGCCTTCCGTGGCGATGCCCAGGAAGCACGCCTCGCACACGCGCCTTGCGCGCTCCATCAGCGCCGACGCCGCGTTCAGGGCCTCGTTCACAGCTTCCGGACCTCCCCGACCCGGACGAGCTCGACGAAGAACCCGTCGATCATCGGCGGCACGCGGTCGCGGAGCTGCCGGGTGACCTCCTCGGCGAGCACTTGGATTACGCGGCCGCCGGCCTTTCCCTTCCCGATGCCCACGCCGATGACGCCCTCGATCTTCATGAGGTCCGTCTCGTGTTTCCGCTTCACGTCCTCGATCGACATGGAATCCCCGAGTCTCCACAACGCGGCTGCCGCCTAAAGGCTTGCCGCCCCATGTCGAGGCGACGGATGGCGCTTTGGCGGGAGTGCCCCGGGATTCCCTACGGCGGCGCCCGGATGAACCCGGCCTTCATGAGGTGCTGCGCCTGCGCCCTCGCGCGGTCGATGATCTCACGGGCCCGCGCGCCGAGTTCCTGGCGGCTCGGCTTGAGTCTGGCAATCCCTTGTTCAATCGCCTTCATCCCGACCGCGACCGCCTCCCGCGCGAACACGCCCTCCTCGTCCATCGTGGGGACGATGTAGTCGTCCTTGAGCCCGCGGTCCTCCGCGATCTTCGCCAGCTCTTGCGCCGCCGCGAGGCACATCTCGTCCGTGATCGTCTTCGCACGGACGTCGAGCGTCCCGCGGAAGATCCCGGGGAAGCCGAGGGAATTGTTCACCTGGTTGGGGAAGTCCGAGCGGCCGGTCGCGACGATCCGCGCGCCCGCCTCCTTCGCCTCCCACGGCCAGATCTCCGGCACGGGGTTCGCGATCGTGAACACGATGGCGTCGTCCGCCATCGATCCGATCCACGCCTTCTGGATCACGCCCGGCCCAGGCCGGCTGGCGGCGATGAGGACGTCCGCGCCCTTGATCGCTTCCGCGGGCCCGCCCGTGCGGTCCTCGCCGTTCGTGACGCTCGCGAGCACCCACTTGTCGGGGTACGCGCCCTTGAGGTCCGTCCGGCCTGCGTGGAGGATCCCCTTGCTGTCCGCCATCACGATGTTCCGCGCCTTCGCGCCCGCGGCGATGAGGATGTGCGCGGTCCGCACGTTCGACGCGCCAGCGCCGACCATCGCGATCTTGGCGCTCGCCAACGTCTTGCCGACGACCTTGACCGCGTTGATCGCGCCCGCGACGACGATCGTCGCCGTGCCCTGCTGGTCGTCGTGCCACACGGGGATCTCGAGCGTCTCGCGCAGGCGCGCGAGGATGTCGAAGCACTTGGGCTGCGCGATGTCCTCGAGGTTGATGCCGCCGAACGAGGGCGTGAGGCGCTGGACGGTCTCGACGATCTCGTTCGCGTCCTTCGTCTTGAGGCAGATCGGGAAGGCGTCGACGCCGCCGAGGAACTTGAAGAGGAGGGACTTGCCCTCCATGACCGGCAGGCCCGCCTCCGGCCCGATGTCCCCGAGCCCGAGGACCCGCGACCCGTCCGTCACGATCGCGACGTTGTTCCACTTGTTCGTCAGGCGGTAGACCGCCTCCGGCTCCTTGACGATCTCCCGGCAAGGCTCTGCGACTCCCGGCGTGTACCAGATCGCGAAGTCGTCGTGCGTGCGGACGGGCGCCTTCAGGGAGATCTCGATCTTCCCCTGATAGAACGGGTGCAGCTTCGCGGAGAGTTGCGCGGGCTCGCCGGCCTTCTTGATCCGCGCCGCCGCCTCGTCCTCGACAGGCGCCGTCTTCTTTTTCGCGCGCCCCTTCGCCTTCGTCGCCATCGTCCCTGCTCCCGTTCGGATGACCGCGAAGGATTGGCGGCGTTGATAAAAGGGTTCCGTCCTTACGGGCGCGCACCGGAAACCTCTTATGGCGTCCGGAGGTTCGCGCGGCGAACGTCCCGCCTTGGCTCAGCCTGGTTAGAGCGGGTGACTGTAGTCGGCTCCCGCCCTCGTGGCGGTGCCCGCTGACATCATCAGGTCCCCGGTTCAAATCCGGGAGGCGGGACTCCCCTCCTCTGTCCTAGGCCTCGAGGGCGCGGGAGGGCTCGACGATGGGCCAGACGCTGAGGTTCTTGTTCGAGACGACCATTCAGCCTTCGAGGCGCGTTTGGTGAATCGGAGTGGACTAGACTTGTCGGTTTCCGCTGTTCCCGGAATCGAGAGTGCGCACCAAGTCGTCGGCACGCTCGCGCTGGTCGGGGGTGTTCTGATTCTGGTCAGTCCCGCCATCGGGCTCCTCTTGTCGATACAGTATTTCGCCCAGTTCGTAAGCGTCTCAGCTATCCTCTCATCCCCTGTCTGGTTGTGTGCCGGAGTTCCCTTGGGAGTCCTCGGAACTTTGGCGGTTTGGATGGGCGTCCGGGCCCTTCGTGGTCGCTCGGGGGACGGTCTCGCGCTGTTCTTCATCGGCCTGGTTGCCTTGCCTCCCGTGGTCCTGTCCCTGGGATGGGTCGGCATTCCGGGGACCCTGCTGCTCATGTTCGCAGGGGCGTTCGACCGCGCGACGGACGCCCGCGAGACCCGGTCCTCGGGATCGGCCTGAGGTAGGCCCATGGACCGTCACGTTCAGCGAGTTTTCTCAGTCGTCTCGGGAGCACGGCGCCCGATCAACTCGATCCAGATGCCGTCGGGGTCGCTCACGAAGGCGAACTCGTATCTCTCCTCCCGGAACGGATCCACTTCGGGGCGTGCCCCGCGTCCGACGAGTTCACGAAACGTCTCACCGACGTCCTTCACCCGGAAGGCCAGGTGGTCGAGCTCCTCTCCCCTGCGGTACGACGTGTGGAACTTGCTCTCGGGTGGATACCAATTGAGTTCGAGGCGCTGGTGGGATCCCGCACTCTTGAGCTCGACCCACAGGCCGCCGTGGCTCATCGCGCCCCTCCGCGTCACGCGCATCCCCATCACTTGGCGGTAGAACCGGATCGAGCGGTCGAGATCCCGGACCCGGATCCCGGTGTACATGAATCTCACGGAGACACCGATGGAGGGGGACGAGATTGTCGTATAAGGTCCTCTCCGAAGCGACTCGCCGGGGTGTCAATGCCAAATCCGCCGTGCGAGCCTCATCCTTGCGGTGCCGCGTGGGCGAGATTGCGACCTGCTACAAGTACACACTCATATAGTATACGAGTTGATACCTCCCTGCATGCGGGACATCATGATGCCGCCAACGCTCGCTCGGAAGGGTCCGACGCTCGACACCCTCCACATGGTCGAGAAGGTGCTGCGCAAGTCCCACGTACCTGTGAGCCTGAACCGGATCAAGGTGATGCTCCCCCGAAAGGTGGTGCATTCAACCCTCCGGCAGGCCGTTGAACACTACAAGCGACTGGGTTGCGTCGCGGAAGGTTCGAAGGGCGTCATGTGGGTGCTAAACACCGACCCGGCGTTCTGGAAGGTCGTCGATTCCTGGGAGCGGTTGTAACCTGGCACCACCCCTTGCCGGCGAGGTGCGGATCACCAAATCGGCGTCGGCCGCCCGGGCGGGGCTTGACAGAGCACAAAGGCGAAAGCTGGAATGGTGGGTAGGACGACTTCGGGCGGACGTTTTCGCGGGGGACCAGATTCCGAAGGCGCGGATCCCGGCAGGGTTGGCGGCTCGGCACGGACTTCCCCCGCCGCTCCGAAACCTCTTGCGGTTCGAGTTGCCCGGCGGATTCCGGGCCCTCTACACGATCCAGGCTGCGCCCGGCCGTCCGGTCACCGTCCTCGTCCTGGAGGTCCTGTCCCACCGCCAGTACGATCGCCTTCTCGGGTATGGCTAGGTCCTGCAGGACTCCGTTCCTCAGGGAGCGGATACGATTCGGTGCCCCAGTTCATTAACCGCGGGTGCGATGGGTCCCCCGGCGGGAGCCGTGGACAAGAAGGCGAAGAAGAAGGTCCTGCAGACGATCCCCTACGGCGCGTACGTCGTCGGGACGAAAGCGGAAGACGGTTCGGACCACCTCATGTTCGGGACATGGCTGATGCAGGCCTCCTTCAAGCCGCCACTCGTGGCGTTCGCGTTCTCCGAGGACAGCCGGACGCTGGCCAACGTGCGCCGCACGAAGGCATTCGCCGTCTCGTTCCTGAAGGAGGGGATGAACGAGGTCGCGGAGAGCGTCCTTGACGGCTCCTTCGATTCCGTGAAGACGGAACGCACACCCTCCGGCCTCCCCGTCGTCCGCGGCGGCGCGGGGTGGATCGAGTGCAAGTCCCTTGATGTCCTCGACCCCGGCGACCATCACGTCGTCCTCGCGGAGGTCGTCGACGTGGGCGCGGGCAAAGGGAAGCTCCTCCTCCTCGATGCGCTCGGCTGGCACTACGGCGGGTAGCGCAACCGTCGCTCTCTTCATCGAAAGGGCTCATCGTTAGAGCAGTCTGCGAATCCATCGGTGATTCTCAGACAAGCAGTTTAAAGGGGACGAAGTTGCGCTCCGCAGCCCAGACGCGGGGTAGACCGTGCTCGTGAGCGAACGCATCCGGGCCACACTGGTGGCCAGCCTTCTCGCCTCTGGCGTTCTGATTGGCTTCGATCTCGCCAGCGAGAGGGCGTCCGCCGCCAGCTGGACCGTGAGCGTCGTCGATTCCCTCGGCAATGTGGGCGCCTACTCCGAGATCGCCGTCGACGCCGCAGGACGCCCTCACATCAGCTATGAGGATGCGACGACACAGTCCCTGAAGCACGCGTGGCACGACGGGGTGGCGTGGAACCTCGAGACCGTTCGCGCGGTGGGGTGCACGGAGATCTTCACGTCCCTCGCGCTCGACAGCCTGGGCCGTCCTCACATCGCATACCATTCCTGCGGCAGCCTCAACCACTCGTGGTGGACGGGCATCGCGTGGATCCATGAGACGGTCAGCAGCCCGAGCGTCGGCCGGCATAACTCGCTCGCCCTCGATTCCGCGGACCGTCCGCGCATCTCCTACTACGACGATGGCAACCGATGGCTCCAGTACGCCGAGTGGAACGGGACCGCGTGGAACATCCAGGCGGCGGACACGGCAAACTTGGTGGGGGAGTGGAACTCGCTCGCGCTCGACAGCCTCGAGCGCCCGCACATCAGTTACTACCGGAGGAACGGCAACAACCTCCGTTACGTGAAGTGGAACGGGACCGCGTTCGAGAACTCGCTGGTCGATAGCGCTGGCCAGGTGGGCTTCGACTCGTCCCTCGCGCTGGACGGAAACGACTACGGGCACATCGCGTACCACGGGTCCAGCGCCCGGGTCCTGAAGTACGCGCGCTGGGACGGCGCCCTCTGGAACGTCCAGACCGTGGACACGGTCGGCCCGGGCGGCACGGTAGGCTCCCAGGCGCTCGCCCTCGACGCTGCTGAGAATCCCCAGATCGCATACCAGGACATCACCGCGGGGAACCTGAAGTACGCGCGATGGACCGGGACCGCGTGGAACCTCACGGTGGTCGATGCGTCCCTGAGCGATGTGGGCAGCTGGCCGAGCCTCGCGCTCGACGGCAATGGGACCGCGCACGTGAGCTACTACGACGCGACGGCCGGGGACCTCAAGTACGCGGTGCTGACGAACCTCCCGCCCACGACGCCCTCCACTCCCTCTGGCCCGACGCCGGGAGTCACGGGGACCTCCTACCCGTACTCCACATCGGCCGCGGACCCGGACGGGGACCCCATCATGTACACGTTCGATTGGGGGGACGCCACGACGTCCGACACGGGTTTCAATGCCTCCGGGGTGCCCGTCACCCTCTCACATGCATGGGCCGCTGCCGGATCGTACGCAGTCCGGGTCCGGGCGAAGGATGTCGGCGGAGCGCTCTCCGGCTGGAGCGCCGCCCTTACCGTCACGATCGTCTCACCGCCAACGGCCCCGCTCATCCTGGGCGCGGTGGCGGGAGACGCGCAAATCAATCTCACGTGGTCGGCACCCGCATCCGATGGCGGCTCTCCGATCACGAACTACAGAGTCTACCGGGGGACGATGCCGGGAGGCGAGGTCTTCCTCGTAGAGATCGGGAACCTGCTCACGTACCTCGACCTGGGGCTCACGAACGGGCAGGCGTACTACTATTATGTCACCGCGGTGAACTGGGCGGGGGAGGGCCCTGCGTCGAACGAGGCCACCGCCACCCCGGCCGGAGCGCCGGGTGCCCCGACGGGATTGGCGGCGTCCCCCGGAGATATGCAGGTCATTCTCACGTGGACGGCACCCGCATCGGACGGTGGCTCTCCGATCACGAACTACAGGATTCACCGGGGTCTTTCCCCAGGCGGGGAGGCATTCCTGGTGCAGATCGGGAACGTTCTCACGCACACGGATCTCGGACTGACGAACGGCGTGACGTACTACTATCAGGTCAGCGCCGTCAACGCCATCGGGGAAGGTCCCCAGTCGAACGAGGCGAATGCGACTCCGGCTCCGGCTCCGTCGGTGCCTTCTGCGCCGCAGGCTCTCGGAGGGGTGGCCGGAAACGCGCAGGTTGATCTCACGTGGTCCGCGCCTGTTTCCGATGGCGGCTCTCCGATCACGAATTACACAATCTATCGAGGCCTGTCGTCCGGAGGCGAGGCGTTCCTCCTCCAAATCGGGAACGTCCTAACATACACGGACCTTGGACTCACGAACGGCGTGACGTACTACTATCAGGTCAGCGCCGTGAACGCGGTCGGGGAAGGGCCGCTCTCGAACGAGGCGAATGCGACCCCCGCCACGACTCCCTCCGCGCCCATGACGCTGGCGGCAACGTCCGGAGACAGTCAAGTCGACCTCACATGGTCCGCACCTGTTTCCGATGGCGGCTCTCCGATCAGGAACTACCGGATCCACCGGGGTCTTTCGTCCGGAGGCGAGGCGTTCCTCCTCCAGATCGGGAACGTCCTAACATACACGGATCTCGGACTGACGAACGGCGTGACGTACTATTACACAGTCAGTGCCGTCAACGCCATGGGCGAGGGCCCGCAGTCGAACGAGGCAAATGCGACTCCGTCTGTGGCTCCGTCGGTGCCCTCCGCGCCGCAGGCCCTTGGAGGGGTGGCCGGAAACGCGCAGGTTGATCTCACGTGGTCCGCGCCTGTTTCCGATGGCGGCTCTCCGATCACGAATTACACAATCTATCGAGGCCTGTCGTCCGGCGGTGAGGCGTTCCTGGTCCAGATCGGGAACGTCCTCACGTACATGGACCTCGGACTGACGAACGGCGTCTCGTACTACTACGAGGTCAGCGCCGTGAACGCGGTTGGAGAGGGGCCGCTTTCGAACGAGGCGAGCGCGACCCCCGCCACGATTCCCTCCGCGCCCACCGGGCTGGCGGCGACGCCCGGGAACAGTCAAGTCATCCTCACGTGGTCCGCGCCCGGTTCCGATGGCGGCGCAACGATCACGAACTACCGGATTCACCGGGGCCTATCGTCAGGCGCTGAGGCATTCCTTGTCCAGATCGGCAACGCACTCACGCACACGGATCTCGGACTGACGAACGGCGTGCCGTACTACTACGAGGTCAGCGCGGTGAACTCGGTCGGAGAGGGGCCGCTTTCGAACGAGGCGAGCGCGACCCCCGCTACCGTCCCCACGGAGCCCTTGAACCTCTTGGCGTTCGCCGCCAGCGCCCAGATCACACTCACTTGGAATTCCCCCGCCTCCGACGGCGGTCTCTCGATCAGCAACTATCGCGTGTACCGCGGACTCGCCCCAGGGACGGAAGTGTTCCTCGTCGAGATCGGCGCGGTCCTGACGTACCTCGACGGCGGCCTCCTGAACGGCCAGGAGTACTGCTATATCGTCAGCGCGGTCAACGCGGTCGGAGAAAGCCCCCAGTCGACCGAGGCGTGTGCCACACCGATGGCCGGACCAAGCGTGCCTTCAGCCCCTCTGGCATTGGCGGCACTAGGCGGCGACGCACAGGTCGTCTTGACGTGGGGGGCGCCGGCCTCCGACGGCGGCTCCGTGATTACGAACTATCGGGTGCACCGGAGCATCACGTCCGGCACGGAAGTCTTCCAGGTCGAGATCGGGAATGTCCTCACGTACACCGACGTGACCGGTGTCAACGGTCAGATCTACTATTATCAGGTGAGCGCGGTGAACGCGGTGGGCGAGGGACCTCGATCCGGCGAGGCCTCCGCGACCCCGTCGAGCCCTCCGACCCCCCCTTCCGCCCCGCAGAATCTGGCGGCGACGGGAGGGAACGGGGTCGTCGCTCTCACGTGGCAGGCTCCCTCGAGCGACGGAGGCTCGCCCGTGACGAACTACCGGCTCTACCGGGGGATCATCGCCGGCGGAGAGGCCTTCCTGTTCGAGACGGGGAACGTCGTTGCCTACAGCGACACAGGCGTCGCGAACGGCCAGACGTACTACTACGTGGTCCGAGCCAGGAACGGAGTCGGCGAGGGTTCGTCATCGAACGAGGCGAGCGCAACGCCGTTGGCCCCACCGAACCAGCCGCCCACCTGCACGTTCATGGCGCCGATCCCGAACGAAACGATCTCCGGGGTGTACACGGTCCTCGGCATCGCGACAGACCCGGATGGGAGCGTCCAGTTCGTCGAGGTGCGGATCGACGGCGGGGCCTGGAACCTCGCGACCCTGGGCCCCTCGTGGAGCTACGCGTTGAACACGGCGACCACTTCCGATGGTCCTCACTCGATCAGCGCGCGGTCCTACGATGGGTCGAACTACTCCGCGGAGGTCACCGTCACGATCACCGTTCGCAACGCGGGCACGCCGCCGCCGGGAGATTCGGCCTTCGAGGGGCGTTGGTTTTGGGCAGCACTCTTGCTCGCGATCGTTCTCGGAATTCTCTTCTGGATCTTCTTCGTCCGCAGACGCAAAGAAAAAGACGAGGAAGAACCGGAATTCGTGAAGGAGGCGTCCCGGAACGCGATGAACGTGGCCGAGTCGCCGCCACCGCCTGCGGAACCGGATTCCTTCGCCGAGGGTGAGAATCCGCTTGAATGAGGCCCGCAGCGCTGGGACACTTTCCCCGGTTCGCATCATTGCGACTGACGCGACTTCGTCGGCGGCTTGATCGCTGCTTCCTTGCCTTTGACGATTGCGAGGAAGAACAGGAAGAGGATCACAAGGGTGATTCCTGACGAGATGATTTCGTTGTACGGCGCGCCGAACGGTCCCCCGACGATGTCCTCCAAGAACTCGAGCATGTCGCGACCGTCCTCAACGAGACGCGGGTCGTGGACGGCGTGGAGACACGGGTCGTCGAGGAACGCGGGATCGAGGGCGGACAAGTCGTCGAGGTCGCGAGGAACTACTTCGCGATGTGCACAGAGACGAACAGCGTCTTCTACTTCGGCGAGGACGTCGACATGTATGCCGGCGGGGTGCTCGTGAGCCACAACGGCACGTGGCTCGCCGGCGTGGGCGGTGCCCGGCCCGGCCTCGTCATGCCCGGGGTCGTGACCCTCGGGTCGCGCTACTTCCACGAGATCGCGCCGGACGTCGCGATGGACCGCGCCGAAGTGATCAGCCTGGCGGAACAGGTCAGCACCCCGGCGGGGAACTACGCGGGCGTCCTGATGACGAAAGACTACGCCGATCGAGCCGAGCCCCCTGGAATACAAATACTACGCCGCCCGCATCGGGCTGATCCAGGACGGCGCGCCCAAGCTCGTGGAGTACGGCTACATCTGAATGGGACGTGACTTCCGATCAACGGAGGGAGAGGCCCCCTCGAGACCCCACCCCAGAACTCCCCCCTCTCCCTCCATAACCCTTAAGCCGAGGCCGGGGAATCCGTCTGCCGCCAGGAGACCGTGGACGGCTGACGGTGCCCGCAAGGGCGCTGAGGAAAGTCCCCCCTCCGCACACAAGGTGGCCCGGCGCAAGCCGGGGTCCCGAGAGGGACGGCAAGGGCGCAGACACGACACAGCCGCGGCCGAGGATGATGCGCGGGCGCGCAGGAAGGCGCGGACGTTGGCCGCGGAGGCGCAGGGGTCCGGATGTGGACCCCGATGGTGAGACGGCGACACCCCGCCGGAGCAAGTCCAAGTAGGCCCCGCAAGGGGCCAGGTCGGACGCTCAGTCCAATGCCGTCGGAACAGAAGGGGGCTTACGACGGT
>CAYNEM010000008.1:0-136499 GCA_964396265.1 uncultured Methanomassiliicoccales archaeon
GTCCGTGGGGTAGTTTGGTCCATCCTTGGAGGTTCGGGACCTCTAGACTCCGGTTCAAATCCGGACGGACCCACTGCCAGCTCGAAACCCATATCCTTCTGGCGGCGTATCGCGGCCACATGATCCGCGGTCCATCCCAGGCCTTCGACGAGGTGGGACGATGAGGGCCACTTCGGTCGTCAACGCGCTCTTGCATTCCGCGGAGCCGTCGATCCGCTGGAAGACGCGGGTCCACGTCCTCGGGGAAGAACGAGGGTCAAGGGCGATCCGCGCGCTCCAACAGGAAATCCGTCGATCCCCAAGGGTTCGGGCGCTCCTTTCCCGTCGTGACCAACTCGGTCGGCCCGCAGCCGCCCGGCGGATTTATGAAAAGTGGCAAGGGGTCCACTGGGTCCTCGCGAGCCTCGCGGACCTCGGCTACCCCTCGGGGGACAAGACCCTCCATGCAATCCGTGACCGGGTCCTGGACTTCTGGCTCGGCCCAAGCTACTTCCACGAGTTCGAGGCCCGGACGGAAGCGGCCGCGTACCGCCAGAAGGGCGTGCCGCTGATGCGAGGCCGTTACCGCCGCTGTGCGTCCCAGCAAGGGAACGCGCTGTACTCCCTCGTGAATCTTGGGATCGATGACGACCGAGTCGATTCCCTGCTCGAACGACTCCTTCACTGGCAATGGCCGGACGGAGGCTGGAACTGCGACCGGCACCCCGAGGCGGATACCTCTTCCTTCATGGAGACGATGATTCCCATGCTTGGACTCGCAGCGCGCGCGGCCCAGGACAAATCAGTGGTCGCCGCGAAAGCGGTCGAGAGTGCAGGCGAGGTCTTCCTTCGCCGGAGGCTCTTCCGGCGAGCCTCGGATGGTAGGATCATTCACCCGGACTTCGTGACCCTCCACTATCCGCTCTACTGGCATTACGACTTCCTCGGGGGTCTCCGGGCGATGACGCAGATCGGACGGATCGAAGACCCTCGCTGCGCGGACGCCCTCGACCTCTTGGAGAAAAAGCGCCTTTCCGATGGAGGATGGCCCGCGGAGCGGCGCTATTACAAGGTCCGCCCCAAGGTCTTCGAGGCCAACGCGGACTACGTGGACTGGGGAGGGACGGGCGCGAAGCGTAGGAACGAGTGGGTCACCGTCGATGCCCTCGCCGTGCTGCGCGCGGCGGGGCGGCTCGAGGCGTAGGTCGAGGGGCTCCGTACAACTTGATGAGCCGTCCCCGTATGCGTCGACGAAAAGCTTTTCGTCCAGCCGCGTTTCGGCCCCGCGAGCGGAGGTATTGAAATGGTCTCGAGCAAGGCGACCACGGTCGAGGCGTATCTCAAGGAATTGCCTTCCGACCGAAGGGAGGCCATCTCCAAGGTTCGCGGGGTCATCCTCAAGAACCTGCCAAAGGGTTTCGAGGAGATGATGGGGTACGGAATGGTCTGCTACGCGATTCCTCTGAAGCGATTCCCCGGCACCTACAACAAGCAGCCGCTCGGGATCGCCGCGCTCGCGTCCCAAAAGAACTACATGTCCCTGTACCTCATGAGCGTGTACGGGGACCCGAAGACCCTCGCGTGGTTCGTGACGGAATACCGGAAGAGCGGGAAGAGGCTGGACATGGGGAAGG
This sequence comes from uncultured Methanomassiliicoccales archaeon, assembly GCA_964396265.1. Taxonomy (GTDB): domain Archaea; phylum Thermoplasmatota; class Thermoplasmata; order RBG-16-68-12; family EA-27; genus EA-27. The sequence goes on from CAYNEM010000008.1 coordinate 1,614, forward strand.
TGTGCGTGCGCTTCCGGAAGGTCGAGGACCTCCCGCTGGACGTCATCGGCTGCGCGATTGCGAGGGTGACGCCCGAGGTCCTGATTGCCGCGCATGAAACGGCACACTGCAGGAGTTGAGCCTCGAGCCCCCCTGCCCTCATCGGACACCAGGGATTTCGACAACTGCCGAATCGCGATTCGGCGTTGCCAAGGGTTCAAATAGGGGCCAGGTCTACGCGCCCGCGTGCAGCGCCCCCTTATGGAGAGGATTGCAGGCGATATCGCAGGAACGTGGTCAGGGGGCTCTGCGTAGATGGCTCGTGAGGGGAAGTACGAAGAGACCGACCGGCTCGTGAGAATTCTGTTCGAGAAGCTTCTGGAGAAGCACGTGCAAGGCACGAGGTTCCGGGTGAGGAAGGTGGAACTCGTCCGCGAAACCGACCCCCGGAAGAACATCGCGGGACCGGATGCGCTCCCGGGCCACGTGGTAGAGGATGAGCGCGGCCGCCTGGTTGCGGAATTCGCGGGGAGGAGCGGTGGCTCGTGGCGTTACCCGCGCCAGGAAGGATGGTTTCGCAGGATCCGCCCGGATCCGGAGTTCGAATCGCGCGTCAGAACGCCGTTCGAGGATGAGTTCCGCGGGAGGGCGAAGGAGATAACCTACGAGATCGTCTATGAGAGCGATCTTCTGCGAACGGTGTTGGAGACGCCGCTTTCCGAGTTAAGGGCGGAGATGGCGAGACGGTACCCGGTAGAACCTTCCCCTCATTCGACGCACGCCGAAGGGGGATTCGGCGCTCCCAAGAATTAAATACGCCCTCGGTCTACGCGCTCTCGTGCAGCGCCCCCTCATGGAGAAGATCGCGGGCGACATCGCCCTCTCCGACGCGCCGGGACGGACGCTGCGGAAGTGGCGCGAGGAGATCGGGGTCACCGTGAAGGAGCTGAGCCGCCAGATGGGCGTCACCCCCTCCGTGGTCTCGGATTACGAGTCCGGGCGGCGCAAGTCCCCGGGCGTCCACACGGTCAAGCGTCTCGTCCAAGGCCTCATCGAGGTCGACGCGCGGTCCGGCGGGCGGTACGCCTCGCGGTGGACGACGAAGGCCACGGACGCGATCCCCGCGATCGCGGAGTTCGACCGCGGCATCCCCGCGAAGGACTTCCTGGCGGCGATCGCCGCCAAGCCGCTGACGAAGAAGTTCTCACTCGACCGCGCGATCCGAGGGTACACCGTCATCGACGCGGTGAAGGCGATCACGGAGCTCGGGCGGGACTACCTCCAGATCTTCGGATTCACGACGGAGCGGGCGCTCGTCTTCACGGGCGTCAAGTACGGTCGGTCGCCGATGATCGTCATCCGGACGCACCCGCTGAAGCCCGCGATGGTCGTCTACGCGAGGCCGGAGCAGGTCGACGAGTTGGCGGTGAAGCTCGCGGAGCTGGACAACGTGATCCTCGCGCGCACGGACCTCATGACGGACACGCTCATCCAGCGGTTGGAGCGGCTGACATGAAAGCAGGGATCGTGAGCTACGGAGGGTACGTGCCCCGCTATCGGATCTCGCCCAAGGACATCGGCGCGGTGTGGGGCGTGGACGGCGAGGCGATGGGCAAGGCGCTGAACATCCGGGCGAAGAGCGTCCCCGGGCCGGACGAGGACGTGATCACGATGTCCGTCGAGGCCGCGCGGGACTGCCTGAAGCGCGCCCCGCACTTGAACCCGAAGGACATCGGCGCGATCTACGTCGGCAGCGAGAGCCACCCGTACGCGGTGAAACCGTCGGCCACGGTCTTGGCGGAGGCGATCGAGGCCTCGCCCATCATGACCGCCGCGGACTACGAGTTCGCATGCAAGGCCGGGACGGCGGCGATCCAGACGACCATGGGGCTGACGCTCTCGGACATGTACCGGTACGGCATGGCGGTGGGGGCGGACACGTCGCAGGGCGCGCCGGGCGACGCCCTCGAGTACAGCGCCTCCGCGGGGGCGGCGGCGTTCGTCATCGGGAAGGACCACGTCCTCGCGACGATCGACTCGACGATCTCGTACACGACGGACACCCCGGACTTCTGGCGGCGGGAGGGACAGGCCTACCCGTCCCACGGCGGCCGGTTCACTGGGGAGCCCGCGTACTTCAAGCACGTCATCAGCTGCGCGAACCTCCTCTTCAAGAGGGCTGGGACGAGTCCGGGTGACTACGACTTCGCCGTGTTCCACCAGCCGAACGGGAAGTTCCCCGTGCGCGCGGGGAAGCAGCTCGGGTTCACGGACAAGCAGATGGACACGGGCATGCTGGTGCGGGACATCGGGAACACGTACAGCGCTGCGATCATGGTCGGCCTGTGCGCGATCCTCGACGTCGCCAAGCCCGGGCAGCGGATCTTCGCGGTCGGCTACGGCTCCGGCGCGGGGAGCGACGGTTTCGACTTCACCGTCACGGAAGGGCTCGACGCGATCGACCGGAAGGCCGGACGCTCGATGAAGTCCATGCTGGAGAACACGAAGGCGCTCGACTACGCGACGTACGCGAAGTTCCGTCGCAAGATCCGCATGCGGGAGGCGTGACGATGCGCGGCGTCAGCGTCATCGGGGTTGGGCAGACTCCGTTCGGCGAATTGTGGGATCGATCGTTCCGGGACCTCGGGATCGAGGCGGGGCTGCGCGCGATCCAGGACGCGAGGAACATCGCGGCAGAGAACATCGACGCGATCTACGTGGGGAACATGAGCGCGGGGAAGTTCATCGATCAGGAGCACGTCGCGTCCCTCGTCGCGGACTACGCGGGCCTCGCGGACCAGCACCTGCCTACGATCCGCGTGGAGGGCGGGGGCGCGTGCGGCGCCATCGCGATCCACCAGGCGGCGATGTCGATCGCCTCCGGCGTGCACGACATCGTGATTGTCGGCGGCGCGGAGAAGATGACGGACGTCGGCGACGTGGAGGCGAACCGGATCCTGTCGAGCACGACTGACCAGGAATGGGAGTCCGTGTTCGGGGCCACGTTCGCAGGGCTATTTGCGATGATGGCGCGCCGCCACATGTACGAGCACGGGACGACCCGCGAGCACCTGGCGGCGGTTGCGGTGAAGAACCACAAGCACGGATCCCTCAACCCGAACGCCCAGTTCCAGAAGGAGATCACGATGGAGATGGTGCTGGGCGCCCCCAAGGTCGCGGAGCCCCTCGGACTGTTCGATTGCGCGCCGCTCAGCGACGGGGCCGCGGCCCTGATCCTGTGCGCCAAGGAGAAGGCGCGCAAGTTCACGGACACGCCCATCGACCTCATCGGCACGGGCCACGCGAGCGACTTTCTCGCGGTCCACGACCGCCGGGACCTGACCACGATGGACAGCACCGTCATCGCCGGCAAGCGCGCGTTCCACGCCGCCCGGAGGACGCCGGCCGACGTGAAGTTGGCCGAGGTCCACGACAACTTCACGATCTCGGAGATCATGGCGATCGAGGACCTGCGGTTCGTCCCGAAGGGAAAGGGCGGCTACGCCACCGAGGATGGGGAGACCGCTCTGAACGCGAGGATCACTGTGAATCCGTCCGGCGGCCTCAAGGCGCGCGGCAACCCGGTCGGCGCCGCGGGCATCGCCCAGGCGGTCGAGATCGTCACGCAGCTCCGCGGCACCGCGGGGAAGCGACAGGTCTCCGGCGCGGAGATCGGCCTCACCCACACCTTGGGCGGCACGGGCGCGACGTCCGTCGTCCACCTCTTCGCGAGGGGGGACTGAGATGGCGATTCCCCGGTTCTGGCGGGAGATCCCTGCCCGCTACAATCTCATCGGGAGCAAGTGCGGGAACTGCGGGGCGCTGGACTTCCCGCCACGCGAGGTGTGCCCGCGGTGCGGGCGGAGGAGCGTGGGGCGAATGGAACCCTTCCACCTGAAGGGGCGGGGCGAGGTCGTCACCTATACGGTCGTCCACGACGCGCCGAAAGACTTCGAGATGATGAAGCCGTACGTGCTCGCGATCGTGCAGCTAGACGAGGGGGTGCGCATCACGTCCCAGATCGTGGACGTGGAGCCCGGCGAGGTCAAGATCGGGATGCCCGTGGAGAGCGCATTCCGGAAGCTCGGTGAGGATGGCGAGGCCGGCATCATCCATTACGGGTACAAGTTCCGTCCCGCGGCGTAAGGATCCGGCTTATTTCGCGAGCGTCTCAGGGTCCGCGAGGGCCGCGAGGTCCTTCTTCGCGGCTTTCAGCTCCGTTTCCTGCCCCTCGATTTCCTTCGCGAGGCTCCCGTCCCACGCGCGTTTCGCCAGATCCCCGAAGCGCTCGTACATCCGGGCGCTGTCCTGGATGGGCGGTATGCGACCTTCCTGCAGCAGCCCCGCCAGATCCGTCCACGCGTGCACCTCGCCCGTCCTCGGGAAGGCCCGCCATGCGGCCACGCGCCTCTGCAGGGTGCGGACGTCCGCCCCGAGCTCGAACGGCGCCCCGTGCTTCCCGGTCACGATCGGCCGGAGCTGGTGAAAAAGTTCCTGCAGCTTCTTGCGCTGATGGGCCGCCTCGGGGAAGACGCGGTCCCATTTCGCCACGGAGTACTCCGACGTGAGCGCAAGGTCCGACAGGGGGCGCGTCCCGAGCGTCTCCCCGACGGCGGGATCGGACTCGAACAGATCGCCGATCCCCCGTAGCGCGGCGAACTCCTGCGCCGCGAGCAGGCCGAGCCCGTCCATGTCCGGATGGGATTGGAGGTCCTTGATGGCGTCCGCGACGGCCCGGTGTGTCTGGGCGACCCACGCCTCGTCGACGGCACGGTTACATGTCTCCATGAGGGCGTGGGTCTTCGCGACCTCCTCGGGTCCCGCGGGAGGTTTGGGAACCGCCCGGAGCGCCTCGAGGGTGGCCTCGCCTTCCCTGACGCGCGCCGCTGTGGTGCGATGGAAGGCACGGTACTCCTCGATTCCATGACGCCAAAGGCGGACCGGCTCGAGCGTTGCGTCGATCTTCGCGAGCGCACGGCGGGCATTCCAGAAGTGGATGCGTCTCGTGTGCTGCAGGGCGACGTTGATGAGCTTGGCGTGGCGCGGCGAGAGGCGGCCGGCTTCCTCGAGGTCCTTCGCCCGTTTCGCGATCGCGTCCAGGTCCTTGTTGAAGGCGCCGAACCGCCCCCGGCTTAGTCGATCGAATTCCCGCAGGAGCTTCTCCATGGATCCCCGGACCTCCTCGAGGGAGCCGTCGATCAGGCCCGGCGTGTCCCGAAGCCTGCCCGCCCTCTCCTTCGTGAGCCGGGCGAGGTCCTTGGCCCCGGCGAGGGACGAGACCGGGGGTTCACCCTCGGATTGCTTGGCGGACACCGGCGGAGGGAGGGGCGAAAGGTCTTAAGGCCTCTTGCCCGGAGGCAGTTCCTGCTTCGCTCGTTCGGCCGCCCGCACGCGGCGCACCCGCTCGGTGGTGACCATGCACAAAGCCTTATTACCGCCTCCCTAATCGCTCGCCATCATGGAGTTCAGGGTCCTCGACCGCGACAAGAACGGCGTCAAGCTGGAGATCGACGCGCCCGACGATACGATCATCTATCCGCTGGTCAACGAGCTGCTGAAGGACGAGGACGTCGCGGAGGCGAAGTACTCCGTGGGCCACCCGGACCTCGACAAGCCGGTGCTGTACGTGAAGACGAGGAAGGGGAAGCCGCAGGCCGCGATCAAGAAAGCCTCGGACACCCTGGCGAGTCGTTTCCGCGAGGCGCGGAAGCTCTTTGAGGCGCAACTGAAGTAGGTCCTCCGTGGGCGACGCGGAAGCGATCGTCGGCATTCTCGGGTACGCGACGACGACGCCGGGGATCGGAGGGCGGCTCAAGGCCGAAGCCGAGGACTTCGTGGTGGAGGAACTCTCGTCCGAACCGCCAAAGGTCGTGGGAGGGGACCGGACCGTCGCACGTATCCGCACGCGGAACTGGGAGACGAACCGCGTCGTGCGCGAGATGTCCCGGAGGCTGGCGGTGAGCCGGAAGCGCATCCGGTTCGCGGGGACAAAGGACAAGCGGGCTATCACCACCCAGCTGTTTCAGTTCGATGTGCCTGAGGACCGGGTGCGGTCCCTCAGGCTCGCGGATGTCGAGGTCCTCGAGACTTGGACGACGGACCGCGAGCTCGAGATCGGCGACTTGCGAGGGAACCGGTTCCGCATCGTCGTGCGGGATTTGGCGGTGGGGGAGAAGGGAGCCTCTCCCGCGATCGCCGCCACGGCCACACAGCTCGAGCTCCTTGGCGGATTCCCGAACTTCTTCGGGCTCCAGCGGTTCGGTTCGGTGCGCCCCATCACGCACGTCGTCGGGCGGCACATCGTCCGCGGCGAGTTCAAGGAGGCGGTCGACGCCTACGTCGCGAACCCGATACGGGGGGAGGGTGAGGACGCGTACGATGCCCGACAGGAGCTGGCGGCGAGCGGCGACTACGCGGCGGCCCTGAAGGCGATGCCCGACGTCATGGGCTTCGAGAAGGCGATGCTGAACTACCTTGTGCGGAGGCCCGGGGACTACGTCGGCGCCCTCGGGGAGCTGCCGTTCAACCTCGTCATGATGTTCGTCCACGGGTACCAGTCATACCTGTTCAATCGCGTAATGAGCGAGCGGATGCGGCGGGGCCTGCCGATCCACGAGCCCCTCGTGGGCGACCTCGTGCTCCCCGTGGGAAAGGAGGGCCTCCCGGACCCGGAGCGGCCGCTCCCGTGCGAAGTGACGAACGAGGAGAAGATGCGCCGCCAGGTCCGTGACGGGAAGGCGTTCGTAAGCGGCATCCTCTTCGGGTCCGAGGTCGCCTTCGCGGGTGGGCCTGGAGGAGACATCGAGCGCGAGGTCGTCGCAGCGGAAGGCCTGAAGCCCGAGGATTTCGTGATCCCCCGCATCCCCCGGTTATCCTCGAAGGGCATGCGTCGCGCGCTCGTCGCATCGGTCGGCGCACTCCGATGGTCCGTGACGGGCGACGCCGCCACGTTCGAATTCGACCTGACAAAGGGCGCTTACGCGACCTCGGTGCTCCGAGAGTTCATGAAGGGCTAGAGAGCCGACAGGAATGTTCATTGTTGATTGCGGCAATCACCTTTGCCGTGGCCGGAGGAAGGAGCGTCGTTTCGTTGGCTTGGGGGCTGGCAGCGATCCTCCTCATTGCCGCAATCCCGCTCGTCTCCCATGACGCAGCGGCCAGCACGTTCCGGCCAGCATCGACGATTGAACTCTCGTCTCACATCGTGGAGATAGCGGTTGACATTCCCCGGAATGTCGCTTATCTTTCCCAGGCGGGGCAGGACTCGCTCTCTGTAGTGGACATCTCTTCATTTTCCATGCTCGGTGAGGTCACGGTAGGTTCGTTCCCCTCCAGGATGGATATTGACCTCGCAAGCGACCGTCTCTTCGTTGCCCTCGCCGGGGGTCCTGGACTAGCGGTCGTCGATCTGGTGAACCGGTCGCTCGCGGCTACTTGGGATCTTGGCGGGCCCGCGTTCGACGTCGTCGTTGGCGCGAGGGACCGATTGTTCGTGACACCAGGCTTTGGTGCGGACACCATGAATCCAAAGATCGTCAACGCAACCACAGGGCAACTAGTCGGACTCTTGCCCACGAGCGTATACCCGCCCGCGGTTGCTGACATAACGCCCGACGGGAGGTATCTGTTCGTCGCCGAGCAGGACATAAGTCCATCAACCGTCTACAAGTTCGACGTAGGGACCGACTCTGCGACCCTCGTGTCGTCCACGGACTCCCTGGGGACGAACTGCCAAGATCTGGAAATGAGGAAGGACGGAGTAGCCTTCTACCTGGCCTGCGGGACGGAAACCTCTCTCGAAGTCGTCGATACAGCCACCTTGGGGATATTGAGCAGGCTCGATTCTGGCTACTACTCGAACTCCGCTGCGGAGTCGCCTGATGGTTCTGCCGTCTTGGCGGGCCGTTCTGACCCGTCCAATCACTCGTTCTCCAGCTATGATGCGGTCACCCTGACGAGGGAACACATCTTCTACACGGCCGAGGAAGTGCTCGACCTTCACTTTGGCTCGGATTCGGCGACCGTTCTTGCCTACGCGGCGAATCTGTGGGACGGACCGTACTACCTCCATCTATTCTCGACCCTGGGGCCGCCGTCTCAAGATCCGATTGCGTCTTTCAGCTTCTCCCCCCATAACGCCACGATTGGGCTTCCAGTCTCGTTTGACGCGTCGACGACGCAAACACAAGGTCTGATTGTCCTCTTCGCTTGGGATTTCGGCGATGGGGCTTCCGTGTGGGGAGGTCCGGAACTTGTCTACCATAGTCATTCGTACAACTATCCGGGGGCTTTCCGGGTCTCATTGGAAGTCACCGACGAACTCGGCCTTGTGAACTCGACCACGGCGATCGTGAATGTGACCTTCCCCTCTCTCGAGTACGTGATGTTCGAGCATGACTCTGGATTCCGATTGCCAGTCCCTCGAAATTGGGCCATCCTCCGAGATCAGGAATTCGGCACGTTTGTCGAAATGGCGGCGATCCTATATGGGGCTTCCACGATAGTCTGCAGTGTCCTAGTCGACGTGGCTTGGGATGACACGGTTCGCGAGGCCGCTCCGTTTCTCGAAGCCTTGGCTGTGCAATCCTTGAGTGCCGTCCAACAGACCCAGCCGGACGCACACTTCTTGGAGGCGCCTGCCATGACCAGCGTGGCAAACCACGCGGCCGTTGTATTTGTGATCGGATACGATCCGGAGGTCATGCAAAGCGTGACCATTGTGCTCAGCGAGCTCCACGGTCGTTACTGGGTCATCACGATGACGACGACCGCCACAGCCTATGATTACTGCCTATCGGCCTATGACCGCATGGTCTCGGGGTTCGAGATAACCCTCCCGGCACCTCCCAAGCTTCCCAGGCCCGACTGGCAATCGGAAGCCGCCACGTTGCTTCCATGGGCCGGGGTCGCCGCTACTGCAGGATGCGTAGCCGGATTAGCGGTTGCTCTTCTGATGTGGCGATGGTCTCGAAAGGTGTCAATCCGGACTTCGGCTAGAGCGAAGTGACATCACTGCTGATCAAGCAAGGTCGCCTGCCGTGACGGGTCGCTAGACGAGGCCCCACGCATGCTCGCAGTTCCCGACGACGGGGCCTAGATCGTCGAGGGTCACGCGCCTGCCGTGATCGCGGAAGTCGAACGCGGTCACGTTTGCCGGGTACTCGTTGTAGTACAGGACGTTCGTGATCGGCCCGAGCACGGGCTGACGGATCTCCCAGTATGCGCGCGCGTACGTCGTCATCTCGAGGTCGACGGACTTCCCGTCCCGCTCCCCCGTGAGCCGGAAGATCGGCAGGTCGCCCGCATACCGCTTCGTCACGCGGACGCCCTTGATCTTGTGCATCTCCCCCGTGGCGGCCTCGTAGAACTGGAAGCTGCGGGAGAGATACCATTCGCCCCAGTCGAAGGCCGAGGCGTGCGCGGAGTGCCTCCGCAACGCGGGGGGGCCGAGGTGAGGCAGGAAGAAGTCAAGGTACGAGCCGTCGCGCGTGTGGAAGACGCCCCAGTACCAGGGCGACGTCGGCGAGTTGATGCGGACCTTCTGGAAGTACACGGTGCCCTCGACCGTTTCCTCCCTACCGCCAAGGCGAACGGAGCCTTTGACCCGCGAGCCGCGGACTTTGTGCATCTGATAGCCGAGGTGGTGGAGGTACTTCTTTCCCGTCGGGACGACCTGCGAGAGGTAGTCCGTCCATGGAGAGACCTCGAGCTCGATGTCGATCCCGGGCCTGCGGACGGAAACGAGGTTCGGGGTCTTGGCCGCGTCGAAGGTGTAGGCATTCCCGTTTTCAAGCGAAAGCCGCCCGCCGCCATTGCGATCCGTGTGAATCGGCCCGTCGTCGACGAAGAGCGGGTCGTGCATCTCCGCCCCGTCGTAGAACCAGCCCGCCGCCATCCCGTCGGCATCCACGGACGTACCCGTGCGCCGGATCTCTCCGCGCCGCCGCCAATCGTGGCCGTTGATCACGAGCGCACGGCAGTTCCGCGTCCCCCACAGGAGCACCATCTGCTTCGTCCGGGCGGGGTCTGCCTCGTTCCGGAAGAAGAAGATGAACCACCACCACCACCAGGTCCGGCTCGGGAGCGCGTGCGCGGGGTCGACGTCGAAGACCTCGGCCCACGTCACAGTATGCGGCAAAGGATGCCACCCCATAAGGAATACGCTTTTGTAGCCGCCGCCAATCCGGTGCTCATGGCGGAACGCCCGAGACCGCGCGAGGAGCCGGAGCGGTGCAGCGTCTCCGGGTGCAAGGAGATGGCGGAACGTTCCGTGTCCACGAAGAAGCATCAGGCCGCGCTCCCGGGCGTGACGTTCAGCGGCGACACCAGCCGTCGCGTCGGCGTGTGCCGCGCGCACTACAGGGACTTCCGGAAGGCGACGAAGGAGGAGCGAGAGCTCGACCGGCTCGGATGGTAGCTCCCGAGCGCGCCCATAGCCTCAAATCCGCCTAAAGGGAACGAACCACAATACTGATACCCGGGAGGCCCATGCGCCTCCCGGCGTCACCGTGGAGGTGGAGTTCCACAGGGCGCCCCGGAATCCGAGGAGGGAATCCCTGACCCCGGGTCGTGGCGGCGGCATCAAGGAGCCTGCGAGACGCAGCGCCCTCTCGATAATCGTCCTCCTCGGCGTTCTTCTCGCGATCCCATGGCCCTCTGCGGCCGCCCCCGCAGATCCTCTTGTCTCGCACGCGGACTCCGTAACCGAGACGGCGACAGAAGGGGAGATGACGCCCGCGATGTCACCGCCGATCTCGCCGACAAGCCATGGCAGCGGCGAAATCCGCATCGGTCCGCCGAGAACGTACTTCGCAGAATTAGGTGAGCTCGTCGAGCACCGGGTGACCGTCACGAACAACGCCACACATCCGGTCCTCGCGGACCTCTCGTGGAACGTGCCGCCGCCCGAGTGGTTCGTATCTATCTTCGCGTCTGACGGGAGGACGCCTCTCCCCGACATGAACCTGAACGGCCTCCCCGACGTGAGCCTCGGGATGGTCCGCTCGGCTTCGGAGTCCGCGATCGTGGTCCTGGCGGTCCAAGTCCCGTCCGTGGCGCCGCCACAGCTCGAGATCGTGACGCAGCTCGTCGCGAGCGTCCCCGGCACGAGCGACTCGGATGCCGTGGACCTCCTCACGGGCATCGGCCCCTGGGTGACCCTCGACCGCTTGGCCGATCCGAGCGTGATCAACATCACAGGCAGCGGCGGGGTCGAGCAGACCACGATCGTCCTGTCGGTCCGGGGTGAGGGGCCCCCCATCAATCAGCCCGTGCCCATCGATGTCGTGTTCGAGATCGACCGGTCCGGGAGCATGTCGTGGAGCGACCCCACGGACCTCCGTATCGACGCCGTGAAGGGGTACATCGACCGGATGACGCCCGACGACCGCGGGTCCGTGGTCGGTTTCGACTACACCGCGTGGGTCGTGAATAACCGCCCCCTCACCTCCACGGACGCCCTCGGGCGAACGCTGCTCAAGGCGGACGTCGAGACGCTCCGCGGGGCCGGCGGGGGGACGAACCTCGACGCGGCCCTCCAGCTCGGCACGGACTGGATCATCACGTATGGGGACCGCGCGAAGAAGCGGATCGAGATCCTGCTCACGGACGGCATCGGGACGAACGGGAACACGGACGCGATCCTCGACCAGGCGATCGCGGAAGGGATCGTGATCTACACCGTCGGGCTCGGAACGAGCATCGACGAGGCGTACCTGCGATACGTCGCGACTCGCACGGGCGGCGAGTATCTGCATGCGGATAACGCCGGCCAGCTCGCGGAACTGTACGAGGATCTCGCGAACCGGACGATCGACACCGCCGCGAGCGATCCGGACCCAACGGACTTCGACCCCATGGTCGTCGACGTCCTCCCGCCGTTCATCCACTACGTCTTCGGGTCCTCGGTCGACCCGGCGACGAACGCGCCCATGCCCCCGCTTCTCGACGGCGTCGACGGCGACGGCAACCGGGTCCTCGGGTGGAACGTCGCGATCCTGGCGATCAACGAGACGTGGACCGTCGCGTTCCGCGTCACCTCGAGCCTCGGCGGCCTGGTTCCGACGAACGTGTACGGGTTGTCCCGGGTCGCGTTTGACGACTTCAAGGGGCGGGGCCGGGTCCTGTCCTTCCCCGAGGTTCTCATCACGGTGCTCGCGCCGCCGCCGTTGACGTCCCTCAGCGTCGGGACGCCCCGAGTGGTCGGTGCCGCCACGTACGTGACCTCCGCGACGCCGGTGTGGTTTCTCACGCAGGACCGGAGCGCGACCGGGATCCGGCGGACCATGTTCCGCTTGAACGGGTCCCCGTGGATCGACTTCACGGGCGGCGGGACGTTCACGCTCTTCCCAGAGGGGGAGCATCTCGTGGAGTGGTTTAGCGAGGACAACATCGGGGACATGGAGGCCTCGCAGGCCGCGACGTTCCGCGTGGACAACTCTCCCCCGCAGACGCACCTCCTCGTAGGCACCCCGAAGTACGCGTCCGGGGCGACCTACATCACCTCCGCGACGCCCCTCACCCTCCAGGGCATCGACGGCGGCATCACGCCCGTGGGGATCGAGCGTGTCGAGTACCGCGTCGACGGCGGCCAGTGGATGCCCTATTCCGCATCGTTCCTCCTGATCGCGCAGGGACTCCACACCGTGGAGTACCGGTCACGCGACCTCCTCGGAAATGCAGAGCCGGGGCACACGGCCACGCTGTATGTCGACGGCATTGGGCCAATCTTCCGCGTCACCCCGGGAACGCCGATCTTCGCGGCCGCAGAGACGTGGGTGACCTCGCACACGGAGATCGAGCTCGGGGCCCAGGACATGGGGACGCCCCCCGTGGGGCTGGAGTCATTCGAATATCGCGTGTGGTTCGGCGCCTGGTCCGATTGGGTCCCGTATGCGGGCCCCTTCCTCCTGTCCCCGGAGGGTCGCCACGTCATTGAGATGCGCGCGCGGGATCATCTAGAGAACGCGGGGTCCGGTTCCGCGACCTTCTACGTGGACGACACGCCCCCGGCCCTGACGTTCTCCGTCGGGAGCCCGAAGGTCGTGGACGGCGCCACCTTCGTCACGTCGGACACGCTGCTGTTCCTGCGGGCGGCGGAAGGGGGCCCGATCCCCGTGGGGCTCGCGTCCTTCGAGTTCCGGATCGACGGCGGCGCCTGGTCCGCATACGTGGATGCGTTCCTCCTGGCGGGAGAGGGACCCCACGACATCGAGTACCGCGGGAGCGACCGGCTGGGCAACGCCGCGTCGCGATCCGTGACGGTCATCGTGGACGACACACCGCCCACCGTGTCTCTTGACGTTGGCACTCCCCGGCACGTGTCGAGCGCGACGTGGATCACGTCGAACACGGAGATCGAGCTCGCCGCGGAGGACGGCGGCCTTGTCCCCGTGGGCCTTGAGTTCTTCGAGTACCGGGAGTGGTTCGGCGCATGGAGCCCGTGGACGCCCTACTTGGGGGCGCTTCGGCTCGTGGGAGAGGGGCTTCACACCTTGGAGGTCCGAGTGTCGGATCGCCTGGGCCACGTCGCCGTGACGGAGGCCGACATAATCGTCGACGATTCGCCGCCGATTGCCGTCCTCACCCTGGGGCAACCCATCGCCGCCAGGGAAGCGACATACATCACCTCCGCGACAACGCTGACATTGCAGGCCGAGGACCGCGGGGTGCTCCCCGTCGGCCTCCGGGACACGGAGTACCGCTTGGGCGCCGATGCGTGGCGGGCGAGCAGCCAGTCCTTCGTCGTGACCGGGCCCGATGGTCCTTACCGCGTGGAGTTCCAGGCGACGGACCTTCTCGGGCACGCGACGAGTGGCGACACCGTCATCGTCCTCGATAACACGCCGCCAGAGACGTTGGTCTCTTTGTCATTCGATCCGGAGATCCGTGCTGCTTCCCTCACTCTGGCGGCGGTAGACACGGGGAGCGGATTGGCGGGCACCATGTACCTCCTAAACCAGGGCACTTGGGAGGGCTATAGGGAGCCGATCCCGCTCGCGGTCGGGCGGCACGCACTGCGCTTTCAGTCCGTAGACCACCTTGGGAATCTGGAGCCGGAGAAGCTCTACGTCATCGTGATCCCGGGCGACGGACCGTGGGTCGCGTGGAACTGGACGCCGACCGTTGCCTTCACCTTCGCGGTGGTGCTGATCGGCTTGGGCGTGGTCTTCACGCGGCGGGAGCGCGGACGCGGCGCGATGGCGGCGGACTCGATGAAAGCGAGCGCTCTGGTCGTGCCGTTCGTCGCGGGGGAGCTCGCCACGGGCCTCCTCTCGGTGTACGTGCCCCTCCTCCGGATGCCCCCCGTGCTAGGGTGGGCGATCATCGTGCTCCTCGCGGTCCTCGTGTCCGGAATCGGGGTCTCATGGCAACACGCGCGCGCAGTGCCCGCGCCCCCCGCCGAAGAGCCGGTCACTCGTCCGATCCTATCCTGAGCTCCTTGAGCCCGGACCGTGGGCTGTGCACGCGCGAGAGTTTCGTGCGGGGCAGGCTACGCAGGCAGAGTTCGCTGAGGACCGCCACGGTCGCGCGGAACAGGTGGCCGCCGACGACACGATGGTCGCGTCCTGCCGCCGCGACGTGAACGTGGAGTCGCGGTTCCGCCTTGGCGGCGAACGAACCGTGGAGCGCGAGGAGTTCCATCGGCTCTGCGTACGTCGCGCGCTCGTACTCCTTTCCGTTGAAGTATCCGACCTCGAAGTCGCGGAGCATGCCAATGCCCCACATCACCATCCCGTTCGCGATACGGTGCTTCGCCGCCAACGCCTCGATGGAGCGCACCAGGTCGTCGCCGTCCTCGAGCTTCGCGATCACGTCGTCGCCGTCAGCCGAAGATTCCATCCTCTCGCCTCTTCACGGACTTGAGCGGTTCCGCCTTCACCTTCAGCCTGCGCGCGATCTCCCGCGCGAGCTCGTCGGCGTGGCTGAAGACCGTGTACACGCGCCGGGGCCGGCAGTGCTCCACGAACTCCAGGAGTCCATCGAAGTCCGCGTGGTCGCTGAGGGGGAACTGCGCGTCGAGCCCATACATGCGCGTGAAGTCGTACATCGTGCACCATCCGCTTACGAACGCGGTGCGCGCGTCCGCGATCCACGACGCCTCTTCCGGCGGCGCGCGGAGCCAGCCGCGGGGCACGATGTAGACGCGCGGGTCCTTGCGCTCCTTGTCCGTCAGCTCCGAGGTCCGGCGGTAGGTCAGCGGCACCCCGTGGCGGCGGTACACATCCGCGAGGTCCGCGATCTTGTCAGGGACCGCCACATCCAGCTTCCCGCGGTTCATGAGGGCGATCATCTCCTGTGCCTTCCCGAACTCGTACGCGCCGATCGCGACGGAGCCGCGCGCGAGGTTCGACTCCGTCCAAGCGAGCAGGTCCGCCTCCACGTCCGGCTTCTCGGGGAAGTGGAACGAGGGCCGACCGTACGTGGCCTCTACGATGAGGGTCTGGCACCATTCCGGCTGTGCGCGTCCGCACGTGACGCCGCCCTCCGGATTGAAGTCGCCCGTGTACAGCGTGTCGTCCACCCGGACCATCGCGCTCCCGAACGTGTGTCCCGCGTCCCGCAGGGTCACCGCGAAGCCATCCACCTCCGTCTCCCGATCATATTCGATGGGTGTGCCGGTCCCGCGCTTCCGCCGCACCTTGAGGATGTCGAGGGTGCCCGGCGTCATGTAGCCGCCGGACGACAGGTGGTCCATGTGCCCGTGGCTCACGACGGAGCCCTCGCGGCCGCGGCGGGGGTCGAGGACGATCTCGCGCGTTCCCTCGCGCACGACGATGCCCTTGTCGTAGAACACGTCGGGCGTCCCGTCACCGCCTCGTGAAGATGTAGCGCACGGGGACGCGCCGCCGGAGTCCCGTCCAGTATCCGCACGTCCCGCACTTGTATCCGAGGGTGACCGTGCCGCCAAAGACCGTCATGTTCCGCTGGCGCTGGAGGCGCGATGCGCAGACGGGACAATTCACGGACGATTTCCTCTTCTCGGTCTCCCGCGTGAGGATGCGGAGGTCGAACAGCTTGGAGTCGATCGCGATGCGGCGCAGGCGTCCCCCTCCGACCTTGAAGACCTCGTCCGCCTTCAGCTCTTTCTCGACGAGGCGCTTCAGCTTTCTCTGAGAGTCGACGGTCGGCTTCACTGCGGTCGCGCGCCGCAACGCCTCCAAGACGTGGTCCGCTTTGGGGATGCGGTAGGCGGCCACGTTCCTCCATGGGGAGGAATCTATATAAGCCGTGGTCGGGACCGCCGCCAAAAGGCTATACGGAATGCGGGGGCTGCTGCGGGAGGAGGGAGCCTCGCATGGATCGTACGCGCGTGATCATCCTCGGCGCCGCGGGTCGCGACTTCCACAACTTCAACGTGATCTTCCGAGAGGACGACGCGTACGAGGTCGTCGCGTTCACCGCCACGCAGATCCCCGGCATCGTCGGCCGTAGGTACCCCGTGTCTCTCGCGGGCAAGCGCTACCCGGAGGGGATCCCGATCTTCGACGAGGAGGACCTCCCTCAGCTCATCTACCGATTCCGCGCGGACATGTGCGTCTTCTCCTACAGCGACATCTCGTACGAGGACCTGATGCACCGCGCCGCGATCGCGAACGCGGCGGGTTCGGACTTCGTCCTCCTCGGGACGGAGGACACGATGCTCGAGTCGACGGTCCCCGTGATTGCGGTGACCGCCGTTCGCACGGGGGCGGGGAAGTCGCAGACGACGCGGAAGATCGCCTCGATCCTGCAGGCGCACGGGAGACGCGTGGTCGTCGTGCGCCACCCGATGCCGTACGGCGTGCTGGAGGACCAGGCGGTGGAACGGTTCGCGACGTACGAGGACCTCGAGAAGAACAAGACGACGATCGAGGAGCGCGAGGAGTACGAGCCCCACCTCGAGCGTGGGATCGTCGTGTTCGCCGGCGTGGACTACGAGAAGATCTTGCGGGCGGCGGAGCAGGAGGCGGACGTGATCCTGTGGGACGGGGGGAACAACGACACGCCGTTCTACAAGCCGAACCTCCACATCGTCCTGCTGGACCCGCACCGGCCCGGGGACGAGCTGCGGTATTATCCGGGGGAGACGAACCTCCGCATGGCGGACGTGGCGATCGTGAACAAGGTGGACACGGCCGATCCGATGAACGTGGAACTCGTGAAGCGTCACGCGGTCGAGGTGAACCCGGACGTGACGATCATCGAGGCGGCGTCGCCGATCACCGTCGTGGACCCCGAGCCGGTGCGGAACAAGCGCGCGCTCTGCGTCGAGGACGGGCCGACCGTCACGCACGGGCAGATGGCGTACGGCGCCGCCTACATCGCCGCCAAACGCTTCGGCGCGTCCGAGATCGTGGACCCGCGGCCGTTCGCGGTCGGCTCGATCAAGGCGACGTTCAAGAAGTACCCGCACCTGCAGAACGTGCTGCCCGCGATGGGCTACGGGGACAAGCAGGTCCGCGAGCTCGAGCAGACGATCGAAGCCGCCACGTGCGACATCGTGTTGAGCGGGACGCCCGTGGACCTCCGGCGCCTCGTGAAGGTGAGCAAGCCGATCCTGCGCGTGCGCTACGAGCTCGACGAGATCGGGAGGCCGAACCTCGAGGACGTCCTAAAAGATTGGGACTTCCTGTGATCGGTTGGATCGAAGTGTCTCGACCGGATAAAACTGCAATCATCCGATGAACGCTGTCCTGACGGAAAGGCATAAGCACGCCGGACGTCCTGGTCATCGCATGGCGCACGGGGTCCGCGGAAGGGTGGGGTCGAAGGGGGAACTCCTCCCTCCCAAGAAGCTGCGGGACGAGGTCGGCCTCCGACCCCGCGCCGACGTCCTTTATCGGACGGAGGAGGGTCGCCTCGCGGTCGAGCCCGTGCCCGCCCTCAGGGACGTGCTCCGGGAACTCCCGGAGGTCGTCATCGCCCCTGCCGCGATCCGGGCCCTCCGGTCCAAACTGTCCCGGAAAGCGGAGCGATGAGGGCCCTGTTGGACACGACGCGTGCTCCCAAGGGTCGGGGCCGCGGTCTCGCAGCGCCGCCCGGGGGTCGATGAGGTTGTGCCGCGATTTGGCAAGATCTCCCGTCAGAACCAACCTTTATGGGGCCCTTGGCGGTGCGGAGCGACGCGTGGGTAGCCAAGCACGGCCAACGGCGACAGGCTCAAGATCTGTTCCCGCAGGGGTTCCCAGGTTCGAATCCTGGCCCACGCATCTATTTACTTGAGCAGTGGGTCATCGCTGAGACTGCCGATGGTAGGGAGATCCTTGGCCTTCTCGTGCGACACAGCACAGGTGGAGAGCCGCGCGAGGTGTACCTCTCAAAAGCCTGAATTGGTCACATACAACGACCAAGGCGAAGCAATGCGAACTCCGATGAGCGAGGCGATCCTCCTTCGGGTGGAAAGCCTGAGAGATTTGCAGTTCTTGAGGGGCCCAACCGACTTCCGTCTCTCCTTCCGGAGGACAGTCGCTAGACCTACTGTCAACGCGCAAGTGCAGCCTGAGTGAGGGCCGGGTAGAGGCCAAATCGCCGTCGCGTTGATCTCCCGCACCTCGAGCTCCACCGACTTCACGCCCCGGTGTCGCGACTCGCGGGACAGTAATGAAACGATGGGACCCGCCTGTGAAGTTCTATGAGCGATATGTTCGCACCCCCCTCCGAAGGCCTTATCTGGACCACCGGGCATCCGGGCTCGGCCCGAGAGGGGCTTGGGGGCAATGTCGTGGATGCAAACGCAAGTTCGAGTGTGGGTGCAATACGAGTGGCATGGATTCTTCGCGAACACGGCCCCCTCGCGCTGAAAGCGTTCGCGGTCTTCGCGTGCGCGGTCCTCATCACGGTGTCCTTCTCCCAACTCGTTCAGACGGAGGCCGCTCCCGCCGACGATGAGGACGATTGGCGATTCCAAGAGAGCACGCGCCGTCTCACCGTTTCGCCGGGCGCATCGATTTCGCCCGAGGTGGCATGGTCGCCCTCCGGGAAGCTCCACACCGCGTGGGCGGACGCCCGGGGCGGGTCGGCGGGAGTCTATCACAAGACGAGCGCGAACGCCGGGTGGACCTTCTCCACGGATCGTACGCTGGCGGACGGGTTCCTCACCATCGCGTCGACCTCGCTCGCCGTCGCGCCCCGGGACGGGCTCGTCGGGGTCGCCTGGGAAGGACGCTCGAACGAATCCTCCCCGGATCAGGTGTACGTCCGCGCGAGCCCCGACGACGGCATCGCGTGGGGTCGCGCCGCGACCGTCGGCACCGGGAGATCACCGGCCCTCGCCGCGACGGGGGACCGCCTCGTCCTCGCCTACGTGCATGAGGATGCCGCCGGGGACCAGGTCCGACTGCTGACGCTCTCCGTGGCCGGGGGCTCGATCCGCGACACCCGCGCGCTGCTCGCCTTCAACGGAGCCGCCGCATCCCTCGCGCTTGTTGTCACGGGATGGCGCGCGCACATTGCGTGGGCCGAGGAGGCCCAGGGCGTGGCCGCGATCGCGCACGTGTCCGTGAACCTCGCGACGGGGGTCGCATCCCCCGTGCATCTCGTCGCCGCCAACGTCGCCACGTCCGCGGGCGTCTCGCTCGTGGGCCGCGGGGACCGCCTGGCCCTTGCCTGGAGCGACGATTCGCTCGGGACGTTCGACATTCACGCCGCATACAGCGGGACCGCGGGGGAATCGTGGATCACCGGGCCGCCCGTGGCGACCGGACCCGGCAATGCGCGATTCCCGGCCGTTGCAGTTGGAGCGCGGGGTCTCGTGGCGGTGGTGTGGCAGGACGACCGGACTGGTCGCGCGCAGGTCTTCGGCCGCGTCGTCACCCTGTCCGGCACCCCGTCGACCGCCGCCACGCGCGTGTCCGATTCCTCCGAGAGTGTCGCAGAGCCGGCGGTCACCATCGGCCCTGCGCGGGACCTGATCGTCGCATGGTCGGACGCGCGGGACGGGGAGACCGAGATCTACGCGGACCTCGACGCCCTGATGGATCGGCCTCGGCTTCCGACGATCCGGACGTACGCGGAACGGCTCGCGCGCGAGGACTTCGCCTCCCCGGCGCGCGGCTCCCGCGCACAGCTCCGACAACTCCTGCAGGATGCGAACGACCTGGTCGAGAAGCGCGAGGAGTCCCTCGCGATCGCGCACCTGGAGCAGCAGGTCCTGCCGCGGTTCGACGGCGCCCTCGGCGGCGACCCATCTGACGACCTCGTCGTGAACGCGACCGCCCAATCGGAGCTGACGCGACTCACGCGCGGGCTCGTCGACTTCCTCCGCGGAGAAGCACCGCCGGGGACCCGCGTGGGGGGCGGGGGCGACGACGATGACGACGGCGAGCCGGACCCGCCGCCGCCGGGCGACCCGGACGACCCGCCGCCGCAGCCGACCCCGACGCCCGGAGACCCCGCGGGCGATTCGCCGACGGTCTCCGGCGTCGCGATCTCCGCAATCACCGCCGCGAACGCCGTGGTGACGTGGACCGTGGCCTCGCCCGGGGGTCCCGTGAGTTCGAGCTGGGCGGACTGGGGGATCGCCTCCGTTGCGGAACACCGGACGTACGACAACGCCACCCCGTTCCAGGTCACACTGACACCGCTGACGACGAATCAGACGTACAAGGTGCGCGCGGGCGCGATCAAGGGCGGCACCACGTACCTGTCCGAGACGTTCTCCTTCTACGCCGGCGTCGCGATCGCGGGCCTCGCCGCCACGAACCTCTCGAGCGACAAGGCGACGATCGAGTGGACGACGAACGTGCCCGCCACCTCCGTCGTGCTCTACGGCCGGAACGAGAGCAACCTCGTGTCCACCGTGACCGCGTCGAGCGGCACGTTCCACCAGGTCAACCTCACGGGCCTGGCGGCGGGCACGTACTACTACCGCGCGCGGAGCGCCGCCACCGCGGACGCCACTCTGATCGGGGAGAGCGGGACGTTTTCGATCCAGACCGGGCTGCAGATCTTCAATCTCTTCCGGAAAGCGACCCATGTCGGCGGCGCCTACAATGTGACGTTCTGGTGGACGACGAACTTCCAGGGGACAAGCCAGGTGCGGTACGGCCTCGACGACAAGCTGTCGTCGAACGCCACGGGGACGTCAGGTACGAGCCACTCCGTCACGATCGCGAACCTGAAGAGCAGCTCGACGTACCAATGGCAGGTGTACTCCCAGCTCGTCGGCTCGACGACGTACGCTTGCGTATCGAGCGTCTCGAACCTCAATTTCGACCGACAGGGCCTGGAAACCTTTTGCACGCCCGGGGAGACGTCCGGGATCGACGTGAGCCCCGTCGTGACGCCGCCGATTGCGATCGTCGATGTGACGTTCACGCGCGGGCAGACGTGGATCCATGCGAAGTGGAACACCACGTACGCGTCGAACGCGGTCGTCATGTGGTGGCTCGGCACCGGCCCGAAGAACGTGACGACCGTGTCGGAGTCCACCCTCGTCCACTCCGTGAACGTCACCGGGCTGGCCACGGCGACCACGTACAAGTTCCAGCTGAACTCCACCGCCTCCGCGAACGGCGCGGACGTCGCGCGGACCACGGCGCAGAACGTGACCACGAAGGGGATCACGATCTCCGCCACCGGCGCGTGGGTCTCTATCACGTCCGCAATCGTGAACTGGACGACGTCGGCGAATGCGACCACGATCGTCGATTACGGATTCTCGTACTGCAGCGTCCGGGCGACCGTCTCCGGGTACGGGATGTCCCACTCCGTCACGCTGACTGGCCTTTTGCCGGAGACGACGTATACGTACTGCGTCCGATCCGCATCGCAGTCGAACCCCAACGACGTCGTCGTGGACAACAAGAACCCCGCGACCGGCCTGCCCCGCACCTTCAAGACGCTGCCGGGCCCGAACGACGCGAACACCTCGATGGACGCGGGCTCCACGTTCGCGACCGCGCTCCCCGTCGAGCCGGGCCGCTGGGACGCCTGGGTGAACGCGAGCGCGCCGTACTCGGACTCGAAGGACTACTATCAGGTGTACGCGTTTGCGGGCGCGCAGATCCGCGCCACGCTGACGGTCCCAGCGACCCACAACCTGAATCTATACTCGTACAAGCCGTCGGGCAGCGCTTCCTGCTCGTCCACCTCGGGCGGAACTGGTGTCGGGGAAGCGATCACGTGCACTGTCGGAGCCACAGAGGCGGGGTACTGGCGGCTCGAGGTCCGCAACATGAGTGGGGCGAACCGCGGCGCGTATGTCCTCGACTTCAAGGTCGTCGGCGGCGGCCCGGAGAAGTTCACGACCGACGTGGGGGCCGCGAACGACCAGAACAACGTCGTGAAGACCCCGGGGATCAGCATCGGAACGAGCGGTTGGGGGAACCCGGCGACGTCGACGGTGACCTCCACGGCGGTCGACGCCTATAAGCCGCCGGCCTCGCCGTATCCCGTGTACCGTCAGGTGACCGCGAACGGCACGTTCTACCTGAACCTGTACCGGACGTCCGCGGAGCGGTACAACGACTACCTGTTCACGGTCCAGTACTACGGGACGCAGGACTCGAACGTCAGCGCGTGGAACGGCGCGGGCTGGGTCACGATCACGACCGTGCCGGCGCAGACGAACTGGCGGGCCTTCTCCTTCACCCTCGAGCACACCCTGTTCTACGACGCGGAGGCCGGCTGGGCAGGGATGAACGTCAAGCTGCGCTTCGAGAAGTCCCTGCAGGTAGACCTGATCTCCGCGATGCCCATGCGGCACACCACGTACGTGGGGAGCGGGTCCGACGACGCGAAGGACGAATACCACATGCCCGGCATCCGGACGACGGACGGGTGGATCGACCAGGGCTTCGGCTACAAGAACGCCTCCGCCTCGGGGGCAACGATTCTCGTGACGATCCCGGACGTTTCATCAGGGTATATGGTACGTCTCCGGTTCGACGGCAACTCGTCCGGGTTCACCGTCCAGCGGTGCACGACCTGCTCTCCCACGCCCACGTGGGTGTTCGCGACGAGCACGTCGAACTACACGTCGGGCGAGGCGACGTTCGTCATCGAACCGCTCTGGTACGTGGATGCGTTCTCGACGCAGCCAGGGACGAACGTGCTCTTCCGCCTGCTCCCGAAGGACCGGCTGAACGAGACGACGCAGTTCACGTTCACGCCCGTGCACTGGGAGACGAACGTCGGCGTCACCGGGGACAACGTCGGGACGAGCCACGTGCCGGGCATGAGCGTCTACCCGAACACGGAGTGGGGGAACCCCACGACGGTGGACGGCCGCACGGTCCGCGTCGCGAACCTGGGCACGACGCCGAACCTGTACATGAACCTCCCTTGGCCATGGGGATCGATGATCGCGTACGTCACGTACAAGTCCGTCAACAACGGGCTCGTCCAGCTGTGGGACGGCGTCTCCTGGAAGACCGTCGGCACGGTCACGGGCGGCAGCGCCTGGCGGACGGACGTGCTGTTCGTGCAGGGCGCGGGCCTCGCGACCGGCGGGCCGCCCTCCGGGCTCCCGGCGCGGGCGTTCCACGACGACTACGGCGACGCGTTCGTGAACGCGAATCTACAATTCACGGTGCCCGTGACCCTCGACCTCATGTGGGTCGACGTGGACGCCGACGCGGACAACCTCACCAGCTTCGGGGAGCCGCACCGGTACGCGTACGACGACGCGACGACGCACGCCCTGAACCCGGGCCAGGCGTGGGACGTCGACTGGTTCGCGCCCGTCGAGGGGCGGTGGCAGTTCGACTTCAAGTTCACGTCCTACGGGTACAGCCCGCCCGCGCACTATTCCGGGGCCCTCGTGAGCGTGGACGGGACGGAGATCGGATCCCTGCGCACGTCCGTCTCGGGCGCCAAGACCCTCGCCGCCCAGTCGATGCTGTGCGCGGAGAATCACCGCCTCCGCATCTACTCGAGCGGGGACATGCGCATCGACGTCACGGGCATCTCGTGGCGGAAGGTCCCGACGGACCCGGACCGCGCGGACACGGACGGCGACGGACTGAGGGACGGCGGCGAGGCGTGCGCGAAGCGGACGGACCCGACGAACACGGACACGGACGCGGACGGGCTCACGGACTACGACGAGGTGTACCAGTTCTTCTACAACAACGCCACCTCCTCGGCGGCGAACGTCACGGTGAACCTAACGGTGGACGCGGCGGGCGAGTACCAGTGGCGCGTCAAGACGTCCGCGACGGTCACCGGCGGGAAGCCCACGGAGGCGGTCGTCTACCTCGACGGCCAGCTGAAGTGGTCGAAGAAGTCCCTGCCCGAATCCGGCTGGTCGAACGTCGAAGTCCAGTTCGACGCGAACCTGCCCAAGGGATTGCACTCCCTCCAGGTCCAGCGGGCCTCCGCCACGGGGACCGTCACGCTGAGCCTGGTGAACGTGACGAAGCCGCGGTTCACGAACGCGCTGTTCTGGGACACGGACCGCGACGCGCTCGGCGATGGGGACGAGCTCCTTGGGCACACGGGTTGGATGCTGTCGCCGACGAAGATCGACACGGATGCGGACGGCGCGTCGGATGGGGACGAGGTGCGGACGATGCAGACAGACCCGTTACTGCCCGACACGGACTACGACGGGTTCAACGACAGGGTCGACCTCGACCCGTTGCACGACCTCGTCGTCCAGCTGCGGATTCGAAGCTTCTCCGTCGAGGGAGATACGGGGTGCACGCCGGGGCCGTGCAAGTACTGGGCCCGCGCGTGGGTGAACGTGAACTGGACGAACAGTCCGAACGTGACGGACACTGACCAGAACGGGAACGCATACCTCGAGACGCAGCACCTGCTGTCCGTGAACGTGCCCGACAACGCGGCGGCGACGGTCAAGATCCAGGTGTACGCGAACAACGAGCCGAATGGTCGGGAAATCGACGTCGCGCCGGGAACGCCGAAAACGTACACCACAACGATCGTGCTCACGGCCCCGGACCGATACGGCCAAGGCACGCTCGGCAACGAGGCGAAGCACGCGTTCGTTATGTTTGACATCCGCGTCTTCCGCGTCGGAAAGGCGAACTCTCTTCTCCTCACCCCGAACGACTGGTCCACGCTCAGCAACGGGACCATCGACGGCGAGCCCACGGGTCTGCACCGCTACGTCGGCGAGAACCGCTTCGTCTTCGTCCTCCTCAACGTGACGGACGGGAATGGGAACCTCGTCTCCTACGACCTCGAATCGAAGATGTCCGAGGGAAACCTCGCGGACCTCAGCGGGAACGGGCTGTACGCGGCACACCTGGGCGACACGCCCGAGCCGGGACGGTTCGGCCTCGGCGCGCGCCTCGACGGCACCGCAAACAGCTTCATCACCACGCAGGACCCGGACGGGAAGCTCAACGACGTCAACGACGCCCTGACGGTCTCTTTATGGGTCCGCCCGGACGAGGACTACGTCGACGGCGCGGAATGGCGGTGGTCCGTCGGGCGGCAGAACCTGTGGCGCGTCGGGTACCACAACAACGTGACGGGGCCGTTCCACGGCCTCCGGTTCGAGGTCAAGGACTCCGCGGGGAACATCAGGTCCACGCAGGCCGCCTACCCGCTATACGCCGGCCGGTGGTATCACCTCGCTGCCACGCTGACGCACAGGGAGAACTTCGGCGGCTCCACGTGGAGCGACCTCGACCTGTATGCAAACGGCGTGCGGATCGCGTCGCAGACCGTCTCCCCGTACGTGAGCGTGATGGACGGATCCACGACCCTGCGAATCGGGCTCGACGCCGCGTCCGGCGGTCGGTTCAAGGGGCTCGTGGACGAGTTCCGGCTGTACACGACGTCGCTGTCCCAAGACAGCGTCCGCGGCCTGGCGTGGTTCCTGCACGGCGCGAACAACGTGATCGTCCCGCGGGCTCTCTTCTACGATTCACAGATGCTCCAGAGCCTGAATACCACCTCCTACAATGGAACCAGCGCGTTCACGGGTGCAACCGTGTACGGGAATGACAACGCGTTGGCCTCCCGCCTCAACGCGCGAGTGATCCAGATGGTGATCACGAAGAACACGACGCTTGCCGATGCATGGAGGATGATGGATCTTGGCCTCAGGAATGGGACGAACGTCGCGTCCGCCTTCCCGCTCCTCGTCACGAGCGAGTTCTACACTCTGGGCCTTGCGACCGAGGTGCACGAGCTGGCGGCGAATACGGTTGTGGAGAACAGCGGGAACTTCAGCGCGCCACCTCCGTCCCCGACCCTGTGGGACCTGTTCTGGAACACGATCGCGGGCTTGGTGAGTGCCGCGTGGAACGCGGTCATTGCGGTAGCTCAGTTCTTCATCAACCTGGGGAAGTGGCTCGTCGAGGCATTCGTCAGCATCGTGAAGGGCCTAACGACCGGCAACTGGACAGACTTCGAGAACAAGGTGCTGAAGCCCATCATTGATGCCCTCCTGAAATTCATCCAGTTCATAATCGACTTGGTGGTCGCTGCCGTGCGAGTCGTCTTCGAGGCTCTCGTCGCCCCAATTAGGGATAGGTTCGTTCAGTTTGCCGCCTCTCTCGGCCAGCTTGCGCTGTTCTCTCGTGGCTCGTTTGACCCCACGGGAAAGCGTGTGCTGTGGACGCAAAAGAGCCAAGCCTCGCCGGATTTCGTTTCAGGGCTGGCGATCCTCGTCACGGTTCTCGCCGACGTATTTCTCTTCCTCGGAATCCTCAAGATGGTGATCACGGCCGTCGAGGTAGGAACGACAATCGCTGCGGCCACAGGCATCGGGCTGCTGATAGCGGTTGCTGTCCAGATCGCGATCATTGCCCTGTTCAGCGCGCTGACGCAGCTGATGATGCCCATCGTTCAATTTGTAGCGAACCAACTTGTGCCGACGTTACAGGCGACAGCCACGGCCTTGGCTGTCATTGCCTTGATCGCGACCATCGTTTCTTTCGTCGGCCCAACCTATACGATTGGAGTCATCACAGAGACTGTGGTCCTTACAGCCTTCCCGCAAAGCAGGTGGATCAACGACTTGATTCGCGAGCGGACTTTGGGTCCCACGATAAAGCCGGTAACTTATACGAATCAGTTTTCCGTAACTGACCAGATTGCGGGTTCGGGTAAGGCGATAGCGTTAGCCTTCGCATCGCTTGTGGTCGCCTCGTTTTCGATGGTACTGGCCGGATCGCTCCCAGCGGGACCAATTCGCACAGTAGTGGCGGTGATGCTCGACCTGTTCGCGGTCTACCTGGCGATTCAGGCGATTGACGATGCATTCGGAGCCCCGGCTATCACAACCCTTGGGCCGCTCGCTAAGGTACTTGCCGCAGCTAGTCTCGGGATCGCCATTGCGGTATTCACTGCGGACGCAATCTCTCTTGCTGCAGAGGGATGAAAGCCGATGACCGAAGAGATCCGTCACGTAGAGCCCCTCCACGAATACATTCCTCGGCGCTATGGGGAAATGCTCGCTGCCGTGTATTTGTCGTGCGCGGTCGCGATTCTCGACGTCTCGCTCGTCCTCGGCTGGACGAGGGGGCCTCTCAGCGTTCTGGTTCTGGTCAATGTGGGGCTGGTCCTGATAGTGGTCTTGCTCCTCGTGATTAGTCCCTCGTGGAGCGAAATGCGTCGGTATCGGGTCACGAGCGCATGGGTGATGCTCCCTGTCCAGAGGAGAACGCTTCCGGAGCAGTTAGCCCTCAGCGACATCTTAGGTGTAGCACTGTACCCCGCGGCCAGCCCCCTGTCGAATCATCCATCTCTGGTAGAGCTGGCGATATCCGCAAACAACGGCACTGTGCGCGTTATCGTGAGAACGAAGAGTTTTGGCCTGGGGAATCTAAGGGACCTTGTCTCGCGCCTTCCTGATGATAAGCTTGATCCGGAGTTTGCGCGAAAGTGGAAGCAGACTCTCGCCTTCTAGGACGATATGACCTCTGGCCACGGTCTCCGCCACCCGCTAGCCTCTATTGGACTGGCTCAGGCAGAGCAGACCTACCGCCAAACACACATCCAGAAAATCTCGCGGTGGCGACATCACGTCGTGACGATTCTATCGCCCCTTCAGGAGGTCCTGACCGCCTGCCTCTCGTGCGGTTGGGTCCACGGCTTTCCTTGGCGCTGCCCAACTCGCCAGACATTGGCGGTAGTGCCCGCGATGCGCCGCCATAACGCGAACGTCTTCCGCGTCGGCAAGGCGAACACCCTCCTCCTCACGCCGAACGACTGGTCCACGCTGTCGAACGGGACCGTCGACGGCGAGCCCACCGGTCTCCACCGCTTCGTCGGCGAGAACCGCTTCGTCTTCGTCCTCCTCAACGTCACGGACGGACATGGGGACCTCGTCTCCTACGACCTCGAAACGAGGGAAACGAGCGGCTCCTCCTCGAGCGTGTACACGGACCTCAGCGGGAACGGCCACACGGGGTCCCTCATCGGCTCCGTGACGCCGGATCGCGGCGCCTTCGGCCTCGCCGCCCGCCTCGGTGCGTCCGGGAGTTACGTGCAGGCGAACGGCGGCACGACGAGGCTGAATTGGATCAATGCGTCCATGACCGTCGCCGCCTGGATCCGACCCGACACGGACTACGTCTCCCAGTCCGGCTGGCAGTGGTCCCTCGGGCGGACGAACCTGTGGCGCCTCGGCTTCACCGGCGGCAGCGTCCGTTTCGAGGTCAAGGACACCAACGGCGGCCTCCACGCCGCGCAGGCCACGTACGCGCTGTACGCGGGCCGGTGGGTCCACCTGGCGGCGACGATGACCTCCGGCGCGACGTGGACGAACCTGTCCGCGTACGCGGACGGCGCCCTGATCGCCTGGAAGAACGAGTCCGCCTACGCCGCCAAGGACGACAACGACCCCCTCTTCGTCGGCTACGACGCGGTCGCCACGAAGTCCTTCCACGGCCTCGTGGACGAGTTCCGCCTGTACAAGACCTCGTTGTCGCAGGACAGCGTCCGCGGCCTGGCGTGGCTCCTCCACGGCGCGAACAACGTGATCGTCCCGCGGGGCGTGTTCTTCGACTCCAAACTGTTCGCATCGCTGAACGCATCGGCGTACGATCCGAACTCCCCGCTCGCGGGCGCGAACGTGAACGGGAACGACAACAAGGGTACCGCCAGCCTCAACGCCCGCGTGATCCAGATGGTGATCACGAAGAACGCGACCCTCGCGCAGGCGTGGTCAATCCTGAGTTTGGCGGCGACGAATTCCACGGGGAACGTCACGGCCTTCGCCCTCTTCGTCGCGAACGAGTTCTACACCCTCGGCCTCGCGAAGGAGGTCCGCGACCTCGCCGCGAACGTCGTCGTGGAGAACAGCGGGAACGTCAGCGCGCCGCCGCCGAGCCCGTCGCTGTGGCAGCTGTTCTGGAACACGATCGCGGGGATCGCGGGCGCGGCGTGGAACGCCCTCGTGGCGGTGGGCGCGTTCTTCCAGAGCATCGGCGAGTGGCTCGTGGACGCGCTCGTCGGCATCTTTCTCGGCCTCGTGACGGGGAACTGGACGTACTTCCAGGAGAACGTGTTGGACCCGCTGATCGAGGCTCTAAATTCGTTGGTCGCTTTCATGCTTGAATTCGTCGGCAACCTATTCCGCGGCATCTTTGAGACTTTGCTGGCCGTCTTTCGGCCAGTCATTGGCCGAATAGGCAGCCTGTGGCTCCTCGGCACAATGGGCTTCTTAGGGTTCCTGCAGACTGGGAATCTCGCCAGCTTGAGCGATGTGAAGATGGCAATGAGCTCGCTCAGTGACGACTTCGCTCCCATCATAGCCGTAATTGCTGTGATTACGATTGCGTTTTTGGTCATTCAGTTTGCCTTGGGCCCGGTCTCTTTCCTGATTTCAATGGCGATTGGTCTGATCATCGGCATCGTTGCGCAACAACTCATCACTTTCATGACAGGACCCCAAGGTCTGCTCGGCCTGCTTCAGGGCGGCGATCTGAGTTCAGTCCTTTCTTTGTTCGGCCTCGACGTAGTTTCAGGGACGGCGAGTGAGGAATTGCCTCCTGCGCTGCATACCCGGGAGGGCGACCTAGCGACCGCGTGTCTGCTCTTTTTCGTCTTCTGGCTTGTCTTGATCTATGGAATCAGCGGACCTTGGGACCGCCTCATGAGTCATCGCCAAGATCACGCGAAGATTCGCCTGCATGTGGGTGACTACAAGTCGGGGGCAAGCAAGATCATGCCTCGGATAGTTGCCGGGCTGTATGGTACAGTCTTTACTATCGCATCGGCGCTAAGTGCCCCCGCGGCATGGGCAGAGGACGACGAGGAAATGCGTCAAGTCTGGGCTTGGGGTTCCTTCCTCACTGGAATCGCAGGCTTTGTTCTTCTGATGTTCGCTGGACCGTTCGGTCAGGATTTGATTCACAAAGTTTCCTTCGTCCTGAGCGGGTTTGCGCTGGCTACGGGCATCTATGCCATTGCGTCCTTGTTCGGGGAATGAGCGATTGAAAGCCCACCAAGGCGGGAGGTCGCGTGGGTTGTCAGTAATATTCGCGGCCGGGGTTCTGACTGCTTCAATCATGGTGGTCCTAGGTCTACTTGCGAGCGCCACGAAGCCCGTAGCGAGTCTGGCGTTCTGGTCGATCGCCATAATCGCCCTGTGGTTTCCGCTGACCGCAATTGAGCACCGTCCGGCCGTCCACGCCTTCATCCTCTTTCTGGCCGGGACGATGTTCGCGATTTCGCTTGCCGGTACCTACATCTCTCCGTCTGGTCAGGTGGATGCTTTTCTCGTGGTTTTCCTTGCCTTCTCTGAAGCGGGTGTCGCTTGGTTGTGCCGAATGGCCTACACGCGCCTCCAGGCTGCCAGGGGACCTGGACAGCGGGATAGACAGACCACGTGACGTGATCTTCACGATAGTCGCCGCTGAGGGTGCGGCCCTGACGTCCTCCCTTGTCGAGGTTTGTCGACGAGACTCGCGCCTGACGGGGAACCTGTCTGGATTCGCCTTGAGGATTGGCGTCCGCAAAATGGCGGCGAGAGTCGACTGGGCACGGCGAGGCACACTGTGCGAGGCACCGCCAAACCCATATCCGCGCGGTCCATCCCCCTCTCGTGGCCACGCTCTTTGCGCCACCGCCAATGCTGACCGCCTGCCTCCGCTGCGGCTGGGTCCACGGCTTCCCGTGGTCATGTCCAAACCCCACCGCCAAACGCGACCGCGTCTTCCGCGTCGGGAAGGCGAACACCCTCCTGCTGACGCCGAACGACTGGTCCACGTTGGGCAACGGCACCGTCGACGGCGAGCCCACGGGCCTCCATCGCTTCGTCGGCGAGAACCGCTTCGTCTTCGTCCTCCTCAACGTCACGGACGGCCACGGGGACCTCGTCTCCTACGACCTCGAGTCGAGGACGTCCGAGGGGAACCTCGCGGACCAGAGCGGGAACGGCCTGTACGCGTACCACTTCGGCGTCACCCTGGAGCCCGCGCGGTTCGGCCTCGGCGCGCGGCTCGACGGCACCGCGAACAGCGCCCTGTGGATGGGCGACGATGAGACGCTCAACGACGTGAACGACGCCCTCACGGTCTCCTTCTGGATCCGCCCGGACGTCGACTACGGGACCGGGACGACGACGGGCTGGCGGTGGTCCTCCGGGCGGCAGGACCTGTGGCGCTTCGGGTACTACGAGGACATGGGGACGTCGTTCCACGGCCTCCGGTTCGAGGTGAAGGACACCGGCGGGACGGTCCGCGCTGTGCAGGCCGCCTACCCGCTGTACGCGGGCCGGTGGGTCCACCTCGCCGCCACGCTGACGCGCAGAGAGAACTTCGGCGGCTACACGTGGAGCGACCTCGACCTGTATGCGAACGGGGTGCGGATCTGGTCGCAGACCGTCTCCCCGTACGTCACGGCGATGGACGGCACGACGTCGCTGTACCTGGGATACGACACGGCTGGCGGCGGTCGGTTCAAGGGGATCGTGGACGAGTTCCGCCTGTACAAGACCTCCCTGTCCCAGGACAGCGTCCGCGGCCTTGCGTGGTTCCTCCACGGCGCGAACAACGTGATCGTCCCGCGGGGCGTGTTCTTCGACTCGAAGCTGTTCGCTTCCCTGAACGCATCGGCGTACGACCCGGACTCCCCCCTCGCGGGTGCGAACGTCAACGGCAACGACAACAAGGGGACCGCGAGCCTCAACGCGCGCGTGATCCAGATGGTGATCACGAAGAACGCGACCCTCGCGCAGGCGTGGAAGGTCCTCGACCTGGCGGCGACGAACACGACCGGCAGTGTGACCGCCTTCGCCCTCTTCGTCACGAACGAATTCTACACCCTCGGCCTCGCGAAGGAGGTCCGCGACCTGACCGCGAACGTCGTCGTGGAGAACAGCGGCAACTTCAGCGCGCCGCCGCCGAGCCCGACGCTGTGGCAGCTGTTCTGGAACACGGTCGCGGGGATCGCCGGCGCGGCGTGGAACGCCTTGGCAGCGGTGGGCGCGTTCTTCGCGAACGTGGCGAAGTGGCTCGTGGACGCGTTCGTCGGCGTGCTCATCGGCCTCGTGACGGGGAACTGGACGTACTTCCAGGAGAACGTGCTCGAGCCGCTGCGGGAGGCGTTGGAGGCGCTCTTCAAGTTCATCTTCGACCTAGTAAAGGCACTCTTCCAGGCTGTCATCGATGAGCTGAGCGGACTTGTCGGCCGTTTCTTCGAAGGGTTTGACGGTTTCATGCGTTTCTCGTTTCCGGCCTACATGGGATGGCATACCGAAGGGCCTCAACAAGCCGGGTCTTCCCCAGACCAATCTCCGACCGCATCCATTGGGCGGGCATTGGTCGCTCTCCTTGGTCTCGTGGCGCCGTTGATGGCGTTGATCACGCTGATCTTCTACGCAATGGTGGCAGTCGAGATTGCCACCAAACCGCTTCCATTCGTGGCGGTCATCATGGTGGCCATCGCAAGTCTCATCATTGTGGCCTTGACTATCGCCCTACTCGCAACGGAGGGGCCTGCGGAATTGGGAGGGGCGCCAAATCAGGTGGTCCAGCGAGCCATGGGATGGGAGAACTTGTACTTGGAAGCCACTTTCGGGGCGATACTTCTCGGTCTCCTCGTCGCGCTCTTCGCTGAGCTGTCCGCCGGGAAAGGTATCGCCTTCATTCCTCTCGCGCAAGCACTGATAGGATTCCTTATTATTGGCGCCGGCGAGAAGATCTACAGGGGTACGGCCTTGCTTCTCTCGGACTTGATAGGCTTTGTTTTCCTCGTATTTGGAGCTATCGGGAGAGAGGACCTTGCCAAGCCGCCGGCCTTGGCGGCCCTCGACATTCAAACCAGATGGCTTGCTCCCATCACGAGGGCTTGGGATCTCGCGACGCGTCTCGTCGTCGCTGCAATCGGCATTTTCATCATGGGCCGGCACTACGCAGAGGGATTCTGGCTTGAGACCGGGGTAGTGGAGCCGCGATGAGTGAACTATCATTCATCGGAGTGCTTGCGCTTGGCCTCTTGCTCCTCGCGGGCGCCTTCGCCTTGCCCTGGGAGAACCTTCCCGGGGGTCGAGCGCGCGTGCGTGCGAAGGGAAGTTCCAAGTTCATGCGAAGATTCTTATCGCTCATCCTGGCAGTATCTGCCTTGGGCCTGCTCATCCTTCCGGGCAATTTCCGCATGGCCCTGATAGTCCTTCTCATCCTCGTTCTTGGGTTGATCATGACGTTCGTCGTGGTCCCACGCCTCATGAGACGCATGATTCGGATCCGGCTGAGAGGCCCACAGAGGCTGGACGTCCACGGGCTGATTCGCGAGGCGTTGCTCTCCGAGGGGGTTCCCTGGGAGGAGGCGGAATCAAGCGGAGCCCGGATCCACAAGCTCCCGAGGGGTTTAGGAATATGGAACCCGTTCGATCAAAGGGGCGCGGATGGCAATTGGGAGCAGATGATCAACATCTTCGGCGTGACCGAGGCTTCTCGACCCACGGCGATGAGGATCGCTCATGCGATCGGCCTGCAGGCTGCCGCGCGAGGGGCGAAACACGAATTACTGATTGGTGGGAGAGGGGCTACGACGGCCGACCACCTCTGAGTTCCCCGTGCAGGACCGTCTCCCAAGGTCTTGGCGCCGGCCATGGCTTCGCGCGATCCGAGGCCTCGGTAGGTTGACCCCACACGCGCCCCTTCCGGACGCAAGCCCTGTTGCCCCCCTTTTCCGGAGGACAACGTCCTCTTGGGCCTGGCGGGCGTCGTCGCGGTCGGGGGACTCACTGGCATGATTTCCGTCTCACTAGTCCGCTACAATGCGGCGACGATCCACGGCGACGCGATCGTCATGACCACGCCGATCAAGGGGGTAGGCGGGGTCCCGACGAGGACAGTCCGGTTCGAAGATCTTGTCGACGCGCAACCCGGAGTCCGGGATGGATTGACCGGAGCAAAGGTGCTCCTCCCCGGCGGAAGCTCATAGTTTCTGGCTCAAGCCGATCTTGGGCCGGACGGGACGGCGTCGCTGGAGCGCCTCTGCAACCGTTTCGGGCGCTCCTACGACGAGGAATTGAAGCGCATCCTGCTTCAGGGCAATGCCGGGCATGGGTTTCCCATTTCAAGGGTGAAACGTGCGGAACGTGACTCCATGCTTCTGCAACGGGCTCTGAAAACCCGGTCGGGGAAACGGACGCGACGGATCCTGTTCTCGCAGGTGAAGAAGGTTGAACGTGTCACGACACCCTTCGTCGGGAACGGGCTGCTTCTCAGCCTTCTCGACGGGACTCGGTTCATCATCCCTTCGAGCGACGAAGAACAGCTCGCGTCGCTCCCCGTTCTCAAGGGGATAATGTGAAGGGCACGCCTAGATCGAACCGGAGGGAAGGGCGACCAGCTCCACGGTTGTGACGACTCGGTAATTCGGGCAAGCCCGCACCTCTTGCCCAGGAGCGACAGACCCGCTTGTTGACGACCACCTCTCTTCCCGCCGACAGTCCGTCAAGCCCGCAAGCTCATAATCCGTGCGCCCTTCCCGGGAGTACAATCCATGCCCGCATTGGCGTCGGTGCCGGACGTGCTGACCGCCTGCCTCGCATGCAGTTGGGTCCACGAGTCTCCGTGGCGGTGTCCGAGATCCGCCACCAAAACCGTCCGTGTATTCCGGTTCGGCGAGGCGAACACTCTCCTCCTCACTCCGAACGACTGGTCCACCTTAAGCAACGGCACCGTCGATGGCGAGCCCACGGGCCTCCACCGCTTCGTCGGCGAGAACCCGACCTCAGGGGACGGTCGCTCTACCGACTGTATACGGGTTGGGGGCCTCGCATCCGGGTCCGTGCATTCCAATCCGTTCCAAGACGAAGATTGTGGGGTTCTACACGATTCCGAGAATCTGCAAGAAGAACAACATGATCCAAAGCGTGGCAAATCCTCCGTGGACCTGAGCCAAAAGAGAGCTCGACGAAAACATCTTTTCAAATGGGATGGCTCGTGCCACTTTGGGATGCTTGTCGGTGAACTTAGCGAGACGGCTTGGAATGCCTTGGAACTCGGGCCTACCTGTGTCCCTTAGAAGTTTCATGTAGCACGGAATGTCCCTCGCGAACCGAAGGGGAGGAGCGCAGTCGGGGCCAAAAGCCGCACTGGTAACTGGGCGCGTGAATCCTGGCCCACGCATCAGCGACTCACGGGCACCCCCGCGCGGCGGTTGAGTAGGGAGTATCCTGCCCGCCGTTTCAGATCTACGGGACCCGGGTCAGGCCAAGGACACCCATGTCGCGATCGAACGAGAACACCGCGTCGATGGCCTCCCGCTCGGACAGGACCTTGGTGGTGCAGTCCGTGTACGACACTCGGGATCGAGCGAACCGACGAAACTCGCGGTCCGCGTCGGCCTCCACGTCCTCGGACACATGGAGCACCCGGACGTTCGGAGAGTTTCGTACCCATCCGAGGACCTCCAAGGCGGGGCGGCCCCCCGCCTGATAGAGGAGGAACGTGATCGTCTCGTCCACGACGAAGTTCGAGGTGTACAGGTGCTGGTACGGCACCTCCCGATTCGAGATGAGTCGGAACATGTCGATCGCCGCATCGTGGTTAGCGTCGTTGCTCAGGGTTCGAGCGATCAGCGCGCCCGAGTCGAGGAAAAGTTTCACCGTCTCCGCCTCGCGTACACGATCTCATCCACGCGCGAGGAGTCGGTCCGCCTCCGCGCGCGGAAGGTCCTTGAGAGGTCGAACAGGGGGTCGCCCGAGAGGTCGCTCTCCGAGGACGCCCACCGCCGGAGGGCATCCCGGGCTGCATCCTTGAGGGTCAAGCCTTTCGCCTTCGCGGTCTTGAGAACAAATTCATACGTTGCGGGATCGAGCTCGGTCTGGACGACCTTCCTGCCTTCGACCATGGACATGTGATTGGACATGTAGTAGTTAAATGTACTTCTACATGTAACGTGGTGAAGGCCGCGAAATCGGGGAAGCCCATTCCTAGGCAGTCCAACGTCGACTGTCACCGTGTAGTTTGATGGAATTCGTTGCTTCGTGGACGCCACGGTTCAGATATCCGGAAGTCCTCCCTGATGTCGTGAAATACCAGCGTAGGAAGAAAATCATGCACACCCGTGCGGGCCGAGGCAAAAGCGTTCGAGGACGTGAAACCGCTTCGATGTGGGGAGGGACTTGAAGCGTCTAGCTGCAGGCCTTCGGTACGCGACGGATGGGCCCTCGAGTTCATCCGCGTGAAGGGCCGCCGAGAACTCCCGCCTACCCGCGCAACTAGAACTCTACGCCGAGGGCGTCCGCGACCCGGCTGGCGCGGTTGAAGACCGTCGTCGTCTCGCTCCCCGCGAACAGGAGGCCAACCGTCCTGCCCTGGACGTCCACGACGAGGGACCCACTGTCCCCGCCCTGGGACATCGGACCCGCAACGACCTGGTCTTCGAACGTCGCCACGCGGTCGTTGTAGTCCACCTGGACCGTCACGCCGGTCGCGAGCACGCGGCCCTCCGTGACCCCGGTGGTCCGGCCGCTCTTCCGGACCGTGGCTCCCGTCTCCACCTCCGCGCGTCCCCGAGACCACTCGAGCCCGAGGATCGTGTCCGCCACAAGTTCGTCCCGCAAAGGCCTCGCGGTGGCCGCATCCACGAAGTTTCCGAGGCGCCTGGGGGCGAGGCGAATCCCGATGCGCTTCGCAAGGCGCCGGACGAGTGCGAAGACTCCCCGGACGTCCTCGAATCGGATCTCCTCGAAACGGTCCAGGGCTGCGAGGGCGTCGCCCTTTGTGCCGGAGTCCGCTGGCCCAGGTTGAAGGATGAGGTCTCCGGGACGGGCATCATTACCGTTTGCGAGGACGTGGTTGTTCGATAGGATGAGGCGCTCCCCACCGCGCCGCACGACTCCCCCAAGGGTTCCGGCGGTGATCCGCACGTGGCCCACGCTTACGCCGCCCGGGGCAGGGCGCCATCGGTCGGTACGACCGGGAGGAGGTCCCGGGGAGAGGGCGAGGGCCTTCAGGCGCCCCGTTTGGACCACGTCCGTCGTCACCTCGTCGAGGGTCTTCGGGACGACGTCCTTCTTCTTCAGCTGGGACTCCGGGAGCTTTCGTTCCACGAACACGACCACGGCGAGGTCCCCCGTCTCTTGGCCCCGGACGATCTTCTTGCCAACACCGACTCCGACGACGTTCGACTTCTTCAGAAGGAACGTCTCGAACTTCTCCTTCACCTCGCGGATTCGATCCCCGGTCGCAGGCTGCCCCACCTTGGAGCGGAACGCCGCGATCTCGAGCAATCCCTCCCCCGCCTTCCCGCCGATCGCGACGCCGACCGCACGAACGATGAGGTTCGCGAAGAAGCCGATGAAAATCCCGATCCCGTAGTACCCGAGGAGGTTCGCTTTGAACAGGAACGTCAGCAGGCCGACCCCGAAGATCACCGCCATGAAGCCCGCGAAGGCGCCCCAGTGGACCCTGTACCTCCGCACCCCGAAGATCGTCAGCCATCCGAGGACCACGCCGAGCAGCAGGATCCCGACTTGATTGATGTCCGCCACCGCTTCCACTCCTTGTCGGTCGATGCCTCGCGGGGCGCAAGAACGCTTCGGTCAGCCTACGCGGCGGCGACAGGCTCAAGATCTGTTCCCGCAGGGGTTCCCAGGTTCGAATCCTGGCCCACGCTTCCCCGCACTGTGCAGTGCGATCGGTCCTCGATCTAGCTGTACGGGTCTGGGTTGGCCTGGGAACGGCGGTGGACGTCGGGATCTTGATCGCATGGCTCGGGGTTACCCTCCGCGGCATCCATACTGGTCTACCACTACATTCAGACTGAATTGCGAATCCTTAAGAAGATGTAGGGGTAATCCCTCCCGTGGCGACGGTCCGCAAGCGCGTCGTGGGGAATCAGACGTACTATTACCTGGAACACTCCCTCCGAGCCGGCAAGGAGGTGCGGAAGAAGGAGCTGTATCTGGGGAAGACGCTACCTCATGACATGGAGGAGCGCAAGAAGGAATTCCTCGCCGAAATCTACCGGGAGCGGTGGCATCCCACTCTCGAGGCGATCCGGAGAGGATACGGCGGAGACCTGCGACGAACGCCTGCCTCGGCCCGCGGGGAGGCCCTTGAGTCTTTCGCGGTCCACTTCACGTATAACACGCAGCGGATCGAAGGCTCGACCCTCACCTTGCGTGAGACCGCCGACCTGCTCGAACGGGGCATCACGCCGGCGCAACGCCCCCTGGGTGACGTCCAGGAGGCCGAGGCGCACCGGGCCGTCTTCCGTTCTCTCCTCCGCGAGCGCAAGGACCTGTCGCTGTCCCTCGTGCTGCGATGGCATCACAGTCTGTTCGCGACGACGCGACAGGACATTGCGGGCCGGATCCGGGCGCACCAAGTCCTGATCTCAGGCAGCCGGTTCGTCCCGCCGTCGCCTGTGGAAGTGGATCCCCTGCTCCGCGAGTTCTTTCGGTGGTACGCCCGCTCGAAGGACCGGTTGCACCCGGTCGAGCTCGCAGCCCTGGTACACCTGAAGTTCGTGACGGTCCACCCTTTCTCGGACGGGAACGGCCGGATCGCGCGGCTTTTGATGAACTTCGTCCTGCATCGCCGGGGGTTCCCGATGTTCGACATCCCGTACACGGGAAGGAGGAGCTACTACACGGCCCTCGAGCGCGCGCAGACGAAACAGATCGAAACGATCTTCCTCCTGTGGTTCGCGCGGCGTTACGTCCGCGAGAACCATCGGTTCTTGCCCAAGTCCGGTGGGCATTGACGGCAGACAACGCGGGAGAGGTCCCGTCGTTCGACCTTCGGGCCGCTCGCCGGTAGTGCGCCTTTGCGCCTCAAGCGATGGGTGCCGCATTCGGGACCGGTATCCGCCCCGGACCCTTCGCCCGGTGAAGCCACAAGATGTAGGCGAGGAAGCCGAGGCCCACGAAGGGCATCCCCAGGAACCTGGGACTCCCGCCGAGCCCTAGGATGATTGCGAACGTCGTGAAGAATCCGATGCACCCCGCGACGAAGGCGGACAACATCCGCTCCCCATCGCCTGAACCGCGCTGCCTCTTGGACCACAATATTCATTAGCACGCCTGCGCGATGGGCCTTCTGGAGGAGCGGGGAGATTATGGGTCAATTCGGTGCAAACCTCTCGGGGCGGGTCGTGCCCAGCCTCGCGGTACTCCTAAGCTTCGGGGTTGCCCTGACAAGTCTTGCCGATTTGGCCGCAGCGTTGCCGGGAGACGTCTTGCTCATCGTGAATGAGCCTGAGCCGATGCCCGGTGGCATCGGTATCGGCGTTGAGTATGACGGATCCAGAATCCTTTACACGCACGTGGGAGACAACAGGATACACTTCACGGACTTAAGCGGCGCGGACCTGGGTGAATTGTCCCTGACGAATTGGGATGGCAGCCCATACACGGGGGACTGTTGTAATGCCATCGCGTTCAACTGGATGGACCGTTACCTCTACGGCGGAGGATGGGGCTCGACGAACCTCTCCAGAGTCGACATGAGAACCGGGGTCGTAACCATGGTCAAGGAAAATGCGATACCTCCACAAATCAGTTTCATCGACGGGCTCGCCTGGGATCCCACGACCAACACGTTCTGGATGTCGGACGACGTCAGCTGCTTCGTCGAGCACCTCGACATCAGTGGCAACGACATCGGCGGGTTCGACGGCTGTATCTTGACCGGCTATGCCAACAGCGGTCTCGCGGTGGGGCTCGAGGGCACACTCTTCTATGCGACCGCCAGTGCGGGTCTCATCTACGCCCTTGACACCAGCAGCGACCCGCCGACGACCCTGGGGGTGTTCTCCCACACCGGCGGCCGGGACGAGGACCTGTCCTGTGGCCCCAGGTACACGAAGTCCGACAACAGCGTCGTGACGACTCTCCTCTCGCAGGATGCCTACGACAACACGTTCGCCATCATCGAGATGGCGCCAGGTCGGTGCCTGACCCCGGATACTCCCGGCTACATCGACCTCTTCGTCTCGTCGGCCGACATTTGGTTTGTTCCGCCCGGACCGCTCCCCTTCGGGAGCGTTACATCCATCGAGGTGACGGCACGCAACCTTGGCACACAGGAGGCGCGTGACGTGTCGATTCGGTTCTACGACGGACCCCCACCGGGCGCGAACGCGATTGGCTCGGACCAGGTCGTCCCCTCCATCGCCGCATATGGCGGGACCGGCACCGCCTCCGTTCCGTGGACCGCAGGACCGCCGTGGGCGCACGAGATCTGCGTGGTCGTGGACCCGGACGACGCCATCCTCGAAAACGACGAGACGAACAATCAGGCGTGCGCAACGATCGAGGTCCTCCCGCCCTTGCTGGTCACGTCCCTATCGATCGGACAACCGAACTACACGGTGGCGATGACGTACGTCACCTCCGCCACACCCCTCACGCTGACGGTCCTCGACCTGGGAGGCGTGGGCATCCAGGCAACGAAATACTGGCTCGACTCCGGTCCGTGGAACGTCTACGCCAGCCCCTTCACGCTCACGGGCGAGGGCGAACACTTCGTCGAGTGGTACAGCGTGGACGACCTTGGGAATGCGGAGGCGGTGCAGTGGACGTACATCCGGGTGGACGACACGCCGCCCTCGACGTCCCTGATAGTCGGCGACCCGAAGTACCTCGTCGGCGGAACGTTCGTGACCTCGGCGACTCCCCTGAGCGTCGTGGCGTTGGACGGGGGCGTGACCCCGGTGGGGATCGAGGCCACGGAGTATCGGGTGGACGGCGGGCCATGGCTGGCTTACTCCGCGCCGTTCGCCCTCGCAGGTGACGGTCTCCATGGGATTGCATTGCGGTCCCGGGACTGGCTCGGGAACGCCGAGCTTCCGGTCACGGCCGGCATCGTCGTCGACGACACGCCGCCCATCACCGGTATCTCCCCGTCCACGGGACCCTTCACACCGCAGACGTCGTTCACGCTTTCTGCAACCGACGCGGGGAGCGGGGTCGCGCGCAGCGAATACCGGATCGACGGTGGCGCGTTCCTCGGCTACGGCGCCCCGTTCACGGTCCCTCCGGGTTCACACCGCATCTTCTATCGATCGGACGACCATCTGGAAAATCTCGAGGCGGAACGCACCCTCGACGTGGACGTGGGGTCCCTTCCTCCCGTCACGCTCCTCATTATCGGGGAGCCGCAATGGGATGCTCCACCCCTCTATGTGACGTCTGCGACGCGCCTCTCGCTCGCCGCCACGGACCGGAGCTCTCTCGGCATACGTAGCACGAGGTATCGCGTGGATAGCGGGACGTGGGCCAACTACACCGCGACCGGGCCGTTCACGTTGACCGGGGAAGCGGAGCACGTCCTCGAGTGGTACAGCGAGGACTTCGCGGGGAACCTGGAGGTCGTGCAGTCAACGGTCGTGCGCGTGGACGACACGCCGCCGGCAACGACAGTGGAGATCGGGGACCCGAGGTACCTCGTCGGGGGCAACTTCGTGAAGTCGACCACGCCCATCACGCTTCGTGCGGTGGACGGTGGAGTCTTGCCGGTGGGGCTCGCATCCCTCGACGTCCGAATCGACGGCGGGTCGTGGACGCCCTCCCTGGGATCTTTCACGGTTTCGGGCCCGGACGGGCCCAGGCGGATTGAGTACGCCGCTGCGGACCGTCTCGGGAACCGCGAGACCGGGTTCCTCGACCTCTTCCTCGACGACGCGGCGCCGGTGACGGAGATCTCTCCTGCCGATGGACCGTCCTCCCCGGACATCGTGTTCACGCTCGCCCCGACCGACCCCGGGAGCGGGGTCGCCCGCACGGAATACCGAATCGACGGAGGGGCGTGGCTTCCTTATGATGGAGGGTTCTCCATCTCCGTCGGAGACCACGTCATCGGGTATCGCTCCGTGGACAACCTGGGCAACGAGGAACGGGAGCGAACGCTCGACGTGCGCATCAGGACGGTCGTGTCGGTCAACACGAATTTGAAGCCCTTCGTGGCTGCGGTGTTCGCGATTACATTGGTGGTCGTCGGCCTGCGGTCTGCGCGTCGCGCGCCTTGGCGGGGCGTGGCCACCTGGAAGGGCAGGTCCCAAGCGTTCCTCGCGACCTCGCTCCCGTTCGTGGCGGCGGAGGCGACAACGGGCATCGTGTCCCTGTTCACCGGGATGCTCGCGATTCCGCCCCTCCTTGGACTCGGCATGGTCGTGGACGTCGCCATCCTAGCCGCGGGCTTGATCATCTTCATTCTTCGAGCGAGACGCACGGGCGGTCGTAGGGTCAGGACATCCCACGACGCTGCACCCGTTACGGCATTGAATCTCTGACGCAAAGTCACGGTGGTGGTAGGTCGCGAGGCGGTGGCGCGGGAGGTCTCCGCTTACGCTTCCGGGAGCGTCTCGCCTCAGCGGCTTCGGAGCTTCGAGAGGAGGCGGAGAATCTCGATGTACAGCCAGATGAGGGTGACGAGGAGCCCGAAGGCGGCGTACCACTCGAGGTGCTTCGGCGCGCCCTGCTTCGCGCCCTCCTCGATGAACCCGAAGTCGAGGACGAAGTTGAGCGCCGCGATCGCGACCACGAAGACGCTGAATGCGATCGACAGCGGGTCGCTGCTGTAGAAGAAGAACGGACGGAAGCCGAAAAGGCTCAGGATGATGCCGGCGAAGTACACGATCATGATTGCACCGGTGGCGGCGACGATGCCCTTGACGAATCGCGGCGTGGCCTGGAGCACGCGGACCCGGTAGAGGACGAGGATGAGCGCGAACACCCCGAAGGTGAGCGCGACGGCCTGGAGAAGGATGCCGGGATAGACGACCTCGAACCCTGCGGAGAGGCCGCCGAGCAGCAGCCCCTCGAGGATGGCGTAGGCGGGGGCCGTCGCCGAGGCCCACGTCGGCTTGAACACCGTCACGAGGGCGACGATGAGCCCCCCGATCATACCGACCATCATCAGGAGGAAGACGAGGGCGAAGTCGCCCGCGACGAAGAACGACCATGTGACGATCGAGCTGATGAGGACGAGCAGGAGCAGGATCCCCGTCTTCGTGGCGGTGCCCTCGACGGTCATCGTGCCGGCGTGCTCCCAGCCGGCGGATTGCTGGGCCAGCCTCTGGAACCGGTTGGCGAACACGGGGTTCGATGTGCGCACTCCCTTACGCCTCGCGGTCGCATCAGCGCATCCATCAGATAAGTGCTTCGGGGGATGCCCCACTCGGCATCGAGGAAGCAGACGCGTCATACCCGGTAACCTCCGCCGGCAAGGCTTACATAGGGGCGCGGGGTAGTGCGGCCCGATGGACGTCCAGATTGTCCCGTTCGACCCCGAGACCGCCACACGCGAGGAGTGGGCGCGGTACCACGCGTACCGGAGGCTTCGGCACGCGGAGACGGACCCGGACGACCCGGTCGGCGAGGACGCGACCGCCGAGGCATGGATGCGGCGTCCCCACCCGCACTGGAAGAGCTTCCATCGCGCCGTGCTCGATCCCGAGCCGCCCCATCCGATGATCGGCGAGGTCTACTTCGAGGTGACCCGGCCCGGGTCCCCCTCCCACGAGACGAACAAGCACATCGCGTGGGTCGGCCTCGAACTCCTCCGCCATTACCGCCACGCCGGGCTCGGCCGATCCCTGCTTCCGCACATCCTCACCCAGACCCGCGAACACGAGCGGACCGTGCTGCAGTCGTGGAGCGAGGAGGCGG
This sequence comes from uncultured Methanomassiliicoccales archaeon, assembly GCA_964396265.1. Taxonomy (GTDB): domain Archaea; phylum Thermoplasmatota; class Thermoplasmata; order RBG-16-68-12; family EA-27; genus EA-27. The sequence goes on from CAYNEM010000008.1 coordinate 45,571, forward strand.
ACGGGAAGGCGTTCGCGACGGCGATCGGCGCGAAGGTCGTGCAGAACCGCCGCCAGAACCGGCTCGACATGGACCGCGTCGACTGGGCGATGGTGGACCGCTGGGCGGCGGAGGGACCGCAGCGGTCCCCCGGCACCACGCTGCGCTGGTTCGTGAACCGCGTCGACGACGACATCCTGCCGGCGTACTGCCCGCTCTTCTCCGAGGTGTTCAACCGCCAGCCGTTCGACGAGACGGACCACGGGAAGTACGTGTTCACGCCGGAGAACTTCCGGGACCGCGAGGCGCGGAACGCGGAGGCCGGGAGCACGTGGGTCACCGCTATCTCCCAAGAGGCGGATGGTTCGCTATCCGGTCTCACGGATGTCACGTACGCCCCGGACGAGGCGACGATGCTCTGGCAGGGCCTCACGGGCGTGGGCGACGCGTACCTGGGCCGCGGCCTCGGGAAGTGGCTCAAGGCGGCGATGATGCTCCGCGTGCACCGCGAGTTCCCCAAGGTCCGATTCGTGGTGACGGGGAACGCGTCCTCGAACGAGGCGATGCTCTCGATCAACGAGAGGCTCGGCTTCCGTACGCACAAGGAGCCGGTCGTCGTGGAGATGAGCCGGGATGCCCTCGAGACCTACGTTCGCTCTCATGGGCGAGTCTCGTAGAAGTCTCGCTGGAACTACTCGCCAGCGACATGGACTTGCTCGACCACGGCGAGGCGATTGCGTCGAGTCCAAAATCAACGCCGCGCTTGGCTTCGGGGTGCGCGGGGTTTCCGAGAGGACGGGGACGATTGTCGATGAACTCCGGGCTTCGCTGTCGCGCGCGAGGGAGCGCGTCCACCCTCCAAGCGGTGTCGCATCTCCCACGTTCGTGTGAAGCCCAAGCGCGCATACACGCCGCGACCGTCCTCGGCAGCGTGAAGGGTCATGCGCGGATACCCTTGTCTCTTAGCCCACCGGACCGCCTCTCGCACGATGCGGGACGCGAGCCCTCGCCCTCGATAGTCCAGTTCAGTATACATCGACATCAAGTAGGGTTGAACGCGATTCTTGCGTCCGGGCCGGGGCTGGATCTCCTGCAGCCACACGCAGCCGCCTGCGACCACGCGGCCCGACCTGGTTTCCGCCACCCATCCGACAAGGGTGCCGTTCCGGATTCGATCGCGCGCCCATCGACGATACACGCGGTCCGCTTTGTCGAGCTCCGCGTCCGTGAGGTCGTCGATCTCGCGCCACATGCCTCGCCGCTGCTGCACTAGGGCATCGAGGTCGTTCAGCCTCGCAGGACGCACCCGGACTCGTTTGCCCGCAGGTGGCACGGCCGCGGCGTACGGCGACGCCGCCAAAAACCTTCGCCTAGGCCTTCACGCGTCGCCCGCTGATGTCCCGCCGCCAATGGCCGAAGTCGTGGGACTTGGCGAGGTCGTCGCCCCAGAAGATGGGTCCGTCCGTGCAGACGAGGCGATCGTCCAGGACGCAGGCGTCGCAGATCCCGATGCCGCACTTCATGTACCGCTCAAGGGAGGCCTGCACGCGCACGCCCGAGGCGTTGGCGGTGTCGACAACCTTCTTCATCATGACCTCGGGGCCGCATGTGAGGACCATGTCGAACGTGCCTTCGTGGAGGAGTTTGGCGGCGATATCCGTGACGAACCCGTGGTGGCCCGCGCTGCCATCGTCCGTCGCGACGTGCACGGGCCCGCACGCCTTCGCGCGTTCAAGCAACGTGAGCTCCTGCTTCGTCCTCCCCCCGAACGCCGTCTCGATCGCGATCCCCGCTTCAGAATACGCCTCGATGGCGGCGATGACGGAGGCGATGCCCACCCCTCCGGCCACCGCCAGAGCGCGGCGCCCTTCGATCGCGAACGCGTTCCCGTACGGACCGCGGACGCCGACCCGATAGCCCTGCCTCGCCTCCGCCGCCAACGCGCGCGTCGCGTCTCCGTACTCCCGCACCGTGACACCCATCGGGTCCCCGAGGTACGAGTACGCCATCGGCACCTCGTCCGCGCGCGGGATCCAAAGCATGAGGAACTGCCCGGGCCGCGGGCTCATGTCCGCGCGGAACCGGTACGTCTTCGTGTCCGGGCTCTCGGCGACCACGTCCTCGAGGGCGACTATCTGTGTGAGCCTACTTCCCATGCGCTGCCCCCACGAGGTCCGCGACGCGCGCATACCCGTTCGCGTCCATCCAGGCGGACATCTCGCCGCACACCTTCGCGAACACGTCGAGGCCGCGCGTGAGGATCGACGTCCCGATCTGCACCGCGCTCGCCCCTGCCATCAGGTACTCGATTGCGTCCTCACCGGTCTCGATCCCGCCGACGCCGACGATCGGGATATCCACGGAATCGCGGATCTCGTACACGCACCGGAGGCCGACGGGCTTGATCGCGGGCCCGCTGAGGCCCCCGTATACGTTTCTCAATATTGGCATGCGCAGGTCCGCGGAGATCGCGATGGCCTTCACGGTGTTGATCGCAGTGACGGCGTCGGCTCCCCCGCGCCTGGCGGCGTCCGCGAAGGAGGCGACGTCCGCGACGTTCGGGGAGAGCTTCGAGAACACGGGTACGCGCACGGCGCGTTTCACCGCGCGCGTGATCTCCTCGACGGCCTGCGGGTCCTGCGCGACCTCCGTGCCGAGGCCCTTCGCGTGGGGGCACGAGAGGTTCAGCTCTACCGCCAGGACGCCGTACGAGGCCATCCGCCCCGCGACGGCGGCGAACTCCTCCGCGTCCTTCCCGTACACGGACCCGATGACGGCGGCGCCCCCGTCCCGCGCGTGCTTCACCTCGTGCTCGTAGTCCACGATCCCGGGGTTCGGGAGGCCCACAGCATTCAGCAGGCCGACGGGGATCTCGACGACGGTCGGGTTCAGGTTCCCCGCGCGCGGTTCCGGTCCGACCGACTTCGTGACGACCGCCCCCGCGCCCGCGTGATAGACGCGGAGCATCGAGCCTCCCGTCTCGTCGAGGAACCCGGAGGCGAGCATCGTGGGATTTCGCAAGCGCAGCCCCGCGACCTCGGCCTCGAGGTTGGCCATCCGGGCGGGGAGAGGCGGCGGGCGCTTAAGGGTTCGCCGCGCGAAAATCAGGACGCAACGCTTAAGCCGCCAAAGGGGGCTCGCGCGGTCGTGGCAAAGGAGTTCTGCCCCGCCTGCCAAAGGCCGATGGAGGCAGGCTTCCTGGTGACGGAGAGCCTCATGGAGGGCGCGAAGTGGATGAAGGAGAGGACGCGGCTCGCCCTCGGCGGCGAGGTCCTCACGGAAGCGGACAACTGGGGGAACGTGTACCTCAACGCGTTCCGCTGCTTTTCCTGCCGCCGCCTCTCCCTGACGTATTGACCTCGACCCGCGGATCGTTCGTCCCTCAGAACAGGACGCCGCCGCTCGGGATGTAGCACCTGAGATTGCCCAGGTCGCGCTGCGCCATCCACACCGTGACGAAGTCGATCTTGAGCCCCGCCTCGAACGCGGCGCGCAGCGCACCGTCGTTGAGACCCGGGATCCACGCGGACACCTTCTTGACACCGAGCTCGCGAGCCTTCGCAATCGCTGCCGACAGGAGGTCCCCGCTCCACCGCGCGTCGGAGACGCCCGCGGGGCCGATGATCCCGTTCCCGCGGATTGACGCGTAGCCCACGGTCCTCGCGCCGAGACGCGCCTCGAAGAACCGCGTCCCCTTGACGACCGTGAAGATGTAGCGCTGGTCTTCGTCGCGCCGCACCTCGCGGAGAGGTCGGTCGAACCGCGCCGCCAGGTCGAGCGCGCGTTTCGTAGGGCGCCCCGTCGGGCCGACCTGCCGGAGCACGATCCGCGGCCGTCCGACGGCCTTCGGTCGCCCCGTGACGAAGTAGACGATCGTGCGCGGAAACATCCCGAACTTCAGGTAGAGGGCCTGGGCGCGGAGGTCGAGCGAGGCGACGACGCACCGCGCGGCGCCAGGGGGCGGGCGCGGGTCTTCGAACGCGCGCGCCAGCAGTTGGCGGCCGGTGCCCAGGCTCTGCTTTCCCGGCAGCGCGAAGAACATCGCGAGGAAGTGCGTCTTCCCCCGGAGGATCGTGATCGCGTACGCGACGACCCTGCGGCCCTCGACCGCAACACGGAACCCGGCCGGGTCGGTCGCCAGCGCGTGGCGGAAGAACGGGTAGAGGTTTGGCGGCACCAGGTGCGGTGGCGGTTTCCCCTGGCGGCGGCTCAGGTCACGGAGGGCGCGGATGCACACGCCGGCGCACGCGAGGAAGTCGCGTTTCGTGGCGGGTCGGATGCGGACGGGCGGCGGGGCCACGCCCCGCGATGGCGGCGGCCTATTAGAGGTGCCGTGGTGCGCCCGAGGTACACGTGTTGATCGGTCAATTCGAGTGGAGCTTCGGTGTGTGTCATTCGGCCGGCCGCACGCGTCGGAAGACGCTGTTGAAGCCGACGATGGACACCACGTAGAACCCGGCGGCGAGGAAGAACGGAAGCGCGTAGTTCCCCGCCGCGAGGAGCGAGCCGCCTACGACCGTACTCACGCTGTTGGTGAGCCGCCAGAAGATGGAGTTCACCGCGCTCGCGAGTCCGCGTTGCCCCGAAGGGATGATCCAGGAGGAAAGGAACTTATACATTGAGATACATGGTTCTCATGGGAAGTGACATAATGCTTAGCAAAACAAAGATTTCAAAGGGATTCCAGACCGTCATCCCATCCGCGGTCCGGGAGTCGTTCGACGTGGGACCCGGGGATTTCATGGAATGGTCGGAGGGGCGTGACGGGCTGGTCGTCCGCTTCCGGAAGCGCAAGACCTTACGCGATCTGGCGGGAATAGGGAGCGCTCCCACGGACGCCGTGGTGGTCAAGAAGCGCGTCCAGCGGGGCATGCGATGATCTTCGTCGACTCATCGTACTTCATCGCCGTCGCGAACCGCGAGGACCGATGGCACGCGCCCGCGAAGCGGCTCACGCCCCGCCTTGAGCGGGAGGACCTCGTCACGACGGACCTTGTGCTCTCGGAAGCCGTCACGGGGGTCGGTTCGGTCCTGGGTGGGAAGGCAGGCAAGGAGACGTACGACGTGATCGCGGACAACTGCTCGATCGAGGTGGCGACCGGGAAACGATGCGCCTCGGCCATCACGACGTTCCTCCATTACGACGGCACCCTGTCGTTCGCCGACGCCGTTTCCCTCGTCGTGATGCAAGAGCGCGACGTTCAGAAGATCGCCTCTTTCGACACGGACTTCGACAGGGTCCGTGGGATCGACCGTTGGTCCTAGGCAACGTGCCGCCCATCCCCGCCAAACCTTTATGGCGGCGCCGCCAAATGGACGAGGTAATGAAGGTCGCGGACCTCGGCGTGGACCCCCGCATCACTGCCATCCTCAAGGAGCAGGGCATCGAGGACCTGTACCCGCCGCAGGAGCGCGCGATGCCGATCGCCCTCGAGGGCAAGTCCCTCGTCCTCGCGATCCCCACCGCCAGCGGGAAGTCCCTTGTCGCGTACCTCGCGGTCCTCAAGCACGTCCTGAACGGCGGCAAGGCGATGTACATCGTCCCCCTCCGCGCCCTGGCGTCGGAGAAATACGACGACCTGAAGGCGTTCGAGCCGCTCGGGGTCAAGGTCGGCATCTCGATGGGCGATTACGACTCGCCGGACCCGACCCTTGGCCGTTACGACGTCATCGTGTCCACGAGCGAACGCGCGGACTCCCTCCTCCGGCACCGCGCCGACTGGCTCACGAAGCTCACGGTCGTCGTCGCGGACGAGGTCCACCTGATCAACGACGCGGACCGCGGGCCGACGCTCGAGGTCACCCTCGCGAAGATGCGCCAGGTGAACCCGAAGCTGCAGATCATCGCCCTGTCCGCTACGATCCGGAACTCCGCGGAATTGGCGGCGTGGCTGAAGGCGGAGCACGTGCAGTCGGACTGGCGGCCCGTGCCGCTGAAATCCGGCGTCATGTTCAATGGGTTCGTGACGTGGACGGACCGCACCAGGACGGAGTTCAAGGCGACGGAGGACGACCTCTCGGGGTTGGTCGAAGACATCATCGACACGGGAGGACAGGCGCTCATCTTCGTGAACACGCGGCGATCCACGGAGGCTTTGGCGAGAGCACTCACCGCCAACGTGAAGTCGAGGCTCAAACCGAAGGACTTGGCGGCGCTGAAGAAGAACTCCGACGATCTTGTGCGCGAGCAGGAGGAGTCGTCGTCGATGGCAAACCGTCTTGCAAGATGTGTTCAGGGCGGGACGGCATTTCACAACGCGGGACTTCTGAACGCTCAGCGGCGTGTGGTCGAGGAATCCTTCAAGAAGGGGAAGATCAAAGTCATCGTCGCGACACCGACTTTGGCGTCCGGAATCAACCTCCCCGCGAGGCGCGTCATCGTGCGCGACGTCACCCGGTTTGACGCGAACCTCGGGTTCACGCCGATCCCCGTCCTCGAGATCCAGCAGATGTGCGGCCGCGCGGGGCGTCCTCGTTACGACCCGTACGGCGAAGCGATCCTCATGGCGAAGCGCGAGGAGGACGTCGAATACTTTCTCGAGGACTATCTTCTATCGCCGCCAGAACCTGTCGAGTCGAAGCTCGGGACGGAGCCTGCCCTCCGTGTCCACGTGTTGGCGGTGATTGCCACGGGCCATTGCCGCACGGAGGACGAGCTTTATGGATTCCTCGGGCAGACGTTCTTCGCGTTCGAACGAGACGTGTACGACCTTCGGGAGAAGGTCGAGCGCGTCCTCGGATTCCTCGACAGGGAGAAGTTCATCGAGCGCGGGGCGGAGGAGCTGCGCGCGACGTTCTTCGGACGCCGCACGAGCGACCTGTACATCGACCCGCTGTCCGCGGTGAAGATGCGGGACGCCCTCCAGGGCGACCACGATACGACGTTCTTCTGGCTGTGGGCCGCGTGCTCCACGCCGGACATGCCCAAGCTGTACATGCGCCGCGGCGACAATGCGTGGATCGAGGAGAAGATCGTGGACGCCGCGTTCACGTTCGAGGTCGAGGACTACGACTTCTTCCTCGCGGAGATCAAGACCGCCAGCCTGCTCGAGGACTGGATCGAGGAGCGCACGGAGGAAGAGGTCACGAAGCGCTTCGGGATTGGCCCCGGGGACATCCGCCGGATGGTCGACCAGGGCGAATGGCTCGTGTACGCGATGGGCGAGCTCGCGAAGATCTTTCGGCGGGAGCGCGTGAAGCCGCTCGCGAAGGTTATCCCGCGTCTGCAGTACGGAATCAAGGAAGAGCTGCTCCCGCTCGTGCAGCTCCGGGGGGTCGGTCGCGTTCGGGCGCGCAATCTGCTCAAGGCCGGGTATCGGAAGCTTGCAGACCTGCAGAAAGCCTCCGCGGGCGACCTGGCTCGGATCACGACCATCGGGAATTCGCTCGCGATCTCGATCAAGGAGCAGCTCGGGAAGGATGTCAAGCCGCAGGAAATGGCGGGGCAGACTGCGCTGTCGGAGTGGGGCCAGTGAGGCCCCTCTCCGTTGTCACCATCCGGGCCCCTTGTCCGCGAGTCGGAGAGGAGTGTTTATAAGGTAGGAATTCCTACCTAGAGGTTGGAATGAAGCGGAAGGTCGGCACGAAGGGGCAGATTGTCATCCCCAAGGAGATTCGCGACACCATGGGCCTGAGGGAGGGTTCATCCCTCGTGTTCTCCGTCACGGGCAAGGTCATCGAGTTGCGCCCCGAGCCGACGCCGGACGACCTCCTGCGGAGGTTCTTCGCGGTGCGGGGCAAGAAGCTGCGGGGCCGTGTCGATTGGAAGGCGATCCTGGACGAAGAGTACAAGGTGCCCGCGGGGAAGTGATGTACGCCGACGCGGGGGTTTTCGTCCTCTCCCTGACAGCCGCCGACGGGAGCCCGCACGTTCGAGAGTCCAAGAGGTTCGTGGAGTCCGTCGTTCGCGGGGAACGGGCCGTCTCCACCTCGGTGCTGACGTGGGACGAGGTCGTCTACGTCGTCCGGCGCCTCCTAGGACCAGAGGACTCCCAGGAGAAGGCCGAAGACCTGCTCGCCCTGCCGAATGTGACATGGATCCCAGCGGACTTGGCGGTGATCCGCGAGGCGTCGGTCCTCTATCGGAACCTGCCGATCCGCCCTCGGGACGCGATCCATGCGGCGTCGGCCATCCGTGCCGGCGAGCGCGAAGTGCTCTCGGAGGACAAGGTCTTCGAACGCATCTCGGGGATGCGTCGCGTGTGGCCGCCGCCGTAGGACGGGCTCTTGCCCTCCGAACTTGAGGAACGGAGCAATGGAAGCGACTCCTTCCGAAGGTCTTTTCCGGTCGCCGCGGTTGGCGACGTCGTGGAAGTCGTCGGTGCGCGAGGACGGGCTTCAGACCGAGAGTCGAGACTTGCGGTGGTCCGGGAGCTCGGCGGGGTTCAGCTCCTCGACGCCCGCCTCGTCTGCGGAAGGGACCATCTCGTCACCGCGGTCGAGCACGCGGAGCGCGCGATGCGGGAGGGCACGAACGTCGCGAAGTCTTTGGCGGTGGAGTTCGTCCTGTACGCCTCCGGCGAGCGACAGATCAACGAGGCGATCGCAAAGATGGGGATCCGGGATGACACGACCGAGTTCGCCATGGGCCTGTTTGGCGGCGATTCCGCCCGAGCCTTGGAGACCCTCGACCTGACCCGGGATGACACTGTCCTGGCCGCATCCCCCGCCAAGCTCCGGTCGTTCGGAATCACGGAGGAAGAGCTGGCGACCGTCCCCCCGGACCGCCAGGCGGACCTCGTCCTCGAGCGCGTGGCCCTCGTCGACCTTCTCAAATGAACATACTGTATAAGCCCGTTATTACGATACCTACCGTGACCTCAAGTGCTCAGACATAACGCCGTCATACGAGGATTCGTATGAGCAACGGACGCGCAACCGTCGTGGCACAATGGATGTGGAAGCGGCTTGGCCTCGCCTTCTTCGTGATGGCGGGGGGCCTGGCCGCGAGCCTCGTGGGCTTGGCATGGGACTTCTACGGGCACGAGATCGCCGGGGTCTCCGCGGACCTCGAGTCGATCTACGCAATGCCGCACCTGTTCATCTTTGGCGGCATCGGACTCACGGCGCTGGGATTCCTTCTCGCGGACCTGGCCCTGCGCAAGGAGGGATGGTACCCGCTGCGGATGCTGACCTCGTAGATTCTGGTTGCCGTGGGCCCTCGCCGCCCCCGAGGGCCCGCTCTTTCCCGCCGATGAGAGGCCTCTTAAGGACCATTGACGATGCCTTGGCCGGTCGGATGCGCAGCCTCCCCGTCGTCGCCCTCGCGCTTCTCATCGTCGTGCTGGTCGCAGTCCCGTCCCCATCGGCTGCCCCGCACATGGGAGGATCCCGACTCGATCCTGTGATTGGAGTCGTCGGTTGTGCCCCGGGCGTGGTAGGCACCTGTACGGTGACTGTCTTCACGCAGGGTCCATCGCTCGTCTTCTTCAGATACGACCTCGATGCCGACGGCGATTGGGAGTTCCCGGATGAGACCGGGGGCGGGGCGATGGGCAAGTGGACGACCTTGACAACGGTGACGACGACGTTCGTTGAGCCATCGCGCGGCGTGTGCGTGTTGGCCTGGGACGGCGTCAGCGTGCGAACGATAGGCGGTCAGCTTGTTCCATGGGGACCCCGCGGATGCAGCGGCTTCTCAGAGTTCCGCCCCAATCAGTGGGACCGGAACTCGCCGGACCGCGCCCTATGGGTCACCTTCACCGCGCCTTCTTGGCTGAGTCCGGGGGATTTCAGTCCGCGAGGCGCGGAGGTCGAGGGGATTCGTGCATTCCCATCGCCATTCATCGACCGTTTCGGGGACCCGGATCCCGGCGTATGGCGGTTCCGTGTCGATCGGGTCGCGCTCACTCGTCTCTTGGGCCCCGGGACGCACACGGTTCATCTCGCGGTCCCATGGGCCGGGCTATCGTTCACGTCCGCGGACCTGGTGACAATCCTCTAGGTCGATTCGCCCTCACCTTCGACCTGAGGCGCCGCCGCCCCCGGACCGTCCGCCGCCAAAGCCCCCGCGCATGAACACGTTGCCGACCCAGAGAAAGAGCCGGCCCTTGGTCAGGACACCGATCACGAGCACGACCGCGACGCCAAGCGCGATCCCCCGCCAGTCGTACGTCCACAGCTGCGGCTCGCCACCGCCGGTACCCTCCTCGTAATTGTCGACGATGTCCTGTCCGATCGCGAGGGTCACGTCGTACAGCCCGGCGTAGTAATCGGACACGTTGAGCTGTGGTTCGAGCCACGTCCTCGCGTACTGTGCAACCTTGGAGTCCGTGAGGATGTACTCGAGGCCGTAACCGACCTCGATCCGCCACGCCCCCTCGTCCACCGCCAGAATGATCAGGACCCCGTTGTCCTTCCCCGCCTTCCCAATCGCGTTCGCCTCGAACGTCCGGAACCCGAACTCGTCGATGCCCATCGGCTCCGATGTGTTCACGATGAGGATCGCGACCTCGGCGCTCGAGAGCGAGTCGATCTCGTAGCACAGGCCCTGGAGGTCCTCCTCCTCGAAGGAGAGGAGCGCTCCGGGGGACGCGAGGTCGTTCACGTACAGATAGACCTCCGGGATCTCCTGCCCCTCCGCGGGGACACTGGCAATGAGGATGGCCACGAGGACGAAGGCGCACGCGCCCGACCGGAGGAGCCGCACCATGGACCTCACGGGCCGCCGGGGATCGGATCGAAGAACGGCGCGGGTTGGAAGCCGAACCATCCCGCGACGATGTTGTCCGGGAACGAGCGGATCGAGGTGTTGTACGACTGCACGCGGTCGTTGTACCGCAGGCGCTCGAACGCGATGCGGTTCTCCGTCCCCGTGACCTCGACGAACAGGTCCTCGACGATCGTGATCGCGTGGAGTTCCGGGAAGGTCACGAACGTCTGCACCCAGCTCGCGAGGGTGAGGGACAGGAGGTTCGAGATGTTCATCTGCTCTGGAATTCCCGAGGCGTTCTGCCACCGCGTCTGTAGCTCCGTGAGGTTCGTGAGGAGGTTCTGCTCGAACTGCGTGTAATTGAGCGAGATTCCCACGAGCTGCGGGATGAGGTCGACCTTCCTCTGGATCTGGTTCTCGACCTGCTGCCACTGCGCCTCGACGGCGACATCCCTGGCGACGAGGCCGTTGTACGCGGCGGCGACCCAGACGAGGAAGACGAGGATGGAGACGACGATGATCACGAGGATGATCGTCGCGGCCGGCCCGAACTTGGGGAACTTCATCACGGGCATGATTTAAGACTCCTTCATAAAGTTCGTGGTGCGCTCCCCGACTTTCCTGTCGCAGAGGGTGCGGGGGCCAGGATTCGAACCTGGGGACCCCTGCGGGACGAGGTCCTAAACCTCGCGCCGTTGGCCGGGCTTGGCTACCCCCGCTCGGGCCTCGGTAATCTGACCGGAGTATAAGATTGCGGCCCGGGGGGCCTCTTGGGGGGTACCGCGCCGGCGCCTTCAACGTCCTTCTCGCAGGGCATCGGGTTATTCAACGGGCCCGCAGTCACGCCGCTCGGGCAGGAGGCCCGACGCTGGGAGGCGGTGCGACGCGACCGGACTGCCCCTCTTCTCATCGACGACGAGGTCGACCGATGGATCTCGACCGACGACACCGCCGCTCTGGAAGCGTTCCGCCGCAAGCAGCTCGATGCCCGGTCCGAGTACCCGATTGCGTTCCGCGGAAACCTCTTCACTGTGTTCGAAGCCCAAGGGGAGCTCGTCGGCATAAGCGATCCGCTCCTCGACCCGTCCGCGGACCTGGGACGGATCACCGCCAGCGGTGCGTGGATTGCGATCGCAGCGATTCTGCTCGGTTTGGTCGTGGCTGTCCGCCGCCATGCCGTGAGGCTCGGCCGCAGGACAGAGGAATCCGTCGAGGAAGATCCCGGAATGGAGGGCTGAGGCGGGAAAGGTTATCCGGACCTCTGCCCTGCGCGGCCCGATGTCCTTCGGGCGCCTCCCGTTCGACTCGGACACGTGGTACACGGACGTCCGGATGTTCGGCGAGCCCGAGTTCGGGTCCGTTTACCTCATCGACGATGAGAAGGTCGCCCTGGTCGAGACCGGCACATCGAACGACGTCGCCACGATCCTGGCGGCGCTCGAGGAATTCGGTCGGGCGCCCGCGGAGATCGACGCCGTCATCGTGAGCCACGTGCACCTCGACCACGCGGGCGGCGCGGGCTTCCTGATGGACTCGATGCCCAACGCGACCGTATATGTCCACGAGCGCGGACACAAGCACCTCCTCGACCCAACCCGCCTCCTCGCGAGCGCGGCCGATGCGTTGCAGGACATGGCGGAGGAGTTCGGCACGATGCGCCCCTGCCCTGCGGACCGCACCGTGGCGGTGAAGGACGGGGACACGCTCGACCTCGGCTCGCGCGTCCTCACCTTCCATCACTCCACGGGTCACGCGCCGCACGAACTCACGATCTCGGACTCGCGGAACCAGTGCATCTACACGGGCGACGAGGCGGGTCTGTGGTTCCCGAGGGACAACATCCTGATGCCCGTCACGCCCGCACCCTCCTTCGACCTCGCGCGGAACCTCGAGTCGTTCACGAGGATGTTGGCGGACGAGCCCCGGGCTCTCCTGTTCTCCCACTTCGGCCCGCACGAGGAGCCGAGGAAGGCAATCGAGGCGCAGATGCAGAACTACGCGACCTGGGCATCCCTGGTGAGGGCGAGGAAGAAGGAGAAGCGAGAAGAGCGGGACATCGTCGAAGAGCTGTACGCGCGGCACTGCCGGGACCCCGCGTTCTATTCGCCGGAATTCCTCCGCCGTCGGATCCGGAACAGCGTCCACGGCCTGCTCGCCTACCATCAGAGGTTGGAACATGCTTCCGCCGGAAGTTGAAGGGCGCGTCGCGGCGATCGCCGCCGACATCGAGTCCGGCGCCTCCGAACTGTCCATCCGCGCTCTGGAATCCTTCGAGGCCCTCATCCCCGCGAGGCCCTCGGCGGACACGCTCCGGGAATTGGCGGCGAAACTGGAGGCGGCCCAGCCGAACATGGCCTCCGTGCGGAACGTCGCGCACATGTGCGCGCGCCTCGTCGCGGGCAGCTCGGACGCGGCCTTGGCATTGCGAGAGATCCGGCGCGAGCTCTCAGGGGCCCACGAGAAGATCGCAAGGAACGCCGTGAAGTTGATCTCGGGGAAGCCGACGATCGTGACCTTGAGCCGGAGTCTCGCGGTGGTGTCGACGCTGAAGCTCCTTCACTCCCGCCGGATGCTGGCGACGGTCTTCGTGCTCGAGTCCCTGCCCGGGCGGGAGGGGAGGCGCGCCGCGTCGCAGCTGTCGGCGTCGGGGATCTCGACGCAGCTCGCCCCCGACACACAGGCGGCGAATGTCGTCCGCCGGTGCGACCTCGTGTTGACGGGAGCGGACACAGTCCTCCTCGACGGCACGCTCGTGAACAAGGCCGGGACGCGCGACCTCGCCCTCGCCGCTAGCGTGGCGGGCAAGCCGTTCTACGCCGCCTGCGAAACCCTGAAGATTGATTCCGTGCGGACGGCGGAAACGTTTTCGCCCATCGCTATCCGACCCGCGGACGCCTTGCCGGGAGACCGCCGGGGGCACGTGCTCTTCGACCTCACGCCGCCAAAACTCGTGAAGTCGTTCATCACGGACCGGGGCGTCTTCGTGCCGCAGGACATCGCTCGCGTGTGGGCCCTGTGACCATGCTGCTCACGCCGCCAACAGCCACGCGACCGCGGGCTTGAGAACCCTCGCGCGCGGGTCGACCTCGAAGCCAAGCTCCTCGAGGGTGAGCGCCCCGAGGACGCTCGCGTCGTCGGGTTCGCCGAAGACAGCGAGCGTGATGGCACGCTGCCCTTGGCAAAGGACACCGACCCATCCCACGTCTCGATCCATCGATTCCCCGTTCGGCAGATGAAAGGTCTGCCGTCGCTCGACCGAGATGCCCAGTTGTCGCAGGATCGCACCAGGGACGATGGACTGGGTGGCACCGGTGTCCACGAGCATCTCGAGGGCTTCCCCGTGGGTCGCATCGGCCAAGGAATAGACCCGCACCGGAACCCGGAATGTCCCCATCATCATTTCAACAGCCTCGCGAGCCGGTTTATACTTTGTGCTACATGCACGACCCGATGGACCCCGAGATGCTCCTCGACGAGGGGATCGACCTGTTCAACCGTCGATACTTCTTCGAGGCGCACGACGTCTGGGAGGAGATCTGGCAGAAGGAGCGCGGGACGATGCGGGACTTCTTCAAGGGGCTCATCCACCTCGCGGGCGGATTCCACCACTTTACGAATGGCAACTGGCGGGGGTCCGCGGCTCTCCTCGCGAGCGGCGTCGGCTACCTCAAGGCATATCTTCCCGGGAGGATGGGCATCGACTTGGCGGCGATCCTGCCCGAGGTCGAGGAGCGACGTGCAAGCATCGTCCGTCTTCGGGACGGCGTGTCGAGTCAGGAGGACGTGCAATTCTTGACGATCACGCGCGCGGCATGATCAGTAGAATTCCTTGAGGATCTCGTCCGGGTTCTCGACCACGAGGTTCTTCTGCTTCGCGGGCGGCGCGTGCTGCGACAGGGTCGCGTCGAGCTGCTCGTACGTCGGATATTCCGCCTCGTAGATCACGCCGGTCGGGACGCGGTCCGCCTTCCCATCGAGGTTCGGCCACTCGATCGCTCTAGCCCAGGCCGCATGGATGTCCCGGGGGTTGTGCCCCTCCTTGTCCACGACGTACACGCGCTTCTTGAACCAGTCGTACGTGTTCACCTTGTTGTACGTCACGCATGGGCTCATGACGTCGACGAGGGCGAAGCCCTTGTGCTTGATCGCCCGGATCGTGATGTCCGTGAGGGTCTTCACGTCCCCAGAGAAGCCGCGCGCCACGAACGTCGCGCCGGACGCGATCGCGAGCGCGATCGGGTTGAGGGCGTTCTCGATGACGCCCTCCGGCGTGCTCTTCGTCCGGTGTTCCTTCTCGCTCGTGGGGCTCGCCTGGCCCGTCGTGAGCCCGTAGATCTCGTTGTTCATCACGATGTACGTGAGGTCGAGGTTGCGGCGCATCGCGTGGATGAAGTGCCCGACCCCAATCCCGTACCCATCCCCGTCGCCGCCCGCGACGATCACCGTGAGCTCGGGATTCGCGAGCTTCGCCCCCGTCGCGACGGGGACCGCCCGCCCGTGGAGGCCGTGGTACCCGTACGTCGACAGGAAACCGGGGATGTTGGAGGAACACCCGATCCCGCTCACGAGGAGGACCATCCACGGTGGAATCTGCAGGATCTGCAAGGCGCGCGTGAGGCTCGACAGCACGGCGAAGTCCCCGCATCCCGGACACCAGTCCGGCTTGGTCTCGGACTTGTACTGCTGGAGTTCAAGTGCCATCCTTGATCACCTGGACTGCGCGGGCCACGATCTCCCGGGCTTCGAACGGCTCTCCGTCGTATTTCGTGAGCATGAAGTCCGGCCGGTACCCCGTCTCCGCGCGGAGGAGGTGCGCGAACTGACCGGTGTAGTTTCCCTCCACCATCAGGGTCGTCGTGTCGTTGCGCTCGAGGAGTTCCTGCGTTTCTGGGATCTTCATCGGGAACAGGTGGGAGAACTCGAGGCTGTTTGCCGTGTGGCCGGCCGCCGCAAGTCGTCCGATCGCCTCGCGGACCGTCGGAGCCGTCGAGCCCCACGACATGATCGTCAGGTCCGCATCGGGAGACCCCCACAGCTCCGGCAGAGACATCTCGGCCCGAAGGCCCTCGAGCTTGCGCATCCGCTTCTCCATCATCTTCCGACGCTCCTCGACCCACGGCGGGACCCCGGCGAGGACGTCGCTGATCAAGATGCCGCTCTCCATGTGCTCGTCCGTGGGGGCGGTAAACTGGTGGCCCTTCCAGCCGGGAAACGCCCGCGGGGAGATGCCCGACTGCGTGATCTTGTACCGCTTGAAGCCCTTGCCGTCGCCGTTCTCGTCCGCCAGGAAACCCCGGAGGATGGGGACGTTGAAGTCGAGCTCGTCGCGGCCCATGGTCCGATTGCCCTCTCCCAGGTACAGATCCGACAGGACAAGGATTGGCGTCTGGTACACGTCCGCAAGGTTCAACGCCTTCACGATCATGTCGAAGCACTCGGGCGCGGTCCGGGGCGCAAGGATCGCGCGAGGCCAGTCGCCCTGCCCCGCACCCAATGCGAGGTTCAGGTCGCCCTGCTCCGTCTTCGTGGGGAGCCCCGTCGAGGGCCCCGTGCGCTGGACGAGGACCGCGACGAGCGGCGTCTCGGTCATGCCTGCCTGCCCCAGGGCCTCGACCATCAGGGCGAATCCGCCGCCCGACGTCGCGCACATCGCGCGCGCGCCAACGTGGGCCGCGCCAATCGCCATGTTCACGACCGCCAGCTCGTCCTCCGCCTGTTTGACGACGATGCCTTGCTTCGGCCCGTGCGCCGCCATCCAGTGAAGGATCGCCGAGGCCGGGGTCATCGGGTACGCGGAGTAGAACCGGCATCCGCCCGCGACGGCGCCGAGCGCCATCGCCTCGTTCCCCGTCATCATCATCCGGCCCGGGCCTTGGCCGTAGGGCAGGCCGAGAGGCAAGGAGCCGCCGTCGTTCCGGATCGCGTCGTATCCCGTGTGGCCCGCTTTCAGGTTCATCTCGACGATCTCGGGTTTCTTGTGGCCGAACACCTCGCGGATCGCCGACTCCATCGGGTCGAAGGGGAAGTCGAGGAGCGCGAGGGCCGCGCCGAGCGCGACGACGTTCTTCATCATCGGTTCCCCGAGCTGTCGCGCCGTGGAGATCATCGGGAGCTTGACGAGCCGCACCGTCGGGCGCGCAGAGCCGGCGTCGAACTTGCTCAGCTGATCGTCGTAGATGATCGCCCCGCCGTCGCGCACGAGGGGGACGTGGATGCCCGCGGCCTCCTGGTTCAGGATGATGAGGAGGTCGGGGTCCTCGCCCTGGGACAGGACGGGCTCCGTCCCCGCGCGGACCTGGGTCCACGTGTGGCCGCCGCGGATCACGGATTGGTAGCTCGAGTACGTGTGCACCCACAGGCCGCCGCGCACGCACAGGCGGGCGAACGTCTCTGCAGTCGACGCGACGCCATCCCCGGCGGCGCCGCCGACGCGGAAGGCGATTTCCTTCATGAGAACACTCCTTTCGACCCGGGAGTTGCCCATTAGGCCATCCTTATTTAAGTACGTATTCACCGCAAGGGTGACAATCAGAACGACATCTTCGTGAGCGTCTTCGTCGTCCGCACACCCTCGATGCTCCGGATCTTCGCGACGACGACCTCACCGATCATGTTGTAGTCCTTCGCCTCGACCTTGGCGATCAGGTCGTAGTCCCCGAACAGCGGATACAACTCGACGATCTCCTCGATTCTGAGCAGCGTGTCGTACACCTGCCGCTCTTTCGTAGGCTCCGTGCCGATGAGGACGAACCCGACCGCCATCGCGTATCAAGCGCCGCACAACGCGGACCCTAGAAATACCTTGGCCCTCGTGGGAATCAAAACGCAGAACCGTCGCGCACAATTGAAGTACGCCGGCGGGCAACGTTACGCGCAGCGCGCCCGATGCGAACTCCCCTCAAGGCCGCTGCACCTGACGACCTCCCTTTTCCCGTGGAGACTCTGCGGCACTGGTTCGTGGCCCCCTTCGGTGGCCGCTCCGAGGAACTCGATGCGAACGAGGTCGGCGTGAACTGCCTCGCCCTCGCGCAGAACACGGACCTGCGTCCCTCGGACGCGGTCACGGTCGGCCTCGTCGGCGCGGACCCCCACCGACCGTGGTTCCTCGAGGAGCGGTTCGAGGTCGTCCCGCTCGACATGCGTAAGCCGGAGGCCGTGGAGCTATCCCCGCGCGGCGAGATCGTCCTCCCGCACCAACCGTTCGACTACGTCCGGAGGCCCCACCTCCAGCCGGATATCGGGGATGCCGTCGTGCTCAAGAACACGGAGCGCCTCCTCGACGAGAACCCGAAGTGGCTCAAGGACATCCTCGAGAAGTCCGTGCGCCGGCCCGACATCTGACGCGACAAGCTCAAACGGTCTGGCTTCATCCTGTGCCTTTGTGAGGGTCGGCGTGATCGGCGCGCAGGGTGACGTTGCCGAGCACGTCGAGGCTGTCCGCGCGGCAATGCACCTCGGCGGCTTCCAAGGCGACGTCGTCACGGTTCGCCGACGCGAGGATCTGGCGGCCTGCGACGCTCTCACGATCCCCGGTGGGGAGAGCACGACAATCTCGAAGCACCTCGTGAGGACGGGGCTCCATGACGACATCGTCCGCCGCGCGGGCGAGGGCATGCCGGTCCTCGGGACCTGCGCGGGGTGCATCCTCCTCGCGAATGAGGGGGACGACCAGGTCCGGAACACGCGAACGAGTCTCCTCGGCTTGATGGACATGGCGGTCGACCGGAACGCGTTCGGGCGCCAACGGGAGTCGTTCGAGACGGAGTTGACGGTGGAGGGTCTCGAAGGACCGTTCCGAGGGGTGTTCATCCGCGCGCCCGCGATCACGCGGACGTGGGGACGATGCACGCCGCTCGCTCGGGTGGACGGCGAGACGATCGTCCTCGCGCGACAGGCCCACCTGTGGGGTGCGTGCTTCCACCCGGAGCTCAGCGGCGACCTCCGAATCCACGTCGCGTTCCTCCGACAGGTCTGAACGGGAACTCCATACGCTGAGAATCTGAGGGAAAGGGTTATCGTCAAGTTTGTTCCGTTGGACGCCAGGTGAGCGCCCCGTCCCTCGCCCTCCAGACGAGCGCAGGCTCCCGGTTCTGTCCCTATTGCGGCACCGTCAGCGGTCCGGAGTACGCGTTCTGTGCGCGGTGCGGGAAGACCCTTCCCTCCTTGGCGATTCCTCCGACTCTTCCGGAGACTGTGCAGCAGCCTATCTACGCGATTAGTCCCACGAGTCCCGAGGTCGGAACCCAGCTCGACGTCGGCAGCACCGTATGGGACCGCCCGTTGACCGGGGAGGAGCGTTCGCACTTCGAGCAGGTGAAGCGCTCGCCCGGGGTCGCGGTCCCACGCGTGCTCGGCTCGCTCTTCGGGATCATGCCGTTGTTCCTCGTGTTCACGGGTTTGATGGGCTCGGCGTTCCCTCCGGAGTCGTTCATCCCCGTGGTCATCGGGACGTCCGTCTTTGCCATCATCGCAGGGGGAGTCTCCTTCTCGTTCCGCATGCCCGCGTCCGTCGCGTTGTCCGCCGGATCTGTGCGTGAGGCTCGCGGGGTCTCGGAGAAGGGCAAGGTCGTGCGCAGCCGTTTCGTGACGATGCGGGTCGGGGACGCCGACCTCCTCGTTCCTTTCACTTTGGCGGCGATGCTGCCGGAGGGCGAGCTGACCCAGATCCTCTACGTCCACGGACCCGGGCGCGGGCGGGCGCCGGCGCCCGGACATCAAGCGGTCTGGCTGCTCGGAATCAACGGCACCCTCCTCAAGCGCAGTCGATCCGCATACGTCCGGACCTCCGAGGACGGAGCGAGTCCCGGGGGGGTGTAGGATGTTCCGCCTCCGGCATGGACTGATCGTGGCGTTGGCGCTGTTCTTCCTGATGTTCCTGCCCCCGTCCGCGGCGGCGGTGTCGCTGAACATGCAGGGATACACCTCGGGGGGCTCGTTCACGTTCGCCGACAGCAGTTGGACCATCCCTGTGGGGGCGACCCTGGAGATGCGGATCTGGGTGGACCTCATGAGCTGCGACCCGGTGACCGTGGACTGGGGGGACGGCAGCCCGATCGAGCAGCGGAACTACGGAAACGCGTTCTCTGGCGACTGGACGCACGAGTACGCCGCGGCGGGCCCGTATGTGATTACTGCGACCGAGAATTTTTGCCCCGGCACGAACGTCGACACACTGACCGTCACGGTCGGCTCCAACATACTCGATCCAAGCGGGCCTATGTTCATGCCCGCGCTCTTCGGCGTGGTCCTCGGCATCGTCGGCGTGGGACTCGCGAATGGGAAGGCACCCCCGGCCGGTGGCCCTCGTGGCCGTGCCCGAGGTCCCGGAGCTGGGGGGCCTCCGGTTCCGCCGCCACGACCTCGTTTGCGTCTTCTCGAAGGAATCCCCGCGAGCATGGTCGCGCACCTCGTCTCGCTTCGCGACATCCCGACAAGGGCAAGGCTCCAACACCCCACCATGCAACCTCCGCGAATCGGAATCGTTCCCCTGGAGCCCACAAATCTGTGGGAGGATGTCCCGTGCCAGCACGGCTGCGGGAAGATAGGGTATACGGTTGCGGGATGGTTTTGCACGAGTCCCGTTTGCCCCGGCCGGGGCCGGTGAACCGCGCGCGAACGAGTTGCGGTCGGGGCCGGCGTCAGGGGCGTTCGCTCATGGAAGCAACACAAGGAGAAGCAGGGAGACCGCCAGCGCGAACCCGAGCGTGAGGATCGCGGTCGGCCGCAGGCCGTGGATTGTCGCGTTCACGCTCGTCGTGAGCCGCGCCGTGTTCTCGTGGCCGAACACGCGAAGGCCGTGGATGGTGCCCGTCGCCGCCAACGACTCCACGGGTCGCAGCTCCGCGATCGCCTCTCGCACGCCGTCGCTCGCCGCCGCCACGACGCGCTCGCGATCGATGTACAGCCCGATGGGGTTGTAGCCGCCCATCCGCGCGTTCACGCTGTGATTGTCCGTCGTGAGGACTTCCGCGTCGTCGACAATCCCGCGCGCCGCGAGCAGGATTTCGTCACGGAGGCCCGGGATCATGTTGTTCCCGTCGAACAGCAAGTACGCCACTCGGACGCCGTCGGTCTCCACCGCCAACACCTGCAGGCCTTGCGATCCGATACCCTCCCGCGCCTTGCCGACCGGTCCCTCCGCGTAGCCGACCCGGACGCTCGCCGCCGGACGTCCCCTGGCCTTCAACACCGCGTCGTGCGTTGCCTCGATCACATTTTGGGACTCGGCGCTGCCGAAGTGGACCATGCCGCTCCAGAGGTCGGAGCTGTTGTGGGCGTCGAGGAACAAGCAGTCTCGGGCGCCCGCGTCCTTGGCGGCGTGGATCGCCGCCATCCCCGTGGGGACGTCGATGTCGTCCGTCGGATTCGGTGCGAGGCTGGCGGTGACGAGCGCCACGTTCCCGAACATCTGCGCGGTCGCGGTGGCCTTCCCGACGACCGCCCTCGCGAATTGGCTCCCGCCCGACATCGCGGTCGCGGACAGCAGCAGGTCACGGACGGCCCCCGCGATCCTCAGGCACTCCGTCGTCGTCGAAGGATTGTAGTCGTGCGTGCTCGGGCCGTGGGGGACGAGCACGGCCTTGCAGACATCCCCGAGCGACGTGCGCAACTTCGCGGGCATGTCCGATCCCGCGACGAGACCGAACGGCCCCGGATGGGCGTGGCTCGCGACCAGGACGGCCACGGGGCCATGCGTCGCCCGGAACGCGAGGGTCCCGACCCGCACCTCGGCGGGCGTCGCGAAGGAGTCGAAGAACGCCTCGAGCTCGCGGCGCGACTCCTCGGTCTGGTCCGTCATGTGGTCGAGCAGGTGGCGCATCAGGCGAATGCCATCGATCCGGAACGCCCGTCGGATCGGCCTGCCGGCGAGGAACGTGAAGGCCACTCCCGCGAAGAGGAAGACCACGAACAGAAAGGCGAACAGAAGGTCCTCCCCAATCGGCGTGCGGTAGGCGACCTTCACCGCCAGGAAGCCGAGGAGGGGCGTGAGGGAGGTGGCAAGCACAGTCCGTGCGTGGCGGTGGTCCGCCGTCGCGATCCACGCCGCATGCCGGAGCCACGCCGTGGCGGCGAATCCCAGGAGGAGGACGCGCGGGCGGTCGGGCGCGAACGTCGTGCCCTGCGTCGCCCACGTCGCGAGCTGGGCGAGCGCGACGAACGCGGCGAATCCCAGGATCGTGGCCCCGTCCGCGAACGCCTGGAGCGTCGTCCGCCGGAGGAAGGTCCGGCCACCGGTCGCCCGGATGACCGCGTGGGTGAGGGCCGCGGACGCGTAGAGGGGCAGCGCCACGACGAAGAGGAGCCGGGCGTACGTCTCCCACCCATGGTCGGGAGCGCCAAGGAAGGCGACCGTCAAGAGGGACACTCCCGCGATCGGCGCGACGAGCCGTCGTGGGCGGGGGGACGAGAAGAGGCGCCGCGCGAGCAGGCTCGTCTCCGTCTGCTCCCGGTCCGCGTCCGTCCCGTCCATTGTCACAGGCCCTTCACGGCGTCGACGATCGCCTGTAGCCGCGCCTGGTCCTCCTCGATCACCGTGCCCGTGACGACGATGTCTGCCCCCGCCTTCGCGAGGTCCCGTGCGGTCCGCGGCGTGCGGATTCCGCCGCCGACGACGAGGGGGATCGACAACTGAGCCTTGACCGCCATCACCATATTCGAAGGCACGGGTTCCGGCGCTCCGGATCCCGCCTCGAGGTAGACCAGCTGCATCCCGAGGAACTGCGCGGTGAGCGCGTACCGCACGGCCTCCTCCACGTCGTCCCGCGGGATCGGCTTCGCATGCCCGATCTCCCCGGCGCGCATCCCAGGTTCCACGATCAGGTAGGCCATGGGGATCGTCTCCAGGCCCCACTCCTTGATCGCGCGTACGGCCTTTCGCTGCTCCCCCACTATCAGGCGGACGTCCTGCGAGTTCAGCATGGACATGAAGTACACTGCGTCCGCGAACCGGGACAGCGTGTGCGCGCTCGACGGGAATAGGATCACCGGGACGCGCGTGCGGGCCTTGATCGCCTTCACGGCCTCGTCCGTCTTGCCCGGGGTCACCCCCGTCGAGCCGCCTACCATGATCCCGTCCGTGCCCGCGAGCGTGGCCCGGAACGCCAGCTCGCCAGCCTCCCCCGGCGTCAGCTTGTCCGGGTCGAGGAGCGAGAGGTGGACCTTACCCTCCGCCAGCCGCGCGTGGAGGTATGCGAGGACGGTCAAACGAGGCCTCCGGCGAGGAACGCAACGAGCGCGACGACCATTCCGACTTTCATCAGGCGTTCGCTCCGTCCGGGCGAGCGCCCGGAGTAGAAGGCAGCGAACATAAGGATTGCGTCCGCGCCTGCGACGATCGGCACGTACAGGACGGAGAGGACGTCGAATGCGACAGGCACGACGCTGAGCAGGACGGCGCTCAAGGTGAACGCCTGCGCGACGCGGGCCGCGAACGGGATTCCGCGCGTCCTCGGGAGCGTCGTCCGGCCGACGTCCCCCGCGACGTCCTCAATGTCCTTGACGACCTCCCGCCCGACGGTGCTCAGCCCCGCGAGCAGGGCAAGGCTGGCGGCGATCTGCAGGGGGCGCACCTGCCCGGCGTACACGCACAGGCCCGCGAACAGGAACAGGGAGCCGACTAGCCATCCGATCAGGAGGTTGCCGCTCCATCCGCTCGACTTGAAGCGGGTCTCATAGGCAATCATGAGGGCGAGCGAGACCAGGACCAGGCCGAAGGCCGCGAGGTTGATGAACATGCTGACTACGATGGCGATCAGGAACAGGGCGAAGGCGAGATCGAACGCTGCGCGCGGGGAGACGCGCCCGGACGGGATGGGCCGGTTCGGGTGGTTCACGCGGTCGACCTCCCGGTCGTAGAAGTCGTTCAGCGCGTTGCCTGCACCGGTGAACAGGAACGCCGTGATGGCGCCGAGCGCAATCGCGAGCCCCTGGTCCGCGGCCCCCAACGCGCCAACCGCGACGACGCTCCCGACTCCGACCGCGGCCGCCGACATGACGGCATTCCCGGGACGGAGGACGGAGAGAAACGCCTGCACAGGCGGCGCAAGGATTCTCCGACGAAAGGCCTTTCGGTCGGGCCGCACGGTGAACGTTAAATACGGTCTACACCCATGTATTCCTGGCTGCGGACGTTCCCTCGACGTCGGCGGCATTGGGGGTGTGAAGGCTGCAGCGGCAGGTGGCGCGCCCCAGCGCGCGCCGGAGGAGGCGTGAGCCTTGAGCCTGTTCAATCGGGGACCGGGTCGAGCGGAAGCGCAGGAGGCCACGGAGAGCGCCAGGGGTGTCGTGGAGATCCTGAAGCTATCGCGCGCGAACCTGAAGTCGGCCGATTCGGTTCTCAAGGGAGCGGAGAATGAGCTCTTGCGTGATTCGTTCGAAGAGGCGATTGACCTCGCGAGGAAGGCCGAGCGGATCGCGACGACCCTCGAATCGGAATACCGCAGCGCGACGGAAGCGCGGGACCTTCTGAGGAAGCACTCGGAGCGCCTGCGGGAGCTCGGCGTCCCGGACGCGGAGGAGCAGAAAGCGCTCGCCGACGTCCATGCGCGGGCGCGGGCCACGCGCGAAATGGAGGGGGTCGCGGTCCCGGACTATGCGGGGGCCCTCACGGTGGCCACCGAGGCGGCGAGCCGGGCGGGAGCCAGGATCGCCTTAGGCGAGAACGCGGCCGACAAGGTGTTCGCGGCGGAGCTCGCCGTCGAGGGCGCGGCGGACGGGGGCGGCCCCGCCCTGGAGGCGATCCACGATGCGCGCGAACTGCTCGCGAAGGCGCGCGCCGAGGTGGAACAGGGCCACTTCGAACTCGCGGCGACGGACGCGGCGGTAGCGGAGAAGATCGCACTGGGCCTCGCCGACCGCCGGCGGAAAGCGAAGGAGACGCTCGACTCCGTGGAGAAGCTTGTCCTCGGCCTTCGGATCGCCGGCGTGGCGATTGCGCCGGTCAAGAGGTCGCTGGAGATGGGCAAGATTCTCCTCGAGAAGGGCAAGGTCTCCGCAGCGTCGGAGGTGTTCAGCGACGCGGCGCAGCAGGCGGTCTCCTTGGGGACGCGCTTCCGCGAGGCGCTGGACCTGATGTCCCGCGCTTCGGCGGCGATCGATGGGCTCAAAGCGGAGGGTCTGTCGACGACGGAAGCCGAGGTCTCCCTCAACCGGGCGAAGTCGGCGGTCAGGATGGGGAACTACGCGCTCGCGTCCGCGTGCTGCGAGGACGTTCACCTAGCGGGGAAGCAGCAGCGGGAGTTCCGCGACGGCCTTCGGACCTTGCTCGACGAGACGAAGGCGCGCCTCACGTCCCTCCGCGAAAGGAACGGCGCGTTCGTGAACGACGCCGCGGAGATGGTCCAGAAGGCGGAGAACGAGTTCGCGAGGCGCGAGTACGAGGCGACGAGCGAGGACCTCCGGATCGCCTCGCTCCTCCTGCGTCCCGCCCGGGATGGGAAGCCTCGAGAGGGACCGGCCGCGCCATAGCGTTATAATCAGGCGCGCCCGTCGGAGCTTCCGTGCCGGAACAGTACTTCGCCGCGCGGCCCACGTCGCGTCGACGCCCGGAGACCGTCAGTGCCGTCCTTCATGGGCGGACGTTCGTCTTCTCCACCGACGCGGGCGTCTTCTCGGCCGGCGGGATCGACCGAGGAACGGAGATCCTCGTGCAGTCGTTGCGACTCGATCCCGGCGCCCAAGTGCTCGACCTCGGGTGCGGGTACGGCGTGCTCGGAATCGTGGCGGCCTCGCTGGCTCCGAACGGACGCATCGTGATGACGGATCTCAACGCTCGTGCCGTCGAGTTGGCTCGGCGGAACGTCCACACGAACGCCGTGCCCCATGCGGACGTCCGTCTCGGGGAGTTCTACGCCCCGGTCGCGGGAGAACGGTTCGACGCGATCCTCACGAACCCGCCGATCCGCGCGGGCAAGGACGTCGTCTTTCGCATCATCGACGAGGCTCCCTCGCATCTCAAGCCCGCAGGTTCCCTGTGGATGGTCGCCCGGACGAGGCAGGGCGCGAAGTCCTTCGAAGCGCGCATGGCCGGCCTCTTTGGCGGCTGCGAGACGGTCGCCCGGGGCTCTGGGTACCGCGTGCTGCGATCTTCAGTTCCATGAGGAAACGCAGGGGCGGGGACGGGACGGGAGGATGGTCCTCGCAATCGCGGGAGCCTCCGCTCCACGCGGCGGATCCGAAAGGCGGATTGAGAGGCCCGGCGGGAGGAATCCCGTGCCGTTGATCGCGAGCGACAGGTTCGTGACTGACGTGACGGGGCGCGGATCGAACGTCGCGTACAACACGAAGGTGTACAGGCACAATCGCGTTTCAGGACCTGCGACGAGGAACGTCCGGGGGTTGTCCGTCACCCCGTCGTCCCATCGGTCGAACACCCAGAACCCGCCGCCCGAGGCGTGCGGGCTGGAACACAGGACCGAGTGAACCGACCCTTCGGCCCACCAGAGCATGACAGGCGCAGGGAACATCACTCCGTCGATGACAATCATGAATCCTGGGGGCACAGTGTCGAACGGGAACCGGAACTCGCGGACCGCAACCGCGACCTCCGTGATTGGCCCGACCATCGTGATCGTCGTCGGGTTGCTCACTCCGGTGTAGGAGCCCGCGCCTGTGCCCTCCCAACCATTGAATGCGCACCGCATGTCGGGATCGGCAGGTGGGGAGACCCATACGATCGTCAGCGCGGTCCCTTCCGGGTACCACCCGCTCGTCGGAATCGTCGAGCCGCAGTTCGTGGAAAAGGTTCAGGAAGTAGTCCGTCGTGAACAAGGGAGTTGGCATGGTCGCGTCGAACGCACGGGCGCCTGTTGCGGGGGTCTTGCCATCAGCGTAGAAGTTCGTCCCCAACAGCGGACTGGAGCACCCCGCGAGAATCGCCGCACATGAAGAGAAGATCGTCCACCCCCGTAGAAGGTGCCCCCTCTCCTCCCACGGGCGGACATCCACGCTATGGCATGGCACATATGCCTTTCAACCTGGTCCCTCACGTGCCCCAGACATCCGTAACTTCAAATACGCCTTGAGGTTTGAGAGGAAATCCCACCGGGGTTTTCGTGCCCGAACCTAAAGTAAAGCCCGCATCGCCGGGGGCCGCGCCACCCACGCCAGCACCCGCGCCGGCGGCCACGATGAAGCGCCCCGCCGATGCGAAGGAGGACTACCGGTACATCGTCCGTTTCGCAGGCACGGACCTCAACGGCTCGAGCGCCGTCGTGTACGCGCTTCAGCAGGTGAAAGGGGTCGGGCGGCGCGTCGCGGAGATTGTCGCGGACCTGGCGAAGGCCCCGCGAGGGGAGCGCATGGGGAACCTACCGGAGGCGGACATCGAGGTGATGGAGAAGGTGCTCGCATCGCTCCCGGAGCGCGTGCCCCCGTGGCTCCTGAACCGCCAGCACGACGTGGACACGGGCGAGGACTATCACCTCTTCGGCTCCGACGTTGACCTGCGTCGGCGCGACGACGTGAACCGCATGAAGATGATCCGTTCGTACAAGGGCGTCCGGCACGAGGATGGCCAGAAGGTGCGCGGGCAGCGCACGCGGTCCAACGGCCGCACGGGCCTCACCGTCGGTGTCCAGAAGAAGGCCGCGATCCAGGCGGCCCAGGCGGCAAAGAAAGAGGACGAGGCCGGCGGCAGAAAGGAGAAGGCGAAGGAGCCGGAGAAGAAGGAGTGAGGGCTTGGGCGATCCGAAGTTCCCGAGAAAGAAGTATTCGCGTCCCTCCCACCCCTGGGAGGCGGATCGGATCAAGACGGAGAACGAGCTCCTGAAGAAGTACGGCTTGAAGAACAAGAAGGAGCTGTGGCGTGCCCAGTCGTTCCTCTCTTCGATGCGGGGTCGCGCGCGCGAACTGCAGGCCCTCGTCCGGTACGAGAACCGCCAGGCGCTCAAGGAGCGCGACGAGCTCATGGCGCGGCTCGGCCGCCTCGGCCTCATGCCCCTCGAAGGGGCATCCCTTGACGACGTGCTCGGCCTCGATGTCGAGGCAGTGCTCTCGCGCCGTCTGCAGACGATCGCGTACGTCCGAGGCCTCGCCTTCAACCCTCGTCAGGCCCGGCAGTTCATTGTCCACGGCCACATGGCGGTCGGGACCCGCACGGTCCGGGTGCCCGGCTACCTGGTGACGAGGTCCGAGGAGGAGTCGATCGGGTACAACCTGCGCAGCCCGATCTCGCACGACCTCCATCCGGCGCGTCCTGGCGTGCAGCAGATCACGGTTCCCGGTCCAGAGATCCAGGAGGGTCCCGGCGGCCCTGAGGAGGGGCCCCCGGAAGGCGGCGGAGGGGGTGGACCGTAGATGGCACGATGGGGGATTGCGCATATCTATGCGTCCTACAACAACATCCTGATTACGGTCACGGACGTCACGGGCTGCGAGACGATCACGAAGGCCACCGGCGGCATGGTCGTGAAGGCCGCAAAGGACCAGGCGTCCCCGTACGCGGCGATGAGGGCGGCGGAGAAGGTCGCGGAGGCGGCGAAGGAGAAGGGGATCGACTCGATCCACGTGCGCGTCCGCGCGCCGGGCGGGAACAAGAGCGCGTCCCCGGGCCCAGGCGCCCAAGCTGCGATACGGGCACTCGCTCGGGCGGGCCTCACGATCGGTCGCATTGAGGACGTCACCCCCGTGCCGCACGACGGGACAAAGCCGAAGGGCGGGCGGCGAGGACGGAGGGTGTGACGTGCCCCACGGAGCCGGCGTCCAAGGTGCGGGCATGTCCCTGCGCATCGACGAAATGAGCGAGCGGAGCGCGCGGTTCCTCCTCGAGGGCATCGAGCCTGGATTCGCGAACGCGCTGCGCCGGAGCCTCATCGCGGACCTGCCCAAGCTTGCGATCGAAGATGTGGAGTTCCATCTCGGACCGATCCGGGCGGAGGACGGGAAGGAGGCGGAATCCGTCGCCCCGCTCTTCGACGAAATGATCGCCCACCGCCTCGGGCTCGTCCCGCTTCCCACGGACCCCAAGCTGTTCGTCCCCCGGGCGACGTGCCCCGCTTGCGGCGGGGAGGGATGTCCGAACTGCACGGTCATCTATTCGCTGAACAAGCGCGGACCTGCAACCGTCTACAGCGGCGACCTCGAGCCGGTCGGGGACGCCAAGCTCAAGCCCGTGGACCTGGGGATTCCGCTGGTGAAGTTAGGCGAGGGACAGGCGCTGCTCGTGTACGCGACCGCGCAGCTCGGGTTCGGCCGCGAGCACGCGAAGTGGCAGGTCGCGCAGGCGGTCGGCTACAAGTACAAGCCCGTCGTGAAGGTCGACAACCGGAAGCTCGACGCGGACAAGTTCCCCCTCGATGTCTGCCCGCCGAACATCCTTCACAACCGCGACGGCAAGATCGTCGTGGAGCCCGAGGAGGCGTGCATCCTCTGCAACGCGTGCGTCGACGCCGCGAAGGAGCGCGGGTCCGAGGGCGCCTTCGACGTGTCGGGCGATCCGACGAAGATCCTGTTCCATCTCGAGACGGATGGCTCCATGGACGCGAAGACCGCTGTGCTCGAGGCGCTCTCTATGCTCGAGACGAAGTTCTCAACGGTTTCGGACCAGACGTCGGCGATGGAGTAATCTCGCGCCGAGGCCGATCATCAGCGCCACCGGCAGCAGCACCGCTGCGGGTTCTGGGACTTCAGCGACGAGGACCCGGCCGCTGTCCGCCTGCCCCGTGTCGTCCCATGCGTTCGCCCCGATCGCGACGCGCCACAGGGGGTCCGACGCGAACCGGCCGCTCGCGACGGAGGTCCCGAGGCGCTCTCCGTCCTGCGCCCCGGTGAACGTCTCGTCCACGGTCTGATCGGTCGTCGGGCTGTCGAACCAGTACGCCCGGCCACGGTCCGTCCCGCCGACGTCCGCGGTCGGCGCCCCGAAGAACACGCCTGCGGTCCCGTCCCCGTCAAGGTCGACGACCGTGACCGAATTCCCGCACTGTTCCGTCGACGTCAATCCCGCCAAGGTCGCGTCCGGAGACGCCCCCGAGGTGAGACCCGTCCCATCCGAGTTGGCGAGGAACACGTAGCCGCCGCCGACGTTGGTCGTCCTTCCCGGCGAGCCGACGGCGAGGTCCGCGTACGCGTCCGCGTTGATCGTGCCGAGTGCGACGGAGAGCCCGAACTTCTCGGCGGAGGCCTGAGCGATCAGCGTCGCCTCCGGGAGCCGGTCGCCCGATCCGCTCGTCATGTTGCTGCCCTTGAAGAAGTGCACGCGGCCGCTGTTCGAGCTCTGGAACGGTTCCCCGACGACCACGTCCGCGTACGCGTCCGAATCCACCTTCCCGACCGCGAAGTTGTAACCGAACTGCCCCGCGCTGTTCGTGCTGGGCTTGAGCGTGAAGTCCGAGGTCGATTCCGGCGAGCTGAACGGGGCCTTGTAGACGTGCACCACGCCGTCCTGGCTCGCGAGTCCTCCGTCGTTGTCCCGACCGGTTTCCCCGATGAGCACCTCGTCGAAGCTCGTGTTGTCGAGGTTGCCCGCAGCCACATACCAGCCGAAGTTCAGCGCCCCGCTCGGGGGCGTGAACTCCAGGTCCGGCGTCTCCTCGAGCCCGGACCAGCTCGATCCCCCGTAGTAGACCGAGACGTTCCCCGCGATGCCCGCGACGGACCGGCTCGAGACGAGGGCGTCCCAGAAGCCGTCCCCGTTGAACTTCCCCGCGGCGACGGAGTATCCGTGCTGGGCGTCCGTGCTCGTCCCCCGGATCCGGACGTCGGGGATCGTCTTGGAGGCGTCGAGCGGCCCATAGAAGATGTACGCGTACCCGTGCAGGGATAGGTTCAGGTTGTTCCGCGGAGCGCCCGTGAGGAGGTCCGCGAGCCCATCGTTGTTAAAGTCCCCCATGGCGACGGAGAATCCCATCTGCTCCCCGGGATCTTCGGATGCCCCGTCGTTCTCGATCTGGTACGTCGTCGGATCCACGAGGACCGGATAGGAGGCGGCGGCGAGCCATGCGCCCGGCACGAGGACCGCCAGTGCGCCCTGCCGCCATCGGAACGAGAGGTCGACGCGATCGCCCGACGCATCCTCCGCCCAGGGCCGGGACATCGCGATCCGCAATCCGCGACCGTCCGTGAGGATGAAGTCGCCCTCGATTCGGATCTCCTCCGCGGACCCGTCCCCCGCGACCTCGACGAACAGGTCTCCGTACGCGGCGAGGCGCGTCTCGATTGCGAGCGTGTCCCCGACGCCGACCGGCGGCGGCGCGAACACGGTGATCGTCTCCTTGAGTCGGGTCGACTCCGCCTCGTACGCGACGGTCGCTTCCATCCCCGCATACGCGTCCGCATAGGTCATCCCGGCCTCGTCCGCGATGACGCTCCCCGTCCCGGGAGAGGTCAGGAGCGCCTCGCCACCCGACCCCTCCACGAGGAACTCGGGAAGGGTCCACGAAACCGAGCCCTGCCCGGGGATTTCGAACGTGACGAGTCCGCCGGTGCCGCGGGGCAGCGTGGCCTCGTACCGTCGGATGAACGTGATGCCGCCCATCGAGGATCGCGTTCCGCGGACGCCTTCGACCGCGGTGCGGTCGCCCGTCCCCTGCCAGTCCTGGGATTCGACGACGAAATCCGCGCCGCGAAGGTCGACGCCCGCAACGTCGAGCGACCCCTCGAGCTCGCCGCCGGATGCGAACGCTTTGGCGGTGCCGGCTGCGATCCACCGACCGGACTGCCACCGGAAGCCCTCGACCGCCCGGACCCTGCCGTTCCTTCCGCGGATATCCAGGAGGGTATCCGCGACGATGCCGCCAACGCCGACTCCACCCTCCGTGAGATTCGTGTCGAAGAAGACACGGATGACATCCTCGCCTACGACCCTCGCGGGGACGCCGGGCGGGGGCGGCGGCGCAGCCTGTCCGGGGACCGGGCGGACGCGCGCCTCTGGATGGACCGCGCCGCCGAGCGCCGTTCCCCGGACCGCCGCGTAGACATGGGCGGTCCCGTTTTGGACTGCGCTCTCGAATCGCTCGAGGTCCACGTTCGCGTTCGACACCTCGTCCGTGTCCGAGGATTGTGCCGTCCATTCCGTGAAAATCCCGTCGACGGTTCTCTCGTCGGGAATGCGCGTCACATAGGCCCGAGTGGGAGGTCCCCGGATCACGACCGGACGGTCCGCATCGATCGCCACGAGGTCTGCGGAGAGGAGCGCGGACGTCGCGAGCCCCGAGGCGTCGACGGTCAGCGTCAGCGTTCGCGGTTGCCCCACCGCGACGACGAGGGGAGAGAAGCCGTCGATCGGGGGCGTGATGCCGAGGCGGTCGAACGTGAGCGCGTCGACGCGCACGGAGGACCCTGCGGCCCGGAAGGTGACGTTGACGAAATCCGTGCCCGGAGCTCGTGCGACCGTCGGCCCCACCGCCTCTTGGACGACCTCGAGCGCTCCGTGCGTGGGACCGAACGCGACCTGCGAGGAGGCGCGGGACCCAGCCTGGTCGTCGGTGTGGATCACGACCCTGCCGAGGGAGTCGTCGATGGCGACGATGTCCGTGAGGTCGACCTGGACTTCGAGTTCGGACCCGCGATATGCCGCAGTCGGGGCACGGATGGCCTGCCACGCGGTCCAGTTGTCCTGGTCCGTTCCGGACCACAACCAGGCGTGTTGGCCGAGGATCGTCTGGTCGCCTCCATAGACCTCCAGGAGGAGGTCCGCGCCGACCGAGCCCTCGTCGTACCCGGTCAACCTGCTTCCGTCCGCGTCGACGAACACGTAGAGGAGATCTGTGTTCGTGGGTTGCACGAACCACGTCCCCCCGACGCGGGCATAGATGGACAGTCGGTTGTCCTGCCACTTCAGGGTGTACTCTCGGAGGTCGACGTCCGCGTTGGCGGTGCTGGAACCCTGCGTGTACCCGGGCACCCTTTGCCAATCCGAGAAGTCGCCGTCGATCACCGAGCCCCCGAACACGGGCCCGAGAGGCTCCGGCAGGAGGAACGAGACGGAAAGCAGGAGGGCCGCGGCGATTGGCACGAGGTAGAGTTTCCATCGCCCCAAGCGCGCCTCGGCGGAGGACCGGGGACCCCCCAGCCCGTTTGTGAGTCCGAGCCCGTTGGTGAGGCCATTCGTGAGGCCGTTCGTGAGGCCTGCCCGAGTGCGCTGCAGGCCGTTGACGAGGCCATTCACGCGTCCCGCCGCAAGGCCGTTGATTGCTCCCAGGCCTTCGGTCCCTCCCGTTCGGAGGCGGACCGTTCCCCTCGGACGCGTGATCGCGCCGGGGCGTGGTGCGAGGGGGACCCTCTTTGCCCGGGCGGCGCGGTCCCGAGTGTCAGCCCGCTCGAGAAGCGTCGCCATCTCCGCTTCGATGCGCCAGATCTGATGCGGGGAGCGGAACAGCGCTCGCACGCGCGCGATGTCCGCCTCGAGGCCATCTGCGTCGAGGGACTTCATGGTGTCCTCGAGGACCTGCACCTTGCGCACGTTCTGGTCGAATTGGAAGAACGCCGTCCTAACGCGATCGGGGTCGTCGCGGGCGACGGCCCGAAGAGGGCCGACTTCAAACCCCGCGGCTTCCCACGCTGCGAGCCTTTCCTCGGGCGTCTCTGCGGATCCCTCCGGTCTCGTGAGCGAAGCAAGCTCCTCGAGCCCCCGGACCGCCTC
Source organism: uncultured Methanomassiliicoccales archaeon (assembly GCA_964396265.1). Classification (GTDB taxonomy): domain Archaea; phylum Thermoplasmatota; class Thermoplasmata; order RBG-16-68-12; family EA-27; genus EA-27. Next base: position 78,780 of record CAYNEM010000008.1, read on the forward strand.
CCTCTCGGCAACTTCCTCCTCCGCCGCGTGGAGCCCGTCGAGCTCCTCCGTCAGGGACGTCAGGGCTTCCTCGACGCTCGATTCTCCCGACGGCGGTTGGCCTCCGGCGGCCTGGATGGCCTTCCGTTCCGCTTCGGCGGCTTCCTCCGTCCGCCCCAGGCGGCCTAGGACGAACGACAGGAGGACCTGGAGACGGCTGAGGGAAGGATCCAGGGATTCCGCCTTGCGGAGGGCCGCCAACGCGTCGTCCCATCGATCGAACTCTGAGAGGAGGATCCCCTTCCGGAACCACAGCGTGGGATCGTCCGGGGCGCGCTCGAGCGCGGCGTCGACATCCGCGAGGGCACTCTCTGTCGGGCGCTCCTCGCGCTCGGCACGAGCCCACTTCTCAAGGAAGTCCTTGGCGAACTTCCGTCGCTCCTTGTCCTCCTCTTCCGCCATCGGTCTGCGTCCCCGCTCATGAGGGGGCGAGGGCGGATATAGGTTCTATCCTAAGGCCTCAAGTATCTATACAAATATCTCGATTCACACGTCCAATCATTGGTGTCAGGCGAAGTCGAAGAGGCTCTTCTGCCCCTCCTCCTTCATTCGGAAGGCCCAATCGACCGGGTCGAGCCCGTACGCTTCCCGGAAGAGGTTCACACACGCGGGGCCGAACCCCGCGAAGTGGTTGTTGAAGAACACGTATGCGTCTGCTACGCGGTCCTCGACCTTCTTGACTTCGCCCAGCCACGTCTTGATCTCCCCGGTGCGGTCGCGCTGGATTTCCCCGGTCAGTTTCGGAAGGCTGCGATCCCCGATGAAACGGAGGTACAGGAAGTCCGTCGTCAGGACAGGCGGTACCTGGACATAGTCGTTGTCGGACCAGCAAAGCGCGACGCCACGGTCCTCGAGCCAGGCGTACGTTTCCGGGGTGAACCACGAGCCGTGGCGGAACTCGATCGCGTATCGATACCCGGAAGGAAGGGCGTCCACGAAGCCCTCGAGGAGCTTCCGTCCTGTCCCGATGGAGAACCGCGGGGGCAGCTGGATCACGAGCGGGCCGAGCTTGGGACGCATGAGAGAGATGGCGTTGAAGAACCAGCGCAGCGGGTCGTCGACGTTCACAAACTGCTTGTCGTGCGTAATCAGTCGCGGGAACTTGGCGGTGAACAGGAACCCTTCGGGCGTGGCGTCCGTCCAAGCGCGCGTCATGTCCTGCGACGGGATCGCGTAGAACGAGGTGTCGACCTCGACGATGTCGAACGCGCGCGCATACAAGGAGAGGTAGTCCGTCGCATCCGCCCGGGCCGGGTAGAACGAGCCGCCCCACTCCGGGTACGACCAGCCGACGCAGCCGATCCGAAGGCGGGCCACGGACGAAGATGCGTTTCAAGGATATAGATTTCCCCGGAGGTCCGGAAGGCGGCTCAGGCGATAGGCTGCGTAGGACCGGGCTTTCCTTCTCGCGCCTCGACGAGGGCCAGCAAGTCGGCTTCGGACATGCGGTATCCCTTTCGCCAGATCGCGAGGGCGACTACGAGGCCCACCGTGAGGACCGCCGTGTTCGCCCAGAATCCGAGGGGGAGCCAATTCCCCGCTTCCGGGATGCGGAAGACGCCGGTCGTGAGCGACAGGACCCCAATGGCGGCCTCCCCGACCGCGAACGGCACCGCCAGCAGCATGCGCGTGAATCGTCGATCAAGGGTGACCTTCTCGTCAATCTCCGGAATCGACAGTTCTTCGAGCTTCTGCATCAGGGGGAGCCCCGCCCATCGCAGGGCACGGGCCTTCCGGTCCCCGTCTTTCGGCATGGGCACGTGTCGGTCCAGTGGACGGCTCGCGAGCGTGACGCCCGCGACGAACAGGCCGGTCGCGTAGACCAGCGCGAGGAGAGGCTTCCAGTTCGCAGACAGAGGCGCTGGCGGTGCCGCCTGAGACATGTACACAATGACGACGTCGAACGCGGAGTTCACCGTGAATCTGGTGGCATTCTGCGTAAACCTCGGCGGGTCCCCGGTCGTTCGGTTGGACACCTCGAGAGACCGGGCCGCATCTGCCCACGGGAACACACCGCCGATCACCGCCATCTGCATGATGACGATGCCTTCCTCGGACCACGAAGCGGTGACGGAGTGACGTTCATCGGTCCCGAGAATCGTGACCCGGGGTCGGTACTGGTGGCGGTAGGAGACGATCGTGTCCAGCGGCGCATCAATTCGCCACTCCGTCGTGCCGAGAGTCCGGTACCGTTCGCGCTCGCCCGGGAAGATGGCGTCATCCACACGGACGGCCGAGCCCGCGTCGACCCAGGCGGTCCATGCGTCGGACACGTTCGCGAGTCCCGCGGCCGCGAAGGCGGTGAAGTCCAGGGACACCGGGAGCCCGTCGAGGCCTGCGACGCGCACGTTGGTGGTGAACTGGTGCAGGTAGTGGACCGTCGCTGATAGCGGCGCGTCGACGGTCCAGAGCGTGGGGTCCGCGGTGAGGAACCTCTCCCCCACCACTCCCGGCACGAGTCCATCGACGTCGAGCGCGGACGCATCGTCCACCCACGAAGCAAACGAGTCGTACAGCCTGTCCGAGCGGTCGCTGCCGAACAGCGTGAACCCGATTCCCGCAGGCCACGCGGCCGAGAGCCCGATCAGGGTGAGTGTTGCAGGATGCTGCAGGGCATAATTGGCGGTGATCGTCGCGTCCACGGATCCGACGGTTACGGTGTGGTCGATTGCGCCGCCATCGTCCCATCCGAGGAACGCAAGGCGCGAGCCGCCGAACGAATCGAAGTCGATCGAGGCGATGCGATGGAGTTCGCCCGGCTGCCAAACGAACGTCGCAGGGACCGTGTAATCCGTCCCATCCACTTGGACGACGCCCCAATCCGGGGAGCGGGTGATCGTGTAGGAAACGTAGGTCGGGCAGACGGTCCAGAACAACCAAGGGTTCGGCACAGGCCCCGGCCCCAGAGAAGTGCCATCGAGGTCGGTGCCCGATGTGACGGTGACCGTGTACAACATGCACTCGGAGAAGGCCTGATGGACGAGGTCCAAGGTCCGGGTGTCCACCCAAACGGGGTTGGTTGCGACGGACGGCGCGACCGTCCACGCGACCGAGCTGGAGTCCATGTCCTCGCTGAACTCGATGCGGATCGTCGCATCGAGTGCGACGTCCACCGCACCATGCACCGGCGTCGTGGCGGTGATGAAGGGCGGAGTCGTGGCCGCGAGCACCTCGAGGATTCCCTGGGGGATCTCCTGATAGATAGTCGAATTGTCCCAGCGCACGTAGGTGGCTCGCGCATCCGGGCTTAGGCCGATGGCCTGGACCCCGAGCCGCGTGGACGTCACGCCGTACTGCACCGCCCACGTCTCGTTGATGTCGATGCTGCTGACGTTCCACTGCAGGACCGTCCGGTCCGCGAGCCGGACCATGAACTCCGGCGGCCTCGGCATGCCCGACATCGGGTCCACGAAGCTACCGGGCACGACGTTCAGGTACGGCAGGATCGCGTCGGCCACCATGGGGGTGACGTCCGTGGGGTCCGGGTCCACGCCGGCCGTGCGGTTGATGCGCGTCCCGATGTCCGCGTAGATCTGGAGGAGGTCCTGCGGCGTGCTCGCCTGGTAGAACCGTCCTCCGGTCGGGATCGCGATGTTCTCGAGGAACGTCTGGTCGATGCTCGAGCCGAGTCCGATCGTGTAGATCACGATGCCCTCAGTGACCGCTTGGTTCACGATCGCGTTCGTGTTGGGGCACGGCAGACCGGCGGGCACCGTGCACTGCCCGTCCGTGAGCAGGATCTCCACGCGCGTCCGCGTGCGGTCGGAATACGTAATGAGCCACGTGTTCCCCACTTGGAGCGCGTCGTCGATGTTCGTGCCCCCGAAGCAGCCCGGGCTGCACGCCGTGGTGTTCGCGTCGTTCATCAGGTCGATCTTCCCGGGCAGGGTCGTGTACGTGAGCGGGCGTCCGTTCACGACCCATGCGACATCCGAGAACCCGACGATGGAGGCCCGGTCGTCCACACGCATGCCGCCGATGTAGGAGTTCACTGCCTGGACGCGCACGTTCGACGGGTCGTTCGAGTTCATGCTACCCGAGACGTCGATCTGGAAGATGACGTCCTGGGGGACCTGGATCTCGACGGGGAGGCCAGCGCCCTCGATGAGGATCGTGACGTTCGCGACCTCGTTGTACGGCGACCCGGATCCTTCGAGGTACACCGTCCCCGGGATCACTGTGCGGTAGATGTCGAAGTGGGGGCTTAGTCCGATGCGCAGCCTGACGGACGCGCGGGCGACAGCCTTGGACGCGGCACTCGCGGACACGATGATCGTGTTCCCGTCCCCGAGCGGGGCCACGGACGGGATCTGGACCTCGGCGAGGAACGACGCGCTGCCCGAAGGACCGAGGACACCGAGGTCCGGGGTCGCGTCCGGGTCCGCTGCGGAATCCGACAGGGGCGTGCCGTTCGTCCATGTGTACGTGACCGGCCAGTTCGGCATCGCCGACGTGCCGTCCACGTTGATCACTTCCGGGACGGACTGTCGGTTCGTCGCGGTGAGGAGAAACGCGATCGTGGTGCCGATGTCCGTGAGGATGCTCGAATCCTGTGCGAGTCCGACGAGGGCGAGGGACGGGACTGCGTCGAAGGACCATCCGTTCGCGACGGCGCTGGGATCGTCGTGGGCACGTGAACCGCCGACGCCGGCGTTGCGGGTCGCGCTCAGCCCTGCCGTATGCGCGGAATCCCAGCCAAACATGTCGAGGAGCCGACCGCTCGCATCGTAGAGGTACAGGTTGTCCGTCGCAGCGTCCAAGGCCGCCCACCACCCGGGGCCCGCGGATTCGAAGAAGAAGGCGTACGGGTTCGCCCCGTCGATCAGTCCGCCCGAGAAGGTGTACACGGAGTCCGCGACGAGGCGGTACCCGGTGAGGTCGGCGCTCGTCCGGGCGAAGATCTCCGCGAAGAGGTCCCCGGGCGCAGCCGGGTTGAAGAGGACCTCGTTGAGCACCACGGGCGGTGCGAGGTTTGGCGGCGGCACAAGGTTCCGCGCGCCGAAGGTCGACGCCACGGAGCGCGTCCAGGAGGTCACGTAGTCGAGCGTCCCCGCGAATCGTGCGGTCGACTCCGCCCCGAGCGGATCGGGCGCGATCCCGTACGGCCCGGATCCCGCCTTCGCGAGGACGTCGGCCCCCCGTTCGATTCGGACGAGCGCGCCCTCCGTCCCGAGGTCCAGCGCCGCCACAAGGTCCGCGCCCGTCGCCCCGACTACGACGTGGCTCCGCGCGGGCCAGGTCCCGAGGGGGGTGAGGTCCACGACGGATGCCCCTGCATACATGGTCGCTCCGCTGAAGTCGAACGCCGTCCGGCCGAAGTTGTAGATCTCAACGCGTGCCTCGGGCGTGGGTGTGTCTTGGACTTCCGTGATCACGAGCGGAGACACCTGGACCGAGGTTGCGTACGTGTCGTACGTCCCGCCGCGCGCGTCGTCCCAGACCGCGAAAACCCCGAATCCGCCCGTCCTCAGCGTCGGGCTAACCTGGATGGTCGCGTCGTCGGCCGGGTTCGCATTCCGGTCCGTGTCGTCGAGGCGCAGGTCGTTCCCGTTGACGACGCCGTCCCCCCAGGTGATTCCGTCCGCAGACCACGCGGCGTAGGTGTCGTAGTCCCCCGCACGGTTGTCGTCCCACGCGACCCAGATCGTCCCGGCGAGGGCGGACACGGAGGCCTGTCGCATCGAGACGGGGGTGATGAGCGCATCATCGACGGCGACGGGCGGGGACCAGCTGGTCCCGTCGTGGCCCCATGCGTACATGGCGTGGGCGATCGTGGGCGTCTGCGACTCGATCCAAGCGACGTGCGCGACCAGCATATCGTCCACGAACACGTCCGGCGCGAACAGGTTCGCAGTCGGGTTCGCGGCCATGGAGACGACGGCGGTGGTCCAGCTCGCCCCCGCATCGTCGGATCGTGCGACGCTGATCGCCGGTCCGTTCCCGAGGACCTGCCGCCAGGCCACGGCGATCGTGTCGCCCTTCGCGTCGATCCGCGGTTGGAGGTTCGTCGCGCTCAGGGACGAGACCTGGACCTCGGCGCCCCAGGTGGCCCCCCCGTCGGGCGACCCCCGGAAGTAGACGTGAAAGGCCAGCGGGTCACGGTTGTCTGCCCAAACCGCGTAGAGGCGGCCCGACGTCGCTGCGATCGTCGGCGTGATCGACGCGTTGTTCGCCGGCGCGCTGTCGATGCGCCGAGGCGCGCTCCACGACACGCCGTTGTCCGACGAGACGAACCAGACGTCCGCGTTCGGTCCTGCCTCCGTCTGGTAGGCGACGTACGCACGCCCCTGGACCGGGACGGCCTCGCGCTCCACGACGATGCGGGGGAACGACACGTTCCCGAGGGCCCCGTCCACGCGCACCGTGGGGCTCCAGGAGACGCCGTCCGCGGAGCGGGAGTAGTAGGCACCCCGGGGCGACGTCTTGTTCTCGGAGCGCACCACATGGAGGACGCCGTTCGCGTCGACCGCCAGCGACGGGTTCCGAGCGTCCGTCGGGCCGGGCTCGATGGGGACGTTCACATCCGCGGTCGGCAGCGCATTGACGGACAACGGCTGGGGGAGGATCGTGAGAATCAGGAGTGAGAGCGCGACGAGCGCGAATGTGCGCAAGGGTCTTGCGGGGACCCTGTCCGGCGCTCGGCGCCCTGCCTGGGCATGGGCTCCCGACCCTCCCTTTTCCACCGCGCGGGCATTCGTCACGGGGACTAAAAGGAATCCCCCGAATGGTCTTCGCGTGCGCAGTCGGACGCTCGCGTTCTCTCCTCTCTCTATCATCTGAGATAACCGAGAAAGGCCCCTTAAATAGCGAGCCGACCCGTGAAAAGGTAGCCAGTCTCCCGGGGAGAGTGTGTCCTCGCAGCATCGGCCCCAACGAGCCATAGGCCACCGAGTGCCGGCCCTCGCGGTCGCGCTCTTCAGCGTGTTCGCTTCCCTCCTCGCGGTGATCCCGCGGGTCACCTCGGATCCGTGGGTGACCGCCAACGGGGACGGCACCTCGGACGCCGTGTGGAACTTCAGCAATCCAGGGGACTACGTCCTTACGAACACGCAGATCAGCGGGGGCGCCGGGCTGCTGGCGTCCGCAGGTCCGGGCGTCCAGTACTGGAACAGCACGACTGCGGGGGACTTCGCCGGCCCGGACTCCGCGACGAACGTGGACTTCACAAGTTCTCCGGGGGACGTGATGCTCGCGACCACCTCCGGCGCTTCGACGCTCCTCGTGCTGCAGCCGGCCGCCACGGGCGAGGATTCCTGGCTGGAGGAGTTCAACCCCACCACGACCCACGGAGCCGAAGCGTTCATGTCCGCCGATGGGACGGGCTCGCGGCGCCGGCCGGTGCTCCGGTTTGACCTTTCCTCACTCCCGGTGGGTGCCGTGATCGACGGCGCCGTTCTCTACCTGTACCAGTACACCGACGCTGACGGCACCTCGGTTGTCATATCCGTGCACGAAGTGATCGCAAGTTGGACCGAGGCCGATGTCACGTGGGACGACCGGAACGCGGTGAGTGCGTGGGCGTCCCCCGGCGGCGACTACGATCCTCACGTCATCGCGCAGGCAACGATCGACGCCGCGAACAACGTGTGGCGGTCCTGGAACATCACCCAGCTCGCAGACCTGTGGTACCGCGGCGTGCGCCCGAACAATGGTCTTATCTTGGTCACACCGTCCGCAGCCGTCCAGCTGAACAAGGACTTCCGATCGTCCGACTACGGGGTGGCGGCCGAACGACCCCGACTGGAGATCCGATACCGTATCTTGGGCGCAACCGGAGAATACGTATCGCAGGTTCTCGGGCCGGGCACGCCGACCGCTTGGCAGACGATTTCGTGGAACCCATCGGTCCGCAGCCTCGTCGCGGACGAGTTCAACGGTGCGTCGCTCGACCCGAAGTGGACCTGGCTCAACGCGCCCGCGTCGTTTGACGTGGGAACGACGCTGCCGGGAAACCTACACGTCGTCTCCACCGCCAATTCGCAGATCGACGGCGCCACGTTCACAGGAAACGCGTTGTGGAACGATGTTGTCGGCGACTTCAGCGCGGAGATGAAGTTCAGCAGTTCGCCGACGGCGAGCAGCAATCGCGTGGGCCTCATGGCCTTGCTCTCGCAGCGGGACTGGTTCTCCGTCGGGAAACATTATTCTGGCGGGGTCGCGAACTGGATGACCCGCGAGACGGTCGACGCGGTCACGACAACCATCTTCAACGGGGCGAGCGGCAACCCAATCCCCGCATGGGTCCGCCTCGTGCGGACGGGGAACACGTTCGACGCGTGGACGAGTTCGGACGGAACCGCCTGGACCTTGCGGGACACATACGCGCCCTCGGACCAGTACCCGCTGGCGATCCGGCTCGCATTCTACATCGCACACGGGGCGGCGGGCTCGGGCTTCTCGGCCGACGTGGACTACATCCGAGTCACGCACGGCGCCGGCGCGACGGTCTCCGTGTCGACGCGGACCGGCGACACGAACCCGGTCGACGGGACGTGGTCCGGCTGGTCCGCCTCCTACCCGTTGTCCTCTGGGTCGGCGATGGCGGGGACCTCGAACTTCGTCGAGTACCGCCTCTCCTTCGCCGTCTCCACCGCCTCCCCCGACCACCGTCCCGTCGTCGGGGATGTGAACATGACTTCAGGGACCGCGTCCTACGTGGCCGCGGGGACGATCGAGACGAACGATCTCGTTCCCGCAGACCTCCAGCAGTGGGGAACCCTCACCGTCGCCGACGCCCCGAACGGGCAGACCGTGAGCTACGAATACTCCCTCAACTCCGGCGGGAGCTGGACGCCCGTCGTACCCCCCGCGGACCTTTCGGGCGTGAGCGTCGCATCCGGACGGATCCGCTTCCGCGTCTCGCTCTCCACCTCGGACAGCCAGTTTACCCCCACGGTGAGCGAGATTCGCCTCACGTACACGCACCGCCTCGACCACTTCTACGTGACCGCCTGGGCGGCTGCGGCCGCGGGCGCGCCCTTCTCGGTCACGGTCACCGCCAAGGATGCCGCGAACGCGACGATCCTGAGCTGGACGGGCACCGTGACGTTGGCGGCGCGCCTCCTCGACGGCATCACGCCCGGCAACGGCATCCTCGGCACCACGAGCCTCGTGATCTCCGCGGGCGGCACCGCCACCCTCGCGACGGAGAACTACACGCGCACTGAGACGATCCGGATTCACGCTTCCTTCGGAGCCCAGGAAGGATTGAGCGGTCCGGTCCTCATCTCCCCAGGCCCGATCGTCCGCGTCGTCGTCGCGCCGCCCTCCGTCACGCTCTTGCCCTTCGCGAGCCAGTCCTTCACCGCCACCGCGTTCGACGCTTGGGACAACCCCGTGCCGGGAGCCGTGTTCGCATGGATCGTCACGAACGGCGTCGGGACACTGAACACCTCCTCCGGTCCGACCGTGACCCTGACCGCCCAACCGCCCGACGGTGCGAATGGGACCCTGGAGGCGACCGCCTCCGGCGTCACCGGGGTTGCGCTCATCACGGTGGGGATCCCGAGCCTCGACCACTTCTACGTCACCGCGTCTGCGTCCGCGGCGGCGGGAGCACCGTTCTCGGTCACCGTCACCGCCAAAGATGCGACGAACAACACGATCATGAGCTGGAACGGCACCGTCACCCTGGCGGCCCGTCTGCTCGACGGCATCACGCCGGGGAACGGGATCCTCGGCACGACGAGCCTCGCGATCTCCGCCGGCGGCACCGCGACGCTTGCGACGGAGAACTACACGCGCGCGGAGACGATCCGGATACACGCTTCCTTCGGAGCCCCGGAGGGGTTGAGCGGCCCCGTGGTGATCACCCCCGGCCCCATCGCTCGGGTGGCGGTCGCGCCGCCCGTCGTCACCGTCCTCCCCTTCACGAACCAGTCCTTCACCGCTTCCGCGTTCGACGCCTGGGACAACCCCGTGCCCGGCGCTGCGTTCACGTGGGTCGTGACGAACGGCGTGGGCACTCTGAACACGTCCGCGGGTACGACCGTCACGATGACCGCCCAGCCGCCGGTCGGGGCAATCGGGACCGTGGAGGCGACCGCCTCCGGCATCACCGGAGTCGCCGCGGTCACCGTCGGGACGCCGACGCCTCCCTGGGTCGTGATTACCGCCCCTAACGCCGGCGCCAGCATCACGGGGACCGCTTCCATTGCTTACTCGTACAGCCCCGACACGGTCCTCGCCACGTTCGACTACGACGCCGGCGCGGGCTGGGTCCTCATCGGGAACACGTCGTCGCCGACGGGCACGTTCCCCTGGGATACGACGGGCGTCGACGCCGTGGGCGTCGTGCTCCGCGCCTGGGTCGAGAACGCGGCCCTCATGACGAATCAGACGACCGTGACCCCGATCGAGATCGACAACACGGCGCCGACGATCGCCATCGGCACCATCACGGACGACCAGGCGACGGCCGGGACCGTGACGATCGCCTACACCACTGCCGCGGACGTCGCCCGCGTGGACTTCACCTACTTCGACGGAGCTTGGCAGACGGTCGGGACGGACCTGACCATTGACGGCACCTATGTCTGGTCGCCCGGAGTCGCGATCAACGGCGTCACGCTCCGCGCAGTCGCCACGGACGAGGTCGGCCTCTCCGGCGCGGATGCCAAGCAGGGGGTCGGGACGCGAATCGTCGGCACAAACCCGCCCGCGATCGCCGCCATTCCCACCCTGTACGTCCGAGTTACCGCCGCGTACGATCTCAACCTCACGTTCTATCTCTCCGACCCCGATACGCCCCTGTCCGGACTGGCGGTGACGACGTCCGACCCGGCGAATGTGACCGCGTTCGCAGGGGCGTATCCCTCCCTGCGCGTCACCTATGCCGCGGCAGGCACCTACAACGTCACGCTCTGGGTCTCCGACGGCACCGACACCGCGTGGCGCATCGTGCGGGTGATCGCGTCCGGCACCAACCCGCCTGTGCTTCTCGCTCCGCTCGGGACGGTAACGTTCGACGAAGACACAGTGCTCTCGGACGCGCTCGGGGTGCTGACCACGCGGTTCTTCGATGCCGACGGGGACAACCTCACGTTCACGGTACTCGGCGCCGCTGTGATCAGTTGGCGGCTGAACCCGAACGAGACTCTGGACCTCTGGGCCTCGGCGGACTGGTTCGGTTCCGAGATCGTCCGCGTGCGGGCGTCCGACCCCTCGGGGGGATTCGCGGAGGCTCCGCTCGTCGTCGTCGTGCGCCCCGTCAACGACGCTCCGGTCCTGGCGGTGATCGCTCCCCTCCGTTGGACACGAGGCGAGTCCCGCACCCTCGACCTCACCCCCTACGTGTCCGACGTGGACACGCCGCTCGCCCAGCTGATCGTGACGACCGACAGCACCCACGTCCGCGTGAACGGCCTCGTGCTGACGATGGCGTTCCCGTCGAACTGGACCGAGGCCCAGTTCACGGTCTCCGTGTCCGACGGCCCTGCGCAGGCGTCGCAGCTCGTCCGGGTGACGCTCCTGCCCGGGTGGTGGAATCCCATGTATCTCCTTCTGCTTCCGGTTTCGGCATTTGGTTTGGTGATTGGTGTGATGGCTCGACGTGCGCGTTGGAGGCCCGCAAAGGCCTTCCTTGTGGATGACAGGAACGAACTGATTCGAGAGTTCACGATGGACACTGCGTGCGAGGTCACGTGGGAACAGGTCAGCGCGGCCGGGGCGCTGCAGGCCGTCGACGAACCCGTCAAGATCTCCAAGTACCGTGCGCAGACGGTCCGGGGCGATGCCCTCGGCCTGGTGCTCCTCGCGTACGGACCCGTGAACCACGAGCAGATCGAGTTCGCGCGAGAGATGCTCGTGAACATCCAGGGCAAGTTCGAGGATCGCCTGAACACCCGACTCGAGCAGAACCGCGAGTTCGAGTCCCAGGTCCGCACGCTTCACGAGGAGCTGCAGAGCAAGCGCGAGGCCTTCGAAACGCGCTCCCGCGCCTTCGCAGGGATGTTCGACGCGTGGACGACCGCCCAGACAAAGATGGCGGCGGAGTCAGTGTCCATCCGGGCGACCCTGGCTGACGTGGAATCCCGGGAGGAAAGCCTCATCGAGGGCGGACACAACCTCGACCGGGAGCGCGCGACCCTTCGGAAGGAGCGCGAAGAGTTCACGGCCCTCGCGGATCGCCTCAAGCAGGAGATGGACCGCCGCACCGTGGAGCTCGAGAATCGGGAGGACGTCCTCGGGACCATGGACAGCAAGGTGAAGGAGGAGCGGAAGTCGTTCGACACGCTGCGGCAGGAGAAGATGCAGCGTCTCGCGTCGATGGACGTGGAGATCGAGGCGAAGGCGAAGAGCTTCGAGGAGCGGGAGGCCGCGGTGAAGTCCCAGGCTGAGGAGAACGCCCGTCTTCTCTCGGATTTGGCGGCGCGCGAGGAGACCCTGGAGATCGAGGGCGACCGCGTCGAGCGGCTCCGCCAAGAGGTCGACCAGCGCAAGGCCCAGACCGACGTCACCGCGCGCGGCATCGACGCGCGCGTTTCGGCGGTGCGGGACCAGGAGGCCCGCAAGTCCGAGGAGTATCGGAACCTGGAGGCGACGCTCGAGTCCCGGGAGTCGGTCCTCCGCGAGCAGGAGAAGGCGTTCCAATCGCAGATGATGAACCTCCACGAGACGGCGAGCGCGAAACAGCAGATGCTCGACGGCCGCGAGGGGAAGGTCGGAGAGCTCGAGTCGAAGATCCGCGCGGAGGCGGACCGGATCAAGAAGACCGTCGACGATTTCGGCAAGCGGGAGCAGGCGGCGCAGGACGCCCTGCGCGATGCCCGTGCCCTTAAGGCGGAGAGCGACGCCGCCCACGATGCCCTGGAACGCCGGTCCATGGAACTGGACGAGCGCGAGGCGTCCCTGGGCTCCGAGGTCGAGCGCCGCCGTGCGGAGGTGGTCCGCATGGAGCAGGCGATGAAGGTTTCCGAGGGCGATCTCATCTCCCGGCGGGCAGAGGTCGAGACAGCCGAGCGATTCCTCGACCGCCAGATGGACGAGATCCACGAGGCCACGAGGAACGTGACGAGCCGCGAGACGGACGTTGCGGCGACGGAACGAGACCGTGAAGGGCGGGAGGCGAAGCTCGCGGCACGGACCACAGATCTTGCTACCCTAGAGCGGGACCTCTCAGGGCGTCGGAGCACGATCGAGGAGGAGTCGAGCAGGCTCGCGAGGGGTCAGGTGGATTTCGAGGCGAGGCGCCGGGAGTTCGAGGCGCGCGTCGCGTCGGCCGATGCGACCCTACGAGATCTCTCGAACCGCGAGCGGGAGGTCGTGGGGCGGGAGAACGCGTACAAGGCGCGCGAGACCGCGCTGCAGTCGCGGGAATCGGAGTTCCTCCGGCGCGAGATGACGTTCCGCGACCGGGAGTCCCAGTTCGATCATGTCCTCCGTGGGATTGAGCAGCGCGAGGCGGTGCTCGCGGCCCGCACCGCGAAGATCGACGAGGAGCTCCGCACCGCGACCTCGCTCCGCGAGGAGGCGAAGTCCGAGAAGGAGAACACCGAGCAGGCGAAGACCGCGGCGGACGCCCAGCAGGCCGAGGTCGCACGGACCATGAAGTTCCTGCAGAAGAAGGCGGTCGACATCCTCGACCGCGAGGAGCAGCTCCGGAAGCGCGAGAAGAAGCTTGAGGAGACGGAGCGGATCCTGGACTCCCAGGTGGAGATCGTCGAGACCCAGCGCACCGCGATCGAGGTGGAGCGTTCGGAGTCCGGGTCCAGGATCTCGCGCCTTCAGGCGGAGATAGAGCGGATGCGCGCGATCGTCGCGGATGCGGATCGGCCCTCCGCAGCGAGAGGCGCCTGGAGCCCCGAGGCGGAGAAGGACATCGAGAACCGCCTGAAGATCATCCAGCAGAAGGCGTTCGCCCTCCTCGACCGCGAGGAGCGGCTCCGGGAGCGCGAAGAGGAGCTCAACACGCGGGAACGCCTCATCACGCACCGGTAGTCAAGGGCGGTAGAACGGCAGCGCGACGATCCGCGCCGGGGACCCTCCGACGGAGACCTCCGTGCCCGGCTCCGCGGCCTGGCTGCGCACGTATCCGAGGGCGAGGACCTTCCCCCGCCAGGCGGACCGCGCGGCGCTCGTCACGTGCCCCACACTCGCTCCCATGGAATCGACCGACGTGCCCGGAAGAGGCGGCTCCTTCGCGTCCACCTCGAGGCCGACGAGCAGTCGGTTCACGTGTCCTTGGTAGACCGCGCGCGAGACGATCTCCTGTCCCACGTAGCATCCCTTCGTCATGCTGATGGCGGGTCCGAGCCGCGCCTCGAGCGCGAGCGTGTGCTCGTCCATGTCCACGCCGAACCTCGGCCTCCCCGCCTCGATGCGGAGGGCGTCCGCCGCCAAAGTCCCGAAGGGCACGCCGCCGCCTTCGATGAAGGACCGCCAAACGCCCGCGGCGCGCGGCCCCGCGGGGATCCAGACTTCGTATCCATTGCCGCCAAAGTACGGGCTCCTTGCGAGCCGCACGGGCGTGCCGTCAACGTCCGCGATGAGGTGATCGTATGGGGACGCCCCGGGGGTCCGCCCGAAGATGCGCGAGACGAGACGTTCGCTCGAGGGACCGAAAACTCCGAGCAGCGCGTATCCGGAGGTCGCGTCGGCGAGGGTTACGTCGTCGCTTACGAGGAGCTTCCCCAGGTAGCCCGTGACGCGGTCGCGCGTCTCCGGGTCCGTCTCGAGGAGGTAGTGGTCGCCCGCGTGGTACACGACCATGTCCCCGTGCACGTGCGCCCGGTGGTCGAGGGTGGCGGCGTACAGGCCATGCCCCTCCGCGAGCGTCTTCAGGTCGTTCGTGAGGAGGCCGTCGAGGAACGAGAGCCGATCCTCGCCTGTGACGCGGACCTTGCCCCTCGCGCTCCAGTCGATCACGCCAACCGACGCGCGGACCGCGCGCTGTTCCGCAGCCTCGTCGCCATAGTCGAGCGGCACGCGCCAACCGGCGGCCTCGCCGAACCGCGCGCCCATCCGTTCGTGTTCCCTCGCCAGGGGAAGGTCCCGCATCACGACGACCAAGGGCGCGAGTCGCCCTTATACGTTTGGCGGTGGGCGGGAGACGCCCCCTGAGGACCGCTTGTTCGCGCACAATCGCGTTGCCGCCCCCCAGCCGCTTGCAACGGACCCGTTCACCCAGTTGCGCTCGGGACTGCGACGTCTGTTTCGTGCCGCACCCCCGCTCTCGGAATGACGAATGCCTTTGTGTCAACTCTACAATGAAGGTCGGGGCGAATCCAGTAGGGCCGGGAGTAGCTGGCCACGGCAATGGGGTCGGGGAGCTCCTACCGGCTCGGCCCGACCTCCAACCCCGGAAAGTGTTCCTCCAGGACCCGGCGCCAGCCCCCGGTGACCCTGAGCACCAAGGCGAGGCTTCCAACATACAGTGCGACGACGAACACGAGCACCAATAAAAGCTGCACTTGCCCTGCGAGAAGCACAATGAGCACGTCGGCGAAGGACAACCCTAGGAGGATACCCGAGAGGACCCGTACGCCGTTGGTGGACTCTCGCTGCCCGAGAGACTGGGTCAACCAGTCGAAGGCGGACGGAAGTGGAGCGAAGGCGAACAGGATCTGGATCGCCGGAAGGAACAGCGAGGTGCGCAGGGGGTCGCTTGCCAGGTAGAGGAGGAGGAGGGTCAGCACGCCGATGGCCTGCCCCGTGCAGCGGGCACACAGGTGGACCGTGCGTCCGCCGACAGGGAAGCCGAGGGTCCTCGCGTAGCGGGTCGGGAGGTGATGGGACAGGAGGAATTCCCATCGGGGGGGCTCTGCTCCCGCGCCCGAGGTCCCCGTCAACGCCATTTCCATCCCCGACGGAGAGTATATCACCCTGAGAATCATATCGTTTTAGGTGGCAGGTTACAACCAGCCCGTGATGGCGGCGGGGCCGGTCGAGTACAAGCGGAAGTACACCTTGTGGGTCTTGGTCGTCCTGCTCCTCTTCTGCTGGCCGGCGGCGCTCATCTACTACTTCACACGGGAGAAGGTCCTCGTGCAGGAGCTAAGCAACTACGCGATGCCGGTTCAGGGACCGCCAGCGTACAGCGCTCCGGCGACCGGTGCCGCTTGCCCGCGTTGCGGGCAGCCGGCCACATGGGTCGCCCAGTACAACCGCTGGTATTGCAACACGGACCGCCAGTACCTCTGAGCGTACGCCCGAGCTGGTGGGAAGTGTCGGCTTTCGTCAACATCGGACCAGGGCGGACACCTCCCCCGCGGCGATGAATGGATTCGACGTCCACTCAGTCCATCGGCGCTACGCTGCGTGTGAACCGGATCCTCGCGGGGCTTCCGACCTTCATGGCGGCGCGGCGGAAACGTCGTCTGGGGAACGCTTATCCGCGGACGATCGCCTTGTCGTCCTTCATGACGTCGACGTTCGGGACTCTCTCCTACCTGTACGTGGGCACGGCGGACTTCGTGCGCGACCTAGCCTACTACAAAGACATCCTCCGCGCGGAGCTCGTTTGGAACCTCACGGGGTTCGGAGCGCATGTCGCCGCATTCCGCATGGGCGCCGGTCCCCTGGTGCTCCTCGCGGACCACCGCCCGGCGCCCAGCTGCATGCCCGTCTACGAGGTCGCAGACCTCAAGGAGACCGCGCGCACCCTGAAGAAGAGGGGTTGGAAGCCCGACGGCCGTGCGTTCGAGATCCCAAACGGTCCGTGCCTCGCGTTCGAGGACCCCAGCAAGAACCGGTATGCTTTCTTCGAGAACGTCCGGCCCCGTCCATTCGAGGGCGAGTCCTGAGGGGGCGAACGTTCAAGCCGCCGCGCCCCATCGCAAGCCGATGGCGGAGCGCGCGGAGGACCAGCCGCCGGACTACGCGTTCAAGTTCCGGAAGGACGGGAAGGCGATCAAGCGCCCCATCGCGATCCACTGCCCGTACTGCCAGGGCAAGGTCATCTTCACGCGTGTCGAGGACCACCTGGAGAAGAAGAACTGCCCCCACTGCGGCATGGAGGTCGAGCGGAAGTGGGGCTACGCGTAGTCATCGCTTGTCGGTCCATGCGAACCGCGTGATCGCGGGGTGCCCGCCCTGCGCAGTCCCCGCCACCGTGAGCCCGCCGGATTGGAGAAGCACCGCCACGTCGAGAGGGGCCTCGCCTCTCGAGAGACTGCCGTAATGGCCCGCGATCAGACGCCCGCCGGGTTCGACGCATCGGTCGAAGAGCCTTCGTGCGTATGCCCCCATGAGCTCGTTCGGCACGGAGTCGAGGAGCGCATACACGAAGCGGTACTGCCTCGGGGGCCTCCAGTCCCACGCGTTCGCGACCCAGAGGTTCGCGGCGTGTAACGCCAGGCGCCGCTCGGCGATCGCGATGAGCTTCTCGCTGATGTCGACGCCATGCGGCACGATGGTCCGCCCCCGGTCCCGCGCCCACTCGACGAGGCACTCGAGCAAGTACCCGTTTGCGCACCCGACGTCAAGGAGGTCTCCGTCCCGGTCGATCGCGTCGAGGATGGGAGTGCGCTCCGCGCGCCATCGCTCAGGACCGCCGCCAAACCCGGACTGGCGGATCGGGTCCTCGTGGCGGAGGTACTCCTCTTCCAGGCTTCGCTTGGTCTCCGCGAACCAGCGCTCGAGGGCTTCCGCATCCATCTGGCGGCGAACCGCGGGCAGGGTAAAGGGCTTATCGCGCCGTGCGGATGTACGCACGTTGGACGTCCTCGGGGCCATGTTCACGGAGGAGTTCGGCTGCGCCGCCGCGGACGGGCAGCGGCTGGCGGTTCTCGCGAGGGAGCAGCGCGCCTCCTTCGGGGGTACTTCCGAGGACGGCGAGGAGGATCTCGTGGTCCGGCTGCGGGAACCTCGCGCATTTGGAGCGTTCGCGGGGGAGTGCATCGAGGAAGGATCGCTTGCGGAGCGCACGCGCGTCACGATGGCGGGCCGCGTGTTCGACTTGTTGTCGCTGCCCCGTTCGGAGGACGAGGCGTTCTCCGTGGCCATGCGCGCGCCGCCGAACTTGCTCGTGTTCGCGCGCCACCTCGCGCGGGCGGACGAGTTCACGCCGCTCCACCTCCTCCATCTGGTGTACGCGATCTTCCTGGACCGAGGTCTTGTGGCGGCGGTCGATGCGGACGTCCGTTCGGGGGTCCTCGAAGATGTGGCGGCGGCCGCATTGCCGGACGACCGGGTCAGCGCCCTGTACGTCTCGTTGCACCTGTCCGCCGTCGAAGAGCCAGAAGCCATGGAAGAACTCCGCACCCTCCTCGAGTCCGGTGCGGTGCGATGGCCCTTCAAGCGGCTCGTCGCGGGAGTCGTCGCGCCGGACGTGCGGGGCGTGGCGGCGTGGGTCCAACTCGCGCAGGACGAGGGGCTCCTGCCCACCGGGTTGGACCCCCAGGATCCTTCCATCCATGCGAACCTCCCGAGGATGCACACGGCGTTCGCACCGCTCGTTATGAAGTGGATCGAATAGGCGACGAACAAAGATCCTTGAGCTGAATGGCGATTGTGATTCTGCACCGCACAACGTTTGATGAATTCCGGGAACGGCGTTCCCATGAGGGTCCCTGGGGGTTTGGCCCGCGCCCTTCGGGGAGACGGGACGCCGGCAGGACTCCGCGTGGCGCGCGCGCTTTCCGCCTCGAGCCTGCCGTTTGTGCTCGCGGAGGTGGCCACGGGGGTTCTGTCGTATTTCAGGGGATACTTGTCGATCCCTTCTGTGATCGGCATCGGGACCTCGGTCGACGGCGCCATCTTGGCGGCGGGCATGTCTATCGCGATTCTCTGGGCGCGCCGGCCTCAGGCCTCCACCCCTCGGCCCGTACGACACGACGGTCTCGAATGGCTTTGGGGGAACCGCCTCTCATGGCGAGAGGATTTCGAAAGCTTTAAACAGGCTAAGTGCACTTAGAACACTGACATGGCGGTCAAGACGATTACGATCACGGAGCTCGCGTACATGCGTCTGCGCCGGCTCAAGAGGCCGGAGGAGAGCTTCTCGGAACTCGTTGTGCGGCTGACGGAAGGTCGGAAGAGTGTCATGCACCTGGCCGGAAGCTGGAAGGACATGCCCAGGAAAAAGTACGAGGAGATGGTGGAAGCGCTTCATGAGGAGGAGGCGATCAGCGATCGGAAGTTGCGCCGCCGCCTCGATTCCATGCTCAAGGAACGATCATGACCGTCGTCGACTCCGGATTCCTCATAGACTTCCTCCGGGGAAAGTCGGAGGCCCTGTCCCGCATGAGGGCTGCGGAGGTGGCGGGAGAGGTTCTGCTCGTCACGCCGCTGGTCGCCTACGAAGTCCTCGTGGGAGCGCACGCGGCAGGAGGACAGGTCCTCCATCGTGCGCGCGAACTGGTCCGATCGCTGAGCTTTCTGCCCCTCGACATGGACGCCGTCGAGGAGGCGGCCCGAACGGGGGCCGAACTGCGCAGGCTGGGGAAGCCCATCGGCCCCGTGGATACCCTGAACGCAGGGGCCGCCTTACACCGCCACGATCGCATCCTGACACGGGACGCGGACTTCGCTGGGGTCCGGGGGCTCGTGGTGGAGTCCTTCTAGGCCTCGGCAAGCGGCCTCAAAGGGATGCGTGGGCCAGGATTTGAACCTGGGAACTCCTGCGAGACCAGACCCTGAATCTGGCGCCTTTGACCATGCTGGGCGACCCACGCAACAGGGACGCGAGAGGGCCGAACCTAGAAGAACCTTGCTGAGCGGGCAACGAGGTCTATCTCTGAATCAAGATAAAAATCGATGGACGCGGTGTGCTACCGCTTCTTGGAGGCCTGCATCACTTTGAGCCAGCGTCCGGACTCGTGCACCTGCAGTTTCCGTTTTTCGAGGATGTCGCGGAAAGCATCCCAGTCGATGACCTCAATGCGCGCGTTCTTCCCGTTCGTGAACTGGATATGCTCCGTCCCCTTTACCTGGCCCGCCTTGAGCCCCTGGCGTTTCGCGATTTCAATCGCACGCTCGACGCTGATGGGTTGCATCGCCATGTCGGTGTGCCTCCGCCGAGACCGCAGCTATGCGGCCCCGCGCGTCGCACCGGTTGGCGGGCTATTTAATGATTTGGCGGTGGGAATCTCGCGAGCATGGTTTCGCTTCGAATCGATCCCCGATGCGCGGTGCGGCGGGGAAACGCTTTAGTCGGCTCCCCCTATGGCGGGCCGTGAGATTGTTCGGGTCCTCGGGTATTCGGGGGCTCGCGAACGTCGACGTCACGCCGGAATTCCTGATGGACGTGGGCCGTGCGGTCGGCGCGCGCTACCGCGACGTCATCGTCGGCCGCGACCCCCGCGTCTCCGGGCGCATGCTCGCGTCCGCGTTCTCCGCAGGCGTCCTGTCCGTCGGCGGCTCCGTGTGCGACGCCGGCCTCACGTCCACGCCGACCCTCGCGCGCGGCGCGTCCGCGTACGCGTGCGGCGCGGTCATCACCGCCAGCCACAACCCGGGCGAGTACAACGGGATCAAGCTCTGGAATCCCGATGGCGCAGCGTTCACCGAGGACCAGCAGACGGAGATTGAGGACTCCCTCGCCGCCAAGGACTGGACGCCCGCCGGTTGGCAGGACACGGGAAAGTTCTCGGAACGGACCGACCTCGTCGAACGCCATCGGGAGGCGATCCTGCGCGCCGTGGGGTCCGCGTCCCTTCACGTCGTCGTGGACTGCGCGTGCGGGGCCACCGCCAACGTCACGCCGTACGTGCTGCGCGAGATGGGGTGCAAGGTCACCGCGCTGAACGCGCAGATGGACGGGCACTTCCCTGGCCGTCCGCCGGAGCCGACCGAGGAGAATCTTTCTGCGCTCACGCGGGCGGTGCAGGCCCTCCAGGCAGATCTTGGGATCGCGCACGACGGCGACGGGGACCGGATGGTCGCGGTCGACGCGATGGGCGGCTTCGTCGGCGGCGATCGCCTCCTGGCGGTGTTCGCCAAAGAGCGCGCGAGGAAGGGGCTCGTCGTCCCCGTGGACGCGTCGGCGGCCTTCGAGGACATGCTCTCCGGCGTGCCCGTGTACCGGACGCGCGTCGGGGACGTGTACGTCGCGCAGGAGCTGAAGCGCCGCGGCGCGGACTTTGGCGGCGAACCATCGGGCACGTTCATCTTCCCCGACCAGACGATGTGTCCGGACGGTCCGTTCGCGGCCGCGTACCTCGTCTCGCTCATGGCGACGCGATCGCTCAAGGACCTCGTGGCGGCGGCGCCGATGTACCCGGTCGTGCGCGGCTCCCTGCCCTTCGAGGCAGACCGCAAGGCGTCCCTGGTGAAGGCGGTCGAAAGCGCGATCGCCGCCATGGGGAAGGAGACGACGACGCTCGACGGATGGCGCGTGCGGTTCGACGACGGCTGGGCGCTCGTCCGGTTCTCAGGGACGGAGCCGAAGATCCGCCTGACCGCCGAGGCGCGGCACGTCGCCCTTGCGAAAGCGATTTACGACGAAGTCTTCTCGGTCCTCAAGGAGGCGATCGGTTGAAGGCGTGGATCCTGGCGGCGGGGGAGGGCACGCGGATGAGGCCCCTCACCGCGAACATCCCGAAGCCGCTCCTCCCCGTCGCGGGCAAGCCGTTCCTGCGGCACGTCATCGAGGCGCTGCGGGACGGAGGCGTCGCGGACCTCTCGATCCTCATCGGCTGGCAGGCGAGGCGCGTCCGGGAGACGTTCGCGCACGGCGAGTCCCTCGGCGTCCGCATCGACTACGAGGAGCAACCGGAGAGGCTGGGCACGGCGCACGCGATCGGGCTCGCGCGGACGCATGTCGACGGGCCGTTCCTCGCGCTCAATGGCGACATCGTCCTCACCGCCAAGACCGTCCGGGGGCTCCTCGAGATGCACAAGAAGACGGGTGGCCCGGTCATGGCCGTCGCGGAGTCGTCGGACCCGTCACAGTTCGGCGTCGTGGAGACCCGGGACGGCAAGGTCGTCGGCATCGAGGAGAAGCCGAAGCACCCGAAGTCGAGCCTCATCAACGCGGGGCTCTACGTGTTCGACCCGGACGTGTTCCGGCTCATCGAGAAGACGCCGAAATCGCCGCGCGGGGAGTACGAGATCACGGACACCCTGAGCCTGTTGTTCCGCGACCGCGACGTGCACGCGTACACGATGGAGGAGGAGTGGATCGACGTCGGCCGGCCGTGGGACCTCCTGAAGGCGAACGAGATCCTGCTGCGCGGGCTCAAGGAGGACATCCGCGGCGAGGTCCACCGGGGCGTGACGGTCGAGGGCCCCATCGTCGTTGGCGAGGGCACCCACGTCCGGTCCGGCGCGGACCTCCGAGGCCCCATCGTCATCGGCGAGGAGTCCGAGATCGGGCCGAACTGTTTCATCCGGCCGAGCTCGAGCATCGGGAGCAAGTGCAAGGTCGGCGGCGCGTGCGAGGTGAAGAACAGCATCGTCATGGACGGCACGCACGTCCCCCACCTGAACTACGTCGGCGACTCGATCCTCGGGGAGCGTTGCAACCTGGGTGCCGGGACCAAGGTCGCGAACCTCCGCCTCGACGAACGGAACGTGGTCGTCACGATGAAGGGGAAGGAGGTCGACACAGGACTCCGGAAGCTCGGGTGCATCATGGGCGACGACGTGAAGACCGGCATCAACGCGTCGATCGACGTGGGGACGATCATCGGCGAGGGCTCGTTCATCGGCGTCGGGGCGATCGCACGCGGCACGATCGCGCCGATGAGCCGCATCCACTGAGGACGGGACGATGCGCATCGGGCTCGTGGCCCCTTGGTTCCATCCGCACGTCGGCGGCGTCGAGACGCACGTCCGGAGTATGGCAGCGGAACTCGCGAGGCGCGGCCATGAGGTCACCGTCCTCACGAGCAACTACGCGAAGCTGCCCCCGGAGGAGACGTTTGACGGGTTCCATGT
This sequence comes from uncultured Methanomassiliicoccales archaeon, assembly GCA_964396265.1. GTDB lineage: Archaea > Thermoplasmatota > Thermoplasmata > RBG-16-68-12 > EA-27 > EA-27. The sequence continues at coordinate 101,637 of CAYNEM010000008.1, forward strand.
GCGGCGCGTCCGGTGCATGGGCGTCGTCCTTCGCACGCCCGTGACGCCGGCCCTCCGACGGGAGTTCCCCCCGGGTCGATTCGATATCGTCCACGCGCATTCGCCGCCGCCGCTCTCCGCGTACTACGCCGCCACGGGGTGCGAGCGGTCCCGCACACCGTTTGTCGTCACGTACCATTGCGATCTCGAGATCCCCACCGCCTACGGCCGAGCGCTCACCTCGTTCTACGCGCGGACCTGGGGCGCGGGCACGATGGCACGCGCGGCGAAGGTGATCTCCACGACGGAGACGTACGCCGCCACCTCCCGCGCGATCTGGCGGTACAGTCCCCTGGTGATTCCGAACGCGGTCGACCACATGCGCTTCCGGCCGGACGTCGACGGCGCGCCCGCGCGCGAACGCCTTCACCTGAGGAAAGAGGACCCTGTCGTCTTGTTCGTCGGCCGCGTCGTGCCGCACAAGGGGATCGAACATCTCGTGGAAGCGGCGAAGTACGTTCCCGAAGCCATGTTCGTCGTCGCCGGGGACGGGCCGTTCCTTCCGACCGTCCGCCGGTTGGCGGCGTCGTTCGGCGTCGAGGACCGGATCCTCTTCCCCGGGAAGATCGCGTACCGGGACTTGCCGGAGTACTATGCGGCATGCGACGCGTTCGTGCTTCCCTCCGTCTCCCGATTGGAGGCGTTTGGCATCGTCGCCCTCGAGGCGATGGCCACCGCCAAGCCCGTGGTCGTCACGGACATCCCCGGGGTGCGCGAGGTCGTGGCGGACGGGGTGGAGGGCCTCCTGGCCGACCCCGTGAACCCGCAGGATCTGGCGGGGAAGATCCTCCGCCTACTGGGAGACCAGGCCCTCCGGCGGCAGATGGGCGCGCGCGGTCGCGAGAAGGTAGAGGCGAAGTTCGGGATCCAGCAGGTCGCAGACGCACTGGAGCGCGTGTATCGCGCAATCGAGAGCGAAACGTCGTGATTACCACGATGCCTCTCTGGGGCCCTTGTAGTTGACAATTGGTAGGGCGCCTGTCCACTCTTCTGCCGTAATCGGGATGTCTGGTGCAATGTGATGCGACCGCGCTCAGTCGACCTCATGGAGGTTCCGCGACGCTCTCCGTTACGAAAGCTAGGACTAATCGCCAGGAACTTTGCGTCTCTGACGGAAGATCTCGATCAGTAGACCGGTTTTCCGAAGTGTCCGACGGTAGAAGAGAGTGCCGGTGGCCGCAGGCAACAAGAATGGGAGCGGTACGACCCATAGCTGGAAATCGCCGGAAAACCACCAGCCAGCATACGCGGCCGCGGTGAGTGCGGCGGAAGCGACCCAATACCCCTTAATGAGCGAGGCTACTGCTTCTGCAGAGTCTCGTGTCGGGGCCTGCTTCCAAAGCCATCGCATTCCTCCTAGGGTCAGGACGAGGACGAGCAGCGTGAGAACGGCGACAATCAAGATCGGTTCAAGCAGGGCCATACGGTCACCCCAATATTGGGCGGAAGTCCGTAATATTACCGCTGACGCGAGGAAGAGGTGAGGAACACCTCACTTTTCTGGCGGGGGGCCCTTGGGAAGGGCACCGGGGGCGTACTCGACGGCATAGTGTGCGGGGTCGAGTGCCCGTGCGATCAGGAGTTTGAGACCTTCGGGCATCGCCGAAGTCCGGATCGTATTCCGTCCCTTCCGATGAATGCTCAGCATACTCTGTCGGTCAGTCCAAGTCCATTTGAGGCTCGTAGTGTGTACGGGCGGGACAAGCTCGACCTGGTCAACGGCCTCCGCGGGAACAACAACCTTGCGCAGGAATGCGTTCATCAACGTAACGCGGCCTGGTTCGATGTCAACGCTCGTGAACACGACGAACGAGAAGCCGATGTTCAGGAGGAGGAGGACCGCGAGTGCGAGGAGCAAACTGTAGAAAATACCCAGTTGCTGGATTACCCCTGTCGGGATAGACAGCACCATTCCAAGCGCTAGGCCGCCGACGGTTATCAGGGCCTGGATGTATAGGGCTTGCGGGTTCCCATAGCGGACCAAAGCCTCACCCCCGCCTGACCTTAAGTTCCGTACACATTCCTGTAGAAATACCCAGACGCTGAAAGGAACCCCATGAGTGAGGCGATTGCGAAGCCTGTCATAAGTATGCCGTATGCGATCTTGTGCCCTGGCGTGAGAGCCTTGAGCACGGCTCCGACCGCGGCTTTAGAAGAAAGGATCAGGCCTATATCCGCGAAAGCCATGGCGAGAAGACCTATGGCCACAGCCCCGTCCTGACCATCGACCCCTTTGGCAATCGCTCCCACAAGGAAGGTCACGCCCCCAAAGAGCATGGCGATCAGTATTTCCCATTCCACTGCGGGTCCTACGGGGGGAAGGAGCTTCGTCAGCCAGCCCAAGCCAAGCGTAATGGCGCCGAAGATGAAGAGGGCGCTTCCGTACTTCGTTTGTATCCCTGATAGGAAAGTCCCGACATTCCAAGGATCGGACTTTGCCGGTTCCTGCGGGAAGAGAGCCATGAAAGCCCCGATGAGAATTACTATAACGAGGCCGGCGACTAACAACCCAAGAGGAGGGATGCCGTTTATCGCCCACCCTACTCCCACCATGATCAGAAGAATCGCGCTTACGAATATCGCTATCCACGGCATCGCCCGGGCGCTAGTGGCAAGCACCGACGCCCCGATGTCACGTCCTGTTTCCAAGGCCTGGAGCAGCGCCGCAAAAACCTCATACGTTGCCTTCTTCATTCCCTCGATGGCAGGATTGAAGACGTTGTCCACGAAAGCGCGCAGAGTCGTCATTACCATGTCGACTATGAACTTGATGACTGCGAGGAGCGCGGCGACGATAGCTTCTGCGATTGCCTTCACGGCCGAGTACACCGCCTCCACGAAGGCCTTCGCCACGCTCATCGCCCACTGGACAACGGCGGCTGCGACCTGCGAGATGAACACGGCAACCGCGCGGACCGCATTCCATAGGAACTGAGCCGCCCCTGCAATTGTATTCCAGAAGGCCCCCCAGAACGAGTTGTCGTGCGGTGGCGGGGCAGTCGGCGGCGTGAAGTTGCCGGTGTTGAAAACGGCGACGTAGGGGGTCAGTTCCACAACTCGCTGCACGAACCCCATGGTGTAGAACTCGTCCGTGACGTCCATGGAGCGCCCGATCCTCCCAAGGCTCACGTTGATGAGGAGCAAGTCCAGGAGTTCCTTCGCCTTCACAGCGGTCACGTTGTGGGAGACGATCATCTGAACGACCTTCGCGTTCAGCGCTCGGCTGTTGGTGTCGTCGTTCCCGATCACGGTCGCGCCCACGAGGGCGGAGTTCTGCACGCCCGCCCACGTGTCGTTCAGGAGCTTGTGGAACTTCGTGTCGAAGTAGATTCCGCGGGGCACAATGATCGCGTTCATGCCGTTGTCGAAGTACGAGTTTTGGCCAGAGACGTTCAACAGCACGAACACGAACTTTTGCTCGCCTACGTATCGGTGCAGACCAGTAGAGCCGTTGAAGATCGTGCTGTAGTCCATCGGGACGATCAGGAGTGTGTTTACCTTCCCGACTTTCATGAGTTGTGCGCTGTACCCCATCTTCGCGCGGATTGCCTGCGTGCCCTCGGTCTCGAGGTACCCGGTCGCCTGGTCCGCGACGTCGAAAAGGGCGGAGAACTGAGTGGTGCTCGTGCTCGGCGTGACGTCGATCACGTTTCCGATGTTGTCCCGGACGGTGAAGTTGTAGCTCCACGTGCGGTCCCAGTCCGGGACGTTCACGGAGATGTAGTGGTCCAGATAGATGTACGTCGTTGGACCGTCGTTCTTCGTGATGGTCCACGTCCCCTCGATCCCGCCGACGGCGTAGTACTTGATCCCCTGCGGCGGGTTCGGGTACGTGATCCACATCTGGGAGAGACGGAGCTGCAGTACGAGGTCATGGAGGGGGTCCCAATCCAGATAGTCGTTGACGCCGTCCCCATCCGTGTCGGGGTTCGTCGGATCCGTCCGCTTGGGTCCGACCTCCTCGCCATCAGGGACCTGATCGCCGTCCGTGTCCGGGTTCAAGGGATGGAGGACCCATCCCGTTGCGCCGTTCTGCTCGTCCCCGTCTTCGATTCCGTCCTCGTCGGTATCCGCCTCGGTCGGCGAAGTCAGCCATCCCGTCTTCGCGACGCTCACGGAGGTGACGGAGAGGGATCCGACAGCTTCTTGGATCGACACGCGGAGCGAGTTGTGCCCCTTCACGAGACGGGCGGAGAACGAGGCCGCCTGCGTCCACTGGACGAAGCTGGCGTATTTCCACGAGGGCATTCCATTCACGTAAATCAGCGCCGTGGCGGCCTTCCCGGACGCGGGGTAGCCGGTCGTCCCCAGCGAGAACTCGTACGTCCCGGATTCTCCGACCGTGAGGTTCAGGGTGTAGTTCGATGACGGGGTCACGGTACGCGTCACCGCGTCGGCGTACGCGAAGCTGTACAGCTCCTCGTGGTCCGTCAGGCCGTCGAAGTCCGTGTCGCGATTGAGCGGGTCCGTAGGGTAGAGGTTGAAAGTGACTGGGGATGTGAAGCTCGAGCTGCCGAACCTGTGCTCCTCCAGCTCGCACGTCTCGAACCAGTCGCCCCAACCGTCCGCGTCCGAGTCGTTCGACAGCAGGTCGGTCGTGTCGCGCGCGTACCTGATCGCCGTCACGGTGATGGAGCCGCCGCCCGTGTACCAAAGGCCCAAGTAATGCGTGCGGCCGCACATCGAGCCGTTCACGTACGCGGTCCCAACCCACGGCCCGACCAACTCGAGTTTCCGGACGGAGTCGACCTCGATGATCATCTTCCCGTCCAAGGAGGAGCTGTCGATCTCGAAAGTGTACCGCCCGGGGCCGGACACGTTGAAGGCCAGGACCTTCGAATACGTCAGGGAGAACGCCGTCTCGTCCACATACGCGTATCCGTAGGTCTCCTGGAAATCTGACAGCCTGTCGAGGTCCTGGTCGGGGTACGCCGACAGGGCGTCGAGGAGTACAGCGACCGTAAACTGGAATCGAGCGTTCACGTTCGCGTTCCCATACCAGTCTGCGAACCAAGCGCGGTTCGCGGTCACCTGGGCGGTTCTCCACGTGGAGTCCCCCTCGAGCGGGCCGATCGTTTGCCACCCGGAGCCGTCCCACTGCTGGATCGAACCCGCCTGCGAGGCCTGGTAGGTGACCGCCAGCGTGTAGTTGGCCGAGAGGATGGGCGAATTAATGTAGATGTCCGCGAAGGCAGCCCCGGACCGAACGGTCCGCCCGGACGCGAAGTCCGAAGTCGGAGCCCCCCACTCCTGGTTCAGCGGGTGCACGAGGATCGTGATGCCCGGGTCGTGGACGCCGAGGTCCCCGTCGTCCGACTGTCCGCTAAGGGGCGTTCCAACGTTGTCCTCGAACGCCGACCACGCGACTGCGATCGAGCTCACCTCATTGGCGGGGGCCGCAACGCGCAGCTTCACATTGACCCCAGGCAGTGCGCTCGCATCCGCGTACGCCTTCGTGTCCGTGGAGAGGGCGGCGCCGCTCGTGTAGTTGCCCAGCCTGCCGATCTTCGTCCACGCGATCCCAGTCCACTGCTCGACCCACACCGGGTTGCCCGTCCCGTTGAAGGTGAACGAGAGGAGGTAGGCCGTGTCCGGGTCAGGGACCGTTAGGAAGAACTCCGCACCCGTCGTCGCGTTCTTGTACGGCATCCCTTCGTCCATCCACCCCGTGCCAAGGAGGACGCCGGGCACGTGGAAGCGGTCGTCGGTGTCGTCGCTCCCGCTCCCGACATACGTGCGGTATCCGAAGGCGACCGCAGAGATCCGGTCCACTTGCACGGTCGCGGAGAACCGCAGGGCGACGTTCATGCCGGGAATCGCGGACCGGGCATCGGACAGCTGCGTGCTCGAGATCCGGAAGGAGTGCGCCCACCAGTTCCCTTTCCCAGGCATCGTGGAGAGGACGGCCCATCCTCCCCCGTTGTTCACGGAGACGTTCACGTCGGCGGAGGCGTAGTACTGGACCGTGATCAGGTAGTCCGTGTATCGCTGGGACGTGTAGTTGTAGAGGTTCAGGAGGAACGTAGCGTTCGTCGAGGCCTGCCGGTAGTCCGGGTTCCCATCCAGCTGGTCCCACGTCGCGGTCGAGGCGTACGGGGACAGGGTCGAGCTTCCCCACCCTGCGGCGAGGTCTAGGCTCATGCCGGGCAGGTGGGAGTATGCGTCCCCGTCGCCCGACTTGCCCACGTCGAGGAACAGTTGATCCACGTCTCCCCCGGTGAGGTTGAGCTCGAGGTCCCAAATGCCGTAGTAGGTTCCCGAGACGTAGGTCGCCCGCACCGCCCAGGAGCCTTCGACGCCCGCGAGGGCGGACACCGTTTCCATGGCGGAACCAGGAAGCGCCGAGGATGCGACAAGTCCCCCCGAGGGGTCGTACAATCGAAGGTCGAAGTTGTACGTCGCCGGCGGCCAAAGGGATGCGCGGACGAGCTGACCAGGCCGAACCCACACTTTCATGTAGTCGTCGAGGTCGACGCCCTGTTCGAGCTGTCCCTTCCAACGGCCCGGGGCGATCTGCAGCGCCCCTGCGAACGTCGGCGCCGCATCCACATCACGATCCGCATCGTTCGGGGCGTACTTCGTCGTGAGCGACCCGATTCCGGCGTTGATCCGGTCGTTCGGGTTGGTCAGGGATGCGGACGTGGCGGTGAATTGATAGGTCGTCAAGGGTAGCAAGCCGGTCGCGTTCAACGAATGGCCGGTCCCGCTCCCCGCCGTCCTCGTGTAGCAATCCAGAGGATATCCCGATCGGCAGACCCAGACCTCGGTCGTGCCTGAAATCGTCGTGTTCCAGTAGAACCATGCGTAGCGCGCCTGAGGAACGACATTGAACGCGCCCGCGAGGCCGATGCCTTTCGTCGTGAACGTGCGGTTGCTCACCTTTGCCACATCGTTGGAATTCGAGAGCGAGGCCGACTCGATGCGGAAATGATAGGTCGTACCGCTCTGCAGGTTCGTGAGGGACACGGTGTGTGACGTGCCGTCCGCCCCGGTCGCGGTGTGTGTGTACTGCTCGGTCTCCGTGATTCCGTACTTCACGACGGACGTCGCGGGCCGCGGGACGGACCACGACGAATCGCCGACGTACGTGTCCCAGGTGAGCGTGGCGGTAGTCTCCGTCACGGTCGCGACTTGCCAGTTCCGTATCGCGATGTGCGGTACCGACAGGGGGCCGCCTGTCGTGTTGACGGAGTCCGTTGAGTCCGTGAGCGAGACGGATTTCGCGCGGAAGTAGATCGTCGTCCCCGTGGGCGGGTTTGTAAGCGTGACGTAATGCGACGTCCCGTCGGCGCCCGTCGCCGTCTGACCGTACGACTCCGTCTGGCCCCAATCGAGGACGCTCGTCCCCGCGATGTTCGTGTTCCACGTGACTGTGAAGCCGAAATCCGTCACGGTGGAGAACCAGCCCACGGAAACGCCCAGGATGGTGATACCCGTGTGGAACGTCCGCTCGCCGCTCTGCGCCTTCATCGTCGAATCATCGACGGCGACGGACTCCACGAAGAAATAGTACTTCGTCTTCGGCGTCAGCCCCGTGAGGGGGATGCTGTGAGTGCTCCCGGTCGGCCCGGTCGCCGTCTGTCCGTAGTTGTTGGTCGTGCCGTAGTACACCTTGCCGGTCGCCACGAGGTTCGAGTCCCACTTGATCGTCGCGGACGTGTAAGTTACGCCCTCGACGCGCAAGTCGCGGATCTGGACCGTGGTCGCAAAGGTCGCGTTCTCGGACCACGCGGTCCGTCCGCTCCGGAGGACGCCGCCAATCTTGTAGAAGTATTCGGATCCGGTGACGAGGCTCGTCAGGACGACGGAGTATGGGGTCGTGTTGTCCCATTTTCGGAGGGGCGGTTGTTCCCAGAGCCAGTAGTCGACCCAGCTCGACAGGACCGGCGTGAACCCCGCGATGGTCTCGAAGCGCCACGTGACCCGCGCGGAGGTCGAGGTGATCTCGGTGACCTCGTGATCGATGGCGACGACGTCGTCTCCGGGGATGGGACCCGGGATCTGCGGCGGGTCGTCCTCCGGTGGGATATTCCCTGCGCGGGTGCCAATCTGGCCCGGGGCGTTGCGGGGAATCAGATCCCTGATGAGGAGGTCGACGAGGGGGAGCAGGTGATCCTGGGCCTCGCGGTCCACGAGGAGGTCGTCCCTCGGGTCGCCGCCTGCGGTTCCGTCCATCCGCTGACGGAGATCCCCGAGCGTCTGGACCGCTCCCCGGTTCTCCCCTGCCGCAATCTGCTTGGCAGCCATGTCGACCCTCCCGAGCAGGGCCGCCTTCGACTGCACCTGCGGCGGCGCGAAGGCGTCCAAGGGGAGTCGCCTCAGGTACGTCCCGACGCTCCGGATGCTCGGCTTCGTGAGCCCCGCGTCGGTGTCGCCGTAGATCTCCGGCTCCCCGTCTCGGGCATCTTGCCACGCGACGAACGCAACGTCCTTCGAACGACGAGGCTCGGGGCCTCCGCCGCGGATCGCGTGTGCGTGATTCGCTGCGCGCGGAGGTTCGGGTCTCCGTTGGGAGCGAGCCCGCGGGAGAACACCTGCCACACGCCGGTCCGGGAATCCTGCCACGCGACGCGGACCCGCCCCGTCGCGTTCAGCGCGACGCTCGGCTGGCGCGCGTCGGAGTCTCCCGGGGTCAGTGGCCCCGACGATGTCCACGATGCCCCTGCATCCGCGCTGAACGCAGTGCGGACTTGGTAGTGACCGAACCGGTTGTCGCTCCACGCAAGTTGGAGATGGGGCCCCGCGGCCAAGGAGAGGGAGGCGGGGTCGAGGGAGCCTTGGAAGATGGTGATCGAGGAAGGGGATCCCGTCGCTCCCGACCCTAGATTCACCGAGACATGCACAAGGGCGGTCGCTTCCTCCACGCGCTCGTCCCACACGACATGGAGCCGGCCGCTGCGGACGACCGTCTCGACATCCGCGGCCCTTGCGGAGAAGGCGGTCAGGGCCGTCGCGTTCCCCACGGTGGTCCCCATGTGCTCGACCATGACGCTCCGAATCGCGGTCCCGTTCGGACTGTGCCAAAGGAATGTGAGGATGGCCCGATCTCCGACGACTTGGACATCGGGGGCCCAACCCGCCCCGACGAGGATCTGAGGGGTCCATCGCTGACCATCGGGTGAAAACATGTAGAACGTGGAGCGGGTCGGCTGCCCGTCAATCGTCGCCAGGGCGTCCCATGCGAGGGCGACCGCCCGGTTGTCCGCGCCGATGCTGAGGTTTCCCGGGCTCGCGGGGGCGGCCAACGAACGGTCCGACGAGAATGTCCGACCTCCGTCGGCGGTCGCCTTGTGGAAAACGTGAAGCGAGCCCGAGCGTCCGTCGAGCCAACCGAGATGGATTGCCTCCGTCCCCGCGGCGAGCTCCGGGACAAGGGAAGAGCCCGCGGCGAGCGTAAGCCTCCGCCCGTTCTCGAGGGAGGCGTCCGGCGCATCCCCAAGGGGCGGGGCGCTCGTAGGAGTCGTACCTCCCTGTAGGCTTGAAAACGTCACCGAGACGACCACGAATGCGCAGAACAGGGCACCTAGTTTCAGACCGGATCCGACCGACAGCCACCGCATGACGCTTACCTCCTCCGCCCTCCTACGACGAGGGAGGGCAGCTGTGGATGCTCCCTCCGGGATATAAAGCAAGGGTGGAACATGTTCCGATTTTCAGAGAATTCCGCCACCAAGGTCGTCCTCATGACTCAGCGTTGAAGTCTGTCTGGACGGTGGGGCGGATTGACCTTCTCGGATGCACATTCCTTCGGCTTCTCCGAGACAGTGCGGACGCTCCTCGACGAGGAGCGCCGCGCGCTCGACAAGTGCCGGCCAGCACCTCCCCTCTCCAACTATGAGACCGCCAACGCCAGGACTTCGCTGCAAGGAGACTCCCTTTCGAGCGCCGCGATCGTCAGACCGGTCCACACCAGGATCCTCCCATCCCGGATGAGGTAGAACTCTCCGTAGTCGTACAGCCGAACGCTCCGATCCAACTCACGGGTGACTCGTCTGCACATACACCAATCCGCGCGAGGATTATCCTCCTTCACTCTCATCCGATGCGGACGTGCATGCAGAGGGAGGGTAGGACGTCTTCAGCGCGTACTCACAACTCCCCCCTTCGGGTTCGTCGCGTTGCGCATCGGACTACCGCCTGTCCACACCAAATCCCGTGCTAGGCCACAACCTCGAGGGGCCACGGCCTCCCGTAGTGGTCGTACGCCCGCCATGTGTCGTTTGCGTACGGCATCCCGGTGATGATGTGAATTCTTCCGAAGTGCGAGAACAGCTGGAGGTCCGCTTCCGACGGGTTGTAGTTCCCGCTCGGGTGGGAGTGGATCGTGCCGACGACGGAGAAGTCGATCGGGAGCATGTGGAGCTGGAAGATCGCGTGCACGTCCCCGGAGACCGTGCCGGGCAGGAGGAGGATCTCCTCGATCACTCCCTCCTCGGCCCGGAGGATCGCGGCGAACTCCTTCGGGTACGTGTCCTTCGACGCTTCGAGAATCATCCGGAGGGTCTTGCGGCGGATCCCGTAGACCTTCTTCGCCATCGACTAGCTCCTCGCCCCTCGGGGAAAGGGGTCGTACGCCAAGCGGTTGGGGGCTGCAAGAACCCGACGCACAAGATCCGCGGTGAGAGGATGGTCCCCCTCCCCCGAGGGCTTGCACACGACCTTAAACGGGGGCACGCCGCTTCAACCGCCGCTTGATCTCCGCTATGTCTATGGGAGTCTCGTTCCGCCGCTCCGCCACCACCGCCAAGTCATGCAAGTCCTCGAGAAGCTGCTCGTAGTCCTCTAGAGGAAGGACGACGGCCGAACGTCGGCCCTTCCCATCGACCAAGAATCTCCCCGGCGCGGTCACCATTGTGTTCTCAACGGCGCTCCGCGTATAAGAGATTGCTCCTCATAGTCGACCGTCGCATCATCTGCGTGCGACGAGCTTCTCCTCGATCCGGCGGTAGAAGTCCTCCCCGAATTTCACGAGCCTCGCACGCGACTCCGATCCGCCGAATCGCAGGTCCTCCGTCCCCTTGAGCTCGACCTCGTGCTGGCCGTCGAGGACGAGGAGGCACTCCTTCGGCTTCGAGAGTTTCACGCGGATCTGCGCCGAGGTCGGTACGACCGTCGCTCGCGCCGCCGGCTTGAACGGCGCGATCGCGCTGATCACGAACGCTTCCACGCGCGGATCCACGATCGGCCCGCCGACGCTCAGGTTGTACGAAGTCGACCCCGTCGGCGTCGCGACGATGATGCCGTCCGCGCGGACCTTCTGCACAAGCGTCGCGTTGAGCCACACCTCGAAGTCTCGGATCTTCGCGATGTGCGCGGTGTGCAGGACCGCCTCGTTCGTGCAGTCGTAGAGGCGCTTCCCGTCCACGGTCACCTTCAGTTTCGTGCGCGCCTCGATCGCGTAGTCCTTCCTCGCGAGGCGCGCGAGCGCCGCGGGGAACTCGTCCACCGTCACCTCCGTGAGAAAGCCGAGGGACCCGCTGTTGATCCCCAGGATCTCCCGCCGCGTCCGCTGGAGCGCGCGGAGCACTGTGCCGTCCCCCCCGACCGCGAGGACGACGTCCACGTCCATCTTCTCGAGGCTCGTCCCCTTCGTCCCGAGGGCCGCCGCGATGTCGGGCTCCAGCACGACCCTGTGCTTCCCGACCTGCTTAAGAATGGCCTCGACGCCCCGGCGCGCGTGCGGGATGTGCGGATTGGCGGTGATGCCGAACTTCACGGGAGGGCCTCCAGCGCACGGCGGTCGCCCACCGCCACGAGGTTCGTCCGCGACTTGAGGTCCAGGGGCATGTCGAGGTCCTCGCGATTCGAGTCCACGACGACGCCGCCCGCCTCGCGCACGAGAAGGACACCCGCGGCGACGTCCATCACCCGCAACCGCGACTCGCGAATCGTGTTCATGTAGTACAGATCGAGGGCTCCTGATGCCACCCCGCAGAGGTCGAGGCTCGCGGACCCGAGGCTACGGACGCGCCGCGCAGACCTGGCGACGTCGTACGCCGCCGCCTCCGCCATCGAGCCGAGGTACACGGAGAACATGGCCTCCTTCGCGTCGAACGCGCGCGTCGCGATCTTCGTTCCGTTCCGGAAGCTCCCGCCGCCTTTCTCCGCGTAGAACGTGTCGCCCGAGGGCAGATGGCGCACGAGGCCGTGGCTCACATTCGCGAGCCGGTCCTCCCCGACGGCGAGGCTCGTCGCGTAGAACGGCAGGCCGCGGACCGCGTTGTACGTGCCGTCGATCGGGTCGAGGACGAGCGTCCGAGAACCCCCGCGATCCACGAACCCCGCCTCTTCGCTGAGCACGTTCAGGTCCGAATCGTTGTACGCGAGGTACCGTAGGACCGCCTCTTCCGCGATCTTGTCGATCGCCTGCGTGGGCGTCCCGTAGGCCCCCGTCCCCATGATCTCCCCTGCATCGCCGACGAACGAGCGGACGGCGTTCGTCACCTCGTCGGCAAGTTCGTGCAGGAGGTCCTTCATGGGGCGTGCGTAGGTCCGGCAACCTATTAGGTTTGCGTCGGGCTTCCATGTAGCGACGCATCCTTTAACTACGCGTCCATCCTACACGCGCGCGAGGGCCGGAGAGTGCGGGGCAGCGTTTCGCTCATCCTCGTCATCTTGGCCTTCGCAGCGCTCGCCCCGGGGTTCGCCGGAGCCGCGGACGATTTTCCTTCCTTGTCGTCGGCCAGCATTGCACCCACATCGATCCCTCCGATTCCCGCATCCGGCGATGGATCCCCCGGCACGACGATCCCGCCGATCCCTTCGCCCCTCGATGCGCCGTTCGGACCAAACGTGCGTGTGAGCGAGACGGACACCTCGGGGAACCAGAACGAGATCACGATGGCGGTCGCCTCGGACGGGCGGATCCACATGGGTTGGAACGACGCCCGAGCTCCGAACCCGGACTACCGCTGCGGGTACTCGTACTCGACCGACGGGGGCATAACGTGGTCCGCGAACCGGCTTCTCCACCTCGATCCCTGGGAGGCCGACGGGGACCCGTTCGTCATGGTGGACTCCAACGACGACGTGTACTTCATCTGCATGCCGTTCAACCGCACGGCAGGCGGCTCGCGGATCGTCGTCTATAAGTCCACGGACGGCGGCGTCACGTTCGCGCCGCCAGTGATTGCGAGCGACACGACGAACGGGTTCAACGACAAGCCCTGGGCGCACGCGGTCGGGACCGTCCTCCACGTCTGCTACGCGAACTTCGCGGGGGGCACGGAGCTCCGGTACACGCGGTCGACGGACGGCGGGCAGACCTGGGCGCCGACGCGCATCCTCGACCGGAACGGGAACGGTTGCGTGTTCGCCTCCAGCGCCGCCGGGATGCTGTATCTCGGGTGGGTCCGCGGTGGCGGCATCTACGTGCTCTCCTCCTTCGACGGCGGCGCGAGCTGGTCTGTCCCCCGGTTTGCGGGGGCGGCTCCCTTCACCGGAGCCGGGGACCAGCGGGCCGGCCCGCTGCCGGCAATCGCGGCGGACTGGATCGGCGGGAACGTGTACGTCGTGTGGACCGCGGACGACGGCCTGGGGGCGTGGGACGTCCTCCTCTCGCGTTCGAGTGACAACGGGGTGACGTGGTCCGCCCCCGTCACTCCGAGCGACGATTCCAACGGCCGCCAATTCATGCCCGGCATCGGCGTCGACGCGGGCGGGATGGTCCACGTGTCCTGGTACGATTCCCGGACAGGATTGATGACGTACCGCTACGCGGCGTCGGCGAACGGGGGCCGGGATTGGATCCCCAGCTTCCGGGTGACGGACACGGAATGGGTCTCACAGTTCTTCATCGGGGACTACACGACGCTCGTCGCGGACTCCTTCGGATACGTCAACTGCGCATGGGCGGACGCGCGGAGCGGCGAGGTTGAGGCTTATTTTGCTCGTGCGATCCCACCCGGTCCTCCCACGCTCTCGCGCATTGAGGTTACGCCGCCCGAGGCGTGGACGGACACGGACACGCCGGTCATGTTCACCGCCCTGGGCTATGACCAATTCGGCAGCCCGTACCCCTCGTTCCCCGCGTGGCAGGCGACGGGAGGGTCCATCGTCGGCGGCGCCTACATCCCGCAGGTCGCGGGAGATTGGCAGGTGTGGGCGAACCAGAGCGGCGTCTCCGGGTCCGCCGTCGTCCACGTCTCCCCGGGCGGCCTCGCGCGGATTGCGATCGACCCTGCGAGCGCGACCCTCACCGCAGACGACACGGTCCAGTTCACCGCCACGGGCTACGACGCCCGGGACAATGTCGTCGCCATCGTCCCGTCGTGGGCGTCCACGAACGGTTCCGTCAGTGCCGGCCTCTTCACGCCCTATCGTATGGGGACGTGGGCGGTCTTCGCGAACGCCAGCGGGATTTCCGGCTCCGCCCCGGTCACCGTGCTCCCCGGCGCATTGGCGGCGATTGACGTCACGCCTCCAGTGGCGGCGATGACCGCGGACGAGGTGCTCGACTTCGATGCCACGGGACGCGACGCGAAGGGGAATCCCGTGCCGGTGTCCCCGCGCTGGTCGTCGGGCGGCGGCACGATCGATGCGCAGGGGTTTTACGACGCCCATGCGGTCGGCGTCTGGGATGTCCGGGCGGAGGCCTTCGGCGTTGCCGGGCTCGCCCAAGTCACGGTGGTGCCCGGCGCCCTCGCGCTCATCGAAGTGACGCCGGCGAGCGTGGTGATCACCGCCGATGAGGTCGCGTCCTTCGCGGCACAGGGATTCGACGCGGATGGGAACTCCGTCGCGATCACGCCCGCATGGTCCACGGACGCGGGTTCGGTCTCCACGGCGGGCCTGTACACGCCGGGCCCCGTCGGCGCGCATGTCGTGATCGCGGCCGTCGGCTTCGTCTCAGGGCTGGCGACCGTCGCGGTCTTCCCGGGCGCCTTGGCCCGAATTGATGTCGATCCACCGGCTCCCACGATCACCGCGGACCAGACCGTAGATCTCGTCGCGACGGGCTACGACGCCAAGGGGAATCGCATGGGCGCCGTCTTCCTCTGGGAGGCCATGTGCGGAATCGTCACGCAATCCGGGCGGTTCGAACCCGCCCTTGCCGGGGTGTGCGTGGTCTACGCGAACGCGTCCGGGGTCTCGGGGAGTGCCGCCATCACGGTCGTCCCCGGCCTCCTCGCGCGATTGGACGTCACGCCGCCAACGATCACGATTACCGCCGACGAGACCGCGCAATTCTCCGTCCGAGGATTCGACGCGAAGGGGAACGAGGTCCCTGCGGCGCCCCTCTGGACCGCGGACGCGGGAGGCATCAGCTCATCCGGGCGATACAGCCCCACGATCCGGGGGACGTGGGCGGTCCTTGCGCAGGAGGGGCTCGTGGTCGGCAGCGCCCAGGTGACCGTCGTC
This sequence comes from uncultured Methanomassiliicoccales archaeon, assembly GCA_964396265.1. Lineage (GTDB taxonomy): Archaea > Thermoplasmatota > Thermoplasmata > RBG-16-68-12 > EA-27 > EA-27. The sequence continues at coordinate 117,036 of CAYNEM010000008.1, forward strand.
CCCGGGGCTCTCGTTCGCATCGTGGTCGTCCCGGACCTTGTGACGATCCGCTCGGACGAGACCGCTACGTTCTCCGCGGTGGGGATGGACCGCGCGGGCAACGAGGTCGTGCTCGGCACCGTCGTCTGGTCCACGACGAACGGGACCATCGAGGGCGGCCGGTTCGAACCGTGGCGCAAGGGCGTTCAACAGATCCGTGCCGCGGTCAGCACAACGCAGGGGGTCGCAACGGCCATCGTGATCCCTGGCGCGGTCGCCTCCGTCGTGCTCACGCCGGGAGCCGCCCTGGTCCGTACGGGGGAGTCCCTCGTCTTCATCGCCCGGGCGTACGATGCGAAAGGCAACCGGGTCGAGAACGCGACGATCTCGTGGCACGTCGACGGGGGGATCGGGACCGTCGATGGCGACGGCAGGTTCACCGCCACAGCCGGAGGCTTGGGTCGCGTCGTGGTCGTCGCCACTGGCGGCGGGGGGACGTCCAGCGCCCTCGCGCGGGTGGAAGTGCCCACCTCGCCGCTCTACTTGCTCGCCTTGGCGGTCCTCATCCTCGTCCCGCCGCTCGTCCTCTGGTGGCGCCGGCGGAAGCCGCCCGACGCGGCCTCATGATAATGCTTATATAGAAGAGCACGTCTATTCGCGCCCGCTGAATTGGGGGTTTAGACGATGATGCCCAGTGGAACACCGATCTTTGTACTGAAAGAGGGAACGCGCCGCGAGCGTGGAAAGGGAGCGCAGTTCAACAACATCGCCGCCGCACGCGCGGTGGCCGACGCGGTCCGCTCCACGCTGGGTCCGCGCGGGATGGACAAGATGCTCGTCGACAGCCTCGGGGACGTCGTGATCACGAACGACGGGGTCACGATCCTCAAGGAGATCGACATCGAACACCCGGCCGCCAAGATGATCGTCGAGGTCGCGAAGACGCAGGACCAGGAGGCAGGGGACGGGACCACGACGGCGGTGATCCTTGCGGGAGAACTGCTCAAGAAGGCCGAGGAGATGATCGAGCAGAACATCCATCCGACTGTCATCGCGCAGGGCTACCGCGTGGCGTCGGAGAAGGCGAACGCGATCGTGGAGAAGGTCGCCCGGCCGGTCACGCCGAAGGACCGCGAGATCCTCATCAAGATTGCACGGACCGCGATGTCGAGCAAATCCGCCAGCTCACACTCCGAGATGCTGTCCGAGGTGTGCGTCAAGGCGGTCACGATGGTCGCAGAGGAGCGCGACGGCAAGTGGGTCGTGGACGAGGACAACATCCAGGTCACGAAGAAGCAGGGCGGCTCGATCGCCGACACGCAGCTCGTCGAAGGGATCATCTGCGACAAGGAGCGGGTGCACCCGGGGATGCCGCAGCAGGTCGAGGGCGCGAAGATCGCCCTCGTGGACGCGGCCCTCGAGGTCAAGAAGACGGAAATCGACGCGAAGATCGAGATCACGGATCCGAACCAGCTCCAGGCGTTCCTGAACGAGGAGGAGAACGTGCTGCGGAAGATGGTCGAGCAGGTGAAGAAGAGCGGCGCGAACGCGCTGTTCTGCCAGAAGGGCATTGACGACCTCGTCCAGCACTACCTCGCGAAGGCGGGCATCTACGCGGTGCGCCGCGTGAAGAAGTCCGACATGGAGAAGCTCGCGAAGGCCACGGGCGGCCACATCGTCACGAAGCTCGACGAGCTCGCGAAGGAGGACCTCGGCAACGCGAAGCTCGTGTACGAGAAGAAGATTGGCGATGACGAGATGACGTTCGTCACGGGCTGCAAGAACCCGAAGGCCGTGTCCATCCTCATCCGTGGCGGCACGGAGCACGTCGTGGACGAGCTCGAGCGAAGCCTTGAGGACGCGACGAGCGTGGTCGCGGTCGCGGTCGAGGACGGCAAGTTCATCACCGGCGCAGGCTCGACGGCGATGGAGATCGCCCTCGGGCTGCGGGACTACGCGGCGACGGTCGGCGGCCGGGAGCAGATCGCGATCGAGGCGTTCGCGGAAGCGGTGGAAGTCGTGCCGCGCACCCTCGCTGAGAACGCGGGCCTCGACCCTATCGACACGCTTATCGATCTGAGGAAGGAGCACAAGAAGGGCCACAAGCACGCGGGGATCAACGTCTTCACCGGCAAGGTCGAGGACGCGCTGAAGAACAACGTGCTCGAGCCGATCCGGGTGGGCTCTCAGGCGATCAGCTCCGCCACGGATGCCGCGATCATGATCCTGAGGATTGACGACGTCATCGCCGCGAAGTCGGGCGGCGGCGGGGGCGGCGGCGGGGGCGGCGCCGGGGGCAAGGGCGGCGCCGGCGGCGACGACCACGACGGCGGCGGCGAGGACTACTAGGCCACGACGCCTCCCCCAGTCCTGCGCGGAGGGACACGATGAGCGAGGAGCGCACGGAAGCCCAGACGGCAGAGCCTGCGGCCCCCGAGGTGGATGCCGAGATCGCACGCCTCCGCTCCGAACTCCAGGTGACAACCGAGCGCGCGACTGAGCTGCTCGATCGCGCCCGGCGTGCGCAGGCGGATTACGAGAACCTCCAGAAGCGCACCGCGCGGGAGGCGGAGGAGGTCCGCGAGGTGGCGAACGAGAGCCTCCTCGCTTCCCTCCTCCCTCTCCTCGACGACTTCGACAGCGCGGTGGCCGCCATCCCGGGCGAGGCGGGGGAGGGCGTGCGTATGCTCCGGGAGAAGCTGTGGGGCGTGCTCGCGGACGCGGGCCTCGAAGCCGTGAACCCCGCGAAGGAATCGTTCAACCCGTACGAGCACGAGGTCGTCGGGCGGGCGAACGACGAGGATTTAAGCGACGGAACCGTGAGGGAAGTCGTGCAGAGGGGATACCGGTACCGCCGGCGCCTCCTCCGGCCCGCGAAGGTCATCGTGGTCAAGCGAGGTGAGTAGCGATGGGAAGGATTGTCGGAATCGACCTGGGAACGACGAACTCGGAAGCCGCGTACATGGAGAGCGGGCAGCCCAAGATCATCCCGAGCGCGGAGGGAAGCACGTACGGAGGCAAGATGTTCCCGTCGATCATCGCCTTCACGAAGGACGGTCCCCTGGTCGGCGAGCCCGCGAAGCGGCAAGCGATCCTGAACCCGGAGCGCACGGTCATGCAGATCAAGCGCAAGATGGGGACGAACTACAAGGTTACAATCGACGACAAGACGTACACGCCGCAGGAGATCAGCGCGATGGTCCTGCGGAAGATCAGGCAGGATGCCGAGCAGTTCCTCGGGGAGAAGGTGACGCAGGTCGTGATCACCGTCCCCGCGTACTTCAACGACAACCAGCGCCAGGCGACGAAAGACGCGGGCCAGATCGCCGGGCTCGAGGTACTGCGCCTCGTGAACGAGCCGACCGCGGCGGCCCTCGCGTACGGCCTGGACAAGGAGGCGGAAGGCAAGATCTGCGTGCTCGACCTCGGCGGGGGCACCTTCGATGTCACGCTGATGGAGATGGGCGAGGGCGTGTTCGAGGTCGCCTCGACGTCGGGCGACACGCAGCTTGGCGGCATGGACATGGACAACACGCTCGTCGACTGGCTCGTCGCGGATTTCCGCACGGAGTACGAGGCGGACCTCCGGCCCGACCGCCAGGCGATGCAACGCGTGCGCGACGCGGCGGAGAAGGCGAAGATCGAGCTCAGCAGCACCGTGAACACGACGCTGAACCTGCCGTTCATCACGCAGAAGGCGGGCAAGCCGCTGCACCTGGAAGTTTCGATGACGCGCGCGAAGCTCGAGGAGCTCATCGAGCCCGTCCTCTCGCGGCTCGAGGCTCCGATCCGCCAGGCGTTCAAGGACGCCGGTTGGGACCCCAAGGAGGTCAACCACATCATCCTCGTCGGCGGGCCGACGCGCATGCCCGTCGTTCGCGACCGGTTCGAGCGCATCCTCGGGCGCAAGGCCGCGCGCGGCGTCGACCCCATGCAGTGCGTGGCCCTCGGGGCCGCGATCCAGGGCGCGATCCTCTCCGGCGAGATCAAGGACATCCTGCTCCTCGACGTGACCCCCCTCAGCCTCGGCGTGGAGACGCTCGGCAGCGTGTTCACGCGCCTCATCGAGAGGAACACGACGATCCCGACGCGCAAGTCGCAGGTGTTCAGTACTGCCGCGGACGGGCAGACGACCGTCGAGGTCCACGTGCTCCAGGGCGAGCGCCCGATGGCGAGCGACGACGTGAGCCTCGGGAAGTTCTACCTGAAGGGGCTCCCGCCCGCGCCGCGCGGCATGCCGCAGATCGAAGTGACGTTCGACATCGACGCGAACGGCATGCTGACCGTGACCGCGAAGGACATGGGCACCGGGAAGTCCGAGAAGCTCACGATCCTCGCGCCGCACCGGATGGAGAAGGGTGCGATCGACAGCGCCGTCCGCGACGCCGAGCAACATGCGGAGGAGGACCGCCGCCGCCAGGAGTTCGCGGAGCTGAGGAACACGTCCGATGCCCTCCTCTACGAGACGGACAAGCAGCTCAAGGAGCTCGGTGACAAGGTCAGCGAGGGCACTCGGAAGGGGGTCGAGGCGGCGATGGAGGTCCTGCGCGAGGCCCTGAAGGCGGAGGACTTCGCCGCGCTCAAGAAAGCCTTCGAAGCATTGAAGCAGGAGACGTTGAAGGTCGGCATCGAGGTCTACCAGCGGTCCCAGGCGACGCCGCCGCCGCAGGAGCCGGGAGATGCCGCCGGTGGCGGTGCTGCGGACGTCGTCGACGTCGACTACGACGAAGTCAAGAAGGACTGAGGCCGCTACGATGCCCGCGCAGCCGGGGATGAAGCGCGACTACTACGAGGTGCTCGGGGTCGGCCGAGACACAAGTCCCGAGGAGATCAAGAAGGCGTATCGTCGGCTCGCGATGAAGTTCCACCCGGACCGCGTCCCTGCAGAAGGGAAGGCCGAGGCGGAAGAGCGGTTCAAGGAGATCAGCGAGGCGTACGAAGTCCTCGCGGACGAGGAGAAGCGCAAACTGTACGATGCCTACGGGCACACCGGCGTCGAGCAGCAGGTCTGGGGCGGTCAGGGATTCGACTGGTCGCGGTTCACGCACACCTCGGACCTCGAGGACATCTTCGGGGACCTCTTCGGCGGCTCCGTCTTCGACTCCCTGTTCGGACGCAGCCCCGGCGCCCGTCAGTCGCGCCGCGGCGCGGACCTCCGGTACGACCTCGAGATCGACCTCGAGGACGTCGTGCGGGGCACGCCGAAGACGTTCGAGATCCCCCGGGCCGCCCCGTGTCCTCCCTGCAAGGGGACCGGCGCGGAGGGCGGGCGCGTGACCCGGTGCCCGCAGTGCAACGGTTCCGGCCAGGCGGGCAAGGTGCAGCAACGCGGCTACACGCGGATGGTGACGATCACGACATGCCCGAGGTGCCGCGGGCGCGGGCAGTGGCCGGAGCGCACCTGCGCGGCGTGCAACGGCTCGGGGGCGAGGCACGAGACGTCCGCGGTCACCGTCGAGATCCCCGTGGGCGCGAGGGACGGCATGCGCCTCCGGCTCTCGGGAAAGGGCGAGGCCGCCTCGCGGGGCGGTCCATCGGGCGACCTGTACCTCGTCCTCCACGTGCGGGACCATCCGGTCTTCCGCCGCCAGGGGGACGACCTCATCCTGGACCTGCCCATCACGGTCTCGCAGGCAACGCTTGGCGCGGACGTGGAGGTGCCCACCCTGGAAGGCACCGCGCGCCTGCGGATCCCTCCGGGCACGCAGACCCACTCGTTTCTCCGGCTGCGTGGGAAGGGGCTTCCGAACCTCGAGGCCGGGGGACGCGGGGACCAGCTCGCGCGGATCGTGCTCGTGACGCCCACGAACCTGACGCCCGAGGAGCGGAGGCACTTCGCGCAGCTCGCGGACATGGAGAGTCAAACGAGGCGCAAAGGGATCTTCTCGCGGTTCCGCCCCTAGGGATCCAGTCATTGCGGGCCCACCCCTGCGTAACGTTCTTGGGCGTGGAATCCCATCGTGACTCCGTGCGCAAGGTCTTGGGCCTCCTGACGGAGGACTTCCGCCTGTACCACGACGTCGTGGCCGCGTTGAAGGCTCGCGAGATCCCGTTCCGCTCGCTGATCCGCGGCGAGCCGGTCCCGCGGGATGTGGGGGCGGTCCTGACGTCGCCTGCGGAGGCCGCCGGGATCCCGTTCTCCGACGTCGTGGCGGTGGAGAACGTCGAGGACGCGATCGCGCGCTCCCTGCAGATCCTGCGCGGGAGGCACCGCTGGCGGGAGTTCGTCATCGGCGTCGACCCCGGCGCCGAGCCCGGGGTGGCGTTCGTAGGGGACGGCGAGGTCGTCGACACACGCGCGGCCGGGAGCCCCGAGGGCGTGGCGGACATCGTGCGGTCCGCACTGCTGGGATTCCCTGCGGAACGCGTCCGCCTCCGCGTCGGCCACGGGGACCCGACGAACCGGAACCGGATCATCAACGCCCTCGCGCCCCTCGGGTTGCCGGTCGAGATTGTGAACGAAAAGGGCACGACGCCCCGGGTGCCGAGCCCCACGCCCGACGCGGACGCCGCCATCGAGATCGCACGGGGCCGCGGGGTGCGCGCCGCGCGATTCTACGTGATCGAGCCGACGGAGGGTGAGGTCCGCGAGATCCAGCGGCAGAGCCGCCTCCGAAGTGGCGGCGAGATGACGATCTCCCAGGGGCTCGCGCGCCGAGTTGCCAAGGGAGATCTGACGATTGTGGAGGCGATTGACCACCATCGCCACGAGCGGAGGAACGAGAGTGCGCGACACCCGCCGGCGTAGGGTTCTCACGGCGGCCGAACCTCGGGCGTTGGCGGCGTTGATCTGGTGGAGGCGGGCATTCCTGGTACTCGGTCTTTGCCTTTTCGTGGCGGGCGCGGCTCTTGCGCAGTCGGGGGTCACGGCGGCATCGGAGTCGACGGCGTCGTTCAACGACACGTGCACCACTGGGGGCCAGGTCTCTCGCGTTGAGATGTGCGCCCGACTCGATGCCACGCAGGCGGACAATCGCCGCCAGGCAGTTCTCGGTGCCTTCGTCGCAGGGACAGGAATTGCGTTTGCGATTGTTGCCCTGTCGGTGCCCGCCCTCCCGCGGATCCCGCGCATCGTCGTTGCGCCCGTGGCTGTCTCGCTCCTGTTTGCGGGGCTCATCCTCCCAATCACGGAGGAGGGATTGGCACCCATGGGAGCCACGGCTCGGTGCCCGGGAACGATACACTACGGAGGTTTCATTGTCTGTTCCGAGTCGATCCCACCACTCCCCGCGGACCTCCTTCAAGCGGAAGGCATCGTGGCCGGGGGCGGGGCCCTGTTTGGCGCAGGAGCAATTCTCGCGTTCTGCAGCATGCCTGACTTCCGAAGGCGCTCGCGCACTCGTCCGGACAGTCTCGTAATCAAACGATAACGTTTATTAACCGAGGCTAGCTTGAATCGCCGTGCCCGAAAGGGTCATTCTCAAAGTGGCTGAAGCGCCTCAGTCGGATGTCGGTCTCGGACGTGCGCGCGTCGACACGAAGACGCGCCTCGCGCTCGGCGTCGATGTCGGCGAGGTCGTCGAAATTGTCGGGAAGAAAGGGACCGCCGCCAAGCTGTTCCGCGTGATGCAGGAGGACGAGGGCAAGGGCATCATCCGCGTGGACGGGCTGGTGCGCCGCAACCTCGGCGTCTCGATCGGGGATAGGGTCGAAGTGCGCAAGGCGGAGGTCCTGCCCGCCGAGCGCGTGACGATCGCACCGATCATTAGCGAAGGGCACAAGATTTCCTTCGGCCAAGGAATCGAGAACTTCGTGAAGCGCGGCCTCCTGAAGCGCCCGGTCACGAAAGGCGACGTGGTCATCGTCCCGGGAATCGCCCTCATGGGCGGCGCGCTCCCGTTCATGGTCATCAAGGTCGTGCCGAAGGGCGTCGTCCAGATCGTGGACGACTCCGTCATCGAGATGAAGGAGGAGCCCGTCCGCGAAGGCGAGGTCCTTACGCAGACGATCACGTACGAGGACGTCGGCGGACTGAGCGAGGAACTGCTCAAGGTCCGCGAGATGATCGAGCTGCCGCTCAAGCATGCGGAGCTGTTCGAGCGTCTCGGCATCGAGCCGCCAAAGGGCGTACTGCTCTATGGGCCCCCAGGGACGGGCAAGACACTGATCGCGAAGGCGGTCGCGAACGAGGCTGGCGCGAACTTCTACTCGATCCAGGGCCCGGAGGTAATGTCAAAATATTACGGTCAGAGCGAGGAGCGGCTCCGGGAGAAGTTCGACGAGGCCCAGAAGAATGCCCCGTCCGTCCTTTTCATCGACGAGCTCGACTCGATCGCGCCCAAGCGCGAGGACGTCACCGGCGAGGTCGAGCGACGCGTCGTCGCTCAACTCCTGACCCTGATGGACGGCCTGACCGGCCGCGGCCAGCTCATCGTGATCGGCGCGACGAACCGCGACGAGGCGATCGACCCCGCGCTCCGCCGCCCGGGCCGGTTCGATCGGGAGATCTATATCGGCGTCCCGGACCGGAAGGGGCGCAAGGAGATCTTGCAGATCCACTCGCGCGGCATGCCGATCGAGGGAGCCGAGGAAGACAAGGACCGCCTCCTGTCGGATCTCGCGAACGTCAGCCACGGGTTCGTCGGCGCAGACTTGGCGGCGTTGTGCCGGGAGGCCGCGATGAAGGCGCTGCGCCGGTACCTGCCGGAGATGGACCTCGAACACCCGATCCCGGCCGAGGTCCTCGAGAGGATGCGTGTCCTCCCGGAGGACTTCAAGAACGCGCTGAAGGAGATCGAGCCGAGCGCGATGCGCGAGGTCCTCGTCGAGATCCCTCACATCACTTGGGGGGACGTGGGCGGGCTCGAGGACGTGAAGATGAAGCTTCGCGAGGCGGTGGAAATGCCGCTCAAGGATCCCGATTCGTTCACGCGGATGGGCATCAAACCCCCGCGCGGCATCCTCCTGTACGGCCCGCCGGGTACGGGGAAGACGCTCCTCGCGAAGGCGGTCGCGCACGAGAGCGAGGCGAACTTCATTTCGATCAAGGGCCCCGAGGTGATGTCGAAGTGGGTCGGCGAGTCCGAGAAGGCCGTCCGTATGATCTTCAAGAAGGCGAAGCAGGTCGCGCCGTGCATCGTGTTCCTTGACGAGATCGACGGCATCGCGCACCGCCGCGGGACGGGGACGGACGAGGGTGTCACGGAGCGCGTTGTGAACCAGCTGCTCACGTCGCTCGATGGCCTCGAGTCCATGGAGGGCGTCGTCGTCATCGGGGCGACGAACCGCCCGGACATGATCGACCCCGGGCTGTTGCGCACGGGCCGCTTCGACCGGCTCATCCTCGTGCCCATCCCGGACAAGAAGGCCCGTCTGGCGATCATGCGCGTCCACACGCGGGACATGCCCCTCGAGAAGGACGTCGAGCTCGAGGCGCTCGTCGAGGAGCTCGACAACTTCACGGGCGCGGACATCGAGGGTTTGTGCCGGGAGGCGGCGATGATCGCCCTGCGCGAGGACCCGAAGGCGAAGAAGGTCACCATGAAGCACTTCGAGGACGCCCGTAAGATCATCCCGGCAAGCGTCGACGAGGAGACGATCCGATTCTACGACCGCATCGGGCAGGAGATCATGCGCGGCGTCGGGAAGAAGAAGGAAGAGATCGTCTACTACCGGTGATGTGCCGCCTCAGGGAAAGTTCCTTATAGCCCGGGCAGCATGCGCCGCCAAAGGGATGGGAGCACGGGTCCGTGCTTCTTCACCGGTGATGGGACATGAGGAAATTCGCCACGGAGCTGCGCGGGAAGACCGTGATGACGAACGACGGTCAGATTTTGGGAATGATTGAGAACTTCATCGTGGACACGAGTTCGGGGAAGGTCATCGACGTCCTCGTCATGCCTGCGAATGAAATAGAGCCACGCCTCTACAAGACGGACGCCCAGGGTCGCATCATCCTGCCGTTCCAGGGGATGCAGGCGATTAAGGACGTCGTCGTCGTCAACCTTTGATCGTCTTCATCCGGGCTTTGCGGCGAAGCCCTAAGGCTCTCCCTTGCTCAGCGCCGCCAGAGCCTTCTTCCGTAGTTCGGGGTCCTCGAGCAGCGCATCCAGCACCGCCACAGTGAGGGCGGCCTCCGAAAAGGCCCCGATCGCGGCCTCCGGAGGCGCCCCTTGGGCCCACGCGGCGGAGAGCTTCGCCAGGCTCACTTCATGACGTCCTTTAGCTTACCGGCGAGGTCGCTGAGCTCCATGCCCGTGAGGGCTTTCACGAGGGCCGGCGCCTGCGCGGCGATGTCAACCACGGACCCGACGAGCGAGCTCGGTCCCCGCTCCCCCATGATGATCAGCTTCGACGTGCCCTCCAGGGACTTCGCGGCGTTGCCGACGATTTCCGGCAATTTCTCGACGATGAGCTGCGTGACGGCAGCGCGACCGTACATCTCCCAGGCCTCCGCCTTAGCGCGCATCGCCTCGGCCGTGGCGAGCCCCGTCGCCTTGATCGCGTAGGCCTCCGCCTCGCCCGTGAGCCGGATGACGTCCGCTTTGGCGGTTCCCTCCTGCCGGATGCGCTCCGCCTCGCCCATCGCCACGCGCGACAGCCGCTCCTTCTCGCCCTCTGCGATGGCGATCAGGCGCCGGCGCTCCCCGTCCGCCTCCGCTGCGATCGCGTCCGCCTTCACCCTGGCGGGGACGAGCTGTTCGGCGCTCTGTTCCTGCTCCTTCCGGAGGACTTCCTGCACCTGAACGAGGACCTCTTGCTCCTTCGAGCGGATGTCGATGCGCTTCTGCTCGACGATCAGCTCCTGCTGCCGCTTCGCCATCTGGATGTCGAAGGAGATCTCCTTGTTCGCGCGCTCCATCTCGACCGCGGTCTCCGACTTCTGCTTCGTGACGTCCCTGTCCCTGTGGTAGGTGGCGACGTTCGCCTCCGCATCCGCGTTCGCCTTCTCGGCCTGTTGCGCAGCCATCGCCTCGGCGACGGTCGCCTCGCGGTTCGCGTTCGCCTTGCCCATGCGCGCATCGCGCTTGACCTCCTCCGTCCTCTTCACGCCGAGGGCGTCGAGGTAGCCGCGCTCGTCTTCGACTTCTTTGATCACGAAAGACCGGATCTCAAGACCGAGGTTTTTGAGGTCCGCAGCCGCCATACCCTGGATCTGCGTCGCCATCGTGTCCCGCTCGGTGTTGACCTGCTCGATCGTCAAGGTCGCGCAGATGCTCCGCACGTGCCCCTCCAACGTCTTCAGGGCAATCTCATTGATCTCCGGATCCGTCTTGTGAAGCAGCTGGCTCGCTGCGGTGCGGAGCACTTCCATGTCGTCGGAGACACGGACCTGCGCGACGGCCTTGATGTTCAGCTTCGCTCCGCTCTGCCGCACGTCCGTCACGATGTCGGTAACAACGACGTCGAGCGTGCGGACGTCGAGGCGGAGGAACTCATAAGCCTCAACGATCGGGACGATGAACTTCCCGCCGCCCGTGATTACGCTATAGCCCACGCGGCCCTGCTTCGCTCGCCGCCCATAGACGACCATCGCCTTGTCCGGCGGGACCCTCTTGTAGCGCGAGGCGTACACTGCAAAACCCAGGAACGCTGCGCCGATCAACACCACGACGACGATGATGAATTCGGTCTGTTCCAATCTCGAAATTCCCCCGGCCAGCGCACTCATTGAATCCCCTCATCCCAGTTTCTTCCGAACATTCGCGACTCCCCCGACAAACCCAAGGATCTCGACGATGGAGTCACGGGGGATCTCGTCCTCCGCGATTGCCGAGAACAGCGTCCTGCCCCGTTCCGGCGTGATGATGAGGATCTGGCCTGATTGGCCCCGCCCGATCGGAATCAAGACCTGCGCGTCCCGCCCGACCAGTTCCTCAGGGTGCACGTCCGAAGACGTCTGGGCTCGAACGAGGTACTTCTGGACGACGACGAACATGCCAACCGAGGCTGCTATCCCGGCGACTCCGGAAAGGAACGCCACCGGTAGGGGGTCCAATCCCTGTCGTTCGAGTACGGCGCCAAGAGCGCCGAAGGTGGAGCCGAAGGTCGCAAGGAGGGGGGGGCTCAGTGGCGAGATCCCCGGCCCGACGAACTCCCCGTAGTCCAGGTCGCCACCCACATCGACGTCTCCGCCGACCCCAAAGTCCCCTAGAACGACAAGGATGAGAAGGAACAGAAACGCGATGACTGCGATCCAGATGTAGATGCTCACGCCCAGGAGAGCGACCGCAACGGCCATGAGGTCATCCTCCCCCGGCGCGGTTCCCGCACTGCCAGCAGAACGTGTCGTCGGAGGTCAAGCGCGCGCCGCAGAAGATGCAGAATCTTGAGTCCACCCGCTTTGGCGGCGGTGGATAGGAGTGAGTGCCCGTGGGAGGAGGCGACCGTCGAGGGGGCGATGCGCCAGCAGGTGGAGGAACCGTGGAGCTCGGTGGCGCCACGGTCCAACGCGTGCCGGGACTGGCTTCCCTCACCGGTGGGGTCGCGGACCCCTTGCGGTCGAACACCGCTCCGCACTCCGTGCACGACGGCTGATCCGCGGTGACCTGGGCCCCGCAGATCGGGCACACATACCCGCGGAAGACGGGTCCGCGCTTTCCGAAGCCGAGGTCCCGGTCGGTCAAGAACCCGCGTTCCCGGCCCGGGTCGAACCCGAGCTCGCGGTCGGGGTCGAAACCCCGGTCGCGATGCGGATCGAACCCAAGGTCCCGGTTCGGGTTGAACCCTAACACTTCAGGCATAGGACCCCTCCAACCAGCTCCTCTGGACGCACGCTATGGAGAGGCTCGATATTAAGCGTTATGGGGATGTCCACGGGAGTCCCTAGACGAAAACCCGTTTCTCCTCCTTCACGATGTTCAGCACGACCTGCGTGTACGTGCGCTCCACGTTCTCCATGACGACGAGCTTCTTGATGAACGCGTCGAGCTCCCGCGTGTTCTTGAACCGCACCATGATCACGGAGTCCCACTCGCCCGTGACGTCGTACACCCCGAACACCCTTTCGTCCTTCGCGATCTTCCGCTGGACCTCGAGCAGCTTCCCGCGCGAGATCTTCACCCCGATGACGGAGATCACGTCGTAGCCGATGCGCTTCGGGTCGACGACGGGGACGTATCCCATGATGACGCCGCTCTCCTCGAGACGCCGCACGCGGTTGCTCACCGTGCTGATGGACACGCTGAGCGACTTCGCGATCGCGCGGAACGACCGGCGCGCGTCTTCGTTCATCTCGTGCAGGATGCGGATGTCGAGCTCGTCGACCTTGGCGGCGGTCGGGGGTTCGTCCATAGGACACGCATGCCGTTCAAGGGTTTGAACCTTGCTAAGATTTCGTGCGTTTTCCGAGCAAATGTCTAGTGTCCTATGTGATTTCGATACATTCGTTTGGTTCTTGCCGAAGAACGTTTAAGTATGAACGGTCCAATGGCCGCAGAAGCGACCCGAAAGAAGGGGCGCCGGACACCCCTCAGGGCCGGGATTCGGGAGGATTCACATGACGAAAACTGGAAGCAGCGAAGGAGCCGCGCGCGTGATGGCGACCGTCCAAAAGGAGAAGGTCCGCTGGATCGACCTGTGGTTCGTCGATCTTCTGGGCAGCCTGCAGCACATCACGGTCCCCGCGAACACGGTCGGGGAAAGCGACTTCAAGGACGGGATCGGGAAGCTCGACGGATCCTCGATCAAGGGCTTCAAGGAGATCCACGAGTCGGACATGGTCCTCTACCCGGACCCCTCCACGTTCGCGATCTTGCCGTTCTATGGGGAGGCGGACAAGACCGCGCGGTTCATCGTGAACGTGCACGAGGGCGGCTCGCACGAGCGATTCTCGCGCGACTCCCGGTTCATCGCGCAGAAGGCGGCGAAGGCGGCGGCCGACGCGGGGTACGACACGACGTACTGGGGCCCGGAGATCGAGTTCTTCGTGTTCGACGGCGTCCGCATGCTCCCCACCCCCGACGCATTGCGGAACCCGTGGAGTGGCTGCGGCTATGAGATCCTTTCCAGCGAGGCCCCGTGGGCGGACAACGGCGGCAAGAGCTATCCGATCCGATTCAAGGAGGGTTACTACCCGGCGCCGCCGCAGGACAGCCTGCAGGATTACCGGAACGAGTTCTGCCGTATCCTGATGGACAGCTTCGGCATGACCCTCGACGCGCACCACCACGAGGTCGCGACCGCCGGCCAGGTCGAGATCGACATGCGGTACGACGAGCTCGTCACGATGGCGGACAGGGTCGTGACGTACAAGTACGCCGCCAAGATGGTCGCCGCCAAGTTCGGGAAGCTGGCCACGTTCATGCCGAAACCGATCTACGGCGACAACGCGAGCGGGATGCACGTCCACCAGTCGCTCTGGACGAAGGGCAAGAACGCGATGTACGACCCGAAGGACGAGTACGCGGAGATCTCGCAGACGTGCCGCTACTACATCGGCGGCCTCATGGAGCACGCGCGCGCGCTGTGCGCGATCACGAACCCCACGACGAACTCCTACCGCCGGCTCGTGCCTGGGTACGAGGCGCCCGTGTTCATCGCGTGGTCTAGGCGGAACCGGAGCGCGAACGTCCGCATACCCATGTACTACAAGGGGATCGAGCACGCGAAGCGCATCGAGTACCGGACCCCGGACCCCTCGTGCAACGCCTACCTGTCGTTCGCCGCCATGCTCTGCGCGGGCCTCGACGGCATCAAGAAGAAGATCGACCCCGGCGACCCTGTGGACGAGGACATCTACAAGCTCGATGCTTCCAAGAGGAAGCAGTACGGGATCCGCGAGCTCCCCGGGTCGTTGAAGGAGGCGGTGGACTTCCTGAACACGGACTACATGTTCCTCAAGAGCGTGTTCACGCAGGACCTCCTCGACAAGTACGTGGAGCTCAAGGTCGACGAGCACCTGCAGACGTCGCTGCGGCCGAGCCCGTACGAGTTCTACCGCTACCTGGACGCGTAGGGTTTCGAGAGTCTCGTGGACGAATCCCGCTCTAGGGAGTCGGGGGCGGGGCGGGGAACTGGGGCGGAGCCATGGCCGCGCGGGTCCGGCTCCGCTTGCGCAACCAGAGGAGGCTCCCACCGCCCGCAGCGGCGGCCGCACCCACGCCTCCCGCGATGAGGAAAGGCGCGGCGCTGAACGGCCTCTTCAGGTCGTAGCTCACGATCGTGAGGGTGTCGGCCGTGTTCTTGAACGTGAATACGTATTGCCCGCTCGCGGTCGCGGTAAACTTCCCGATGCCGACCATCGCGGACGTCGAGAAGACCTCGCCCGTCCCCTCGCGGTCGATCGTGAACTTCGCAGAGCCTCCGGACGAGTACGTCCACTCGACGACGTCTCCCGCGTTGAGGGTCATGGTCGCGACCACGGACTCCTGTCCCCCGCTCAGTGTCGTGACCCCCGACTCCGCGGCCACGGGGCCGGCGAAGAGCGCGAGGGCAAGAACCACCGCCAAACCTGCGATCACAGTGCGCATGGCTCCGTCGCACGCCTCGGCGGCTAAGAAAGCACCCCTCCCGTTATCGCCCAGCGAACTCATGGAAGGCCAGAGTTTAAGGGGAACCCGGGGATGGGGCGGCCGTGGAGCAGCGGGACCCGACCGAGGAGGAGCGCGCGGTGCTCCGCGAGGCCGGGATCATCGACGACCGCATCCTCCCGCTCATGGACGTGTACATCGGGGACCGGGTGCGGTGGAAGTTCTTCTACGGTGAGGAGGGGTTCGAGGAGGTCGTGGGCGAGTTCCTCGGCTTCTACACGCTGTTCGAGAGCCCGGAGGGCGGGGGGGACGTGAACCTCGTCCTCAAGATCGTGCGCGAGGGGAAGCCCGTCGTCGTCTACAAGGACCGCAACTTCCTCGCAGAGTTCGAGGTCCTCGAGGCGAACGCGGCGGCGCGCGAGCAGTTCAAGCAGATCCACGAAGCGCACGGGCGTCGTGTCGGCCGCGAGTTCGGCTAGGCCCTCGGCGCCTCGAGCCTCGCCTCGTTCGCCGCCAGAAGGAAGTCCCACGCGGCGTCGGGGTCGAAGTCCCCCGGACGGACCGTGAGTCGGACCCATCCCCGATCGACGTAGCCGCGGACCTCGAGGGCGCCCACCACCGTTTCGCATTCCACGAGGCTAGCAGGAACGCCCTTCGCGAGGGAGGCGGCCAGGGAGAGGCCCCGGCGGCGGTCGTCGAACCGGAGCGGGCTGAGGTCCACGGTCTCGTCGTCCACGGCGGCATGGAGGGCGCTCGCCAAGGCGGGGCTCGCGCGGAACACGATGCGGCCGGCCTCGTTCACCGCCAAGGAACCCGAGCGGGTCGGCCGGCCTTCCTCGACGATCGGCACCGACGCTCGGTCCATAGGGACGCGAAGACGTGTGCGCGATAAATATGCTTCGTTCACGCCACCGTCGGGACGCGCGAGGTGCGCCATTCCCCGGGCATCGGCCGTCCCTGCTCGTCGCGCCGCCAGTAGTCCTCAATCGCGCCAATCGAGACCGTCGGGCCGAGGAGCTCGACGACGACCCCGTTCCGCGCGGCCGCGTGGAGCGTCGCCTCCGTCTCGTTCTCGAACACGCCCACGTACAGCTTCTGCAGGTGCCACCAGAGCACGAGGTACCGCGCGAGGGGCTTCGCCGCGGCTCTCCGCGTGACGCCCGTCCGAATCCCACGCGGCCGACGGCCGCCTCTCGTTGCCGTCACAGCCCTCGGGGACGATGTATCCGGAGCGGGGGCTTAAAACCTCCATCGCCGCCAAGGCTTTGGCGGGAGCCGCCATGGGTGGCTCGTGCCCAAGCGCAAGGAGCGGCCGCCGAAGGACGCGCGGAAGAAGGAGAAGAGGTACCGACGCGGAGGCCGCAAGGGTCGCCGGGCGGTCGCCGGGGACACGCGCCCTCGTTCCTAGGGTTTCCTCGCCCGTGCTCCTCATCATGAGAATCACGGATGACAGCCGCACCGAAATCGTTAGGTCTGGGGAGCGTCTACTGTCAAGACGATTGCACATGCAGGTACGACTTCTGAGGGCGGTTAGGGGGCCACGCGTGTTCTCTCTCGCGATTGCGGCTGTCCTCCTAGCCTCGAGCCTTGCGATGCTCGGCGCCGCCGCGGGGCCGTCTTCTCCGCCGCAGCCGTCGTCCCCCCTGCCGCCCTCGAACGACCTGTGCGGCAAGACGATCGTGGCGGACCTGGAGCTGGACCACGACCTCATCTGCATGGGCAGCGGCATCACCGTGGGAGCCGACGGGGTGGAGATCGAGCTCAACGGTCACTCGATCACCGGGCCCAGCCGCGGTCCCCCGACCCGGGGCATCACAGTGATCGGACGGACCCACGTGTCCATCGAGGGCCCGGGCACCGTGACGAACTTCCGGACCGGCATCCTGATCTCGAACTCGCACGACGTCGAGGTGGAGAAGGTCACGGTTTCCGGCAACGGCTTCCGCGCGTTCGGTGACGGCGACGGGATCCGCATCCTGGGCTCGACGCACGTCGAGATCGAGAAGTGCGACATCCGCGGGAACGGCAACGATGGCATAGAGATCCGGTCCTCCACGGACGTCGAGCTCGAGAAGAACAAGATCTCGGAGAACGGGAACGGGATCGCGCTCGCCGCTACTGGCAATGAGATCGAGAAGAACAAGATCACCGCGAACGCCTGCGGCGTGAAGGGCTCGACGAGCGGGAACGAGCTCCACGGGAACAAGCTGAAGCTGAACACCGTCGACTACTGCTAGGCTACGACCCGGCTGAGGCGTTTTCTCGAGTTGACTGTTTAGGCGGCGCCTTCGACTGTGGAGGCGGCCCGGGGCTCTCAGCACCTAGTCCAGCACCGCGTCGCCGATCTCAAGGTCGTCGTAGAACGCGATCCCTTGCATGATGGGAGTGAACGCGTCCTGGACGATGAAACCGGAGAGGACCTTGTGGTTCGGGAAGTTCGTCGTGAGGAAAGCGTTGATCTGCGCGAAGGTGCACACGAACGAGCCGCAGATGATCGAGGGGGTCGCGCCGGTCAGCTGCGAGGTGTCCCATCGCTGGCCCCCATCCGTCATATCGAGGTACCGCCACACCTGCTGGGCGCAGCCAGAGAAGGTGGCGAATGGACCCATGTATCCCCACGCGCTTCCCTCGGCCGTCCCGTCGCCGTTGAGGTCGACGCGGAGCGTGATGCGCGGGGATCCTCCGAAGCAGTCGATGTTCACGAGGTAGACATTGAACGCGATCTTCCGGTCGAGCGTGCCGATCGGCACGCCGAGCGCGATCGAGGCGCCCCCGAACGTGCCCGCGGGGAACGTGTCGACCCGGATGACGTCGTTGCCCAGGAACCTCACCCTCTGTGCGGTCCCGAACAGCTGCCATTTGGGATCATCCGAGCCATCATCTTCGTCGTCATCATCATTGTCGCCATCGTGGTCACCGTCCCAGGTGCCGGTGTGGTCCCCGTAGAAGTTGTTGAAGTGCGACGACTCGGAAGTCGACGGCGAGGTCGAGACGGAGGAGAGGAGCGGCATCTCGCCCAAGCTAGCAACAATCAACGCCACGATCGCCACGACCGCCAGAACCCAAGGCCATCTCTTCATTTCAGCATCCCCGCATGTGTGACTGGGGGCCACCGAGTCCAAGTCTGCGTATTGAGATTAGCGTGCCAATTCTGATTCTGAGCAACCAAGACGTCCTTCCGTCGTTCCAGTGGTTCCCGCGATGGATCACGGGCACCGCGGGCGGCGTGAAGGGCTCGAGGGACGGGAACGAGTTCGAGAAGAACCACTTCAAGGACAACGTCGCCAAGTTCTGCGCGTAGGCGATCGGGTATCGCGGGAGTCTCCACGCGGGGGCTGCCCCCCCGATTGAATCTGCACTCGCTTGAGGAGGTTCAACGTTGAGATGAACCGGACCAGCGCCTGGCTGGGACGCTAGCAGCCGGGATGTGGGCTCCGACGCCCCTCCGCAGGTATTAGATAGCAGCGCGGCATCGATGAGGCCGAATGGCACACGGCGCGTGGACCGGTCGAGTGGTTTCCCTACACATTACGCCGGAGCGAGAACAGCCAACGCGCTCCGTTGAGCGCGTCCGCGCCGTCCCGGGGCGTGGCCTCGAGGGGGACCGGTACTTCCTCGCCCGAGGCACGTACTCCGACCAACCGGGGCCGGGGCGGGAGGTTACGCTCATCGAGCTCGAGGCGATCGAGGCGATGGCTCGCGACAATGAGACTCGGATATCCCCCGGCGACGCGCGGCGGAACGTGGTGACGCGCGGGGTTCCGCTCAACCATCTCGTGGGTCGTGAGTTCCTCGTCGGGAACGTGCGGATACGCGGCGTCCGGCTGTGCGAACCGTGCGCCCATCTAGAAGGTCTGACTCGGCGCGGCGTGCTCTCGGGCCTCGTCCATCGAGGGGGCTTGCGTGCCCAGATCCTCACGGAGGGTGAGATCCACGTGGGCGATGGGATCGAGCTGCTTGGGGAGACGGCGGTCGCGTCCGGACCCCGCGAACGGGTTACGGATCATTGAGACACGCGGCGGAGGCGTTTACGCCGAGAGAGCCGCAGGGGGGAATTGAACCCCCGACCTGCGCC